>JAFXFF010000032.1 GCA_017520705.1 Clostridia bacterium | reverse complement strand
TGAAAACAATTTCTTGTTTCCGGATTCTTCTCATACTGAGTAAGAATTAACGGGTATTGTGTGTGTTTTCGTTCTTGTCTTACACTGTTTAATTTTCAAGGTCCTCACTGCGAAAAGGCTCGCAAAACCGCCGCGTTTTTTACGCGGTGTTGCTATAATACCACAACGCAAGGGGTTTGTCAACACCTTTTTTGCGATTTTTACGTACTTTTTTTGAGGAATTTTTCGCCCCAAAATGTAGTGTTTTTTGTGCCGTTTTATCCACAAGATTTAGGGTGCAGAAAGAGCCACCCGCAAGCAAGGTGGCTCTTTTTGTACAGTATTCACAAACGCATCCAAACGCCGCTGAGAGGCGGGAGCACCAGCGTGTGCCCCTCCACCCTGCCGTCACCCACACAAATGCGGGCGCCCACAAAATCAAAAGGCAGGTCAACACGGCTCTCGGCACTTCCGCGATTAACGGCGCAGAGCAGCGCGTCCTCGCCGCGACGGCGGACAAAACAAGCCACACTCCCCGTGGTCGGAACAGGGCAAAACGCTCCCTCCGCCAACGCAGGCGCCTCGCGACGGCAGGCGCCCAAGCGACGATACCATGCCAGCAGGTCGGTGTCCTCACCGCCCCAGGGATAGGTGCCCCGATTAAAGGGGTCGCGGTAACCCTCCATGCCCACCTCATCACCGTAATAGATGCAGGGCACACCGGGGAGAGCAAACTGCAACAGAGTCGCCAGCCGCAGACGGCGCAGAGCCAAAGCGCGATCCTCATCACCGAGGCGCTGCTGCGCCTGCCAAGCGCGACCGCGGCCACAAGAGGGTTCGCCACCAAGCAGAGTGAGGGCGCGCTCGGTATCGTGGGTGCCGATGTGATTCATCAACAAACGCAAAGTCTGTGGGGGATAATTCTCCACCACGGTCCACACATCACGAATAAACCCATCGCCGCTGCCGCCCAGCAAAAAGCAAAGGATCGCGTCGCGGAAGGGATAATTCATCACGCTGTCCAACTGCCGTCCCAGCAGATAGCGGCGGCGATGGCCGTAGCTCTCCTTTGTGGAAGCGTCCTCCCACACCTCGCCCAACACAAGGGCGTCGGGGTCGGTTGCTTTGACCCGTCGGCGCAGGGCATCCAGGAAACCATCGGGCAGCTCGTCCGCCACGTCCAGGCGCCAGCCGGAGGCGCCTGCCCCCAACCAACGGGACACAATGCCGCCCTCGCCGTTGATGTACTGCATAAAAGCAGGAGAAAGCTCGTCTACCTCAGGGAGCGTGTCAAAACCCCACCAAGAATCGTACTCATTCGGCCAACGGCGGAAATGATACCAATCGGAATAGGGAGAAACCAAAGAATTGTGGGCGCCGGCGCCGGCATAGCGGCGCTCGCGATTAAAATAGACGCTATCAGCCCCCGTATGGCTGAACACGCCGTCCAGCATCACACGGATGCCTCGCTCCTTAGCCGCAGCGGCGAGAGATGCGAAATCCGACTCGTCTCCCAGCAAAGGATCGATGCGACTGTAATCCGCCGTGTCGTAGCGGTGATTGGAATGGGACTCGAAAATGGGATTAAGGTAAATGCAGGTGACTCCCAAAGACTGCAGGTAATCCAGTTTTTGCTCGATGCCTTTAAGATCACCGCCGAAAAAATCATTGTTCCACACGCGGCCGTTTTGGTCAGGGCGCCACTCAGGCTGCTCCGCCCACTCGGTATGCATCACCCGATCGGAGGGCACCCCCTCCTTAGGCTCACCCGAAAAAGCAAAGCGATCGGGGAAAATCTGGTAGAGGATGCCGCCAGCCAGCCAATCAGGGGTAGTGAACCCTGCCTCGTAGCAGGTGAGCTGCCAGCGGGGACCATCCACATTGGGAGAATAGGCGGCTGTTCCATCAGCTTGGCGCACCAGCCAACCGCTGCCCAGCGCCACCTCCAGATGGAAAGCGTACCAGTAAATGCCCGCCTCGGAGGGAGTAAACTCCACACGCCACCACTCGTGGCTGTCGCCGTTCATCCCGTCCCAACGGCAAGAATACTCTTGTGCCAATTGGCCATCGCGCACGACAAAAAGCGCCACGCCGTGGCAACCCCAATCGCGGGGCATACACACCCGCAAGGTGACAACGGTATTCTCCGCCACCGCCCCGAAGGGAGCGCGATATTGTAGATCTCGGGAATTAAAAAAAGCCGGCAACGCAAACACCTCCTCGTATCGTTTGCGCTATATATAAAGGATATATAATAATAAATACAACAGACATCCTATATCATAACCTATCCCGCAAGCAAAATCAACAAAAAACTTGCCTTTTTGCAAAATGTAGACTATAATAAGGAATGACAACAGCCGACAAGGAGAATGAATATGAAGAAGACCGTCAACCCCTATGAAAAGAAAAAGAGCACCAAGCGCCGCCGCATCACCCGCAAGCAACGCACCGCCCTCTTGTGCGTGCTGCTGGCCGCTGCTTTATTGATCGGCCTTGCCGTGGTATCCCGCGCCGCCCTGTCTCAGGCGGGCAGCGATCCCCACGCCGGCCATAACCACGCCAACGAGCACTCCTCCGCCAACAGCGGCGGTCACTACGAAGGCGACGGCCACAACCACGGCGCCACCAACGCGGGCACCTCCGGCAGCAAGCTGCGGTATCAGCTGTATAAAAGCGGCGACACCTACAGCTATGCCATCTACGACGCCAAAAACGAGCTGCTCCTCAAAAAAGACAAGCTGCCGATGGAGCCTGTCAAAATGCCTGCCAACGACAGCCTCACGCTGGTGTATTTCAAATCCAATGAGCAGGGCTATACCGTCGGTGAGACCGTCTATTGCGACGAGAAAAACGGACGCATCTCCGATGCCTTCCACGGCGCCATCGACACCGACGGTGTCCGCGTGGCCTACTGCAATGCCGACGACACCGCTATCATCGTGCAGGACCTGTTCGATAAGAAAGCCTACTACAAGGAGTATCCGCTGGCAAACGTCTACACCGATGGCGATTACTCCATTGCCAACGGCAGGCTGCACACCGACAAGAAAACGGTGACCGTGTCCTATCTCATCGGCCCCAACCCCACCACCGACACCCGCAGCATCACCATCCCGCTGTACGAATAAGCGTTGCCTCTCTCCGCCATCGGACGGAGAGAGGCGTTCTTTTTTAGCGCCCGTTTTTCGTTTTTCCGTTGCGCAGGATGGGAAACTGTGCTAAAATAGGCGCATACATTGATGCGAAAGAGGTGTTGAACGATGAACTATTGCGGTTATCACAGCCACACCACCTTCTCCGACGGCAAAAACACCATGGAGGAGATGGTGCAGGCCGCCATCCGTTTGGGAATGCCCTGCATCGGCTTTACCGATCACAGCGATTCCCCCTATCAGGATTACTGTATGCGGGTAGCGGATTATCCCGCCTATCTGGCAGAGCTCTCCCGTCTGCAGGAGAAATACGCGGGCCAGATCGCGATTATGCGTGGCATCGAGCTGGACTCCCACTCCGACCCCGCCATCACTGAGCAGGTGGACTATTTCCTCGGATCGGTCCACGAGCTGGTGTACGAAGACCGATTCTACGGCATCGACCACGCCGAGAGCCTGCAGCGAGAATGCATCGAACGAGAGTGCGGCGGTGACCAGCTGGTGTTTGCCAAGGATTATTTTGACGAGCTGGTCGCCCACGTGAAGCGGACAAAACCCACCATCGTGGGGCACTTTGACGTACTGACCAAGTTCTCGGTCATCGACGAGAAGAACCCCGCCTACCGCCGTATGGCGCTGGAGGCGCTGGAGCAGGTGGTAGCGGTGACCCCCGTGGTGGAGATCAACACCGGCGCCATCAGCCGAAAGTGGCGGGAGATTCCCTATCCCGCCGATTTCCTCCTCCGCGGACTGCGGGAGATGGGCGGCAGGATCATCCTCGGCGCGGACACCCACGCCGTCGACACCATCGACTGCGCCTTCCCCCTGGCGGTGGAGATGGCCAAAAAGGCGGGGTTTGACACCCTGCTGACCCTGTGGCCGGATGGGTTCCGCGAAGAAAAGATATAAAACGGCTCCTACGCTTGACTTTTTCTTCCTATTCCGTTATGATAGGGAAGCAATCCTATGATAAGAAAGGAGAATTCGCTATGAAGCTGACCAAGCGTATACTCTGCTTGGTGCTGGCCTTGGCTCTGGCCTTTGCCCTGTGCGCCTGCGGCAACAAGGACGCCGACAAGAATAATAAGGGCGCAAGCACCACCGAAGCTCCCACCACGACCACCACCGCGTTGGACGACAACCTGTTCAACGACGGGCAGTTGTCCTGGGATTGATCCCGACAAACCGTTTGTGAAAATGTAAGGAGGAAACCGTAATGAAAAGAACCGTAGCATTTCTGCTGGCCGTGACCATGATGTTCGGCCTGTGCGCCTGCGGCGCCCAGAAGCCCGCCGACGACAACGCCGACAAGGGCGAGAACACCACGACCACCATCACCACGACCACCACCGAGACTGAGGGCACCACCACGACCACCGAGGCGGAGGGTACCACCACCGAAACTGAGGCCCCTGCTACCACCACCGGTACCGAGACCGAGGCCCCCACCACCGAGGGCACCAAAGCCCCCACCACCACCGCAGATAAGAAGCCGACCAAGACCGAGGCTCCCGCCACCACCACCGGCACCAAGAAGCCTGCCACCGGCTACATTCCCCCTGTACCCACCTCCACCGAGAAACCCACCACCTCTACCACCAAGAAGCCTACCACCACCACGACTACCACCACCGAGCCCATCGACACCCGTCCCACCATCAAGATTCTGTCCATCGGCCACTCCTTCTCCGTGGACGCGATGAAGACCTATATGCCCGAGCTGTTCCAGGCTGCCGGCTACAACGCCACCATCGCCTATCTCTACTACCCCGGCTGCGCTCTGGAGCGTCACTACCACTACATCAAGGAAGACAAGAGAGCCTATCAGCAGTATAACAAGTGTGTCGACGGCACCTGGAAGAACAAGGGTACCTCCCGCGTCACCGATGCCCTGTGGGACGAGGATTGGGATATCGTCACCTTCCAGCCCTCCCCCGACTACGGTCAGGGCAAGAGCTACAAGTGCGATTGGGGCTGCAACAAGACCATCACCAACGACTACGTCCACTTCAACGAGACCGTCAACCTGGTGAAGGGCTATCTGGCCAGCGACGACAACAAGAGCGGCCCCAACACCGACGTGAAGTTCTACTATCACCTGACCTGGGCTTTCTCTGAAGATTGCGAACTGTGGAGCTATATGTACTCCAACTTCGACCAGATGACCATGTACAACGACTTCCTGAAGGCCACCAAGGATTACGTCCTGCCCAATAAGCAGATTCTGGGCTACATCCCCTGCATCACCTCTGTGCAGAATGCCCGCACCTCCTGGATGGGCGACACCTTCAACGAGCCCGTGGTGCCCGGTACGCAGGGCGACGGCTATCACCTGAACGACAAGGGCGATCTGGTGGCCGCCATGACCTGGGTTGCCTACTTCACCGGCAAGGACGCCAACAGCTTCAAGATCAGCACCAAGTACTCCGACGACGAGTACGCCGCCATCGCCGAGGCTGTCAACAACGCCATCAAGACCCCCGATAAGGTGACCGAGTCCAGCTACAAGACCGAGCCCTGATGCTTCGGTAACATAGGCGAACGGAGCCGCCCTGTTCTTCGGAACGGGGCGGCTTTTTTTGCCTTGCAATTTTGTAAAGTCTATGGTATACTGCCTATGTTCCCATTGAATGAATAGAGGAGGAATTGTATAATGAAACGTTTTCTGGCATTGCTGCTGGCTGTTGTGATGCTCTGCGCTCTGTGCGCATGCGGCAAGGAAGCCCCCAAGGATGACAACACCGACAAGGGCGGCGACACCACCGCCACCACTACTACGGAGGCCGAGGGCACCACCACGACCACCGAGGCCGAGGGTACCACCACCGAGACCGAGGCTCCCGCTACCACCACCGGTACCGAGGCCGAGGGTACCACCTCTGCTACCGAGGCGGAGGGCACCACCGCGAAGCCCACCGACACCAAGGCTCCCACCACCGCGAAGCCCACCACCACCAAGGCTCCCACCACCTCTGCCACTAAGAAGCCTCCCATCACCGGCTTTATCCCCACATTGCCCACCTCCGCCACCAAGCCCACCCGTCCCACCGAGCCGGACGACGGCCGTCCCGTGATCAAAATTCTGTCCATCGGCCACTCCTTCTCCAAGGACGCTATGGTCACCTACATGTGGGATCTGTTTGAGGCTGCCGGCTACAACACCACCATCGCCTATCTGTTCTACCCCGGCTGCTCTCTGGAGCGTCAGTATCACTACGTCAAGGATAACTCCGCCAGCTATCAGGAGTACGGCTACAACAACAACGGCACCTGGGTGGTGAAGAACAACGCCTGCGTTACCGACGCCCTGTGGGATGACGATTGGGATATCGTCACCTTCCAGCCCTCCCCCGACTACGGCACCGGCGTCAGCTACGATTGCAACCTGGGCTGCAACCGCACGCTGACCAGCGACTATATGCACTTCAACACCCTGGTCAACACGGTGAGAGATTATCTGGTCAGCGCCGAAAACCCCTACGGCCCCAACCGCGACGTGAAGTTCCACTATCACCTGACCTGGGCCTTCGCCACCGACTGCAAGCTGTGGAGCTTCACCTACTCCGACTACGACCAGATGAAGATGTACAACAACTTCATCAACGCCACCAAGCAGCACGTGGTCAACAACAACAAGATCGAGGGTGTCATCCCCTGCATCACCTCCATCCAGAACGCCCGTACCACCTGGATGGGCGACACCTTCAACATGCCCGGCGAGTACAACCCCAACAAGGACGGCTATCACCTCAACGACAAGGGCGATCTGGTGGCCGCTATGACCTGGGTGGCCTACTTCACCGGCAAGTCCCCCAAGGATTTCAAGATCAAGACTCCCTACTCCGACGCCGAGTACACCGCCTTCACCGAAGCGGTGGACAACGCCATCAAGAAGTGGGATTCCGTGACCGAGTCTAAGTATAAGACCGCTCCTTAAATAAGCTGCTTTAAAACCGCTCTGTTCGCAGGAACAGAGCGGTTTTTTTGTGCCTTGCTTTTTTGGGTGGGGTGTGCTATGCTGTGGGTGTGTATTTTCCAGAATAAGGAGGATAAAAATGAAACGGATCTTTTGCCTATTGTTAGCCCTGCTGCTGGTGTGCGGGCTGTGCGCCTGCGGCAAACAAGCCCCCAAGGACGATAAGCCCGATAAGGGCGGCGATACCACCGCCGCCGCCGACACACCCACCACCGAGAGCGAGGGTGACGCCACCTCCACGACCGCCACCGCAGGCGCGGGCACCACCACCGAGGCGGAGGATACCACCATCGGAACCAAAGCCCCCTCCACCACCGGCACCAAAAAGCCCACCTCCACCACCAAGAAAGACGACGGCGAAAAGAAGACCATTAATATCCTGACCATCGGCGGCGCCGAAGCACGCGATTCCGTGTGGAACCATCTGCAGGAAATGCTCAAGGGCGCCGGCTACAACGTGTACGTGGGTCAGTTGCTGGTGTTTGACAAGGATCTGGAATTCCACTGCGACGCCATCAAGAAAGACAGCGCCGTCTACAGCTACTGGCACACCGATCCCCGCGCCCAGTGGGCGGGCAAGGACAACGTATCCCCCGTCTACACGCTGAAGCTGGAGGATTGGGATTACATCGTCATCCAGCAATCCCCCGCCAAGGCGGGTCTGCCCGAATCCTACGCCAAGCGCGGCGAGATGACCGAGCTGATCAAAAAACACTGCGGCGACGCCGAGATCTACTGGAATATGACCTGGGCTTTCCGCCGCCAAAGCAAGCAAACCGGCTTTGACAAATACAGCCACAACGAGCGGCTGATGTACGAGACGGTGGTGGCCACCACCATCAAGCAGGTGATGCAGGACAACCACATTATGGGTATCATCCCCACCGGTACCACCATCCAGAATCTGCGCACCTCCGCGCTGCGGGACGAGCTGACCTCCGACGGCGTGCGGCTGACCTCCGACTACGGCAGCTACGCCGCCGCCCTGACCTGGTATTGTGCCCTGACGGGCGAGAGTGCCACCGATGTAGCCTACCGCCCCGACAAGATTAAGACGCACTTTGCCGAATTAGCGGAGGCGGCGGACAACGCGATGAACGCCCCCAACGTGGTGACCCCCACCGCTGCAGGCAGCGGCGAGTATAAGGATCTGCGCATCCTCTCCATCGGCCACAGCTTCTCGCTGGATGCCATGAAGACCTATATGTGGGATCTGTTTGACGCCGCGGGCTACAACGTCACCATCGGCTATCTGTACTATCCCAGCTGCAATCTGGAGCAGCACTGGCACTACATCAACGAGGGCCGCGCCGCATACGAGCAGTATGGAAAAAACACCAACGGCGAGTGGCAGGTTCAGCAGAACGTGGACGCCCTCACCGCCCTGTACGACGAGGATTGGGACATCGTCACCTTCCAGCCCGACCCCGACTACGGCCACGACGTGAGCTACGCCTGCCAATGGGGCTGTAACAAGACCATTGACAGCGATTACGTCCACTTCAACCAGCTGGTGGATAAGGTGCAGAGCCTGCTGGCCAGCACCGACAACCCCCACGGCCCCAACACCGACGTCAAATTCTACTACCACCTGACCTGGACCTGGCGGGCGGACTGCTATCTCTACCACTACTCCGGCGGCCACGACCAGCTGTCCCTGTATCAGGCCTTTATCGACGCCACCAACAAGAACATTCTGCCCAACAAGAAGATTTTGGGCGTCATCCCCTGCAACACCACCATTCAGAACGCCCGTACCACCTGGATGGGCGACACCTTCAACGCCGAGGGCAGCAACGACGGCTATCACCTCAACGACAAGGGCGACCTGGCCGCCGCCTTGACCTGGGTGAGCTACTTCACCGGGGTGGAGGCCGCCGACATCCACTACAAGACCTCTTATTCCGACGCAGAGTGGACCGCCATCCAGGAAGCGGTGGACAACGCCATCAAGAACCCCCAGAAGGTCACCCAATCCAAGTATACGACCCAACCTTAATCAAGGAGGATATCAAAATGAGACGGATTCTTTGCTTATTGCTGACCCTGCTGCTGGTGTGCGGATTGTGCGCCTGCGGCGCCAAACCGGGCAAAAACGGCCCCACCCCCAACTCCACCGCCGCCACCACCACAACCACCACCGAGGGTGAGAGCACCACCACAACCGCCACCGAAGGCGAGGAGACCACCACCTCTGCCACCGAGGGCGATGGTAGCACCACAGCAACCTCACACCCCACCGATAAAACCACCGTCACCAAAAAGCCCACCACCGCCACAACCACCACGGGCGGCGGCGAGGACGAGGGTGACGCCATCCGCATCCTGGCCATCGGCGACGGCTTTGCCGTGGATGCCATGGAAAAGCACCTGTACGACATCTTCAAGTCCGCGGGCTACAACAAGGTGCATCTGGGTATTCTCTACGCGGACAAGAGCAATCTG
This sequence comes from Clostridia bacterium, assembly GCA_017520705.1. GTDB lineage: Bacteria > Bacillota > Clostridia > Oscillospirales > Acutalibacteraceae > UBA5905. The sequence goes on along the minus strand of JAFXFF010000032.1, from coordinate 74,092 downwards.
GACACCCACCACACCAATGTGAAATCCGACAAGGCCGCCTACGAGTTCCGCCAGAACACCGGCGGCAAGTGGACCAAGGAGAGCAAGATTGCCCCCTCCAAGGCCTTCAAGGCCGCCGAATGGGACTACGTGGTGCTGCAGCAGGCAGGCGCCGACAGCGGCAAGCCCGCCACCTTCGGCAAGTTGAAGGAGCTGACCTCCCTCATTAAGAAGCAGTGCGGCGAGGCCACCGTCTACTGGCACATGACCTGGGCTTTCCAGCAGAGCAAGGCCACCGAGCTGATGGCCGACTACGGCTACAACCAGCAGATGATGTACCACTCCATCATCAACACCACCCTGCAGCAGGTGATGGTGGACCCCAACGTGTGGGCGCTGATCCCCACCGGTACCACCATCCAGAACCTGCGCACCTCCTCGCTGAAGGATACCTTGACCACCGACGGCAAGCACCTGACAGACACCTACGGCGACTATGCCGCCGCCCTCACCTGGTACTGCTCCCTGATGGGGGAGAGCGCCGACACCGTCAGCTACCGTCCCGCCGCGGTCAAGGATCACATTGACGAGATCATCGAGGCGGTGACCAATGCCATGGACATCCCCAACGACATCACCCCCGCCGCCAATGGCGACGGCGAATTTAAGTCCATCAAGATTCTGGCGGTGGGCAACAGCTTCGCTATGGATGCTATGCGCAACCATCTGTACGAGATGCTGGCGGCCTCCGGCTACGACGAGATCCGCCTGGGTATCCTGCACGTGGGCGGCTGCTCCATCGACCAGCACTATAGTTACATCAAGGATAACAGTGCCTCCTACCAATATCAGGAGAACACCTCCGGCAAGTGGGTGAACACCGACAACTACAAGGCCGCCGATGCCTTTGCCGCCGACGACTGGGATTTCGTCACCGTCCAGCAGGTCAGCGGCTACTCCGGCGTCTCCTCCTCCTACGGCAATCTGGACGCGCTGATGAAGCTGATCAAGCAAAAAAGCGGCGATGCCAAGATCTATTGGCAGATGACCTGGGCGTACCAAGGGGACAGCAACCACGGCGACTTTGCCAAATACGGCAAGGACCAGATGAAGATGTACAACGCCATCGTCAGCACCGTGAAGGAGAAGATCGTAGGCAACCCCGACTTTGACGGCATCATCCCCACCGGCACCGCCGTGCAGAATCTGCGCACCTCCTCTCTGGGCGACACCCTCACCGCCGACGGCTACCATCTAGAGAATGCCTACGGCGATTACACCGCCTCCCTCACCCGGTACTGCACCTTTACGGGGGAGAGCGCCTACTCCATGTTCTACTGCCCCTCCTCCGTGGGCGACCACTTCCACGAGATCGCCGAGGCGGTGGACAACGCGGTGAAAAAACCTTACGAGGTCACCGAATCCAAGTATTAAAGCGGCTTGATTTTCAGTTTCTGCTGTGCTATACTGAACACATTCCCTATGGATTTTATGAGGAGGAACAACAAGATGAAACGTTTTCTGGTATTTCTGCTGGCGATGCTGATGGTCTGCGCCCTGTGCGCCTGCGGCGCCGAGAAGCCCGCCGACACCGACAAGGGTGGCGACGCCACCACGACCACCGCAGAGGAAACCACCACGACCACCACCGAAGCGGAGGGCACCACCACCGAGGCGGAGGGCACCACCACCACCGAGGCACCCACCACCACCGAGACTCAGGCCCCCTCTACTGCGGCGCCCACCACCAAGCCCACCGACAAGCCTACCACCTCGGCCACCAAGGCGCCCACCACCACCAGCACCACCAAGGTGCCCACCACCACCGCCGCACCCGCCATTGACAAAGGCAACGTCCCCGAGCGCTTCTATCTGCTGGCGGTGGGCAACAGCTTCTCTGTTGACGCTATGAAGAACCACCTGTTCCCCATGCTCAAGGCTGCCGGCTGCAAGGACATCCGTCTGGGCATCCTCTATATCGGCGGTGGCTCGCTGGACAGCCACTACGACAACGTCCGTCTGGACCGCGCCAAGTACGAATACTACGAGACCACCGACGGCAATTGGACCGTCACCCCCGAGTACAAGGCCTCTACCGCCTTTGCCCTCACCGATTGGGACATCGTCACCCTGCAGCAGGTAAGCGGTCACTCCGGTCGCGGCATCAGCTATGAGAATCTGGACGCGCTGGTGGATCTCATCCGTCCCCAGATCGGCGACGCCAAGATGTATTGGCAGATGACCTGGGCCTATCAGCAAAACTCCACCCACAACGATTTCGGCTATTACAACAAGGATCAGGCTCGTATGTACAAGAGCATCGTCCGCGCCACCAATGAGCGGATCGTGAACAACCCCGATTTCCTGGGCATCATCCCCAGCGGCACCTCCATTCAGAACCTGCGCACCTCCACCCTGGGAGATACCCTTACCGCCGACGGCTACCATCTGAAGGACAGCTACGGCGATTACACCGCCTCCCTCACCTGGTTCTGCTTCTTTACCGGGGCCGACGCCCGCTCCACCACCTATCGTCCCGCTGAGATCGCCGATCACTTCGACGAAATTGCGGAGTCTGTCAACAACGCCATCAAGACGCCTCTGGCGATCACCGAATGTACATAAAAACGTAAGAAAAGCCGCTCTGTTCAAGATGAACAGAGCGGCTTTTTTGCTGTTTAAGTAAAATCAATCTCGTAGCAAACGCCGTGGGACCACAGCACGCCATCGGTCAATTGAAGGCGTAGAATACAGGTGTTGGGGTCTTGTAGGTCGGTGTGTCCATTATCAATCCACGCCGCAAACACCGCCCTCATTTTTTGGGCAATGGGGGCGTTTTCCGCCGCACCAAACCAACCCAAAGACGACCCTGTGGCGTGGGCTGTAAACCATTCGCCGCACACCGCCACCTGCGCATTCGCCTCGATTTGCTTCATCTTGGCGGAAAGGCCGTAGGTGAGCACGTAAAACGCACCATCCTCATAAAAGGCATCCACCTGACGCACAGACGGAACGTTCTCCACTGCGGTAGCCAGCGCAATCAGACTATCCTTGCCAAAGCGCTCGCGCAACAGCGCCTCCACTTCCTTAGATTTTTTTGCCACGAGAATTCCTCCTTTTGTATGGTTGGGACGGTTACTTTCTCCAATATTGTGCGTCGAATTCTCGCACGGCGGCCACGTAGCCCTCCTCGTCGGCCGGGTAGCACAGACCGTGGCCCGCGCCGGGGGTGGTCACCAGCCGCTTGGGGGATGCGCAGGCGGCGTAGTTCTCGCGGCTCATCGCGCAGGGGACGAAATCGTCCGCCTCGCCGTGGAACAAGATGACGGGGACGGTAGCCCGCGCCAACGCCGCGGGGCAATCGGCGTCGTTGGGATCAAACCCGCCATACAGCAGAGCCCCCAGCCGCACCAGCGGATACAGCAGGTCGGCAGGCAGATGCATCTGCCGGATCACCTTTTTGATGATGGCGGGGGCAGTGGTATAACCACAGTCCGCCAGCACGCCCACCACGTTTTGGGGCAGGTCTTTGCCCGCCGCCAGCATCACGGTGGTGGCGCCCATGGACACACCCGCCAACACGATGGCGCGTTCTGCGCCAAAGCGCTGTGCCACCGCCTCCACCCACAGGAGGGCGTCCTCGCTCTCCCTGACACCGAAGGTAATGACGTGGCCGTCGCTGCGGCCTCCGGCCCGCTGATCCACCAGAATGGCGCTGTGCCCCACCGAGAAGCAGCGCTGCACCGCGCCGCAGAGATCCCGCTCCGCCAAGCCGCGGTAGCCGTGGAACAGAATCTCCACGGGGGAGTCGGGAGCAAATTCGTAATATTTAGCCCGCAGGGTGAGCCCGTCGCAGGAGGTGACGGTCAACGCCTCGTACTCCATGGCGTCCACCTGGGCCGCCCACTGACGCATACGAGGGTGGTAGGGCTCGTAGATCTTGCCGGGTGGAAAGCGGTCCTCATCGGTGAACACCGCCTTACGATCGGGGGAGTAAAACGCCAGATAAAAGCAAACGTAGGCGCCGCCAAGAATCAGCAGAAGCAACACAAACAAAATAATAAAAACCGTCAACATATCCTCACCTCGGGAACAATCTCTCCCCTTACTATACCCCGAAAATGTGAACAAATCAAGTCAAAACCCCACGGTAAGGCCCGTGAAAACCCACTGGAAATGAAAAGTTCTTGCTTTTTCGATGGTGTTCGGTTACAATGGGACAGAAAGCGACATCCCACACCAACCAAAAGGAGCGAGATGCCAATGAATATCGACGTCAATTACAAAAACAAAAAACGCTACAATCTGGCCCACTATCCCATCCGTCAGCCCAAGATCATCGTCTATCTGATCTGGCTGCTGTCCCGCCTGACCCTGCCCAAGGTGCCGTGGAAAGTGGAAAAGATAAATATGGAGGGCCTCAAGCCCCCCTACATGCTGCTGAGCAACCACATGTATTTTGTGGATTTTAAGTTGGCCGCCATGGGCACCCTGCCCCACCGCGTCAACAACGTGGTGAGCATCGACGGCTACTATCGCCGCCCCTGGCTGATGGAGCTCATCGGCTCCATCGGCACCCGCAAATACACCATGGACCTCCACTTAGTCAAATCCATCAACAAGGTGCTGAAAAGAGGGGACGTGCTGTCCATGTACCCCGAGGCCCGTTATTCCCCCTGCGGCATCCTCAGCTTTATGCCCGACTCTCTGGGCAAGCTGGTGAAGATGAACAAGGTGCCGGTGGTGGCTGTGGTGCACCACGGCAACCACCTCCACTCCCCCTTCTGGGACTTCCGCAGAAAGCGCAAGGTGCCCCTGCACACCACCATGACCCAGATCCTCACCGCCGAGCAGGTGAAATCCATGTCGGTGAGCGAGATCAACGCCGCCCTGCGGGAGGGGCTGTGGTACGACGAGTATCAGTACCAAAAGGATAACGGCATCCTCATCACCGAGCCCTTCCGCGCCGAGGGCCTGCACAAGGTGCTGTACCAGTGCCCTGCCTGCGGCGTGGAGCACGAGATGGCCTCCGAGGGCACCCAGATCTATTGCCGCCACTGCGGCAAGCGCTGGCAACTCAAAGAGACCGGCGAGCTGGAGGCGTTGACGGGAGAAACCGAATTCTCCCACGTGCCCGATTGGTTTATGTGGGAGCGGGATCAGGTGGAGGCCCAGATTGCGGCCGGCACCTACTCCTTTGAGGACGAGGTGGAGGTATTCTCCATGCCCCGCTGCTGGAAATTTGAGAAACTGGGTAAGGGTAAAATCCGCCACACCATCGAAGAGGGATGGGTGCTGGAAGGGCACTATCGCGGCGAGGACTACCGCATCCAGCGCCAGCCCATTCAGCAGAACGCCCTGCACATCGAGTACGATTACTGTTACATCCGCCCCGAGGATTGCCTGGACATCTCCACCGAGAACGACTCCTTCTATTGCTATCCCCTCACCCGCACCGACGTGATCACCAAGCTGGCCTTCGCCACCGAGATATTGTATCAGCGAGCCAAAGAAAAAGCCACCGTATGACGGTGAAGCCGTTGCCCCTGCGGGCAACGGCTTCTTTTGTCTTGAAAGGGTCCCCCCTTGCCTTTTTCGACGGCGTGTGCTATACTCGTTTCAACGATGTGCATTTTCACGAGGAGGAAAGCAACATGGGTATCATCAAAGAGTATTTCGGCATCGGCGGCTACATCCGCGAGCCATCGGGCGCCTATTCCTGGCAGCACCTGACCTTTGTGGGCTCCCTGCTGGTGGCGATGGTGGCACTGGCGGTATGGCTGGGTCTGCGAAATAAAAAGCGGGATTTTGGCACCCAAAACCGTGTGATGATCCGGTCCGCCCTCCTCATCGATGGGCTGGAGCTCATCAAGATCGGCATCGCCTGCTACAACAGCCACGTGAGCGGCGATCCGTGGTACGACGGCATCCTCTACAATCTGCCCCTGTTCCTGTGCAGCATCATGCTCATCGCCATTCCATTGGCCGCCTTTACCAAGGGGCGCCTGCGGGAGGTGGGCGCGGATTTTGTGGCCCTGTTCGGCATATTGGGCGCGGTGGCCGGCACCGTCGGCGCGGCGCAGAACTATAGCGCCTATCCCGTGCTGGGCTTTGACAATATGGTCAGTGGTTTCACCCATTCCATTTCGGGCTTCACCTCGCTGTACGTGATGATCGTGGGCCTGGCGAGGCTGAAAAAGCAAAACGTGCTTCCCTGTCTGGCGCTGCTGTTCGGCTTCTGTGGGGTGGCCTACGGCGTCAACCACCTGCTGGACTACAACTATATGTTCCTGATGGCGGGTGACGGCACCCCCTACGACATCGCCTATAATCTGGTGGGCGGTAGTCCGCTGTGGTACCCCGTGTTGGTGGTCGCTCTGTTTGTGGCGTATATGGCCATCTTCTATGCGGTTGCTCACCTCATCCGCAGTAAGAAAAAAGAGAAAATCACCGTGTAAAAAGAGAAAAAGGCTGTGCAAGCACTCGCTTGCACAGCCTTTTGTTGTTTACTTCCCCACGCAGAAGCGGGCAAACACCTGCTCCACCACCGCTTCGGTGGCGCGCTCACCCGTCAATTCCAGCAGGGCGTTGATGGCACCGTCCACGCTCACCGACACCGCGTCGGGGGTCAGGCCGATGGCGAGGGCGGTCTGCGCCTCCTTGAGGCAAGCGAGGCAATCGGCGGCGCACTGCCGCTGACGCTCGGTGGACAGCACGGGCTGGGCGGCATCCAGCCGCCGCACGCCTGTGACCTCAGCCACCGCCGCGACGAGGGCTCCCACGCCGCTGTCCTCCTTGGCGGAGAGGGTCACGGTGTGGGCAAACTGCGCCCCAATCCAAGCGGTGTCGATGGCAAGGGGTTTATCCGCCTTGTTGATGATGGCGATGGCGGCCCGATCCTTCAAGCGGCTTGCCAACGCCTTGTCTTCCTCTGCCAACGGCTCACTGCCGTCAAAGACGGCCAGCACCAGCGCCGCCTGCTCCATACGGGCACGGGCGCGGGTGACGCCCACCGACTCCACCGTGTCGGCGGTATCCCGCAGGCCGGCGGTATCCGCCAGCCGCAGGGTGACATCCCCCAGCCGCACCGTCTCCTCCACCACGTCGCGGGTGGTGCCGGCAATATCGGTGACGATGCTCCGCTCGCACCCTGCGAGCAAATTCATTAGGGTGGACTTGCCCACGTTGGGGCGGCCCACAATGGCGGTGTCGATGCCCTCGCGGAGAATCCGCCCTGCGTCGTAGGTGGACAGCAGCTGTTCCATCGCCTCGATGGAACGGTGAATCGTGTCCCCCAAAACGGGGGGCTCCAACTCGGGAATGTCCTCGTCGGGATAGTCGATGTAGGCGGCAAACTGCGCCGCCACCGCCAGCAGATCTTCCTTGACGGCCTGCAGACGGCGAAAAATGCCGCCCTCACGGGCCGCCAGCGCGGTACGCGCCGCCAGGTTTCCTTCGGCGGCGATGAGGTCCATCACGCTCTCGGCGCCGGTCAGATCCATCTTGCCGTTCAGAAAGGCGCGGCGGGTGAATTCGCCTGCGGCGGCGGGCCTTGCGCCGGCTGCGAAGCAGGCGCGGAGCACCCTTTGGAGAATATAGCGTCCGCCGTGGCAGGACAGCTCCACCACGTCCTCCCCCGTATAGCTGTGGGGGGCGCGAAACACCAGCGCCACGCAATCGTCCACGTCGCCGTCGGCATCATACACGTGACCGTAGGCGGCGGTATAGCCCCTAAGGGCGGACAAGGGACGGGCAGAATCCGCAGGGCGGAACAGACGGGCGGCTACGGCGACGGCATCGTCGCCGGACAGGCGCACCACACCAAGCCCTGCCGCACCGGCAGGGGTGGAAATGGCGGCGATCACGTGTGACATAGGGCACCTCCGAGAAAATGAGGAAGGAGAAATGAGGAATGAGGAATGATCGCACTGTCTACGGTTGTGCAGAACTTTCATTCATTTCTCATTGCTAATTTCTCATGGCTAATTTACTGCATTGTCCTCATTTTACCCAATTTCATCCCCGTTGTCAACCGAGTAGCTCCGCCAACGTGCGCCCTAAAATTTGGGCGGAATACACCGCCTCCTCAATGGTGTTGCCCTCGGCCCCTACCTCCACCAGCACCCAGCCGGGGGAAAGATGTTGATTGTAGCGGCTGGCGGTGAGATTCAGCGGGCGCATCAGATCGGGGCTCACCCCGTCCAGCGCCGCCTGCCAATGGGCGGTCAGCGTCAAATTCTGCTCCCACCGCGGGTGAGGCAACCCCTCGGTGGACACCACACCCGTGATGAGCATCATCTGGGCCGCCTTTTTACCCTCCACCACGGCGGTGGGGCGCACCAGCGCGCCCCCCTCCTCTACCGAATCCCGATGGAGGTCCAACACGACGCGGATCGAGGGGTACTGCTCCAGATAGGCCTTGGCCGTTTCCGCAGAGCGGGTATAAGCCCCCGAATAGACGGGGCTGTCGTGGACGGTGGTATCGTGGATAGCCACAATGCCGTAGGCGGCCAGCGACAGGCGCAACGCCTCCCCCACCGCGCAGACGTTGCGGGTGTGGTCGTGGGTGCGGTGGCGGTCCTCCGCATTGTAATAGTCTGCGGCGTAGGTCATATACCCCTCGGTGGTGTGGGTGTGTAGGATGAGCACCTGGGGTTGATCCGTCTGCTCCCAGCGTAGAGAGAGCGCCCGATTCAGCGCCGCGCCGATATCCACAGCGGTACCACTGCGGTTGGTGATGGCCACCCCCTTGCCGCGATCCCCCGTATTCATCGTCCGTTCCACCACGCGGCCACCGTCCCCCTTGTTCGCCGGGGGCTCGATCATCGTCATCGGCGGCAGCTCCACAAGGGGGGCTGCCACGGGGATGTCGGGGGCGGTGGTATCCCCCATTCCCTCGAAGGGAGCGGGGGGTGGCGGCGCACCGATCAGAGAGTCGGTTTCCAGCCGTTCCTCCAGCAGGGTCACCGCCTGGCGGGGGCTGCGAAGCCCTGCCGCCGCCAGCGCCAGCCGCTGTCCCCACCCCTGAGAGCAAAGGAACGTTGCCAACGCCAAGACGCAGGAAAAGGCAGCGAGGCGTCGGACACAGATTTTGATCGTCTTTCGTTTCATAGTATCACCCATATAGGGTATGCGGGAACGGGGAGCAAATATGAGTACGAACTCCCTCTTTACTAATTTCATCGGTTATGATATACTTTCTTTGTATTACATCCCTTGGAGGTACCTATGAAATTCAAAAGACTGTTATCGCTGTTTCTGATTTTGGCCACGTGGCTGACCCTCACCGCCTGCCACGCAGACGTCTCTGTGGACGTGGACACCTCCGCGTCCTCCACGGTCAGCACCACCACGACCACCACGGCGGCATCCGCCGACGGCACCACCACAACGACCGAACAGAGCACCTCCACCTCGGTGAAGCTCACCACAGGGGGCGTGACCACCGCCACCACCCCATTGCCCAAGCCCACCCCCACCATCATCACCGTATCCACCACCACGACCACGACGGCTCCCTCCCCCACCGCCAAGCCCACCCTCAGCCTCACCCCCGAGATGCAGTTGGTGGACGCCGCCGTCAAGCTGGATGTGGGAGAATCCCTGCCCAATGACGCCACCCTCAAGGGAACGGTGGTGGACGTGCGGGAGAGCTATAACGCAGGCTACGGCAACGCCACCTTTACCATTCAGGTGCAGGGTGGCTATTCCGGCACGTGCGAGATCCTCTGCTACCGCGTCAAACCCGCCGAGGGAAGCCCCGCAGAGGTGAACGTGGGTGACTCCGTCACCCTCACCGGCACCATCCAAAATTATAAGGGCACCATCGAATTCTACCCCGCCACCTACGTCAAGGGCGGTGCGGGTACAATAATCACCACCACGACCACCCGTCCCACCGGCAGCGGCTCCGCCGCCATCGACGAGGACGGCATCTACGAGAGCAAAGAGGACGTGGCGCTGTACCTCCACACCTACGGCAAGCTACCCAAGAATTTCGTCACCAAGAGCCAGTACAATTCCCTCGGCAAGCCTGCCAATAAGTGCTGCGGCGGCGACCGCTTCTATAACAAAGAGGGGCTGCTGCCCAACAAGGCGGGCCGCCTCTATTACGAGTGCGACATCGACACCTACGGCATCACCTCCCGCGGTGCCAAGCGCATCGTCTATTCCAACGACGGGCTGATCTACTACACCGGCGACCACTACAAAAGTTTTACGCTGTTATACGGAGAGCCTTGATATGAACGTGACCATAGCTTGCGGCGGCTGCGCCGACAAAACCGAGCTCCACGCCTGCATCGCCGAGGCGCTGGATTTCCCCGATTGGTACGGGCATAATCTGGACGCCCTGATGGACTGCCTCACCGATTTGGAGGATACCGCCATCACCATCGTCGGGTATGAGGATTTAGCCTTTGACGCCGACGGCTTTTGGGAGACCTTTGAGGACGCCCAGCAGGAAAATCCCGATTTGAAAGTAGCGTTTGCATAATGAAAAGCCCTGCCTGACGGCGTATGCCGTCAGGCAGGGCTTTTTTGTTAACGCTTTTTGCTCAACAGGAGGATGGAAACAACTCCGCCGCCCATTATCAGCAGGGCTCCCGCTACGCACAGGATAACGGTCAGCGGCGCTACCGCCGGCTTTTGCTCGGTCTGGGGCTCATACATCATCACGTAATCGGAAAAATGCGTGGTGAGGAAGGTCAGGCCGCCTTGCGTGACGGTGGTCTTCATCTTCTCCAGTTTACCGTCGGCAGACAGATAATACACAGTATAGTCCTTCAGGCTCTTCCCTTTCTCCGGGGTAAAGGGGATGGTAACCGCCGCTGTGCCGCCCAGCTCATGGATCTCGGCACCGCCTGTCAGGGTCAGCCGCACCACGGCGGCAACCTCTTTGTTCTTCAGTTTTGCCTGCTGGCTCTCCGCGAGGGTGTCGGGCCGGACACGATCCACCGTCAGCTCCACCGCCTCACCCTCTGCCGCCGCGGCGGCACGGGCCAGCACGGTGGCGTCCAGCGTCACGGTGGCGTGGGACAGCTCCACCCGCAGGGTGGTATCTGCCTGAGCCGCCTCGGCCAGCGCCTGCACAGGCAGAGAAACGGTGGTGACCGCGCTGTCCTCCACCGTCACGGTGAGGGTTTCGCCCTCGCCCAGCAGATGGGCTACGTCCTCATAGCGCACGTTCCCCTTGCCGTTCTCATGGTGCACCGGCACCTTGTGGGCGGGCTTTTTATCTGCTGCAGAGGCAGTGGTGTCGGTAGGCGCCACCACCGGCTCGTCGGTGGGCTCTGCAGACGGCTGCGAAGCAGAAGAAGACGTGGTACTGCCGGGCTCGTCGCCGGAGGGCGGGGCAGGATTGGTGGGGGTGCTGCTGCCGCCCTTGGTTACCTTCACGGTATAATCCGCAGGGCCAAAGGCCCCCTCCAAAATATAGGTCTTGCCCGCGGTCAGACGGGCGGACAGAGAGCCCGAGCCCTCCCAGTAGGTGGCATAACCCGTATCCTGAATGACGGTGGTGCCGCCGGCACCCGTCATGGCGAAGCGGTAGGTGCCGCTTTCGGCAGGGGTAAAGGCGCATTGCACGCCCAGCGTACCGCCAAAAGTAAGCCTCGTGCTCTTCCCCACCTCCAGCACGGGGCGGTCCTTGACGGTGATGGTTTTGGAAACCGCCTTGCCATCCACCATAGCGGTAACGGTGACGGTGCCCGCCTTCTTCAGCTCCAGTTCGCGGGTCTGCTTGTGGTCGGAGCCGGTCACAAACTGGGCCACCGAGGTGTCGCTGATCGACCACTCGGTAGTAAAGGCTTCATAGTACAACGGGTCGGTATAAGGGAAGAGCTGGATATGACCTCCCACGTAGCCGTATAGGTCGGTGGTCTTGTGGTCGTAAGCCGAGCGCAGCTCGGCCGCCTTCATCCCGCTCACCTTCTGTAGATAGTAGGTGTCGGTGAAGCCTTCCCGATCGGGGTGTCCCTCCCACATGCTGAACCAGATCATATACGTCTCGCCCGCGGTGAGCTGGGTAAGATAGCCGTGCATCACACCGAAGGGGTTGGCAATCATCAGCTGGTTCTCCGGCATTCCCATATCATCAGGGCCATGAGCCAGCCGCACATCCACCACGGTGTTGGCGCTGTACAGCACGTAATAGTCCGTGGTGGAAGGGGTAAATTTGTATTTGTAGGTGTCGCCCGGCTTGACGGTCAGCTTCAGCTCACCGTTGGCGGGATAAGGCGTGCAGAGATCGATCTCCTTTTTCGGCTCGCCCGCATAGATGGAGATGGTATCGGTGAGACCGTTCGGCCACTCGGTATGCCCCTCCCACATGGACATCCGTACGATGTAACGCACACCGCCCTTGAGCCGATAGCACTCGTCGTTGGGGTTTGCCTTCCCCTCCACGTGGACGGGGATGGGCTCGGCGTCCTTATCGATCAGATCCGCCTGCTCAAAGGATGTGCGAATCACCGAGGTGGACTGACTGATGGTGTAATTGCCATCGGCGGCGGGGATGTAGATGTAGCGTTGCTCCTCCCCCGCCTTCATGGTCACCGTCTTTGCTGCCCCGTCCCAAACGGGATCGTCAGCGGCCACGGTCAACGGCCATACGCTCACCCACAGCAGCAGGGCCAACATCACGACAAGGGCGCCTTTCCATGCTCTTCCCATAAACAATCCTCCTTCAGCTTTTTGCGGTATTTTTGCCTTCTTCTGTATAATTCTTATTGTTTTATACCATTTGTAAATAAAAACGCTTATTTATCCCACTCGTCGATGGCTTCCAAACGGCGGACAGCCTCCTCGCGCATACGGCGAGCATCCTCTGTAGCGTCATATTTTGTTTGACCAAAGTGGATCATCCATCCACCGACGGTGACAACCAGCGCCGCCGCAAACGTGCCGACGCCGACCCACCCCAACGGGGAGGGGTTACTGCCCAGCCACGCCACCGACAGCACAAGAAATCCCAACAGCACCAAAACAGAGAGGTACGCCGCGTTGACCGCACGGGCCACAGCGGAGGAATAGGTGTACACCACCGCTTTAGTCTTACCCTCCTCGGTATACAGCCCGCCGGAGAGAAACGCGGAGCGCGTGCTGTACCGACGACCGAAAGAAGAGGCGTCCGCCACCCCAATGCGACCGTTCCGATAGACGATAAACAGCATTTCGTATCCATCGGAATCGGTGTTGCGGCACACGCCGTCCAACTGACGCAGACGGCTCAGCGCCGTGCGATAATCGGTTTTCAATTCCACCACCGTCTCCTCCACCTGCTTACGGGGAACCAGCAAAGGGGCTTTCCATTTTTTCTTGTTCATATCATCACTCCATATTTCCGCTTTTTTCCATCAAGACGGCCATGGCGGCGAGGGGGGCGGTCTCGCACCGCAGGATGCGGGGGCCTAAGGTGGCGATCTTGCCGCCGGCGGCTAACACCGCCTCCACCTCGGCCACGTCAAAGCCGCCCTCGGGACCCACCACCAAGCTGACAGCGGTGTCCGCAGGGGTGACGAGGGTGCCGATAGGTTGGCCGCCGCCCTCGTAGCAGAGGAGGGTCTTTTCCTGTGCAAAGCGCGCCAAGGCCTGTTTCCAAGACAGGGGAAATTCCACCGTGGGGATGATGCCCCGGCCGCTTTGGCCTGCCGCCTCGGCGGCAATCTTCTGCCAGCGGGCCTGCTTTTTGGCGGCGTCCTTGCCGTCCAGCTTGACGATGCAGCGGGACATAGCCACGGGGACGATGGCGGTGACGCCCAGCTCCACCGCCTTTTGGATGATGAGCTCCATCTTGTCCCCCTTGGGCAGACCCATATAGAGGGTGACTGCCAGAGAGGGCTCGGAGGCAGTGGGTGCGGCGGCATCCACCGCAAGGGTGACCCGCTCTTTCTCCACCGCGGTGACGGTGCAGGCATAGTCGGTGCCGCGCCCATCGCAGAGGGTGAGGGCTTCGCCTGCGGTCATGCGCAGGGCACCGCCGATGTGGCGGGCATCCGCACCCTCGATGACGGCGGTGCCGCCCACGGTGGGGGTATAGTCAATAAAAAATCGGGGCATAAATAAGCCTCCTTGCTAAAGTCGAGCAATTTAGCCGCGTCGCGGCGTGGCCCCCTTGTGTAAAGGTGATTCCCCCGCTTGGCGGGGGAAATGTCTGCGAAGCAGACAAAGGGGGGCCGTTTCCCGGCGAGGGAAGATGTCACGGCGTAGCCGTGACTGGGGGATTGTAGCCGTCGCAGATGGCGCAGCTCAAGTAAGCGACAATCCCTCCGTCTTTTCGCCTTCGGCGAAAATCCACCTCCCTTTACACAAGGGAGGCGCGCCGACTTCGTCGGCTAAAGTCCTATTCCGACTCTCGTTACGCCTTTTTGCACACCAAGCACAGCCAGCCGCCGTGCTCGCGGCGCTCCACCACGGCAAAGCCGCAGGTGGCAAGGGCGGTGAGCACGTCCTGCTCGCGGGTGTCGATGATGCCGGAGACAATGTACACGCCATTCTCCGCCAGCAGGGCGGGGATGGCGGGAGACAGCATGATGATGGCGTCCGCCACGATGTTGGCGGCGATGACGGGGAATTTTCCGCTAACGTCCTTGGCGAGGTCGCCCAGACGAATTTCGTACTTGGGCGCAGCGAGACCGTTGAGTTCACCATTCTCGATGGCAGTCTTGACCGCCAGGGCATCGATGTCGATACCCAGGGCGCGGCCTGCACCCAGCAGGCAGGCGGCGATGGAGAGAATGCCGCTGCCGCAACCCACGTCCAGGAAGTCCACGCCCTCAGTGACGTACTTTTCCAACGTCTCCAGCACCAGTCGGGTGGTGTCGTGACCGCCGGTGCCGAAGGCCATGCCGGGGTCGATGGACAGCACCGCGCGGCCATCGGGATTCTCCGCCGTCTCCCAAGAGGGGCAAATGAGAATTTTCTCGCCCACGGGAAGGGGCTTAAAATACTTCTTCCAGTTATTCGCCCAATCCTCCTCGCGGACATTGTTGGACTCCACCGTGTGGTCGATGCCCACGGCGGTGTATCGCTCCCGCAGGAAGGCCACCGCCTCGGCGGGGTTCTCCTCGGGGGAGATGTACAGATGTATGAGGGCGGTGTCCCGCTCCTTAGCCAGCAGATCCTCGTCGATCAGGTCGATGCGGGCAATTTCCCGCGCGCCCTGCTCCAGGTCGCTGTAATCCTCAATGTAGATGCCGTAAGGCACCACCATATTAGCGATGGCGGCGGCCTCATCCACCGTCACGGCGGGGATGCGGATGCATACTTCGGTCCAATCCATAGTGTCAGACTCCTTATTCGTCAAATTTCGCGGTGGGTTTTGTTACGTTGGGGCATCCCAGCTCCGCCTTGCGGGCGGTGGGCTGTGCCCAACGCACGGCGTTGCGCAGCACCTGCTGTACGCGGCTGTCGTAGTAGCTGGGGAAGGTCTCGTGACCGGGCTGGAAATAGAATACCCGACCCAAGCCCCGCCGCCAGCAGCAGCCGGAACGGAACACCTCGCCGCCCTCGTACCAGCCGATAAACACCAGCTCGTCGGGGGTGGGGATGTCGAAGGGCTCGCCGTAGGTCTCCTCGTTGGGCAGGTCGAAATAGCGATCCAGCCCCGCCGCGATGGGGTGGGCGGGGTCGATGACCCACAGCCGCTCCATATCCCCATCCTCACGCCAGGTGAGGGTGCAGGAGGTGCCCATCAGCCGCATAAAGGGCTTGGACATATGTCCCGAATGGAGCACGATGAGGCCCATACCCCGCAACACCGCCTGCTGCACCTGCTCGGCGACGGCGTCGTCCACGTCCCAGTGGCGGACGTGACCCCACCAGATCAGCACGTCGGTGGCTTCCAACAACGTGGCGGGCAAACCGCAATCGGGATTTTTGTTGCCCGCTTCATCGTAGAGGGTGGCGGTGGTGACGGAGACGTCCTCCTGTCCGCCCAAGGCGGCGGCGACGGCGCCGTGGATGCCGTCGGGATACACGGCGCGTACCGCCGCATCCTCCCGCTCGTGGCAATATTCGTTCCATATAGTAACGCGAACCATAGGTATTCCTCCTTGTGTCCGATTCTTTTCCCCATTTTAACATTATTCTTATCTCATTTCAATGGTTTTGCTTGTCAAAGGGGAATAAAAATGGTATAATAACTTGATTTACTATAGGAAATGGCAACGGGCGGTCGGGGACGCCCGCCCCTACACGACTCATTTTGGGCGGTGCGATAACTCCTAACTCCTAATTCCTCATTCCTAACTCATCACGAAAGAGGTGCCAACCGATGGCTGACATCAAGAAGCATATTCGCAATTTCTGCATCATCGCCCACATCGACCACGGCAAATCCACCCTGGCGGACCGCCTGCTGGAGAAGACCAACACCGTGGCGCTGCGGGATATGGAGGAGCAGCTCTTAGACAGCATGGACTTGGAGCGGGAGCGGGGCATCACCATCAAGGCCCACGCCGTCACCCTCAACTATACGGCGCAGGACGGAGAGGAATACACTTTCAATCTCATCGACACCCCCGGTCACGTGGACTTTAACTACGAGGTGAGCCGTTCCCTCGCCGCCTGCGAGGGTGCGCTGCTGGTGGTGGACGCCAGCCAGGGCGTGGAGGCGCAGACTCTCGCCAACACCTATCTCGCTGCCGAGCACGGCTTAGAGATTCTCCCCGTCATCAACAAGATTGACCTGCCCGCCGCCGACCCCGACCGTGTGGCCACCGAGATCGAGGACATCATCGGCATCGACGCCTCCGAGGCGCCCCACATCTCCGCCAAGGCGGGACTGAACATCGAAGAGGTGTTGGAAGCCATCGTGAAACTCCCTCCCCCCGAGGGCGACGACGAAAAACCCCTGCAGGCACTGATTTTTGACAGTTATTACGATTCTTACCGCGGCGTTATCGTGTATTTCCGCGTGATGGACGGCGTGGTGAAGGCCGGTGACACCATCAAGATGATGGCCTCCGGCGCCACCTTTGACGTCGTCGAGGTGGGCATTATGCGCCCCGGTCGTTTAGAGCCGGCTAAGGAACTGCGCGCCGGTCAGGTGGGCTATCTGGCCGCCTCCATTAAGACGGTGGGCGACGCCCGTGTGGGCGATACCATCACCCACGCCGCCAAGCCTGCCGCCGAGCCGCTGCCCGGCTACCGCAAGGTCAACCCCATGGTGTTCTGCGGCGTGTTCCCCGCCGACGGCGCCCACTATCAGGATCTGCGTGAGGCGCTGGAGCGCCTGCAATTAAACGATGCCTCCCTGACCTGGGAGCCGGAAACCTCGGTGGCTCTCGGCTTTGGCTTCCGTTGCGGATTTTTAGGTTTGCTCCATATGGAGATTATCCAAGAACGCCTGGAGCGTGAGTATAACCTCGACCTAATTACCACCGCCCCCAGCGTTATTTATCGCATCACCCTGTCCGACGGCTCGGTGATCATGGTGGACAACCCCACCAACTACCCCGACCCCACCACCATCGCTATGGCGGAGGAGCCCATTGCGGACGCCCATATTTTCGCCCCCAACGACTACGTGGGCAACATTATGGAGCTGTGTCAGGAGCGCCGCGGTGTATTCAAGGATATGAAATACCTCGATCCCACCCGCGTGGATATTCACTACGAGCTGCCGCTGAATGAGATCGTGTACGATTTCTTTGATGCGCTGAAGAGCCGCACCAAGGGCTACGCCAGCTTCGACTATGAGCTGAAAGGCTACGTCAAGAGCGAATTGGTCAAGCTGGATATTATGCTCAACGGCGAAATCGTGGACGCCTTGTCCTTCATTCTGTTTAGCGGCAACGCTTACAGCCGTGCCCGTAAGATGTGCGAGAAACTGAAGGATAACATCCCCCGCCAGCTGTTCGAGGTGCCGGTGCAGGCCGCCATCGGCGGCAAGATCATTGCCCGCGAGACGGTGCGCGCTATGCGTAAGGACGTGCTGGCCAAGTGCTACGGCGGCGATATTACCCGAAAGAAGAAGCTGCTGGAGAAGCAGAAAGAGGGTAAAAAGCGTATGCGCCAGCTGGGCAGCGTAGAGGTGCCCCAAGAGGCGTTTATGGCGGTGCTCAAACTAGATGATGAATAATGAAAAAGAGGATGGACAATGTCCATCCTCTTTTTTGCGTACAGAACAGGGAAGCCTTTCCTATATTCCTCTCGCTACCTCCATCAATTCCGTCGGAGAGTACGCAGGCTGCAAAGCTACGTGGATCGACAATGCCAGCAGCCGTGCGGCACGGGAAATCATCACATCCACCTCGCGGGGTGTCATCATAATGGGCGCTTCGCACCCATCCATCACCGCGTCCACCACGGTGGGGACGCCGATGCCGATGACCGGCACCCCCAGCACCTCCCGATTGAGGGGGCGGCGGTCGTTGCCCACCCCGCTGCCGGGGGCGATGCCGCTGTCGCACAGCTGCACCGTCCGCCCCAGCCGATTCACCTCCCCCGCCGCCAGCGCGTCGATGACGATGACCGCGGCGGGATGGATCTCCCGGCACACCCCCCGCACCGTCTCGCTGCTTTCGGTGCCGGTCTGCCCCAGTACCCCGGGGACGATGACCGCCGTGGGGCGCAGATCGGTGAGCCCCGCCGTGCGGGCGAACTCGCCGCGGATGTGACGGGTGGCCAACACCAATTCGGCGGTGGCGGGCCCCAGGGCGTCGGGCGTCACCGTGCGGTTGCCCAGCCCCACCACCAGCACCGTCCCCTCGGGCGGGAGCATGGCCTTAAGTTCCTTGCCGATGGCGGCGGCGTGGGCGGACAGATCCTGCTCGTGATCCGTCAGCGACGGCAGGGTGGCGGTGACGTACCGCCCCCGCGGCTTGCCCACCGCCGCCTCCCCCCGGGCAGTCAAAATGCGGATACGATGGAGGGTCAGCGTGCCTATTTTCTGGGTCTGTTGGCACACGTCCTCCTCCTTTAGATGGTGCGGCGCCACCGCCTCTACCGCTAAATCGGTGCGAAAATTCATTCAAAACGCCTCCTTTTGGGCTTATTTTCTCCCGAAAAGTAGGTAAATACGGAAAAAATCAAGGTTTTTCAAAAATTTCTGTTGCAATTTTGACAAATAGGTGTTAAGATGTTAGGTGCGTGATTACTACATTGATAGGAGGTGCACTTATGCCCAACATTAAATCCGCTAAGAAGCGCGTTAAGGTCATCGCGGTTAAGACCGCTCGTAACAAGGCCAACCG
Organism: Clostridia bacterium; assembly: GCA_017520705.1. Lineage (GTDB taxonomy): Bacteria > Bacillota > Clostridia > Oscillospirales > Acutalibacteraceae > UBA5905. The sequence continues at coordinate 54,917 of JAFXFF010000032.1, read as the reverse complement.
CTCTGCTCTGAAGACTGAGATCAAGAAGGCCAACGTCGCCATCGAGACCGGCGAGAACACCGTCGAGGCCGTCCGTGCCGCTCAGAAGAAGATCGACCAGGCTGTTGCTAAGGGTCTGCTGCACAAGAACACCGCGGCCCGTAAGAAGGCTGCCCTGGCCAAAAAGGCCAACGGCTAATCTTCAATCACGAAATGAAAAAGGGCATCCAATCGGGTGTCCTTTTTTCGTTCCTGTGCACAAGCAATGATTAATCAGGAATATACTCGGCAATATCCTCTAAACGACAGTTGAGAGCAGTGCAAAGTTTGTCCAGTGTTTTTGTTTCAATGTTTTCGCCTGCTTTTAAACGGCGTACCGTTTTGCTGTCGATGCCGGCATTTTCTCGCAAATAATAGGTGGAAACGCCTTTGTTTTCCATTGTCTTCCATAATTTATCAAACGAAATCATAGTGCACCCCCTTGACACTGCTTATTATGGGGGTTATAATCTCCAATATTAAGGGGATATAACCCCCACATTGATAGGAGGGTGTTATGGTGGCGTTAGCACAGCATTTGCGTCAGTGGCGAAAAGAACACGGATATACCCAACAGCAAATGGCGGATTTTTTGGTGGTGCACCGCACCTCGTATACAAAATACGAGGCAGGCGCGGTGGAGCCGCCGTTGGCGACGCTGTGCCGTATGGCCGATCTGTTGGGATGCACCACCGACAAATTACTGGGAAGAAAATGAAAAAGGGCACCCAATCGGGTGTCCTTTTTTCGTTTACCAAAACACAAAAAACCAGTTGATTTCTGTATTTCTTTATAGTATAATATTTAGAGACACTTGAAACCGTACCCTTTGGGGCATACGGGCAGGCGGGTCCTGTGCGACGGTGCGCCGTGAACCATGTCAGGCGGGGAACCGAGCAGCATTAAGCGGTCGATGTCCGTGTGCCGCAGTCAACCCTCCTGTCCGTATGCCCGAGAGAGCACGGTTTTACTTTTGTGTGACCGCGATCATTCCTTCTTTGCCTCCCTCTTGAGGGAGGTGACCGAGCGTTAGCGAGGTCGGAGGGAGTTTCACTTGCACCAACGTGGGTGCGCGATAAACTCCCTCCGTCAAACGCTTCGCATTTGCCAACCTCGCTCGCCGCGAAGCGGCCCCCTTTTGTCACCTGCGGTGACATTTCCCCCGCTTGACGGGGGAATCGCCTCAAGGAGGAAGCCTTATCTCTCCACCGAAAGGAGATACGTCTATGTATCAGGCGCTTTACCGCAAATGGCGACCCCGCACCTTCTCCGACGTCAGCGGGCAGGAGACGGTGACCGCCGCCCTCAAAAACGAATTAAAGACCGGTCGTCTGTCCCACGCCTACCTCTTCACGGGTTGCCGCGGTACGGGCAAGACCACCTGCGCCAAAATTCTGGCCAAGGCGGTAAACTGCGCCCACCCCGTGGACGGCGACCCCTGCAACGAGTGCGCCATCTGCCGCGGCATCGACGACGGCACCATCCTGGACGTCACCGAGATCGACGCCGCCTCCAACAACGGCGTGGACTCCATCCGCGACCTGCGGGACGAGGTGGCCTTTACCCCCGTCAGCGGCACCTACCGTGTCTACATCATCGACGAGGTGCATATGCTCTCCGCCGGCGCCTTCAACGCCCTGCTCAAAACCCTGGAAGAGCCCCCTGCCCACGTGATCTTCATCCTCGCCACCACCGAGGTGCATAAATTGCCCGCCACCATCCTCTCCCGTTGCCAGCGGTTTGATTTCGGGCGCATCCGCCCCGAGGAGATCGCCGCCCGCATCACCTACGTAGCAACCGAGGAGGGACTCACCGTCACCCCCGACGCGGCGATGCTGCTGGCCCGTCTGGCAGACGGCGCCCTGCGTGACGGCCTGTCGCTCCTCGACCAGTGCGCCTCTGTGGCACAGCACATCGATATGGACACCGTCACCGCCGTCACCGGCATGGCGGGGCAGGACACACTGGCTCAGCTCACCGACTGCGTAGCGGCGCAGGATGCCCCTGCCGCTCTGGCTCTGGTGGATACCCTCTACCGCTCCGCCAAGGATATGGAGCGGCTGTGTGCCGAGTGGGTGACCTACCTGCGCAATCTGATGGTGCTGAACAGCGTCACCGATGTAGGGGAGCTGGTGGTCGCCACCCCCGACGAGCTGGGCGCCATGCGCGCTCAGGCGCAGAAGCTGGGGCTGGCCACCATCCTGCACATGATGGAGGTGCTGCAGGGCACCCTCGACCGCCTCAAGGGCGGCGTCTCCCGCCGCGTGGAGATGGAGATGGCGGTGCTCCGCCTATGCGACCCCCGTCTGGACGATACCAAAGCGGCACTGATCCACCGCATCGAGACGCTGGAAAACGCCATCAAAAACGGTGTGGTCGCTCCGTCCACAATCCCCCCTGTCGCCTGCGGCGACATCCCCCCTTTACACAAGGGGGGCACGCCGACTGCGTCGGCTACGAACCCGATTCCGACAGCGGCAGAATCCGAAGCGATTCCCACCCCCATGGAAGCTCCCCTTGCGGAGACACCCAATGGGATGCCGGTCATCCCCGCCCCCACCGCCGTCGGAATTGAGCCGATAGAAAAAACCTTTGACCGCTGGGCAGAAGTGCTGGATCACCTGCGGCAGAGCTGTCCGCCCCTCTTTGGAATGCTGGACGGCACCACCGCCCTGCTGAAGGAGGGTAGCCTGGTTATCTGCATCGAGAATCCCCTGCTGGCACAGCTGCTCAAAGAGGGCGGCAACAAGGAGCAGTTGCAAAACGCCATCCGTCAGGTGACGGGGCAGACCTACCCCATGGCTCTGCGCCGCAAGCAGCAAATTAAAAAACCTGAAAACGATCCGCTGGCGCAGCTGCTCACCGCAGGCCGCGGCATGGGTATTGAGGTCAACGAGAAAGAGTGAGATTGGTGCGGGCGATTGAGGACGCCTGCCCCTACAGAGCCTATCCAACGTTGATGGGATACCATAGGGGCGGATTCCATTCCGCCCGACAATGCGGGGCATATGGAATGCCTCCCTACATAAAATACTAACCATTGGAGGAATACGATATGAAAGCAAACATCCCGAAGGGTATGGGCGGAGGCCCGGGCAACATGCAGGCCATGCTCCGTCAGGCCCAGAAGATGCAGGAGGACGCCCAGCGCGTGCAGGCTGAGCTGGAGGAGACCGAGTACTCCGCCACCGCCGGCGGCGGCGCCGTGTCCGCCACCGTCAACGGCAAGCACGATCTGGTCGCCCTGACCATCAGCCCCGACGCGGTGGACCCCGACGACGCCGAGATGCTGGCGGATCTGGTGATGGCCGCCGTCAACGAGGCCAATCGTGCCGCCGCTAAGGACGCCGAGCAGAAGATGGGCTCGGTCACCGGCGGCATGAACATCCCGGGGCTGTTCTGATATGGGATACTCCATTGTGCCGCTTGAGCGGCTGACCGAACAGCTGGAGCGCCTGCCCGGCATCGGACGCAAGTCCGCCGCCAGATTGGCCTTTCACCTGCTGTATATGCCCGAAAAAGACGCCAAGACTTTTATGGAAGCCTTGACGGATGCGCGGGATAAGATTCACGAGTGTCCGGTGTGCTGCAACCTCACCGACAGCGCCACCTGCCCTCTCTGCGGCGACAGCCGTCGGGACCGCACCACCGTCTGCGTGGTGGAGGATCCCCGTGACGTGCTGGCGGTGGAGCGCACCGGGGAGTACAACGGTCTCTACCACGTGCTCCACGGCACCATCTCCCCCATGGACGGGCGCGGCCCCGACCAGCTCCGCGTCAAGGAGTTGCTGCGCCGCCTGGAGGACGAGACGGTGCAGGAGGTCATTATGGCCCAGAACCCCACCGTGGAGGGCGACTACACCGCCCTGTACCTCTCCCGCCTGCTCAAGCCGCTGAACATCAAGGTGACGCGGCTGGCCTACGGCATCCCTGTGGGCGGCGACCTGGAGTATGCGGACGAGATCACTCTCTCCCGCTCGCTGGAGGGCAGAAACGAACTGTGATAATGAGGAGTTAGGAATGAGGAGTTAGGAGTTATTGCCGACTTGGCACAACGTATCAACTCCTAACTCCTAACTCATAACTCCTAACTTTTTAAAAAGGAGGTATGGGGTGGCTCGAAGATTGTGCCCACCCCACCCTGCGTTGCCACCCCTTGAGAATGGCTATCGCCATTCTCCCACGTTGCTACGAAAGGAGGTGCCGTTATGGCCGAAGCCAAAAAGCAAAACAAAACCATTGCCGAAAACCGCAAGGCGTTCCACGATTATTTCATCGAGGAATCCTTTGAGGCGGGCATCGAGCTGTGCGGCACCGAGGTGAAGGCGCTCCGCGCAGGCGGCGTCAACCTCAAGGACGCCTGGTGCGCCGTGGTGAACGGCGAGATGTTTGTCAACGGTATGCACATCAGCCCCTACGATAAGGGCAACATTTTCAATCGCGACCCGTTACGGGTGCGCCGCCTGCTCATGCACAAGCGGGAGATCATGCGTCTGTTCGGCATCGTCAAGCAGGAGGGCTACTCCCTCATTCCCATCTCCCTCTACTTCAAGGGCAGCCGTGTGAAAGTGCAGGTGGGTCTCTGCCGCGGTAAGAAGCTGTACGACAAGCGAGAGGACGCCGCCAAACGGGATATGAAGCGGGAGGCCCAGCGCAGCCTGAAGGAGTTCAACAACCGATAATGACTCAAAAAGCAGGGCGTTCCCTGCTTTTTTACTGCTCGAGTCACGATTTTTGACATTCTTTCCCTAAAATGTGGTTTTAGGCTTGTTTTTGTTGCAGAGATATGATAGAATAGGCTAAACGATTATGTACAGATAGGAGATAACACCGATGCCGATACCGATGTTATACTTGCTGGCAGCCGCGAACGAAGTGGGCGAGGAGCAGAATGAAAACGCCTTTTGGCTGTTACTGTTCCTTGCGGCTATCATTGTGCTGTTCATTTGGGTCATCTGGTTTGCCTCTTTCCTGAATAAATTTCAGCGGGAGCTACGCCACATCAACGCCCGTATCGAACAATCCATCACCGAACGGGAACGGATGCACTACGTCCGCCGCCGTCGCCGTCTGTTTCTGTCCCTCATCCCCTTTGTCCCCTATCACCGCTACAGCCGCAGACACCGCAAACAATATCCCCAAGACAAAAACGAATAACGCAGAAAAGAGCCGAGGCATCAGCCTCGGCTCTCTTTTTATGCTTCGATCAGCGGATCACGATCTCGGCCTTGTGGTTGATGTAGCACAACGTGCCATCGGCGAGGGTGACCGCAGCCAGGCCCTCGGTAAATCCGGCAAAAGCCGCCACGTCGGTATAGGGGGTGACGGTGCCGTCCCAGGAATAATGGCAATAGCTGACCGCACCCTCGGCGGTGTGATTCTCCACCACAATGCCGGTCTCGTCGGGCGCATAGAAGATGTCCCGCAGGCCCAACACCACAGGGTCGCAGGCAGGGGTGCCGTCCTTATTCAGGATCACCAGTTGACGGCTGCCGCTGCCATCGTCAATGGGGACGATGAGGCGGTCGTAGATGAAATAATAGCGATTGCCCCACAAGGGATAATCGGTCAGATCGGACAACACCTTACCGGTATAGTCGTACAGCTTCACCAACGTTTCCACTTCGCCCTCTTTATTCTCTACCACAGTGCGGCCGATGAAAGCGTCCTTGAAGAAATAGTCGCTGACCACGTTCCCGATCACCAGCTTCTGGGTGTTATCGGCAGCAATCTGATAGATGCCGGCGTCCTCGTCCTGATAATTGATGGACTCGTAATGGGCGTAGTTCGGCGTAAGGGTGTTATTCACAAAGCTGTAGTACTGCGGCGTGGAAGCCAGATCCACATACACCATCAGCACGTCCGTCGTGAGGTAGGTGAAATTTTCTGCCGGCTGAGCGGCGTGGGTGATGGCCTGAGCGATGGGATGATCGACAGAGAGAGGATGCACCCACTCGCCCTTATTGTTCAGCACACCGATGGTCAGATATTCCGCGCTGGTAACCGGAATGCTGTTGATGCCGCCGGCGGTGGTGGTACTGCCGGTGGTGTCGGACGAGGTGGTGGTGGTGGTCGTGGCATTCTCGGGGGCGGGGGCGGGCAAGATAATAGGGGTCGCTTTCTTAGCCAACACGTAGCCGCCGCAGTTGCCGGTCATCAGGGCATCGTAGCCGCTGATCTCCGGGCTGGCGATGACGGTGCCGGTTTTGTCATAGATGACGTTGCCTACCACGCGGATGCCGTTTTTGTATCCCTCGCCGTCCAAAGGCATATCCTCGGGCAGGGCGAATAAGATCTCGCCGGCGGTGTTGATAGCGGCCGCCTGCTCGACGCCGTCGGTGTCGGTGTAGCGCACCAGCGCCACACCATCGGAGAAGCCGGTGGCATAGGTAAGATTCAGAGGCTTTTTGACCCCCTCCTCCATGGTAGTGGAGGTTGTTGTGGTTGTGGTGGTAGCGGTGGGCTTGGTGTCGGCGGGCTTGTCCGCCTTTTTGCAGGCGCACAGACCGCCCAGCATAGCCACCGCACAGAGGATCGCCGCATATTTTCGCATATCGGTCTTCCTTTCCGTTGTGAAATCCAACAAACTTGCCAAAAGCAAGAGTATCTATCGAAACAGCGTAAGTATTTTATCACATTTCGCAAAAAAAGTCAAATTTCAACCATTAGGGGATGAATGGAAAGAAATTTTGGTGGGTTTTGCCGTGTGTTTTTTCGTCGCCGCGACACACAATGAATGTGTTAATGACAAAACGGAGGGACGGGAGAATATGGAAACACTGATCGAGATGCGGGGCATTTGCAAGCAATACACGGTGGGAGAGCAACGGGTGAAAGCGCTGAACGGGGTGGATTTCACCGTGGCGCGGGGCGAGATGGTGGCCATCCTCGGTCCATCGGGGTCGGGAAAATCCACCCTGATGAACCTGCTTGGGTGTCTGGATACCCCCGACGGCGGCTCCTACCGTCTGGCGGGGCAGACGGTGGAGGGAATGACCGAGGGACAGCTTTCCCGCGTCCGGGGAGAGACCGTGGGGTTTGTGTTTCAGGGGTTTCACCTGCTGCCCGGGCTGACGGCACGGGAAAACGTGGAGCTCCCTCTCCTCTATCGGGGCATTCCCGAGCGCGTCCGCCGCAAGCTGGCGCTGGAAAGCCTGCAGCAGGTGGGGCTTGCCGCGCGCATGGACCATCGCCCCGCCCAATTATCGGGAGGACAGCAGCAGCGGGTCGCCATCGCCCGTGCGGTGGCAGGGAATCCTCCCGTTCTGCTGGCGGACGAACCCACCGGCAACCTGGACACCGCCGCAGGGCGGGAGATCCTGGCGCTCCTGCGGGACCTGCACCGAAACGGGCACACGGTGGTGATCATCACCCACGACCCTGCCATCGGGGCGGCCTGCCCCCGCCGCGTGGTGATGGAGGACGGACGGCTGAGGGAGGATTAGGGATGCAAAAACGACGGGAGCAAACCCCCGCCCTACGAGGTCTGTGCAAATTTCGAACTCCTAACTCCTAATTTCTAACTTTCCATCATATCCTAAACAAAGGAGTGATGACGATGTTCTTTATTGTAACCCGAAAACGCATCTTTACAGCGGTGGTGGTGCTGGCCATCATTGCCATCGGGGCAGTAGGAATGGGGCTGGCGCAGCCCGCCCCGGCCGCTGTGGCCACGGCGGCAGGAAACTGGGGGCTGAGCTTTCGGCAGGAGGGTGCCCCACCCACGGGAAACGCCACCGTCGAAGCCTTGGCGGCGTACGACGCCTATTATCTGGGCGACACCGCCCAAAAACGCATCTACCTCACCTTTGACGCCGGCTACGAAAACGGCTACACCGCCGCCATACTGGATACGCTGAAAAAGCAGGAGGTGCCCGCCGCCTTTTTCGTGGTAGGGCACTATCTGGAGAGCGCCCCGGAGCTGGTGCGGCGGATGGCGGCGGAGGGGCACACGGTGGCCAACCACACCTATTCCCACCCCGATATGTCCGCCATCGCGGACAAATCCGCCTTTTTGCACGAGCTGGTACGGGTGGAGGAGAAGTATCGGGAAGTGACCGGACAGGAAATGGGCAAATTCTATCGCCCTCCTCAAGGAAAATACAGCGAGTCCAATCTGAAAATGGCCCACGAGGCAGGATACACCACCTTCTTCTGGAGTCTGGCCTACGTAGACTGGTACGTGGATAAGCAACCCACCCGCGAGGAGGCATTGGCAAAGCTGACGGGCCGCATCCATCCGGGGGCGGTGGTGCTGCTCCACTCCACCTCCGCCACCAATGCGGCGGTACTGGACGAGGTGATCACCAAATGGAAAGAAATGGGCTACACCTTTGGGTCGCTCTCCGAATTGTGCAAGGATAACGGGGCACACTAATGGTGACCGCGAGGTCAATTCACAAAAAAGGAGCGTATCGTTATGGAAAAGGCCAACCGTAGCATTCACTGCACCGTGACCTCCTGCACCAACCATTGCAGTTGCGAGGATTACTGCAGTCTGGACAGCATTCAGGTGGGCACCCACGAGTGCAACCCCACCCAGGACCAGTGCACTGACTGTATGTCCTTCCGCAAGAAGGCGTAACAAACGGGAGGGGAACACCCCTCCTTTACATAGAGAGGGCGGTCGGAGGCGGGATAGGACCAATATTTTCATGATTTTTCAGAGCCTTATGGCGCCAAACCTTGCATTTTTCGACACCAAGTGCTACAATGGGGAAAATCTCTCCAAAGGAAGCGATGCTATGTCCAACATCAAGGCGTTTTGTGCGCGCAAGGGCGTGCAGCCCTCTGCCAAGCGGTATTTTGTGGATGCTATGGGCAGTATGGCACTGGGTCTGTTTGCCACCCTGCTCATCGGCACCATCTTCGAGACCTTAGGAACCTACACCCACTGGGCGCTGCTCACCGAGATCGCCGGCTACGCCAAGGGGTGCACCGGTGCCGCCCTGGGCGTGGCCATCGGCTACACCCTGCAGGCCCCGCCGCTGGTGCTGCTCTCTGCCGCCGTGGCGGGTATGATGGGCAACGGCGTAGGGGCAACCTTTGTGCTGGACGGGGCGGAGAAAGCCCTCACCGCCGGACCTGCCGGTGCCTTTGTGGTCACCATCGTGGCGGTGGAGCTGGGTAAGCTGGTGTCCAAGGAAACCCCTGTGGACATCCTCGCCACCCCCGTCACCACCATCCTGTCGGGTGCGCTGGTGGCCAAGGCGGTGTGCCCCGCCATCGCCTACGGCATGTACTGGCTGGGGTATTTCGTCAACACCGCCACCGAGCTGCAGCCCCTGCTGATGGGTGTGCTGGTGAGCGTGGTGGTGGGTGTCATCCTCACCCTGCCCATCTCCTCCGCCGCCATCTGCGCCATGATCGGCATTACGGGTCTGGCGGGCGGCGCCGCCACCGCGGGCTGCTGCGCCCAGATGGTGGGCTTTGCGGTGATCTCCTTCCGCGAGAACAAGTGGAGCGGCCTGGTGGCCCAAGGATTGGGCACCTCCATGCTCCAAATGGGCAATATCGTGAAAAATCCCCGCATTTGGATCCCCGCCACCCTGGCCTCCGCCATCACGGGGCCGCTATCCACGCTGGTGTTTCGGCTGGAGTGCACCGGTGTGTCCGCCGGTATGGGCACCTGCGGTCTGGTGGGCCCCTTGGGGGTGCTGAAGGATATGGATTTCTCCCCCTCCGCCTGGCTCGGCGTAGGGGTGGTATGTATCGTCGTGCCGGCGGTACTGAGCCTGCTGTTTGCAGAAATCCTGCGCAAAATGGGCTGGATCAAGAACGGCGATATGAAACTGGAGATGTAATCCCCCACCGGACGGTGGGTGAACCGTCACCGCCATCCTGTATCCATCAATAAAGCAGCCGCTATCCTGACGGATAGCGGCTGCTTTTTGTGTCTTTATTCGCCCAAATCGGGGGTGGGCAGGCCCGTTTCGGGAATCTCGGAGTCCACCAGTTCGATGCCGTCCTCGATGGTATCCCCCTCTTCGGGTTCCACCTCGTCGGCCTCGTGATCCTCGACGATCAGCTCCGTATCCTCCGGGGCGGGAGCCACCTCCTCCAAGGCGGGAGCCTGCTCCTCCGGGGCAACGGGGGCCTCCCCCTTGACGATCACCGCCAGAGAAAACTCCTGCTTGGCACGGCGGCGACGGAGATACCACAGCAAAACGGGGATCAACAGCAGCAGCAGACAGCCGCCGGTGATGGCGGAGCCGGCCACGCCACCGGGGGTGACGTACACGATCTCCACGGTGTGCTCGCCGGCGGGGAGCACCGCGGCCAAGAAGGCGCCGTCGTCGTTCTCCACGTACTCCACGGTGCCATCCTCCCGCTTGACCTTATCCTCACCACGGTCCACGGGGAAGGTTTCCACACGCTTGCCGTCCACGTACACCTGCCAGCCCTTATCGTAGGGCAGGGAGAAGAACATCGAGCCGTCCTGCGCCGCAGTGACCGTTCCCTTTATCGAATGGCCGGTCTGCTCGGTGACGGTCATACCGCCCGCCTGCAGCACCTCCAGATGCTTGGCAAAGGCGTCGGCGTCCAAACGCTTGAGATAGATGTTACCGGTGGCGGCGCCGTCGCCATAGATGCTCACCTCTACCCGCTGGCCCACCTCCATGGTGCCCATATCAATGATGTAGGGCTCATAGTTGGTGACGCTCCAGCTGTTGAGGCTACCGCCCTCGGTGTCAAAATTCTGCACCGTGATGTCGTCGGCGGCACGGCAATCCACGTAGGCGAAGTACTGACCCGCCTCCTCCACCGTGGCGCTGTAGCGGGCAATGCCGCTGCCCGGCATATAGAAAGAGCTGTCGTGGATGGTGGCGTCAGGGGTCTCTGCGTAGGTGATCATCTGCTCGAACAGCTCGTCGGGGAGACCCGACAGGGCGGTGTACAGATCCTGCTGACAGCCGAAAGGATCGTAGGGTTGTCCGCGATAATCCTTCAGCGCTTCGGTGGCGGCAAAGCCGATGGGCAAAGCCGTCTTATTCCGATAAATATAGTAGCAAACGTCCCCCTCAATCTCCTCATCATAGGCGGAGATGGTCTCGATGTACTCAAGCTGGGGATGGTTGGCAATGTACACCTCCAAAATCACATACCGCAGACCCAAGAGGGAGTCGGGGGGCGCCACAAAGCTGTGGTAGAGGTAGCTGTTGACGCCGTTGATGGCGTAGCCCAGCTCGCCCATCATCACGGTGGTGCAATAGGGGTTGCTGGAGGCAAAGGTGGTCAGGCCGCTGTAATGATGCAGGGCAGTGTCCACGCAGGAGGTGCGGGGCAGGTATTCCATACGCAGGAAGCTGTCCTCCCGGGCCGCCAGATCCTCCACCCGACGCAGAGCGTCGTTGATCACCACGTGCTTCACGTTGTCGATGTAGTGGGGCTGGGAGGTGTAATACTCGTTGCGATTCATGGTGGAGAGGGTACGGCCGGTGCCGAAGATCATCTCGGCGCACACCACGGTGAGCAGCAGTCGGGTCACCGCCTGACGGGGCGCCTTTCTCACCGCGCCCACCAGCAGGATGATGCCGTACACCGCCAACAACATCAGATTGATGTACAGCATCTTCTCATCGGGGGCCACCTTCTGGGCGTTGGCGGCGCCGGCGGCATTGTTGACCGCCGCCAGCTTCTCCCACACGATCAGATAGACCGCCGAAGCGCCCAGGCTGCAGAAGATCTGACGGGCGGTGACGTACCTGAGCTGGCTGAGGGTGTAGCCCATCAGCAGCAGCACCACGAAAATGGTGAGGAAAGAGAAGCGATAGGGCAGGTCATTGGGGCTGTGGAGACCGTGCCACACCAGATCCCAGCGGGTGATGGTACAGCTGAGCAGCATCACAGCCAGCAGGCCGCCGTAGCAAATGCGGCGGCGCAAAGCGATCTGCTTCTGCCCGAAATAGATGGGAAGCAGCACCACCGCCGCCACACCGCAATACAGGTTGGGCAGGTTGCCCGAGCGGATGGTGGGGGTGGCGCCGTAGAACAGACGGCCAAAGAGGTCGAAAATCTGGAAATTTACGCGGAAATCGCCCAATTCGCCGCCGGCGGCGGAGGTACGGCCCAGCGCCAGCGCCACGGGAATCAGCAGCACCGCCGCCAGACCCGCGCCCCACAGACTGCCCGCGCCGAAGCGCAAGCCGCCGAAAAACACCTCTTTGAGGGTGCGCTTCTTGCGGAAGACCCACACCAGCCAGTAGAACACCAGAAACACGCACACCATAAAGCCGATGTAGTAGTTGGCAAACAGGGAAAGACCCAGCAGCAGGGCATAGGCGGTGATCTTGCCCGTCTTGAGGGCGTGCTCCAGCGCCATCACCACCAGGGGGAGCAGCGCCACCACGTCCAGCCACATAATATTCCAGGAATAGGCCAGCATATAGCCCGACAGAGCGTAGAGAATGCCCACCATCACGGCGGAAGCGTTGCGCTGACGGGTCAGATACTGCACCATAGCGGTGAAGAAGGCCGCCGCCAGCGTGAACTTGATGAGGGTGATGACCAGAATCGCCTCGGTGAGGTGCGCCTCGGGGAACAGCACCAGCAGCAGGTTCAGCGGACTGGACAGATAGTAGGCAAAGGCGGGCACAAAGGCCGAGCCCATACCGATGTGGAAATTATAGGAAAGATCGCCGCCCTCCAGCAGCATATACCGCAATTCGCTGAGCAGGGGGGCATACTGGTGGTGGAGGTCCACCATCAGGATGGATTTATTGCCGATGGGGTACACGCCCAGGAAGACGTAGCCCAAGCAGAAGATGCCCAGCGCGATGGCGCCCGCCATCAAGGGGGCAAACCACTTCTCACGGCGGATGGGGGTGGCGTCCTTCAGAGGATGCCACGCAGCGATGGCGGTGGTGGTCAGCGCCGCCAGCAGGGCGGAGCTGAGCAGGGCGTAGATGCCCTTCTGCAGAGAGGTGGCCTCCTCGCCTGCGGGCATCAGGGGTACGTTCCAGCGGTCAATGGCATAAAACGCCACCAGCAGCATCAGCAGGCAGGCGATGATGAGCAGACCCCAGCGCACGATGCGTGCCGCCACACGGTCCGTTTCCAGCTTCTGCCGGATGTTTTCGATCAGTTTGGTCATAACGTTACCTCCTTGGGGGGTTGGGAATGAGGAATGAGAAATTAGGAATGAGGAGTGAATCATTCCTCACTTCTTGCGTAGGGCAAAGGTGCCGAAGAAAACGGCGGCCAGCACCAGGATGATGGTAGGGCCGGTGGCGACGCCGTTATAATAGGATAGCCACAGACCCAGCACACCGGCGAACAGGCCGAAAATGAGACTCAGCAGATGGTAGGATCGCATACTCCGCGCCACGTTGCGGGAGGCGGCGGCGGGGAGAATGAGCATCGCGTTGATGAGTAACAGGCCCACCCAGCGGATGGCCAGCATCACGATCACAGCGACAAGGACAACGAACAGGTTATCGTAGAGCGCCGTGGGAAAGCCCTTACTCTTGGCCACCGAGGGGCTGATGCTGACGGCGAAGAAGCCGTTAAAGCACACCACCCACACAAGGGCGGTGACGGCGAGGGCCGCCGCCAGCACCCACAATTCGGAGGTGGAGACGCTTAAAATATCGCCCACCAGCAGGCTCTGGTAATTCGCCAGATTGCCGCGGGCGGAGAGGAGGGTCAGGCCCAGCGCCACACCCACGGAAGAAAACACGCCGATGACCGTGTCGGTGGAGGCCAGACGACTGCGGCGGATGCGGTTCATACACAGGGCGAACACCACGCCGAACAGCACCATCACCAGCCGATACTCGCTGACGCCGGCGATGACGCCGATGGCCACACCCGTCAGGGCGGAATGACCGAGAGCGTCGGAGAAAAAGGACATCTTATTATTGACCACCAGCGTACCCAGCAGCGAGAGCAGGGGCACCAGCAGCAGCACTGCCCACAGGGCGGTGCGCATAAATTCATACTGCAGCCAATCCGACATCACCGCTCACCTCCCCCGGGAAACGCCTTGAGGAAGGCCTCCGACGCGAACACGTCGGTGGGTGCACCCTTGGCCAGCACCTTACCATCCAGCAACACCACGCGGTCGGCGTGGGTGCGGACAAAGGAAAGGTCGTGGGAGATGATGAGAATCACCATATCCTCCCCCCGCAGTTGCTCCAAAAGATCGTAGAATTTGGCCAATCCCGCGGTATCCACCCCCGAAACGGGCTCGTCCAGCACCAGCATATCGGGATGGGGGTGGGTGGCGATGGCTAAGAGCACCCGCTGCCACTCGCCGCCGGAAAGACGGCCTGCCTGCTTATCCAGCAGGTCGGCGGCGTCGAAGCGGGCAAAATGCTTTTTCAATCGGGCTCGAATCCGATGGGGTACGGGTAAAAACGCAGGCCAGCGGGAGGTGTAGGCCACCGCCATATCCAGCACCGAGGCGGGATTTCCATCGTCTATGTTCAGACTTTGGGGGACGTAGCCGATTTTCGGCCGCCGCTTGGAGGGGATGCCGTTGTGGCCGGTGAAGACCACCTCACCCGTGTGGGGGATCTCCCCCAGGATGGCCTTAAAGAGGGTGGATTTGCCCGCGCCGTTGCGCCCGATGAGGGCGGTGATCTCGCCGCAGTGGGCGTGGAGGCTCACGTCCTCCACCAAGGTCTGCCCCGAGGCGCGGACAGTGATGTGTTCGATTTTCAGACAATGCAGTCCGCAATGGCTGTGATGGCTCACTTTGCGTCACCTCCCTCGGTAATGTTCTTTAAGTTTTCCACATTTTCCCGCATAGCGGTCAGCCAGTCCTCCTGCACCGCGGTGCGGATGATGACGGGGGTGCCCGCCACGCCGTCATAGCGCAGAGCATACTGGGTATCGTAGAGAAGCAAGAGATCGGGGTATTCCGTTGCCAGCGCCTCCACCTGCTTCAGGTCGGCGGCGGACAGACCGCTCTCCCCCTCCACCGAGAGGGTGAGTTTCACGTCCAAACCCAGATCGGCGGCGAGATACGCCATGGAATCGTGGAACAGCACGCAGGGACGGTCTTTGAGCGACGCTGCCAGCGTCTCCATCTCCTGCCGAATGGCGATAATCTCGATGATATAATCTGCCGCGTTGGCAAAATACACGTGGGACATCTCGGGGTCGATGGCACACAGCGCGTCCCGCACCGCCTCCACCTGCTTAATATAGCGGGCAGGGCTGAGCCACACGTGCTCGTTGTACTCCTCCTCGTGGTGGTGCTCGCCGTGGTCGTGGTCGTGCTCCGTGCAGAGCCGATCCAGTCCCGCCGAGGTATCCACGCACTTACTCTCCTCCACGATGCCGTGGAGGAACGTTTCCGCTCCTGCCCCATTCATCAGAATGAGGTGAGCCTCCTGCACCGCCTTTCGGTCGGAGGGGGACATCTGGTAGTCGTGCAGACACCCCGATGCCGCGCCGTCCAGACGGGTGACGGTGATGATGTCGCTGTTTTGCCCCACGACGCGCTGTGCCGCCACGTAGATGGGATAGGTAGTGGCCAGCACCGGGGTGGTGGTGCACTTGCAGGGGACCAGGGTCAGGTTGCCCATCAAAAGGGTAAACCCCACCGCCAGCGCCAAGATGGCCGCCAGCAGCGCCGCCACCGCTCCATATTGTCGAAATGCCTGTTTCATAAGGATTTCTCCTATACTATTAGTATAAAATACTGTAAATTTACCTATTTGTAAAAGAATTTTCCGCTAACCGATGATCCAAACCGCTTTTTTGTAGGGTGTGGGCGATGAGGATGCCTCCGCCCACGCAGGCGATGAGCTGGCCCAACGCCACCGAACCCATCCACAAAAGCAAGGTGGGGAGGGTGCGGGGACCCAGCACCACGGTCAGCTCCGCGCCGATGATCAGCGCATTGAGCACCACAGGGGGAAGGGTGGACAGAATCGGCAGACCGCCCCACCGCACGTTCCGCAGCAGATAGGACAGCCACGCCGCCAAGCCGGTGGCCAGGGTGCCGAGGAGGATATCCAGCGCACCCGCCGTATTGGCGCCCATCGAGAGGCCCACCAGATTGGAGAGGGCACAGCCCACGGTGAGTCCCGCCACGGCGGCAGGGTGGTAGGCGGCCAGGATGGTCAGCGCCTCAGAGATACGGCACTGGACAATGCCGAAGGAAAGCGGGGCCAGCACCAGCGTCAAGGCGGTGTACAGACCCGCGATGACACCGGTCACGGTGACAAAGCGGATGTTTGCGCCGGCACGATTGGGGTTGGTGCGCAGGCTCCCTCTCCGAGGGAGCTGTCGAGCCGCTTGCGGCGAGACTGAGGGAGTTCTCGTATGATTACTCCCTCCGTCATTTGCTTCGCAAATGCCACCTCCCTCAAGAGGGAGGCTTTGCTCGTCTGTTGTTTCAACAGAACCGGCAAGCGATTGCCGATTGTTTTTCTCTTTCATTGTTTATTCGCTCCTTAGTTTTGTTTAAAGTCAGGATGGTTTCGAACTGACTGCATTTAATGAGAAATTAGAAATGAGAAATGAGGAATGAACATACGCACTACGGTTCTTCGAAAACCCAGACCCATTACTCATTACTCATTGCGAGTTTTGCGGCAGCGCCGCAAAATCTCGACGGACTTCGCCGCAGGCGAACGTCCACTCATTACTCATTGCGAGTTTTGCGGCAACGCCGCAAAATCTCGACGGACTTCGCCGCAGGCGAACGTCCACTCATTACTCATTCTCTCATAAATCCACGCGTTGCCCTCTTTTCCCACACGGGCGAGGACGCCGCGGTCCAGCAGGACCTTCAGGGTGCCGTTCAGATTCCGCCCCTGCTGTTTTGCCGCCTTGCCGAAATCGGCGGCGGTGAAGGTGGCGGGCAGAGCCGCGGGGATGAGGGCGGCGTAATCGGCAGGACCGGTTAGGTCGAGGGTGTCCTCCACCGAGAGGGGCAGGAGCATCGCGCGGTGACTGCCCCGCTTGCCCCCGTTTCCCCAGCCGTCCGCCAGCCGCTGCTCCTCGGCGTCGATGAGCACCAGCCGCACCGTCAGATTGGGGTGTCCCAGCAGAGGGAGAATGTAAATGAGCTGCTGCCCCCCATCGGTGAACGTTCCCAGGCGGGGGCTCTTACGTGGAGAGGTGGTCTCCCCCGTCTCGGGGTCGATCCACGTGAGGTATTTGCGGCGCACCACGGGGTGCACCACCGTGACGGGATAGTCGGGCAGCAGCACCTCCAGCTTTTTGCGCAGGGGCGAAAAATGGCCGGTCTGCACCTCGGTGATGGTGGTGCCGTCGAAAATATCCGCCACCTTGCCGCAGGGCAGAGGAATCTCATGGTGGGCGGGGTTGTCGTCCAACCACCACTTAAGGATGGCGTGAAGGGGCTTTTCCTTCATCACGCCGATGCTCTGCACGGGGATGTCCCCCTCCCGCACACGGGTGACGGCTTCGTTAAAATCCAATGCTTGCACCTCCGTAACCGTTGGAATCAGTGGTTACCCAAGGTGATCTTGGCGGCAAAGGTACGTCCGCGGTCGGTATCCGCCGCCACACAGATCTCATCGTCCTTTTCCAAGGATACCACCACCGATAGGGTGTCCCCCTGGCGGCTCTCGCCGGCAAAGTAGAGCTCCACGTCCTTGGGCTCACAGCCCTGCCATAGGGACGGCATAAAATCCCACATAAGGTCGGCGTAGCGGGTGTTGTTCATATGGCCGTTGCGGTCAATGTCCGACCAGCGCACCGTATAGGTGCCGGCGTCGGTGGCCCCGGTGAGGGCAAAGCGGCCGGGATCGGCACAGCCCACCCCACGGGTAGCATCCGGCAGGGGCGCCAGCGCCATAAACTCGTCACCGCGCAGCAGACGGTGGTCGGTGACCGACACCAGCGCAAACTGCATCACGCCCTCAATGAGGACGTGGCCGGCGGCATCCCGCCACTCATAGCAACGGAAAAAGCGGGGGCCCTTACGGTCGCGGTGCCAGGTCGTGAGGGTGACCGTCTCCTCCAAGCGGGGCAGGCGATGGATGACCGCGTGCCAACGGGAGGCCACAAAAGCAATGCCGTGACCGCTGAGGTCACGCCAGCCCAACCCGGCAGGGCCCAAATGCTGCTCCCCTGCCTCCTGCTGATACCGCAGGACGGCGGACAGCCGCATCCGATCGGCACTGTCGGTGTCGAAGGACGCCACTTTCACCTCTATAGTATATTCAGGTAGTATAATATTGCTCATTATATACACTCCGTATATATAGAATGAGGGATTAGAAATGAAAAATGAGGAATGGCCCAACGTCGGTTCGGAATGCAGGGCGGGGTAGCGAAGCGACACGAGCGGCAATGAATGACAGTCCGGCGGACTGTCAGAACCGCGAGTGGACCGAGCCGCAGCGAGACCTTGGTCCCGCCGTGTGCGAGGTTTTTATAGCGGCGGGAGTAAACCCCCGCCCTACAAATTCTACACAAAGTAAGATCGACGTTGTAGGAACAAATGTCCTCACCTGTCCCTTTCTCCTTTTACCAAAGAAAGTTCATTTTTCAATCGTTATCCGCCAACTTCTTGGCGAGATAAAACCAGTGGAAGGGTTATCCGATTAGTTCTCCTCCGCCAACTTTTTGGCAAGATGGCGGAGATCCTCCGCGTCGAAGAACTCCACCTGCAGGGTACCGCCCTTCGGGCTCACGGTGACCTTCACCTGACGGCCCAACGCTTCGCGCAAGGACAGCGCCACCTCGTCATAGAAGCTGTCCCGCACCTTAGGCTGGGCAGAGGTGCGGGGTTTGGCCTTGGCGGCCTTCGCCATCTTCTCCAGCTCGCGCACGGACAAGCCCTTATCCACGGCGGCGGTGGCGGCGGCGATCTGCGCCTCCTCCCCCTCAAAGGCCAGCACGGTACGGGCGTGGCCTGCCGCCAGCTTGCCGCCGGCCACCAGCTCAGCCACCGCCTCGGGCAATTGGAGCAGACGCAGGGCATTGGCCACCGCAGGGCGGGATTTATTCACCACTTGGGCGGTCTGCTCCTGGGTCATGCCGTAGGTCTCCATCAGAGTGCGGTAGCCGATGGCCTCCTCCATAGGATTGAGGTCCTCGCGCTGGAGATTTTCGATGAGCGCCAGCTCCGCAGATTCCTGCTCGCTCATATCCCGGATGACCACGGGCACCTCGGTGAGCCCTGCCATACGGCTGGCGCGCCAGCGGCGCTCACCCGCCACCAGCTGATAGCTGCCGTCGGGCATGGGGCGCACCAGCAGAGGCTGCAGCACGCCATGCTGAGCGATGGAGGCGGACAGATCCGCCAAAGCATCCTCGTCAAACTGCTTACGGGGCTGCTCTCGATTGGGGAGGATCTCGTCCAGGGGCAGGGTGACGGTGGACACACCGTCCTCCAGCGTATTCTGCGCAAACAGCGCATCCAAACCGCGGCCCAAGCCGCCGATCTTATTAGCCATATTTTTAATCGCTCCTTCTGAAATGGGATGTGTGGGGACGGGCATTGCCCGTCCGCATAGCAACGGACGATCGATGGTCGTCCCTACGATATTACAGCACCTCTCTGCGTAACCTCTTACTGCTTTGCCAAAATCTCCTTTGCCAGCTCCATATAGGCTCTGCTTCCCTTACCGTTCTTGTCGTAATAATTGATGGGTTTGCCATAGCTGGGGGCCTCCGCCAGACGCACCGTGCGGGGAATGACGGTGGCGTACACCCGACGGGGGAAGAATTTCTTGACCTCTGCCACCACCTGCTGGGTCAGATGGGTGCGCCCGTCGTACATGGTAAAAAGCACACCCTCCAGCTCCAGGGTGGGGTTGTACAGCCGCTTGACCTGACGCACAGTGGCAATCAGCTGGGACAGACCCTCTAGCGCATAGTATTCCGGCTGGGCGGGGATGAGGAAGGTGTCCGCCGCCACCAGAGCATTGAGGGTCAAGAGGCCCAGGGCGGGGGGACAGTCGATGAGGATGTAATCGAACTGCTCACGGCAGGGGGCGAGGGCCGCCTTCAGCCGCTTTTCGCGGTGAGGGACGTCCACCATCTCGATCTCTGCGCCGGCCAAGTCCACGCTGGCGGGAAGGATCCACAGATTTTGGAAGGGGGTCTGCATCACCGCGGCGGTGCCGTCGGTCTCCCCCATCAACAGGTCGTAGGTAGATTTCTTCACCTGCCGCTTATCCACGCCCACACCACTGGTGGCGTTGCCCTGAGGATCGATATCCACCAGCAGACACGTTTTGCCCATTTCGCCCAGTGCGGCGGCAATATTCACCGCCGAGGTGGTTTTTCCAACGCCACCCTTTTGGGTGACCACCGCCATGATCTTTGCCATGATGCGTCCCTCATTTCTATGAAAATCCACGTATTTGCCCGTCTTTGGGACAAAAACCGTATAATTACCTAATTATAAGATGATTTTATCATAGAATGGGAACTCTGTAAACTCTTTTTCGCTGTAAAAAGAGAATTTTTACGGAAAACCCCGCCTACCGAGTCTGTGTTTCACGTGAAACATAAAAAATAGGCGGATGCCAATGCATCCGCCTATATTAGGGACGTATTCTTACTCCTCAGCCTTGGGAGCATTTTTCAGCAGCTGATTGGCCAGAATGCCCAGGATCAGCGCGGTGGCGATGGAGGTGACGGACACCTTGCCAAAGGTCAGGGTCAGGCCGCCGATGCCGGCGATGAGGATGACCGACACCACAAACAGGTTCTTATTCTGCTCCAGATCCACCTTCTGCACCATCTTGAGGCCCGACACGGCGATAAAGCCGTACAGGGCCATACACACGCCGCCCATCACGCAGGGAGGAATGGTATTGACGAAGGCCACAAAAGGATTGATAAACGCAATGAGAATCCCCAACACGGCGGCGGTGAAGATGGTGACCACGGAGGCGTTACCGGTGATGGCCACGCAGCCCACGGACTCGCCGTAGGTGGTGTTGGGGCAGCCGCCGAAGAAGGCGCCGGCCATCGAGCCCACGCCGTCACCCAGCAGGGTGCGGGACAGACCGGGATCCTCCAGCAGATCGTGCTCGATGATGGAGGAGATGTTCTTGTGATCCGCTACGTGCTCGGCAAACACCACAAAGGCCACGGGGATATAGGCCACGGCGATGGTGCCGATGTAGGACCAGCTCAGCTCACCAAAGCCGCCGAAAGCGGTGAGGAAGGTGAACTCGGGCACCGAGAAGAAGGTGGAGAGCTGAATACCGTTTGCGGTCAGATTGGTGAAATAGGAGAAGTCCACAATCTTTAAGGCATCCACATTGGCGGCAAAGCCAATGACGGTGAACAGAGCCGCCAGCACATAGCCGGACAGGATACCGATGATGAAGGGGATCAGACGGACCATCTTCTTGCCGTAGGTGGCGGCCAGCATGGTGGCGGCCAGGGTCACCAAGCCGCAGAGCAGCGCCACATACACCGAGCCACACTCGGAATACAGGGTTTTGGTGCCATCCTCGTTGACGGTCACCTTGATGTTGGTGTGCACCTTTTCGGGGGCCACAGGCTGTTTCAGATTAGCATCCTTATCCACCACCACGAATTCAGCATTCTCATTATTGGTGACATCAAAGAGATAGGCCCCCTGTTTGGTGACTTCCATGGTATCGTTGCTCACCTGAACGATCTGGTAGTCGGCGGGGTTATAATACCGCTTGACCTCGCCCATCTGCAGGTCGCCCACGGCATTACCCGCCAGAGAGAGGCCGATGATGGCCACCGTAGGGCCGATAACCACGGCAGGCATCAGCTTATTGAGCCAGTTGACGCCGGCAAACTTGACGGCAACGGCGATGACCACGTACACCAGACCCGCCAGCACGGCGCCGATGATCAGGCCCAGATAGCCCAACGCCACGGTGGTAGCGCCTGCAAAGGCGGCTAGCATAGAGCCGATGAAGGCGAAGGAGGAGCCCAGGAACACAGGGCTCTTAAACTTGGTGAACAGCAAATACACCAGTGTGCCCACGCCGGCGCCGACGAGGGCCGCCGCAGGGCTCATACCGTTGCCGATGATGACCGGCACCACCAGGGTGGCGGTCATAATGGCCAACAATTGCTGGATGGCGAATACAATCAGGTCGCGGAATTTGGGTTTGTCCTGCACGTTGTAGATCAGTTTCATAATGTGCCTCCTTTTTCGGGTGTCTGCCACCCATATCAAGAGGTATTATATCCTTTTTTATAGGCAATTGTCAATGGGAATACGCGCATTCCCCCATTGACAAACGCATAAAATGTGGGTAAACTATTATAGAAATATGCCCTCTTAGTTAAATGGATATAACAGCCCCCTCCTAAGGGGCAGTTGTGAGTTCGATTCTCGCAGAGGGTGCCAAAAAAAAGAGAGCAAGTCACAGACTTGCTCTCTTTTTGTATGTTTCACGTGAAACAGCGGGCGGATATAGAATTCGCCCCTACAGGCGCAATCCCACCTTGTCACATTCCTCATTCTTCATTCCTAACTCCTACCCCCTACTTGCTGCTTGCTTGGGGATACGCACCACGTATTCGATGTAGTCACCCTCTTCCCGCTGGGTGCTCTCGGCGGGGATGCCGCCGCGGCGCATAATGGACAGAGCATGGTTGACGGTGTTAAAAAACACCCGCACATCCCGAATAAGGGGCTTGGAAGGCTTGCGGCGCACCCGTCCCGCCAGTATCTCCTCCACCAGACGCTCGGTTTGGGCCACCGTTAGCTTGTCCGCCACCATTTTCTCCATCACCTGCAGACGGCGGGTGCGATCCGTCAGGCGGAGCAGGGCGCGGGCGTGACGCTCCCCGAAGCCGCCCTCGATGAGGGCGCGGCGCTCATCCTCCGGCAGGCGGAGCAGCCGCAGCTTGTTGGCGACGGCGGATTGGCTCATCCCAAGCTGGTGCGCCGCCTCGCACTGAGTCAATTCAAAGCTGTCGATGAGGTGGCGGATGCCCTGCGCCTCCTCAAAGCAGTTCATATCCTGCCGCTGGAGGTTTTCGATCAGGGTGAGCACCTGCCGCTGACGGGCCTCCGCCTGCACCTGCACGCAGGGGACCTCCCGCAGTCCTGCGATACGGGCGGCGCGCAGCCGCCTCTCCCCCGCGATCAGAGTTGGCTCGCCGCCCTCCATGGAGATGGTGAGCGGCTGGAGAATGCCGTTTTCGCTGATGCTCTGGGCCAGCTCCATCAGGCTGTCCAGCGGAAAATCCCGCCGCGGCTGGGATGGATTAGGGCGAATGTCGGCGATAGGAATCAGCAAAACCGCCCCTTTTTCAGGATATTTGCCTTTTTTGTGGGATTTTTTCATAGAATCACCCTTTCGTTGAATAAGAAATGAGGAATGTACCAACCACATAAGGTTTATTTCTCCACATCATCCCCTTTAAATGGGGCGTCGAGGGCGCCGCCCCCTACAGGTTCAATTGGGGTTAGTGAGAAACTCTAATTACAGAGCAGTTGTTTGGGAGAATGGAGCGTCAGCGACATTCTCGTAAGGGCGCCCACTTGTTCGCGGTCTGTACAAGGTCGGAGCGCCCGGTGTTTCACGTGAAACACGAACAGCCTCCTACTCCTATCCTACCACGCCACCACCGCAAACGCTGTCGCTTCTCGATGTCGGGAAACAACCAATTTTGCTATCGTAAAACGGAGAAAACAAAAGAAAATCACCGTAATTCGCAGAAATTACGGTGATGGTTGTTATATTTGACGGATTATAGCGGG
The DNA here is from genome assembly GCA_017520705.1 of Clostridia bacterium. Taxonomy (GTDB): domain Bacteria; phylum Bacillota; class Clostridia; order Oscillospirales; family Acutalibacteraceae; genus UBA5905. Next base: position 31,255 of record JAFXFF010000032.1, on the reverse strand, counting down.
TTTTTCTTGATTTTTGAGCCGTGACGGGGATAGGTAGCAGGGGTGTGCTTAATTTTCTCGATGCACACCAAACGCCGTTCCATCGGCTCGACCCCCTCAATGGGAGCCGAGGGAATGGTCAGCGCGGTGATTCCCACCACCTTGCCGCCCAGCACACCCACGCCGCGGCGGGCATCCTCCAGCTCGCGGTCGGCGTCGGGGCCCTTGAGGGCGATGAAGCGACCGCCTACCTTGACAAAGGGCAGGCAATACTCGCTGAGGGTCGGCAACGCCGCCACCGCACGGGCGCAGGCCACATCGTACCGTTCCCGCAGGTCGGGGTTCTGTCCCCCCTCCTCCGCGCGAGCGTGGATGAGGGTGACCGGCAGGCCCACCTCACGGCAGACGGTTTCGAGGAAAGTCAGCCGCTTATTGAGGCTGTCCAGCAGGGTCAGCTTGCAGTCGGGGCGGTACAGCGCCAGCGGCACACCGGGAAAACCCGCACCCGTGCCCACGTCGATGAGGGAGAAGGCACCCTCGGGCAGCAACGGCGCCGCCGTCAGGCTGTCGGCGAAATGCTTCACCGCGATGCCAACAGGGTCGGTGATGGCGGTGAGGTTCATTTTCTCATTCCACTCCACCAACAGGCGGGCGTATATATCCAGTTTTTCAAGCGTCTCGCCGCCGACCTCTACACCGTATTGGCTGCCCACGCGGGCGAATAGATCCTTGTCATACATTTCCGTCACCTCTTTGGGGGTTACTTTGACTCCAAACAATGAGTACCGACACGTCCGCGGGGCTGACGCCGCTGATGCGGGCGGCCTGACCGATGCTGCGGGGGCGGATGCGAGATAATTTTTCCTGCGCCTCTTTTCGTAGGCCGTGGATGGTGTCATAGGGGGTGTCGGGGGGAAGCAGGCGGCTCTCCAGTCGCCGCATCTCCTCGATCTGCGCCTGCTCGCGGCGGATGTAGCCCTCGTATTTGACCTCCACCTCCAACTGCTCCGCCACCACGGGGTCGATGTCGGGACGGGTGGGGTCGATGGGTGCCAGCGCCCCATAGCTCACCTGCGGACGGCGGAGGAGATCCATCATTTTCGCGCCGTCGGTGACAGGGCTGGTGCCGCAGGCGGCGAGGATCGCATTGAGCTGTTCCGAGGGGGCTACTCCCACGCTCTCCAGCCGCTTGCGCTCAGCGGCCAACGCCGCCTGCCGCGTTTCGAATCGGCTCCATCTCACATCGTCTACCAAACCAACTCGTCTGCCGATGGGGGTCAGGCGGCGATCGGCGTTATCCTGCCGCAGGACGAGGCGGTACTCGCTGCGGCTGGTCATCATACGATAGGGGTCGGTGCACCCCTTGGTGGTCAGATCGTCGATCAGCGTACCGATGTAACTGGACGCGCGGTCGAGGATCATCGGCTCCTTGCCCTGAATCTTCAAGGCGGCGTTGACACCGGCCACCAGGCCTTGGGCGGCGGCCTCCTCATAGCCGGAGGAGCCGTTGAACTGCCCCGCACCGTACAGACCGGGGATATCGATAAATTCCAGCGTCATCCCCAACTGCAGGGGGTCGATGCAATCGTACTCGATGGCGTAGGCAGGACGCATCACCTGCACCTGCTCCAGACCGGGGATGGTGCGCAAAAACTGCATCTGCACGTCCACCGGCAGGCTGGAGGACAGTCCTTGCAGGTACATTTCGTCGGTGTTTTTGCCGCAGGGCTCGATAAACACCTGATGGCGCTCCTTGTCGGCGAACCGCACCACCTTATCCTCAAAGCTGGGGCAATACCGCGGGCCAACGCCCTCGATCTTGCCGCCGTAGAGGGGCGAGCGGTGGAGATTTTCCAGTATCACCGCTTTGGTTTCTGCCCCCGTCCAAGTAATATGGCAGGGCAGAGTGTTGTGCAGGGGCTCGGTGGTCTCGAAGGAGAAGGGCACCACCGGCTCTTCGCCGTCCTGCTGTTCCAGATTCGTAAAATCAATGCTTCTACGGTTGACGCGGGCAGGGGTGCCCGTCTTAAAGCGGCGGGTGGCGATACCCAGTTTCAGCAGGCTGTCGGTCAGGGCGGTGGCGGCAAACATGCCGTCGGGGCCGCCCTCATAGGACACGTCGCCCACGAAAATCCGACCCCGCAGGAAGGTGCCGGTGGCGAGGATCACCGCTTTGGCGGAATATTGCGCCTCCAAACGGGTGGTGAGCAGGAAATCCCCACTCTCTCCCCTCTCGATGGACACAATTTCTCCCTGTCTCAAATCCAGGTTGTCGGTTTTTTCCAGAACCGCTTTCATATAGGCGGAATAGTCGCGGCGGTCAATCTGGGCGCGCAGGGAATGGACCGCAGGGCCTTTGCCGCGGTTGAGCATACGGCTTTGCAGGAAGGTGGCGTCCGCCGCCTTGCCCATCTCGCCGCCCAGCGCGTCGATCTCGCGGACGAGATGGCCCTTCGCCGTGCCGCCGATGGAGGGATTGCAGGGCATATTGCCCACCCAGTCCATATTGATGGTGAACACGGCGGTCTTGCAACCCAGCCGAGCGGCGGCCAGACCCGCCTCGATGCCGGCGTGACCGGCGCCGATGACAGCTACATCATAGGCACCATCGAAAAACAGCATGGAAATCCCTCCTTGTTGGTGTAATGAGAAATGAGGAATGGGGCGGCGAAACTCTGCGCTCCGCTCCCCGTTTACCCTCGGGAAACACCCCATGTCAAGCCCCCGCTTTTTCGGGGCAAAATATGCAGAAAATTTATAAAAATCCAGTAAAATTTCACGTAAAAAGTGCGAAAAAAACACGATTTGCCACTTTTTGGGGAAAATTGGCCCATTTTATGGGTTTTCCACCGTTTTGTTCACTTTTCCACCGTAGTTTTACCCATCCTCGGTGGAAAATGGGGGAAGTTACCCCTTTTTACCCCCAAAAAATGGGGAAAAAGGGTGTCAACTTTTCACATTTTCAACGGTCTTTTCCACAGAAAAACTGCCGCAAACCCTTGATTTTACTGGGTTTTCGCCGTTTTTCGACCGTTTGTTCGTAGGTGGAAATATGGGGTCAACTGTACTTAATTTTTGGGGTGATTTTGGGTGGTTTTTGTCACCAAAAAAAGATGGTAAAGCCACCGCTGACCCACCGCCAAATTCATCGCCAAAAGGCGGAAAACTGACCGAACAAAACTGTTCGGTCAGTTTTTCATACATTTCCGTTAGGTTTTACACCTCAGTGGGAGCCTCGGTGGTCTCCTCCACCTCGTCCTCGGCGCCCTCGTCGGCGCCCTCGGTCTCCTCGGCGTGGGAATTGACCTCCGCCTCGTCGTGCTCCGCCTTGGCGATGGACACGATGGCGGTGCCCTCCGGCACACGCATGACGCGGACACCCTTGGAGGTACGGCTGCACAGACGAATTTCGTCCATCGCCATACGAATAATGATACCACCACTGGAAATGAGGATCAGATCCTCGCCCTCGGCGTCCACCGTCATAATGCCGACCACGTCGCCGTATTTCTCGGTGTGGTAATTGGTCAGACCCTTACCACCACGGGACTGACAACGATAGGAATCGAAGCGGCTCAGTCGACCGTAACCCGTCTCGGTGACGGTGAGCAGCAGATGCTCGTCGTCCACAGGCTCCATACCCACCACTTGGTCGCCATCGGCCAGATTCAGCGCCTTCACGCCGCGGGCGGTACGACCGATGACGCGGGCATCGTTCTCGTCAAAGCGGATGGCCATACCCTTTTTGGTGGCCACCAGCAGCTGGCGGGTGCCGTCGGTGGTGAGCACACGCACCAGCTCGTCGCCCTCGTCCAAGTCGATGGCGATCAGACCGCTCTTACGCACGTTGGCGTAGGCATCCAGGCGGGTACGCTTAATAATACCGCCCTTGGTGATCATACACAGATACTGACCCTCGGTCTGATCCTCCAAACGGATCATAGCGGAGATCTTCTCGTCGGGCAGCAGAGGCAGCAGGTTAACAATGTTCATACCCTTGGACTGGCGGCTGCCCTCCGGCACCTCAAAGCACTTGAGGCGATAGACGCGGCCCAGACTGGTGAAGAACATCACGTAATCGTGGCTGGAGCAGATGAACATCTGCTTGGTCACGTCCTCGTCGCGGGTGGTCATACCCGTGATACCGCGACCGCCGCGGCGCTGGGCGGAATAGACGTCCACCGCCTGGCGCTTGATATAGCCCATATTGGTGAGGGTGAGCACGCACTGCTCCTCGGGAATCAGATCCTCGATGTCCACCTCACCGGAGACAATGGAGATCTCGGTACGGCGCTCGTCGCCGTACTTATCCCGCATCTTCAGGCACTCGTCCTTGACGATGGCTTTCACCTTGCTCTCGTCGGCGAGGATACCCTCGTATTCCGCAATCTTCATCAGCAGAGCGCCCAGTTCGTCCTCGATCTTCTGGCGCTCCAGACCGCTCAACTGACCCAGTTGCATCTTGACGATGGCATCCGCCTGCACCTCGTCAAAGGAGAAGCGCTCCATTAAGCGCTCTTTGGCGGTATTTTTATCCTTAGAAGCACGGATGAGGGCAATAACCTCGTCGATAAAGTCGCTGGCGGTCTTCAGCGCCTCGAAAATGTGGGCGCGATCCTTCGCCTTGCGCAGATCGAAGATGGTGCGGCGGGTGATGACCTCCATCTGGAATTTCACGTACTGCTCCAGCATCTCCTTGAGGGTCAGCACACGGGGCACACCATCCACCAAGGCCAGCATAATAGCGCCGAAGGTCACCTGCATCTGGGTGTAGGCGTACAGCTGGTTGAGCACCACCTGGGGCACGGCGTCCCGCTTGAGCTCGATGACAACACGCATACCCTCCATAGAGGAATGGTCCACCACGTCGGCGATGCCTTCGATGCGCTTTTCGTCTGCCAGTTCAATGATGGAGGCTACCAGATTTTTCTTATTGACCATATAGGGGATCTCGGAGATGACGATGCGGTTGCGGTTGTGCTCCTCCTCGATCTCGGCGCGGGCACGGACGGTCATACGGCCGCGGCCGGTGGCATAGGCGGCGCGGATACCCGCACGACCCATGATGATACCGCCGGTGGGGAAATCGGGACCCTTGATATATTCCATCAGATCCACCAGTTCCGCATCGGGATTGTCGATCAGATAGCAGATGGCATCCACCACCTCACACAGGTTGTGAGGGGGGATGTTGGTGGCCATACCCACCGCAATACCGGAGGAGCCGTTGAGCAGCAGGTTGGGGAAGCGGCTGGGCAGCACCACAGGCTCCTTGGTGGTATCGTCAAAGTTGGGGACGAAATCCACCGTCTCCTTTTCGATGTCCGCCAGCATATCCAAGGACATCTTGCTCATTCTGGCCTCGGTATAACGGTAGGCGGCGGCGGGGTCGCCGTCGATCGAACCGAAGTTACCGTGGCCGTCGATGAGGGGATAGCGCAGAGAAAAATCCTGCGCCATACGCACCAGGGCGTCGTACACGGAGGCGTCGCCGTGGGGGTGATAGTGACCCAGCACGTCACCGACGGTGGTGGCGCACTTACGGTGTGCCTTATCGGGGGTGAAGCCATCCTCGTGCATCGTATAGAGAATGCGGCGGTGGACGGGCTTCAGACCGTCACGGACGTCCGGCAGGGCGCGGGCCACCAACACGGAAACGGAATATTCCAGAAACCGCTTGCGCATCTCCTTATCCAAATCTACTTCTATCAGTTTCGCCTGGGGAACCAGTTGCTCCTCCATATTGCTCACCTGACCTTTCAACTGTGGTGTTAAGTAACTAATGTAGGATGATTTAGCCGACGCAGTCGGCGCGCCTCCCTTGTGTAAAGGGAGGCGTCACGGCGATAGCCGTGACGGAGGGATTGTCGAAGAAAGAGATTTCTTCACCATCCCATCGATGTATTCACATACACGATCAAAATGAGTAAACACCTCATTATTCGGTATTCGAATCACTGTCAATCCGTATTGCTTTAAATAAGCGGTTCTTTCATTATCTTTATCGATGTTGTCGTCATAAAAATGTTGTGAACCGTCCAATTCAATCACTAACTGTGCTTCGGCACAATAAAAATCTACAATATATTTTCCGATGGTTTTTTGACGAAGAAATTTAACGGGATATGATTTCAAAAAATCGTACCAAAGATGTCGTTCCTCTTTCGTCATATTTTTGCGTAACTGTTGTGCAAAAGGGATGATCTTTTTATTGTGTTTGCGATCCATTAACAACTCCTCCGTTGATAATGCTCTTAGGAATATGGCGACAGCCATATTCAAGGAGTGGCAAACGGAATTACGATAAGTACAATCTAAAAGCCACTCCGACAATCCCTCCGTCAAAAATCAAAGATTTTTGACACCTCCCTTTACACAAGGGAGGCGCGCCGTCTTCGACGGCTATTACGCCCTATTTCAGTTATTTATATCTACTGATCGTATAAACTAAATTAAATTATACTTGCTGTTCCCCTCTACACCGTTTAATCACGGCATCCAGAGCCTTTAAATCGTCGATCACACGCTTGGGGATATACAGGGAGGCGTTCTTATTGTGGACGATCTCCACAAAATCTTCCCGCTCGTACACGTGGTCCACGTCGCACCACAGCACCCAGTTTTCGCCGCCCTTGGGCAGCTTCACACGCAGGGCCATGGTGTCAAGGCGCACCTGCATGGTCAGATCGTGGGCGGACAGATCCTCCGCCTGATTTTTGACGCGTCTCAACGGCAGAACCAGATTAAACACAATCAGCACCGCCATAAACACGACGAAATAACCGATACAGGGAATCACGCTCACGCCGTCGTAGCCAAAGGCCAATGCACCCAGCACGGACACCACCGCCAGCAGCGGCGCCATCCGCCAGAAATGCTGCTGGATGATGCCCCGCAGCACGGTGGCGTATTCCGTGGCGGTGTAGGTGAAGGTGTTCACCCACAATTCCTCCGGCTTTGGAATCGGCGCGGGGGGAGGGACGATCTCGCCCTTAGGTTGTATTCGGCCCAAAAACTTACGGTTGCGGATCGGCAGGCGCTCGATGGCCTGCCGCACGGTGTCCGCCATCCCCACAGTGAGGCAACGGGCGGGCAGCACGATAGCAGGGCTGCCCGGGGCGGTGATCACCATCATATCGGCGGTCTCAATGAACAGCATTCGATCGTCGATGCGGATGGAGGCGGTAACCGTCTGTCCCGCCTTTTCAATGCAATCGGGATAGACCGTCAGCTCGCCGCAAAAATCCATGCCCGCCTGCACACTGCGGTCATACTGCCTTTCGGCATTTTTCTGCAGGTGATAGGGCATATACACGCACACGATCAGCGACGGGACGAGCACCAGAACGGCACCCGCCACCAATACGGGATCGGGATAGCCGTACCAATTCTTGGCCCACCACTCAAAGATGGCGTAGCCCCCCAGCATCAGAAAGCAGAGGACGGACACCACCAGGGTGGGGATGCGCTGACGCAGAGGTCCAAACAGCCGCGCCGTCAACATCCGAAAAGCGACAAACTCTTCGCGATTGAGGTCCACGTAGCGGGGCTTACACTCCGGCGCGGGGATATTTTCGGGCGATTCGTGAATCGCTCCTACATCCTCGCACTCAGGTTGGATCGGATCCGTAGGGCTGGGGTTTGCTCCCGCCGTTACGTTCTCTTTCTCAAAAATATCGTTATTTTCCATAATCAGATATCCAAGTTCTCTACGTACTGGGCGTTCTTTTCGATAAAGTCACGGCGGGGCTCCACCTTATCACCCATCAGGATGGAGAAGGTCTCGTCCGCCTGCTGGGCATCCTCCAGATGCACCTTCAGCAGGGTACGGGTGGCAGGGTCCATGGTGGTCTCAAACAGCTGCTCGGGATCCATCTCACCAAGACCCTTGTAACGCTGGATGTCGGCAGAGCCGCCCAATTCCTCAATGAAGCGGTCGCGCTCCTCGTCCGAGAAAGCGTAATAGGTCTTTTTCGCCTTGGACACGCGGTACAGAGGGGGCTGGGCGATGTATACGTGACCCCCGTCGATGAGGGGACGCATATAGCGGAAGAAGAAAGTCAGCAGCAGGGTGCAGATGTGGGAACCATCCACGTCGGCATCCGCCATGATGATGACCTTACCGTAGCGCAGCTTGGTAATATCAAAGTCCTGACCGATGCCGCAGCCCAGCGCGGCAACCACGGGCACCAGCTTCTCGTTGGTGTACACCTTATCAATACGGGCTTTTTCCACGTTCAGCATCTTGCCCCACAGGGACAGGATGGCCTGATAGTTGCGGTCACGACCCTGCTTGGCGGAGCCACCTGCGGAATCTCCCTCAACGATGTAGATCTCGGTACGCTCCGGGTCACGCCAGATGCAGTCCGCCAGCTTATCCGGCATACGGAAGGAGCTGAGCTTCTTGCTGTTACGGGCGTTGTCGCGGGCCTTCTGCGCCGCCTCACGCACCTTGGCGGAGTTGATGGATTTCTCCAAAATGGTCTTCGCCACCTGAGGATTCTCGTCCAGATAGGCGGTCAGCTTATCGGTGAGCAGCTGATTCACCAGCGTACCGATGGCGGTGTTGCCCAATTTGGCCTTGGTCTGGCTCTCAAACTGGGCGTCCTCCAGTTTCACGCTTACCACCGCCATGATGCCCTCGCGGACGTCGTCGCCCTTAAGGCGGAATTTGTCGTCCTTAAACATCTTATAGCGGATGGCGTAATCATTAAAAATACGGGTGATGGCGGTCTTGAAGGCTACCTCGTGGGTACCGCCGTCCACCGTGTTCATATTGTTGGCGAAGGAGACGATGTTCTCGTTGTAGCTGTCGTTGTACTGGAAGGCCACCTCGGCGGTGGAGCCGCCGCTGGACAGGGTCAGATGAATGACGTTGTCGTGCAGGGGGGTGTAGCCACGCACCTTATTGAGGAACTCTACGAAGGAGGAGATACCGCCCTCGTAGCAGTAGTTCTCGCTGCGCACGTTGTCGGGGTTGCGGCGGTCGGTGAAGGTGATGGACAGACCCGCATTCAGGAAGGCCTGCTCACGCAGACGCTTCTGCAGGGTTTCGTAGTCGTATTCGGTGGTTTCGGTGAAGATCTCGGGGTCCGCCTTAAAGCGCACCAGGGTACCGGTCTCTTCGGTGTCGCCGATGATCTTCAGCTCGGTGACGGTGTGACCCTTCTCAAAACGCTGATGGTGGACGTGACCCTCACGGCTGACCTCCACCTCCAACCACTCGGACAGGGCGTTCACCACGGAGGAACCCACGCCGTGCAGACCGCCGGCCACCTTGTAGCCGCCACCGCCGAACTTACCGCCGGCATGGAGGACGGTCAGCACCACCGTCACGGCGGGCATACCCAGCTTCTCGTTGATACCCACAGGGATACCACGGCCGTTATCCCGCACCGAGATGATGTCGCCGGGCTCAATATCCACCTCAATGTGAGAGCAATAGCCGGCCAGCGCCTCGTCTATGGAGTTATCCACAATCTCGTATACCAGATGGTGCAGGCCGCGGGGGCCGGTGGAGCCGATGTACATACCGGGGCGCTTGCGGACAGCCTCAAGGCCCTCCAGCACCTGTATGTCGCTCTCATTGTAGGAAACCTCTTCCTCCACCTGAGATTGCAGCAATTCGTTTTCGCTCATAGTTCTGTTCCTCCTTGCAGAGCACTGCTCTGCTTATTTTCAAATCCGCTTTGCTCTTTTTCGCAAAGTGGATGGGGCTATCTGGGAAATATAGACGGTATCGGTCTGTCCTCTCCCCTTGGGTGCACACACCGTAAAGGATTTGGGCAGCTCCATACTCACGTAGGTGACGCGCCCGTCGATTTCGGCGCGGCGCAGATATTCACGGGTGTGGGGGGAGATGGTGGTGTTATCCATATCGAACACACCGATGATATCGCTGTGCCGCACCACCACCTCTTGTCCGAGATGTAGGTACATTTTCAATCGTCTCGATTCATAGTGGGATGGTTACGATTAGAAGATAATCGTCTCGATTCGTAGTGGGATGATAGAATTATATAGCCGTGCTTTGCACGGCGTGGCCCCCTTGTGTAAAGGTGATTCCCCCGCTTGGCGGGGGAAATGTCTGCGAAGCAGACAAAGGGGGGTCGTTTCCCGGCAAGGGAAGCTGTCACGGCATCGCCGTGACTGGGGGATTGTAGCCATCCGCAGGATAGCGTAGCAACTGTTTATACTATATTACTTTGACAATCCCTCCGTCTTTTCGCCTACGGCGAAAATCCACCTCCCTTTACACAAGGGAGGCACGCCGACTACGTCGGCTAAAAAGGCCTATTTCACCTTATTTTTAAACTATCTGTAATATTTTACTCACTTATAACGCCTTGTTTAACAGAAAATACCTTGGCGGCGGTGTTTTTCAGCGCCGCGGAGGGCTCACAGCAGGTGATGAACACCTGCCAGCCGTCAATGTGATTGAGAATATAGTCCTGACGGGAGGTGTCCAATTCGCTCATCACGTCGTCGAGAAAGGCCACAGGCTTTTCATCCGTCACCTCTTCCAGCAGGGTGGCCTCCGCCAGCTTCAGCGCCAGCACCGCGGAGCGTTGCTGCCCCTGAGAGCCGTAGCTCCGTGCCAGCTGCCCCTGAATCGTGACGATTAAATCCTCACGGTGGGGACCCACGGTGGAGAAACCCACCGCCACGTCGGCGCGGCGCGCCTGACGGTAAGCATCCATCCACTGCGCCGCCATCTCGGGGAGAGGGGCGGCGGTAATGGGTGTTTCCCACGCCACCTCAAAGGTCTCGCGTCCCAAAGACAGGCCGCGATAGATCTCAGTGGCCATGGGCTGCAGGCGGCGAACGTAATGCTGCCGCGCCGCCGTCAGCCGTGCACTTGCCGCGGCAAGGGTATGGTCCCACAAATCGAGAAGGTCACCCATCTCGGGGGTGAGGGTGCCCATCTCGCGGCATTGCTTGAGCAGAGCATTCCGCTGGGTCAGCGCCGTATGAAACTCGCTCAGCACACCGATATATGCCGGCTTTAATTGGCAATAGGCCGCGTCGATAAAACGGCGGCGTCCCTCGGGGCCGTCCTTAATCAGCGACAGGTGGGCCGGCGAAAACACCACACCGCAAAAGGTGCCCGCCAATTTGGAAGCAGAGGGCAGGGATACGCCGTTTAACAACACACTCCGCCGCTGGCGGATGGTGATGGACGCGTCTTGACTACGACCACCTGCCTCAAAAGCCATCTCCAGCTTGGCCGCCTCCGCGCCAAACTGCACCATCTCGCTGTCCTTGGCGCCGCGAAAGCTGCGGCCTCCGGTAAACAGCCAGCAGGCCTCCAGCAGATTGGTCTTGCCCTGCGCATTATCGCCGTAAAGGATATTAACACCCCCGTCGGGTTGCCACCGTCCCGGGTGCAGGTTGCGGAAGCCCTCAAAGGTCAGCTCAGTGACCCGCAACGGTGATCTCCTCATCGCACTCGCGGACGTAAATGACCTCGCCGCCGCGCAGCTTCTTGCCCCGCATAGTGCATACCTGGCCGTCCAGGGTGACACCGCCGCCCTGAATCAGCATTTTGGCCTGTCCGCCGGTGTCCACACAGCCGTTGAGCTTCAGCAGATCGTCCAGGCGGATGTATTCGTCTTCCAATTGATAGGTCAGTTTTCTCATTTTTTCAACCTCACAGGCAATACCAAGAATAAGAAGCCGTTGCCCTCACGGGGAAGGATCTTCATGGGCTTGAGAGCACCGTTTAATTGCACCTGCACCTCGTCGGTCTCGCTGTTTTTCAGCGCATCCAGCAGGAAACGGGAGTTGAAGCCCATCTCTTCCTCGTTGCCGCTGATGGAGGCGGAGATGGCGTCGTTGGCGCTACCCAGGGGGGTGGTGCAGGACACGGCGATGGAGCCGTCGCGGAATTCGCACACCAGGGGGCTCTTCAGACGGTCGTTGATCACCAGAGAGACGCGGTCCACCGCGTCGATAAAGGAGCGGGTGTTCACCACCACGGTGGTGCTCACCTCGGGGGAGATGATCTTATCGTAGGCCATGAACTCGCCGTCCAGCAGACGGGAGATCACAGCATAGCCATCGATCTCAAAGATGATGTGACGGCGACCCACAATGAGGGAGCAGGGCTTTTCCTCGTCCTTCAGCAGCTTGAGAATCTCCTGCAGAGTCTTGCCCGGCACCACAAAGGACATCTGCTCCTCATTCTGCATCTGCTCGCTGCGCATGGCCAGACGGTAGCCGTCCACGCTCACCAGACGCAATTCATCGGCACGCATCTCAAAGAGAGTACCCGTATAGATGGGGCGGGGATCGTTGGGCGCTGCCACCGCGAAAATGGTCTGGCGGATCATGCTCTTGAGCACCGCCTGAGACAGGGTGACGGCGGTGCCGTCCTCTACCTTGGGGATGTCGGGATAGTCCGCCGCAGACATGCCCACAATCGCAAACTCGGTCACGTCGCCGCGGATGATGGTGTTGTATTTTTCATCGATCTGGATGGCGATGTGATCGCCGGGCATTTTGCGCACGATGTCACCGAACATACGGGCGGACAGCACGATCTCGCCGGGCTTATTCACCTGTGCGGGAATGGTGGTGGAAATACCCAGCTCCATATCAAAGCCCGCCAGATATAGGGTGTTGCCCTGAGCCCGCAGAAGGATACCCTCCAGCGCAGGGAGGCTGGCCTTGGTGGATACGGCACGTTGGACGTTGCCCACTGCCTCGATCAGTTCCACCTTGTTGCAGAGAATGTTCATACAAATACCACCTTTAATCAAAATATACAGAATAAAATAAATATCATTTTTTGTAGTAGCCGTAGGGACTGTGAAAATGTGGAATGTTACGCTTTTTTCTCTTATGGTGCGGTTTGTTGGACTTTTTTCTTTCACGTGGGATTGTGTAAGAATTTTGGAAATGTGTAATCTAAATTCCATCTTCCACCATCCTGTGAAACTCGGTTAGGGGAAAGTGAAAGTTTGGTGAAAGGTTGGATCGGCAGAAACGGAAAGGCGTGTGTTGCTCTCTTCGGTGCCCTTTTCATCGGTACGTTATCGCATAAAAGCCCATCTAATAAGGTATTTAATTAAAATGGGCAGGCTGCCCGAGAAATTGCTGGTCCCGGGCAACCGAGTTGCTGATCTGTTTTATTTACCTTGTTGTGGGAACAACCTTACCACGAACACGTGCGTAGCCGTTACCGCTCACGTCGGTACGCTGCCGATTTAAGAATCGCTGATGTTCTTAATGATGTCGTTGACCATATTGCGGAAAGAAGGGTCCTTATCCATCTTTTTTTCCACCTGCTGGATGGCATAGACGATGGTGGTGTGGTCGCGGCCGCCGAACTCCTCGCCAATGCTCTTCATGGGCAGGTTGGTGATGGTGCGCACCACGTAGGCCGCCATCTGACGGGCCTTACTGATGGGGGCGGACTGCTTGTTGGAGCGGATGTCGTCGGCGTTGACGTTCATGGTGCGGGCCACCTCGGTGATGATGCGCTCCACCGTAATCGGTACCGGCTGGTTGTCGTTGCGGATGTCGCGGATGGCGTTCTGCGCCGCCATGATGCCGGGCTGCTCGTTGCCCAGCAGGTACTGGGCCTTCATTCTCTTGACCACGCCCTCTAGCTGGCGGACGTTGGACTTGAGCTGGTTGGCGATGTACAGGGTCACGTCGTCGGTGATGGACAGATCCAGCATCTGCGCCTTGCGGCGGATGATGGCGATGCGGGTCTCCAGATCCGGGGGCTGAATATCCGCCAGCAGACCCATGACGAAGCGACTCTGCAGCCGTTCCTCCAGGGTGGCAATCTCACGGGGGGGACGGTCGCTGGTCAGCACGATCTGCTTGCCGTTGGAGTGCAGATGGTCGAAAGTGTGGAAAAACTCCTCCTGGGTACTGATCTTACCGCCGATGAACTGGATGTCGTCCACCAGCAGCACGTCCACCTGACGGTACTTGGCGCGGAATTCGGGGGTGGTACCCTTTTGGATGGCCTCGATGAGCTCCACCGTCATGGTCTCGCCCTTGGTGTAGAGGATACGGGCGCGGGGATTCTTCTTCTGCAGCTCCTTGCAGATGGCGCACAGCAGGTGGGTCTTGCCCAAGCCGGAGCCGCCGTAAATAAACAGGGGGTTGTAGAGGGTGGCGGGCTTATCCGCCACCGCCTGGCAGGCGGCGTGGGCAAACTTGTTGGAGGAGCCCACCACGAAATTTTCAAAGGTGTAGTCCTCGTCCGCCAGGGTGGTGGGGAAGCCGTTGCCCTGAATGGGCAGGGCCGCCACCGCGCCGGGATCCTCGGCGGTGTTCTCCAGCGAGAGAATCCGCAGGCCCAGGGGGATGCCTAAGGTCAGGCGCAGGGCCTCCAGCAGCAATTCGCTGTACAATTCGATGATGTTATTCTTCAAAAAATCGGTGCGGACGGTCACCACCATCTCGCCGTCTTCAATGTTTTGCGGTTCCATACATTTGATGTAGACATCAAAGGCGATGGGGCTGAGCTTGGGCCGAATGTAATCCAGCACCTGTTCCCATATCTGATTGACGGTATCCATAGCGTTTGCTCTCCTTTTTTATGTAGAAAAACAAGGTGTTTTTGAGAAAAGGGGACATTCCCCCATATATAATTATTGTAACATATATGGGATATTTTTTCAATGCTTTTCGGCCTATTTTAGCAAATTTTTTTGATTTTTCTTATGCGGAGTATACCAATACCGAAAAAACGCCGTTTTGAGGCCTTTTTGAGGGCAAAAAACGGCCGTTTTTCGTATAGATGTAGTTGCAAGGTATTGACAAAAACAAAAATGGGGGGTTGAAGTTTAAAATCCGGAGCTGCAGGGGCGAAAATGCATTCTCTTTCGCTTTTACTATTGAAAATGTCCCATTTTTATGGTACAATAAAGGCAGCATCATTTTAGAAAAGGAGGAATCTCTGTGAAAATGCGTAAAATACTGGTCGTGTTATTGACCATTCTGCTGTTGGCGGCGTGTGTGCCGCCGGGCATAATGACGGTGTCGGCGGCTGATCTGAGCGACCTGACTTACGAAATCAACGAGGTTGATATCGGAAAGTATGAGGTGACCATCACCGGTTGTTCCGAGTCTGCCGAGGGGGTGCTACAGATTCCTTCTTCTATCGAAGGATATACCGTCACCACCATCGGATACGCTGCGTTCTTCTGTCGCTCCCTGACCGGGGTGGTCATTCCCAACAGCGTTACTACGATTGATGGACTGGCCTTTCAGGATTGCTATGCTCTGGAGTCGGTCACCATCCCGAACAGCGTTACCACCATTGGAAACAGCGCCTTTGCCGGTTGCACGTCCTTGACCGCGATCCACATTCCCGACAGCGTCACCTTCATTGGCAGCGAAGCGTTTGCTTATTGCTCCTCCCTGACCGAGGTGGTCATTCCCGAACAGATCACCTCCATTGAGATGAGAACGTTCTCCTACTGCTATGCCCTGGAGTCGGTGACCATCCCTGCCGGTGTCACTTCCATCTGGTACGAGGCGTTTTATCGGTGCTTTGCCCTGACCGACGTGTACTATGGCGGTGAGGCGGCCCAATTGTCGGATATGACCGTGTATCACAGCAACGACCCTCTGGGAGAGGCTACGTGGCATTGTGCAGACGGACGAAATGTCCGCTGGGGCAGCACCGGCGACTGTATGTGGTTTATGGATGAAGAAGGACACATGACCGTTTCTGGTGAGGGTGCGATGGCAGACTATACCTATCATTTTTCCTCTCCGTGGGGTAATTCCGTTACCTCCGTGACCATTGGAAACGGTGTCACCTGCATTGGCAATTATGCCTTTCACGGGTGCGAGTCTCTGCAATCGGTGACCATTTTGAATGGCGTGGAAATCATCAAGGACAGCGCCTTCCACGAGTGCCGTGCCCTGGAGTCGGTGTCTATCTCCGACAGCGTCACCGCGATCGAATACGGTGCCTTTATGGGATGCTCCGCGTTAACGTCGTTGTCTATCCCCGACAACGTCACCACCATTGGCCGCAGTGCCTTTTCCGGTTGCACTTCCCTTGCGGCGGTGACTATCCCCGACGGCGTGGAAATCATCGAGGCCCATACGTTTGAAGAGTGCGACTCTCTGCAATCAGTGACCATCGGCAATCGGGTCACCTCCATCGGATACGATGCGTTTGCCGGTTGCGATGCTTTGCAGGAGATCACCATCCCCGATAGCGTCACCACCCTCGACGCCGGTGTGTTTTGCAATTGCAGCTCCCTCAAATCGATCGTTCTCGGTAGCAACGTCACCAGCATCTATGAGCGTGTGTTTGACGGTTGTACCTCCCTGACCAACGTGTACTATCGCGGCACGGAGGAGGATCGTGCCGTCATCTCCATCGGTGCTTCGAATCAAAATCTGACCTCTGCCACCTGGCATTACGACGGTTGCAGTCACGAGTATGACGATGCCTACGACGATACCTGCAATATCTGCGGCGCATGGCGTGAGATAGCCGAACACGAGTATTGGGCAGATGTTTTCTACCCCACCTGCACCGAGGACGGCTATACCGTGTATACCTGCGATCATTGCGGTGACAGCTACGTTGCCGATTACGTCGCCGCGTTGGGCCACAGCTACGATTACATTGTGATGGCACCCACCTGTTATGCGGACGGTTACACCATGTGTAGCTGTATGTATTGCGGTGACAGATACATCACCGAGTATATCCCCGCATTCGGTCATGTCTATGACGACGAGTACGACGACACCTGCAACATTTGCGGTGAATGGCGGGAAACTCCCGAAAAGCCCACCGTTCTTTACGGTGACGTCAACGGCGACGGACGGATCAATAACCACGATTTGGCGCAGCTTCAGCGGTTCCTCAGCGATTGGGACGTGGAGATCGTGAGGCTGGCCGCCGACGTCACCGCCGACGGGCAGCTGAACAATCATGATCTGACCCTGTTACAGCAGTATCTTAACGAGTGGGACGTCGTGTTGGGATAAATATGGGTTACATCACCCCCGAGGGAAGCCTCGGGGGTGATGTTTTGCAGGCAAGCCTTCCCTGCGGTGCTACAACATAACCATCGGTTTGCGATGACCTCACCCATTCCTCACTCCTATTTCTTCCACAATATCTTGTGTTTGGTGGAAAACGGTACCACAAGACGCGAAAAAAACCTTGAAAAATCCGCATTCTGTAGGATTTTTTGCTTGACTTTTGCGGACAAGTTGGTATATAATATCACATTGTTAGGCTGTATGTGTGTTTTTGCGCACTTTTACAGCACCACTTTGATTGATCGAAAGGGGGAGCAGAGGTATGTTCCGTACTTATCAGCCCAAGAAGCGTCATCGCAAGATGGAGCACGGTTTCCGTAAGAGAATGGCTACTGCCAATGGCCGCAAGGTTCTGGCTCGCAGAAGAGCGAAGGGCAGAGCTCGTCTGACCCACTAAGAAAAAGAGGCCACGATACAATCGTGGCTTTTTTTATTGTGTGAGAAATTGGTTGGATAGAATGTAGGCTCCCTCCTGAGGGAGCTGGCAAACGCAAAGCGTTTGACTGAGGGAGTAAAAACAGTTTTTACTGTCAGAAAACTCCCTCCGTCATCGCCTATGGCGATGCCACCTCCCTCAAGAGGGAGGCTTTCTCCTAATCAACAAAGGGAGATCATTATGGCCACTTGGGTTACACTATGTGAAAACAAGGATTTCCGTACCCTGTATTACCGCGGCAAGTCGCAGGTGCATACGGGGCTGGTGACCTATGTGCGTCCCAACCGTCTGGGCTATCCCCGCATCGGCATCACCACCGGCAAAAAGGTGGGGTGCGCCGTACAGCGCAGCCGTGCCCGTCGGGTCATCCGCGAGGGGTTACGCCCGCTGATCTCTCAGGTGGGTGGGTACGATATCGTGTTCGTGGCCCGCACCCGCACCCCGGAGATGAAGAGCACCCAATTGACCGCCGTTATCCTCAAGCATCTTAAGCAGCTGGGAGTGATCGGGGAATGAAATGGCATTGGCTGTTGCCTAAGACCTGGTTCATCGCGCTGGTCCGCTTGTACCAGCGCAGTGTACCGCCCCAGCATCGGGGGCATTGCCGCTTTACCCCCACCTGCTCCGCCTATGCGGTGGAGGCCTTTCAGCGCTACGGCGCCATCGTGGGGCTGGGGCTGACGGTGTGGCGGATTCTCCGCTGCAGCCCCCTCTGCCACGGTGGCTACGACCCCGTGCCGGAGCAGTTGTTTAAGCGGAAGAAGAAGTAAAAGATAGAGTAGGATATAGCCGACGCAGTCGGCGAGCGAGGCCACGCCGCCTATGGCGGCTAATTCACACCTTCACATACCCGTCCATCGTCACACCCCTTCTCCCTCCTCGGTGACGGCGGATAACGCTATTATAATAAGGAGGAAACCCATTATGAACGCAATTTTCAGCCTGTTTGCAGGCCCCTTGGGCGTGCTGATGCGGTGGATCTATCAGCTCATCCCCAGCTACTTTGTGGCACTGCTGATCTTCACCGTGCTGACCCGTCTGATTCTGTTCCCCCTGTCCATTAAGAATCAGAAGAGTCAGGCAGACCGTGCCCGATTGGCCCCCCGTCTGGAGCGCATCCAGAAAAAGTACGCCCAGGATCGCCAAAAGGCGATGATGAAGCAGCAGGAGCTGTATGAAAAAGAGGGCGTCAAGATGACCGGCGGCTGTCTGCCCATGCTGGTGCAGATGCTGGTGCTGTTCTCGGTCATCGCCGTTATCTACAAGCCCGTCACGTATATCCAAAATGTGGACTCCAAGTACATCGACACCTGCATCGAGGTGGCGGTGGACAATATGGACGCCAAGACGGATAAGGATAAGATCTCCCAGATGAAGAACAAGCAGTCCTACTACCGTGAATTGTACCTCTTCGACGAGATCAAGGACAATCGTGAGGAGATGATCGACGCTCTGGTGGAGAAGCACGAGATCTCCCTGGGCAAGGCCGCCGACGTGGTGGACGGCATTGACAAAATCGGTGACGAATTTTCCATCTTCGGCATTTCTCTGTTAGAGGTGCCCACTGAATACGGCATCAAGCCCAACTGGCTTTGGATCATTGTTCTGGCATCGGGTCTGTCCGCTTTCTTCTCCGGCCAGCTGTCTATGCACTATACCAAGGCGGCTATGTCCATGGAGCAGCAGCAGGCCGGCGGCTGCAACAACGCCATGATGTATATGATGCCTTTGATGTCCCTCATCTTCTCCTTCACCGTACCCGCCGGTGTGGCGGTGTACTGGACCTTCTCCAACCTGTTGGCGATGGTGCAGACGGTGATTCTCAATGCCATGTGGAACCCGGCCAAGATCCGTGCTCAGGCTGAGGCCGAGTACGCCGAGCGCCGCCGTAAGCGCCGCGAGGACAAGGAACGGCTGAAGGCCGCCCGTCTGGCGGAGCAGGCCGCCTGGCAGGAGGAGGAGAACAAGGCCCGCGCCCGTGCCAAGGGCGATATCACACAGAAAAAGGCGGCAGCCTCCACAGCCACCCCCGCTGAACTGCCGCAGGAAACCGTCGATCACATCCCTGAGGATACCGTCGACGATACAGTTGAGGAGGAGTAAGAATGAGTAAGGAAATCATCAAGGAGGCCGCTTCTATCGAGGAGGCCAAGGCTCTGATCGTAGAGGAGCTGGGTGTGGCTGAGGATGCCATCGCCTTTGAGATCGTGCAGGAGCCTGAGAAGAAGGTGCTGGGCCTGTTTGGCGGCACCCCCGCCATCGTTAAGGGCGCCGTGGTGGGCGGCATCGCCGCCGCCGCTGCCGAGGCCTACCTGCGTAAGGTGCTGGCCGGCTTGGGTGTGGAGGATTTCACCTGCACCGTCACCGAGCAGGACAACGGCTGCGTCATCTCTCTGGATGGCGAGAATCTGGGCTTTATCATCGGTCGCCGTGGCGAGACCCTGGATGCCCTGCAGTATCTGGCGGGTCTGGTGGCTAACCGCGCCGATAACGCCTATTATCGTGTGACTCTGGACATCGGCAACTACCGCGAGAAGCGGGAGCAGGCGCTGGTGGCACTGGCCCGCCGTCTGGGCGGTCAGACCGCCCGTACCGGTCGCCGTAACTCTCTGGAGCCCATGAACCCCTACGAGCGTCGCATCATCCACACCACCGTCCAGCAGATGGAGGGTGTCATTTCCTGGTCCGTCGGCTCCGACGACCGTCGCCACGTCATCATCGGGCCCTCCGATGACAATCCCAATAAGGATAAGGGCGAGCGCCAGAGCCGTGGCGGTCGCAACCGCGGCGGTCGCGGCAACGGCGGTGGCCGTGGTCGCGGTGAGCGCCGCGAGCGTCGGGACGACAACTATCAGGTGACCGCTCCCGAGCGTCCCGTTCGCGAGTTCCAGTCCCGCAGTTTCTCGCTGCCCGTGGCGGACGATTTCGCCCCCACCCGCACGTCCTCTGAAAAAGAGGACAGCGCCACCCTGTACGGCAAGATTGAGTTTTAATTAAATAGAACACAAAAACGGCTCTGTGCATCACTGCACAGAGCCGTTTTTCATTCCTGCAAGCCCGAGGGCGGCTTACGCCGCAGCGCTCGGATTGGCAGGCACTTGCAGGCGACGAAGGGCGTCCTCACGCTCCTTGCCCTCCAGCATCACGCTGGCGTAGATGACCTCCCAGAATTTCTCGCTGTTGCTGATGGATGCGTATTTCATACCCTTTTCCTCCTTATTGGTTGGTTTGTTTTCGGGGTGTTTCCCCCTCGTTGTGTCTATATTGTAAACCAACCGTTGTACGATAATACGGACAATGATAGAAAGTTAGGAGTTAGGAATTAGGAGTGAGGAGTGAAATTTACTCACAATTAATTTCTTTTTTTTGGTACTGTTTTGGGTTCGTTTTTGTTCTCGTTTTTTCCCACCACTATATCTTGTGGTGGGAGAGGCAAAAACAGCGAAATCCGTTGGTATATCTGGGTTTATCGGTGTTTTTTCATCCTCGCGAAAAAATGAAATGAAAAATGAGAAACAGAGCAAAACGGCGTAAAAACGCGAGAAATCGAGAGAGTGAGGGATGTAAATTAAAAATTCTGGAATTTAGCCCTTGACAGCCGATTTTCCCTATGTTATTATAGAACGCGTTCGAGATGAGTCGGCTCGCCTAACCCACGGGCCGCACGGGTCACTTGCGGACCCACAACTATAACAACAGGAGGAACCTACTATGACTTTTATGGCTAAGCCCGGTCAGGTCGAGCGTAAGTGGTACGTCATCGACGCCGCCGGCAAACCCCTGGGTCGTGTGGCTGCCGAGGCCGCTGTTCTGCTGCGCGGCAAGCACAAGCCCACCTTCACCCCCCACGTCGATTGCGGTGACAACGTCATCATCATCAACTGCGCTCAGGCTGTCCTGACCGGCAAGAAGCTGGAGCAGAAGAAGTGGCAGCGTCACACCGGCTGGATCGGCAACCTGAAGACCACCAAGTACGCCACCCTGATGGCCCAGCGCCCCACCAAGGCGATGGAGCTGGCTGTGGGCGGCATGATCCCCAACACCACCATCGGCCGTAAGGCTGAGACCCGTCTGCACTGCTTCGCCGGCGCTGAGCATCCCCATGCCAGCCAGAAGCCCGAAGTGTACGAGCTGTAATTAAGGAGGACAAACGACTATGGATTACAATAAGAGACCTTTCTTCTATGGTACCGGTCGCCGTAAGTCCTCTGTGGCTCGTGTGCGCCTGTACGAGGGCACCGGCAAGGTGACCATCAACGGCCGTGACATCGACGATTATTTCGGCCTGGAGACCCTGAAGCTCATCGTCCGTCAGCCTCTGGCTCTGACCGAGCTGACCGAGAAGTTCGACATCGAGTGCCGCGTTGCCGGCGGCGGTGTGACCGGCCAGGCCGGCGCCATCCGCCACGGTATCGCCCGTGCCCTGCTGCAGTACGACAGCGAGAACCTGCGTTCTGCCCTGAAGAAGGCCGGCTTCCTGACCCGCGATCCTCGTATGAAGGAGCGTAAGAAGTACGGCTTGAAAGCTGCTCGTCGTGCACCTCAGTTCTCCAAGCGCTGATATTTGCCGACTGCACTTATCTACTGTATACGCAAAAGACCACACCCAATCGGGTGTGGTCTTTTTCTTTATCGACGAGCAGCGGATGTATCGGCACTTGTGTGGGAGAATGGACGATGCCCATTCTCGCGGCAGGCGCCACCGCTTTGGCGGTCTAAGCGTTCCACGAGCGCCTGCGCCGCCCGTAGAGCTCCCCAGTTCAGCAAGCGCTGATTTTACGAAGAGCGTACAACCTTATTGGTTATGCAAAACACCCACACCGTTTGGTGTGGGTGTTTTCTCTTTATAGCATATCTGCATATACCAATTTCCAATAATTCTGCGAAAATTCTACCAAATAACGGGATATTTCCTCGTCGGAACGGTATCCCAACACCGTCAGTGCCTCGCGCAAATAGGAATTGGGCGGCAACAGACGACAGATCCACCGACCGAGCGGATGGTACCATTCTTCCACAGGCGTTTTTGCAAATTGTCTGCGTCGTTGTTCGTCCATAACAGCGCCCACACTTTTGGCGATGCGTACACACTCTTCATAAAAACGCACGCATACCCTCCTAACTTACGTTTATGTAACGTATTTTACGGCACAAAATATGCTAATGTCAAGTAAAATACAAGGTATTGGCGTGAGAACAATGAAGAAAATTCAATTTTTTGACAAGAAAAACGTGATTTCCGAGAATATGCGGCTGTTGCGGGTGAAGAATCAAATGACCCAGCAAGATCTGGCATCCAAGATGCAAACCTTGGGGGTCAATATGGATCAGCAGATGATCAGCCGCATTGAGAGCAACGATCGCATTGTGACGGATTATGAATTGGCGTGCTTGTGCCATATTTTTAAGGTACAGCCTCAGGAGTTGTGGGGCGATTTCGCCGCCGAATATCTGGATTGAACGTAGAGAACCACACCCACACCGTTTGGTGTGGGTGTTTTTCTTATGCGGGCGGCCGGATGTATCGGCACTTGTGCGGGAAATACGGCGGATGCCGTATTTCAAAGGGGCGCCACCGAGTTAGCGGTCTAACCGCCCCACGAGCGCCCCGGCCCGCCACTGCTCTAAATTTGTGAAAAAAATATCAAAAACCCGAAAAAACCGCAAAAAAAGACTGGATTTTCCTTTTTATATATGGTATAGTTATAATAGTGCAGTCTGCACAGGTTTATTTCGTGCGCCCAAAAACGGAAAATCCGCCCCTTTGGAGGAAAATGACCGCGGAGGACGCCAATCCAACACAAGGAGGAAAAGTCCCATGAAAAAGAAAATCAGCCCCCTGCCTTTCAAGGGCACGCCTGAGCAAGAGGCTCAGCTGATGCAGATCATCGCTGAGAACAAGAATGATCCCAGCATGCTGATGGGCGTCATGCAGAAGGCTCAGGACATCTACGGCTATCTGCCCATCGAGGTGCAGAAGATCATCGCCGACGGTATGGGCGTTCCGCTGGAGAAGGTCTACGGCGTTGCCACCTTCTACGCACAGTTCGCTCTGTCCCCCAAGGGCAAGTACAACATCTCCGTCTGTCTGGGTACCGCCTGCTACGTTAAGGGCTCCGGCGACATTTTTGACCGTCTGTCCGAGATTCTGGGTATCGGTGCCGATGAGTGCACCCCTGACGGTAAATTCAGTCTGACCGCCTGCCGTTGCATCGGCGCTTGCGGTCTGGCTCCCGTGCTGACCGTCAACGAGGACGTGTACGGCCGTCTGACCGTGGACGACGTTCGCGAGATTCTGGCCAAATACGCTGACTAATATTAGGTAATCACTGCTGTAAATCCTGGTCACCGTTCTCGACGGCTGTTTTTCCGCCGACTTCGCCAAAAAGCCTCGGTAATCGGGACGGCTCGCACGGTGTTGCAGACCGTTACGTGTGTTGCCGTCCCTGTGAGAATGTCGCTGCGCGCCATTCTCCGTAGGGCCACTCCGTATTACCTGCGTTTTTTGACTTCCTCGCCTAAAAAACATCTCGCCGATAACAGCAACCCGATTTTATCAGCGATTACAGAAAAGGAAGAACATCTATGAAGATTTCTACCATTCGCGAGCTGCTGGAGGCTGAGGTGCTGTGCGGTGCAGAGCATCTGGACGTGGACGTCCACTCCGCCTGCGGCAGCGATATGATGAGCGACGTGCTGGCCTTCGTCAAGGATCAGGCGGTGCTGCTCACCGGCCTGATGAATACTCAGGTGGTGCGCACTGCCGAGATGATGGATATGCGGTGTGTCGTCTTTGTTCGGGATAAAAAGCCTACCCCCGAGATCATCGAGCTGGCTGAGGAGAGCGGCATCGTGCTGCTGGCCTCCCCCAAGCGTCTGTATGAGGCCTGCGGCATCCTGTATTCCAACGGCTTGGTGGGCAATAAGGTAAAGGAGACCGACTGATGAGTGACGGATTGTCTTTCCGCTTTGACGTAGACGGGGACAATTTTACCTCTGCCGGCCAGGCTTCGGTGCAGGTGAAAAAGGACCTGCGGCGGTTGGGTATCGATCCGGAGATTATCCGGCGGGTATCCATCGCTATGTACGAGGGCGAGATCAATATGGTCATCCACGCAGGCGGCGGCGTCGCCGAGGTGCGGGTGACCGAGGAGGCTATCGAGATCATCTTAGCGGACAAGGGTCCGGGTATTGCGGATATTGAACAGGCGATGCAAGCCGGCTTCTCCACCGCACCCGACACCATCCGTTCGCTGGGCTTCGGCGCCGGTATGGGTCTGCCCAATATGAAGCGCTATACCGACTATATGGACATTCAGTCCACCGTTGGGGTGGGCACCACCATCACCATGCGTGTGAATTTGCCCCAAGACGAGTGAGTGGGGGCTTAACGCGTTCTCCCACCACCTCCTCACCCCAACCAATAGGCTCCCTCTTCGAGGGAGCTGTCAGCCGACAGGCTGACTGAGGGAGTTGCCGCCATTAGGCGGCGAGAGAAAAAATCCCTCCGTCTTTCGCCTGCGGCGAAATCCACCTCCCTCAAGAGGGAGGCTACAAGGAAGGTTCGCTATGCATACATACGAGCATTCTGTGTTACTATCCCCGGACAAGTGCATCGGCTGTACCACCTGCGTGCGCCATTGCCCCACCGAGGCCATCCGCATCCGTGACGGACGGGCGGTCATTAATGAGGGGCGGTGCATCGACTGTGGCGAGTGCATCCGCACTTGTCCCCAAAAAGCGAAAAAAGCGGTGTGCAACAAGCTGGAGGCTATGGATGGCTTCAAGTGGAAGATTGCCCTGCCTGCACCTGCGCTCTACGGCCAGTTTGAAAATCTGGACGATGTGGATTATGTGCTGAGCGGCCTGCTGTCCATCGGCTTTGACGATGTGTACGAGGTCTCGCAGGCGGCGGAGCTGCTCTCTGCCTACACCCGCTCCTATCTGGGCACCGACGGCGTAAAAAAGCCGGTCATCTCCACCGCCTGTCCGGCGGTGGCCCGTCTGATCTCGCTGCGTTTTCCCTCGCTGGAGGATAACGTGCTGCGCCTGCTGCCCCCTATCGAGGTGGCGGCAAAATTGGCGCGGGGTCGTGCGTTGGAGCAGCACCCCGAGCTCACCCCCGAGGATATCGGCGTGTGCTTCATCTCACCCTGCCCCGCCAAGGCCAGCTATGTGAAAAACGGTTTTGGCGATTACAAGAGTCAGGTGGACGTGGTGGTGCCTATCAGCGACGTGTACTTCCAGCTGATCAACGCCATGGATCGGGACAAGGAGCTGCCTGAGCTGTCCGCCTCCGGTCGCATCGGCGTGGGCTGGGCCACCAGCGGCGGCGAGGCGTCTGCGCTGTTCAACGACAGCTATCTGGCGGCGGACGGCATCGAGAACGTCATTCGCGTGCTGGACCAGATCGAGAACGGCAACATCGGTCAGCTGGAATTCGTGGAGCTCAACGCTTGCCCCGGTGGTTGCGTGGGCGGCGTGCTGACGGTGCAGAACCCCTTTATTGCACGGGCACGGCTGCATATTCTGCGCCGCTATATGCCGGTGAGCCGCAACGTGTTGCCTGCGGATGAACAGTACATCCCCGCGGAGTATTTCTTTGAGGAGATGCCCGCCTATCAGCCCATTTCCCGTCTATCCAACAACATCGCCAAGTCCATGCGTATGATGGCAGACATCCAGTCCCTACGGGCACAGCTGCCCGGTCTGGACTGCGGCGCCTGCGGTGCTCCCACCTGCCGCGCCTTTGCGGAGGACGTGGTGCGCGGCACCGCCACCATCGACGATTGCTTGGTTTGCCGTGTACTACCGAAGGAGGCAGAGGAATGACCGTTAAGGAACTAGCGTCCCAATGCGGCTTTACCGCCGCCGCCCTGCCGGATGGCGAGCGTGAGATCACCGGTGTGTACATCGGCGACCTGCTCAGTTGGGTGATGGGTCGTGTCGGCGCCGACGAGGCGTGGATCACCATTATGTCCAACCGCAACATCGTGGCGGTGGCGACGCTGGCGGATACCGCCTGCATCATCCTGGCAGAGGGGGTTATCCCCGACGAGGGGGTGGCGGCTTTGGCAGCCGAAAAGGGTGTCAACGTCCTGCAAAGTCCCCTCAGCGCCTACGAAACCGCCCTGCGACTGCGTGATGCGCTATGAGCCGCTACTATTACGATCTGCACGTTCACTCCTGCCTGTCCCCCTGCGGGGACAACGACAACACCCCCAACAACCTGGTGGGCATGGCGGTGCTGAACGGTTTGCAGATACTGGCCCTCACCGACCACAACACCTGCCGCAACTGCCCCGCCTTTTTCGAGGCGGCGAAGCGACAGGGTATCATCCCCATCCCCGGTATGGAGCTCACCACGGCGGAGGACATCCATATGGTGTGCCTGTTCCCTGATTTGGACAGTGCGCTGGCCTTCGACGAGGAGATCGGCCGCCGCCGTATCCGCATCCCCAACCGCCCCGACATCTTCGGCGACCAGTTGGTGATGAACGGTGACGACGAGGTGGTTGACACCGACCCCGACCTGCTATCCAACGCGACAACGGTGACGGTGGACGAAGCCCCTGCTCTTGCTGAGCAGTATGGCGGCGTGTGCTATCCCGCCCACATCGATCGGGAGAGTAACGGCATCATCGCCACATTGGGTATGATGCCCATCGGCGTCCACTACCCCACCGTGGAACTCCACGATGGGAGCAAGGAAGCCTACTATCGTGAAAACCACGATTTGGCAGGCTCCCGCGTGGTGGTCGGCTCCGACGCCCACTGTCTGTGGGACGTGGCGGAGGCGGAACACTGGCTGGATATCCCCGACGAACCCTATTCGAGTGCGTTGGTGAGAAAGAACCTCATTGAGATACTCAGGAGGGGCTTATGAAGGATTTATCATTAAATCTGCTGGACATTGCCGAGAATTCCGTCAAGGCAGGGGCAACCCTGACCCAGCTCCTGCTGACGCAGGAGGGGGATATCCTCACCTTTCAGGTGGTGGACGACGGTTGCGGCATGACCGAGGAGATTTTACGCGGGGTCACCGACCCCTTCTACACCACCCGCACCACCCGTAAGGTGGGTATGGGCTTGCCGCTACTCCGTATGGCGGCGGAGCAGACGGGTGGCACCATGGAGGTGGAGTCGCGGCATCGCGACGCTCATCCCGATAACCACGGGACGGTGGTGACGGCGGTGTTCCACACCGACCACATCGACTGCCCCCCGGTGGGGGATCTGGTGGCGACGGTCACCACCCTGATACAGGGTCACCCCGACGCCGATTTTTACTTCCGGCACACCACCGATACGGTGCAGGTGGAGCTGGACACCCGTGATCTGCGGGCCGTCCTTGGGGACGTGTCGCTGGCAGAGTACGAGGTTTTACAATGGATCACCGGTTTCTTGCAGGACCAGTACAACCCGCAGGAGACCTAAAATCAAAAAGGGAAATTATCACAAGGAAAGGAAGATTCTTATGAAATCCTTAGCAGAACTCCAGGCTATCAAAGAGAAAATGCAGGGCAAGGTTGCTCTGCGCGAAGGCAGCGGCGACAAGCGCGTTGTCGTCGGCATGGCTACCTGCGGCATCGCCGCCGGCGCCCGTCCCGTGCTGAACGCCTTTGTGGAGCAGGTCAACGCCGCCGGCTTGACCGCCTCCGTCACCGTCACCCAGACCGGCTGCATCGGCATCTGCCAGTTTGAGCCCGTCGTGGAGGTCTTTGAGGCCGGCAAGGAAAAAGTTACCTATGTCAAAATGACCGCCGATAAGGTGGCCCGCATTGTTGAGGAGCACCTGAAGGGCGGCAAGCCCGTGGCTGAGTACACCATCGGCTACACCGAACTGTAAAAAACGAGGAGGTTATCAACTATGATTCGAGCTCATGTTCTGATCTGCGGCGGTACCGGCTGTACCTCCTCGGGCAGTAACAAAATCATCAACGCCTTCAACGCGAGCATCGAGGCTCACGACCTGAAGGATGAGATCAAGGTCGTGCAGACCGGTTGCTTTGGTCTGTGTGCGCTGGGTCCTGTGGTTATCGTCCATCCCGACGGCACTTTCTACAGCCGTGTGGAGGAGGGCGACGTGGACGAGATCGTCCGCGAGCACCTGCTGAAGGGCCGTGTGGTGGACCGCTTGGTGTATAAGGATACCGGTAACTACGACGAGCATCACTCTCACGTGGCGCTGTCCGACACCGTCTTCTATAAGACCCAGAACCGTGTGGTTCTGCGTAACTGCGGCGTCATCAACCCCGAGTCCATCGACGAGTACATCGCCATGGACGGTTATGCCGCTTTGGGTAAGGTGCTGACCGAGATGACCCCCGACGAGGTCATTCAGGTCATTCTGGATTCCGGCCTGCGCGGCCGTGGCGGCGGTGGCTTCCCCACCGGCCGCAAGTGGGCGCTGACCGCCCCCAACAAGGCTCCCCAGAAGTACGTGGTCTGTAACGCCGACGAGGGCGACCCCGGTGCCTTTATGGACCGTTCCGTGCTGGAGGGCGACCCCCACTGCTTGGTGGAGGCTATGACCATCGCCGGCTACGCCATCGGTGCGACCGAAGGTTACGTCTACGTCCGTGCCGAGTATCCCATCGCCGTGGCTCGTCTGCAGATCGCCATCGACCAGGCTCGTGAGTACGGCCTGCTGGGTAAGAACATCTTCGGCAGCGGCTTCGACTTTGACCTGCACATCCGTCTGGGCGCCGGCGCCTTCGTGTGCGGCGAGGAGACCGCTCTGATGACCTCCATCGAGGGTAATCGCGGTGAGCCCCGTCCCCGTCCCCCCTATCCCGCCGTCAAAGGTCTGTTCGGTATGCCCACCGTGGAGAACAACGTAGAGACCTTCGCCAACGTGCCCCAGATCATCCTGCGCGGCGCCGAGTGGTTCGCCTCTATGGGTACCGAGCGCTCCAAGGGCACCAAGGTCTTCGCTCTGGGCGGTAAGATTAAGAATACCGGTCTGGTGGAGATCCCCATGGGTACCACTCTGCGCGAGATCATCGAGGAGATCGGCGGCGGCATCCCCAACGGCAAGAAGTTCAAGGCCGCCCAGACCGGCGGTCCTTCCGGCGGTTGTATCCCCGCCAGCCTGATTGACACCCCCGTGGATTACGACAACCTGGTTGCCATCGGCTGTATGATGGGTTCCGGCGGTCTGATCGTTATGGACGAGGACACCTGTATGGTGGATATGGCTAAGTTCTTCCTGGAGTTCACCGTGGACGAGTCCTGCGGTAAGTGCACTCCCTGCCGTGTCGGCACCCAGCGCCTGCTGGAGATGCTGGATAAGATCACCAGCGGCAAGGGCACCCTGGAGGACATCGACGAGCTGGAGCAGCTCTGCTACTACATCAAGGAGAACTCCCTCTGCGGTCTGGGTCAGACGGCTCCCAACCCCGTGCTGTCCACCCTGAAGTTCTTCCGTGACGAGTACGTGGCCCACGTGGTGGACAAGAAGTGTCCCGCCGGTGTGTGTAAGGATCTGCTGACCTACACCATCGACGCCGAGAAGTGCATCGGCTGCGGTATGTGCGCCAAGCAGTGCCCCGCCGAGGCCATCACCCGTACCGATTACATTGCCCCCGGCCATAAGCTGGCCAGCTTCGCCATTGACGCGGAGAAGTGCGTCAAGTGCGGCGCCTGTGTGGGCACCTGTAAGTTTAAGGCTATCTCTAAGCAGTAAGAAAGGAGTGTGGATAGAATGGATATGGTTAATGTTAAGATCAACGGCACCGCTGTCAGCGTGCCGAAGGGTGCCACCGTTCTGGAGGCTGCCCGCTATGCCGGTGTGGAGATCCCCACTCTGTGCTTCCTGAAAGAGATCAATGAGATCGGCGCCTGCCGTATTTGTATGGTGGAGGTTTCCGAGGGCGGCCGTCCCGCCCGTCTGGTCACCGCCTGCGTGTATCCCGTGTCTGAGGGTATGGAGGTCGTTACTGCCAGCCCCCGCATCGAGAAGAGCCGCAAGACCACCCTGGAGATGATCCTCTCCACCCACGACCGTAAGTGTCTGACCTGCGTGCGCTCCACCAACTGCGAGCTGCAGAAGTTGTGCCGTGACTACGGCATCGAGGACGCCGGTCGTTTCGACGGCAAGAAGCCCGTCTATGACATCGACAACTCTGCTCCCCATCTGGTGCGCGACAACAACAAGTGCATCCTGTGCCGTCGTTGCGTCGCCGCCTGTAAGCAGCAGCTGGTGTCCGTGATCGGCGCCAACGACCGCGGCATCGACACCCACATCGCCTGCGCTTTCGAGCTGGGCATGAACGACGTGCCCTGCGTGTCCTGCGGTCAGTGCACCGTGGTTTGCCCCACCGGCGCTCTGGTGGAGCGTGACGACACCGCTAAGGTGTGGGCCGCTCTGGCTGACCCCGACAAGTACGTCGTGGTGCAGACCGCTCCCGCTGTGCGTGCTGCTCTGGGCGAGGAGTTCGGCCTGCCCATCGGCACCAACGTGGAGGGCAAGATGGTTGCCGCTCTGCGCCGTCTGGGCTTTGATAAGGTGTTCGACACCGATGCCGCCGCCGACGTGACCATCGTCGAGGAGGCCAACGAGCTGGTGGAGCGTATTCAGAACGGCGGCGTGCTGCCTATGATCACCTCCTGCTCTCCCGGTTGGGTCAAGTTCGCGGAGCTGTACTATCCCGAGCAGTTGGCCAACCTGTCCACCTGCAAGTCTCCCCAGCAGATGTTCGGCGGTCTGTTGAAGACCTACTATGCTGAGAAGATGGGCATTGATCCTGCCAAGATCGTGTCCGTTTCCGTGATGCCCTGCACCGCCAAGAAGTTCGAGGT
>JAFXFF010000031.1 GCA_017520705.1 Clostridia bacterium | reverse complement strand
TATTAAATAAAACTGATTACACAAAAAAAGACACCCTTTCGGGTGTCTTTTTATTGTGTAAATCAGAACTCCAGGTTCTTCTCCGTCTCCTTGGAGAAGACGTGAGCCACGTTGCCGCCGAAGGTCAGGTTGACCTCGGTGCCCATGGGGAAGGAGGCAACCTCGCCGTTGGTGGGAACGATGACGATCACATCGCGGCCTGCGGCGTTGACGTGCAGATGGACGGAAGAACCCATCAGCTCGCTGACATCCACCTTAGCCTTGATGCCGTTGTCGCACAGGGTCAGGTGATCGGGACGGACACCCAGGATCACATCCTGCTCGGCAACGTTGTTGGCCTTCAGACGCTCCTGCTTATCCTCGCTCAGCTCCACGGTGACACCGTTGGCGCTGACCACATACTTGCCGTCCACCATGGACAGGTGACCGTCGAAGTAGTTCATCTGAGGCGTGCCGATGAAGCCTGCCACGAACAGGTTAGCGGGATGATCGAAGACCTGCTGGGGGGTGCCGATCTGCTGGATGAAGCCGTCACGCATGATGACGATACGATCGCCCAGAGTCATAGCCTCGGTCTGGTCGTGGGTAACGTAGATGAAGGTGGTGTCGATGCGCTGACGCAGCTTAATGATCTCAGCGCGCATCTGGTTACGCAGCTTGGCGTCCAGGTTGGACAGGGGCTCGTCCATCAGGAACACGGAGGGGTTACGGACGATGGCGCGGCCGATGGCCACACGCTGACGCTGACCGCCGGACAGAGCCTTGGGCTTACGATCCAGATACTGGGTGATGTCGAGAATCTCAGCGGCCTCGCGAACCTTCTTGTCGATCTCAGCCTTGTCGACCTTCTTCAGCTTCAGGGAGAAGGCCATGTTCTCGTACACGGTCATATGGGGATAGAGGGCGTAGTTCTGGAAGACCATGGCGATGTCGCGGTCCTTGGGCTCCACATCGTTCACCAGCTTGTCGCCGATCCACAGCTCACCGCTGGAGATGTCCTCAAGACCTGCCACCATGCGCAGCGTGGTGGACTTACCGCAGCCGGAGGGGCCAACCAGCACGATAAACTCGCGGTCAGCGATCTCCAGATTGAACTCCTGCACGGCCACGACGCCTTCGTCCGTGATCTGCAGGCTGGTCTTCTTGACCTCTTCGCCCTTCTTGGGCTTCTTGGCCTTTTCGGTGTTGGGGTAAACCTTCTTCAGATTCTTCAGCAATACCTTTGCCATACGTGTTTCACCGTAGCTGCGCCGCCTCCGCGAGTGCAGCCTCGTGACCATCTTCCGATGCGTCACTTTACGGCAGTCTCCACACTGCCGCACCGCCGATGATAAGCGGAACTTCCTCCTTTAATTGTTACGCCTCTACGTTCAGAGTAGTGGAGTGAACGCAATGGCGCATAATAAGACAATTACAGTATAATCGCAATTTGTGCCGATTGCAAGAGGTTTTTTGAACAATTAACAATTAATAATTAACAATTAACAATTGAGGCCTTCTTGGGATGTTGTAGGGGCGGTTATTAACCGCCCGTCACATACCTCATTCGAATCGGCAGACAATACCGGGAAATTCTGCATGGAGATCGTTAAAAATCTCTTTCAGAGTTTCTATGTCCTCTTTCATGTCTTCAGGCATGGTATCAGTGCCGCGGACGATAATTTCACCGCTGTCAGAAGAACCAAATAAATCTGTCAGGCAATCCCACATGGCGGCCCAGTTTTCACCGTAATAGTCAGGGAAGGCAAACAATTTCCGAATACGGTCATGGAAATCGCCCCAATCGCAGCAACCGGTCATATCCAGCACATAGGGAAATCCATCCGTCACATACCAACCTCTATTCATATTGCTACCTCCTTAGATAATTTCAATAAATGTTCTGTAGTGGTCGTAGGTAACAAAAATCAATCCGTCATTGGAATAAAGGATTCGATCAGTTCCACGGAAACCACCATCATAATTAATATCTGCCTCGTACCAGATGCGCCCCGCTGCGGCGGGTAATTGTTGTTTTTTATTAAAAAATACACCGCCAATGAGCATTTTTCCGGGTGCAACCTTCCGGAGATTTCCTAAAGCGGAGACCCAGCCAAGTTCCTTTGCTTCATTTTTAGTTATGTAGTAGGAAGGTAAATGGCCGAAAGTTTTTATCCACCAATCCGCTCCAGAAAGACCGTTCTTCGTAGCGGTTCCTGCTCGCTTTGCATCCATCTGCACAATTTTACAGCGGCATAGTGGGTGTAGCGGAGGCTTTAAAGGGAAAAAGGAGTCGCTTAAGGGATTAGAAGAAGCCTTAGTAAAAATCTTCCCTTGTAAGTTCTTGCAACTACCGCAACGACGCAAGTCGGATACGGAAAGCCAGTAGCTGTATTTGGCGCTTTTCATCACCATTCTCCTTTCAGTATAGCATAATGACAGCAAAAAAGATACGCTTTCACTTATACTGAAAAAATGGTTGTTTGTTGCCTTGTTTTGGGCAACACTACGAAAAATTTTATGACAAGCCTCTTTAGCAGGAGATGCCTCCCCCGCAAAAAAATCGAACGTATCCGTACCTGCGGCAGGACAGCAAGCCCCAAGTCTGCATGGGGGAGCGCGAGGGGGAGGGTATGACCCCTCGCATTCAAATAAAAACACAAGCGGAGCGCAGTGTTGCATTTACAGCAGAGAAATGTTAAAATATGGGGTAAACTAACAGCACACCAAAGAAAGAAGGACAAGCCATGCTGACCTTTCGTCCCATCACCGCCGAGGATTTTCTCATCCTGCGGCCCTATTATGAACACTGCACCTATCGCCTGTGCGAATATAGCGTAGGCGTGAAATACATGTGGCAGCACAGCCTCCACAGCGAGTACACCATCGTGGAGGACTGCCTCATTATCCGCAACACCATCCATGGTAACGTGATGTATGATTTCCCTATCCCAGGGCCTAACGGCAGCGTGGAGAAGGGCTTGCTGGCGGTGGAGGATTACTGCCGCGAGATCGGGCAGCGTCCCGTGTTCTCCATCGTACCCGAGAGCCAAGGCTGCCGCATGGCTATGCGCTATGCCAAGGTCAGCATTACCAACGAGTGGTCGTGGCGTGACTA
>JAFXFF010000030.1 GCA_017520705.1 Clostridia bacterium | reverse complement strand
GGCGGTGGGCTCGTTGATGATGCGCTTGACCTCCATGCCGGCGATCTTACCGGCGTCCTTGGTGGCCTGACGCTGAGCGTCGGTGAAGTAAGCGGGGACGGTGATCACCGCCTCGGTGACGGTGTCGCCCAGATAGGCCTCGGCGTCCGCCTTCAGCTTCTGCAGAATGATGGCGGAAATCTCCTGGGGAGTGTACGCCTTGCCGTCGATAGACACCTTACGGTCGGTGCCCATATCGCGCTTGATGGACGAAATGGTGCGCTCGGGAGCAGACACGGCGGACTGCTTGGCCACGCGGCCGACGACACGCTCGCCGTCTTTCTTAAAGGACACCACAGAGGGAGTGGTGCGGGCACCCTCAGCGTTGGGGATGACGACGGCCTCGCCGCCCTCGATCACGGCTACGCAGGAGTTGGTCGTACCTAAGTCAATACCGATAATCTTTGCCATAATACATTACCTCCAGTAATAAATGTTTTTGTTTATACGAATTGTATCTAAAAGGTTACCCTTGTTAGCCTTAGTTTGCTACTTTGACCATAGCGGGTCGCAGGACTTTGTCGCCCAGTTTATATCCCTTTTGGAATACGGCGGTGACCGTTTCCTCCTCGATGCCGTCGGCATCCTCCCGCATCACGGCGTTGTGGACGTTGGGGTCGAAGGGCTCGCCCTCCACACCCACAGGCTCCAGGCCCAATTTGGCGAGGGAGTCCATAAACTGGCGCAGTACCATATCCACGCCGGTCTTGTAATCGTCACCGGCAGGGGCGGCGATGGCCTTTTCCATATTATCCACGCTTACCAGCAGTTCGGTGAGCAATTCGGCTTTGGTATACAGACCGATCTGCAGCTTTTCCTGCTCGGTGCGGCGCTTATAGTTGGCGTATTCCGCCAGCATACGCTGGTACTGATCGGTGAGGGAGGCGATCTCCTCCTCCTTGGCGGCCAGTTTCTTCTCCAGCTCGGCGGTCTTACTCGCCTTCTTCGGCTTTTTCTCTTCCGCGACGGGCGCCTCGACGGGCTGCTCGGTGGTCTCCACCGTCTCGGGGGTGGTCTTTTCATTATCCATCTATGGTTTTCCTCCTTAACCGAAGTCTAAGGCTTCGGTGTCATCAAACAATTCGCTCATCATCCGTCCCAGATGGGCGGCGAAATATTCCAGCCGCGGAATAAGGGTGGCGTAATCCTGACGGATGGGGCCCACCACGCCGATGGTGCCCTGCCCCCGCTTACCCAGCGAGTAGGGAATCAGCATCACCGCACTGCCGGCAAACAACGGATCGCTGTCACCGCCCAGGATGATCTGCACCCCGTCGCCGCTCTGCGCCAGCAGATCGGACACGTTCTGTCGATCCGACAGGTGGTGCGCCAAGGCGCGACCGGTAGGGTAATCGGGCTGACGGAGCAGGTTCATAGCGCCCGCCACCGTCACACGGGAGGCGGCACACTCCAGCGCCAGCTCGTAAAAAGCGGAAAGAATGGGAGCCACTGCCAAACCCGCCTCGCCCAAGTCGATGAGAATGGTCTGCATCGCCTCCACCGTCACGGCGGAGAGAGGACCGCCCAGGAAGCGGCGAGAGAGGTAGTCGGACAGAGCCTGCACAAACTTAGTGGGGATATCCCGCTGACAGCGGCACATATGGGTGCGCATAAAACCGTTATCCTGCACCAGCAGGACACCCATATTGCGGGGGGACATCTGCATCACCTCGATGCGGCTGATGCTGGTGCCCACATTGTCGGGGCGGCAGGCCACGGCGCACAGACCCGTCAGATCCGCCAGCACACGGCAAGCGTCTTCCATCATACGGGTGGCGTCCCCCGCCACAGCGGAAAGGGCCGACTTAATATCCACCTTCTCCTGTAGGGTCAGCGGACGGCGGTCCATCATCTCCTCCACATAGAGACGCAGCGCCTGAGGGGTGGGGAGACGGCCGGCAGAGGTGTGGGGTTGGGCCAGATAGCCGGCGGCGGTGAGCACCGCCATATCGTTACGAATGGTAGCGGAGGAAACGCAGTTGCCCAGCATCTCGGCCAGCGCCTTAGAGCCTACCGGCTCGCCGGTGTGGATGTAACTCTCTACAATGGCCGCCAGAATGCGCCCTTTGCGAAAATCCAGAATCAACCGTCTCCCTCCTTTAGCACTCTTGTTGTCATTTCGTTAGCACTCTAACTCGTCGAGTGCTAATCCTATTGTAGCAGGCATTTTCCAAACTGTCAATAGGAGATTTGTGAATTCTTTGTGAATAGCAAAAGATTCGCTGTTATTTTGTTCCAAATCCTCGGCCCTATACATAAAAAGAAAAGCAGGCTCGGCACCAAAGGCCGAGCCTGCTTTTAATTCCTCTTATTATTGCCACCAATCGGGGTAGGTGCTCTTCTGGCTGACACGCAGAATCACCACGGAGCCCACAGGCACCTGGGTGCCCGCGCCCTCCACCGAGTCCACAGACCCGTTTTCGTAGGCAGACTCGGTGACGTATTCCACCTGCACCGTAAAGCCCAAAAACTCCAGCGTCTTCTGTGCGTACTCGGCGTCCCAGCCCGTCAGATCGGGGATCGCGGCCGTTTCGGGTTCCGGCTCCTTCTCGCTGATATAGAGGGTGATCTTGTCGCCCAGCTCTTTCCACTTGCCGGCCTGCTCCACCACCTCAACCATATCCTTTTCATACTTAGGCTCGCCTTGGGCATAGGGGTACTTTTCCACGGCGAAGCCCAGCTTAGTCAAAAACTCCTCGGCATGGGCAACCGACCAGCCCTTCAGATCCGGCACCTGCACGGTGCTGTTGGCACGGGGATTGTTGACCACCACGTAGATGGGAGAGCCCATAGACTGCGCTGCGCCGGCGGCGGGATACTGCTCCAGGATCTCGCCGTCCTCACGGCCCTGCTCGTACTTGTAACCCACAAAGTGCAGCTTCATATCGCCGGTAAAGGTCATATCCCGAATGTCCTCGTACTTCTGACCCACTACCTCGTCCACGACAGCCTCGCCCACACCCGCCTGCTGGGTGGTGTAGGTGGGACGCGTGGTGCCGGTGCCGTCGCCATAGCCGGAACCGCCCTGCTTGTTGCCGCCGGAGAGATTGTCCACCAGCATAAACACGATGACACCCACTGCGATCAGCAATAGCGCCAAACTGATGACCAGCATGGCGATCAAACCGCCCTTGCCGCCCTTTTTCTCTTCGCTATCCTGCTCGGCGGAGTCGGCCATATCCTCAGCCGCCTCATCCACCAACGCCGTCACCTTGGGAGCGACGGACAGCTCATCGCGCAGCACGGCCAACGTGGCGGTGCGCCGCTCGGGCAGCACCTGCAGGGCGTTGAACAGCGCCACACACACAGGCTGGGTCAGCTCATCCGCCACCTCGGCGGACATAAACAGATCGTCGGAATTCTTGGCGCGGTTGTCTCCTGCGGGAGGCTCGGTGCCGGTGACAGTGCGGAATATGGTAGCCGCTACCGCGTACACATCCGCAGGCACCCCTACCTCTTCGTCCGCGTAATACTGCTCGGGGGCGGCATAGCCCACCTTGAGATCCGCTACCAAATCGGTGCCGGAACGGTGCGCCTCGGGAATGGAGAAATTGCGCAGACGCGCCTTGCCGTCGTTGCCGATCAGAATGTTATCGGGGCAGATGGCCAAATGGCAGATACCGGCGTCGCTGAGCTGGGTCAGGCTGGTCAGCAGAGACATAAAGATGCTCCGCGCCTCCGGCCACGGAATGCGGCCGCCGGAAAGCTTGATCTTTTTGGTCAGGGTCATACCCTCGCAATAATCGGACACGGAATAAACGGTGCCGTTTTCCTCGAAAATGTCGTACACCGGCACCACCGCGGGCAGCTCCCGCATACGGGCCAGCACACGCATCGTGCCGTGGAAACGGTCGGCGTACTCCTCAAACTCGCGGCTGCAGCCCTCCAGCGGCTGAACGCCGCCGATGGTATCGCGGCGACCGATGGAGGCAGGGAAAAACTCCTGAATGAGGCAAGGCTCCTTCATCTGGCGGTCATAGGCCAGATACAGCAAATGATCGGGGAACTCCCCCACCATGCGGCCCACGATGTAATGCCCCTGCAGAGAGGTGGTGATCGGCAGACCGTGGGCAGGATTCTGATCCTGGGACGGATCGAAGCCGCACACCGCACAAACCGTGGTGTCCTCCGGCAGAGGATTCATGCATCCCATACACAATTTAGCCATAATTTCAGTCCTCCTGAACATCATCGTCAACCCAAAGATTGACGGCGAATGATTTGACGAATATCGTTGCCCACGCAGAGCAGGGGCACAAAGCCGCCGCTGATGCGGCTGGCGATCTGGTCGCCGTACCGCTCCTTCATGGCGGAAATGCTCAGATTGGTGCTGACCACGGTGGGCCGGCCCTCCAGCAAGCGAGCATTGAGAATATTATAAAGACAGGCGCGGGAGAAGGGGGTGTCGAACTCCATGCCCAGATCGTCCAGCACCAGCAGATCGCAGGTGATGAGCTGATCCTCACTGCTCCCCTGCTCGCGGCCGAAGTGCTCCGCCTCTAAGCGACGGATGAGGGGTTGGACCGAGCCGTACACCACCCCGAAGCCCTGCTCGGTGACGCCGCGAGCGATGGCGAGGCACAGATGGGTCTTGCCGATGCCGGTGGCACCCTGCAGCAGCAGGCTGTCGCCGTGGGGCGTAAAGGCGGCGGTGTAATCCCGACAGTAGTCGATGATATCCCGCATATGCTCGCGGGGAGAAACGCCCAATTTGGGGTCCACCGCATTGTCGTAATAATCCAGACGCAGGGAGGCGAAATCGGTGAGCCGCATAGCGGACAGACCCGACAGAGCGTTGCAGGCCTCCTCCTGCAGCAGGCGGCGGTAGCAATCGCACACCGCGCCGTTCACGTAGCCGGTGTCGCCGCACTTTGTGCAGGTGTAGCGGGGCTCGAAATTGTCGCGGTCACAGCCATTGGAGCGGAGAATATGCGCCATCTCCTGCTGCAACTCCAGATTCTTCTGCTGAATGCGCTCCACCGCGCCGTCGGCGTTGCCCGCCAAAATGGCGTGGGTCAGCTCGGGGATGGCGGCGGCCTTCTCTCGTTCAATTTCCCGCAAACGGGGAATCTCACCGCACATCCGCTCCCGCAGGGCGGCAGCAGAGGTCTCGGCGTCACGGCGGCGCTTTTCCAGCCGCCCACGGGCGGCGCGCACCACCTTTTCATCGTATGCCATGGGGAAAAGCACCTCCTTTTAGTCCTTCTTATTGAATTTGGGGCGGTATTTAAGCAGCTGCTGCTCAAAATCGCTGTCCAGACTGCTCTGCTCCGGGTTGGTGGAGGCAGGGCCCTTCTTCTTGGCCTTGGGAGCCTCAATACGGTCGGGAGAGTGAATACCCTCGGCGTGCCAGCGCTCCAGAATCTTATCCATATAAGCGGGACTGAACTTGTCGCAATTCTCCAACGTCAAGGTTTGGGCGTGCTGCAGCATCGCATCGCTGAAGCACCACACCGTCAACCACTTGTGTGCCAATTTTGCCTGGGCGGCATTGAGAGGGCGCACCAACGAGAGGATCTTCTCCACCTTGTCGGCGGCGGCGCGAGTCTCGGTGAGCTCGCGAATCTTTAAGTCCACCTGCTCGGGGGTGACGATGTCCTCGTCCGCCCAGCCCAACACCAACGACTCGATATAGCGCATACTGGCCTTGCCGATGGATACGGCGTAGGCGGCAGCCAGCAGCACCGAGGTCTGAGGCACTCCGGCGGTGGTGATGAGGTACAAAAGGGTGGCGTTGTCCCCGTGGT
The DNA here is from genome assembly GCA_017520705.1 of Clostridia bacterium. Classification (GTDB taxonomy): domain Bacteria; phylum Bacillota; class Clostridia; order Oscillospirales; family Acutalibacteraceae; genus UBA5905. Next base: position 55,279 of record JAFXFF010000030.1, on the reverse strand, counting down.
TGAGGGGGCGGCCGAGGCGAGCGCTCACCTCCTGCAGGAACGCGTTAAACTCCTTGTGCTCCTGCTGGTAGGCCACGACCTCTTTCCACACCGGCTTGACCGCCGTGGGGCGGGCCGCCTTTTGAGTCGGCTCGGCAATGACAGGGGTGGCAACGGCGTCCGCAGAACGAAGGATGCCCTGCTCCACCCAGTAGTTGAGACAGCCCACACACTCCTGCTCGCTCATACCCAGAGCGGCAGCGCAGGCGGCGGCGTCAAAATCCTGCCCGCAGCGGGAGAACCACAACAGCACCCGCAGCTGCTCGGCTCCGGCACGGGGCAGACAATCCGCCACCGCGGCGGGCAACACCAATAGGTTATTCAGGTCGCCGCCGTTCCATACGTACTGAGACACGGTTCCCCCTCCTTTCGACATAAAATCCCATACTAATATTATATAATAGCACATCTTTTCCGTCAATTCAAGAGGGATGGAAATATTTTCATTCCTTGTGACCGCAAGCGAAAAAATCCGTCTTGAGAGGTGAAAACACCTTGCACAAAGTGCCCTTCTTTTTTGTGTAGGTATCCAATTTTGCGTGGCACCCGTTGACAGCAGTTTCATCCACGCCTATAATGAGAATGAAGTGATGTATTAGGAGGTGAGTCCTATGGCTTTGTCTGAGAAAGCACAACCGATTTCACATCACAATGGAGGAATGTCTATGAAAAAACGTATGTTAGTCCTGCTTCTGTGTGTGCTGTTGGTGGTGCTCGGCGCCTGCGGGAAGGCACCGCAGGACACGGACAAACCGCAGGACACACCGCCAAGCACCACGACTGCGGCGCCCGTCACCACCACCAAGGCGCCCTATGACCGTCTGCTTGCCGCCACCGAGCAGGATGCGCAGGCGGCCGCCATCTGCGCCGCCATCGACGGGCAGGATTTCACCACCGCCTACACCCTGCTGAAGGAATGGGACAACCCCCTCAAGCAGGCGCTGCTGGCGCAATTCGTGTTCGTGCCCACCACCATCCGCGCCACCATCCACAGCGACAAATCGGATATGCACTTTTCCACCGAGCTCACCTACGACAAGCAAGGCAATCCGTTAAAGCACGTTCACACCGACAAAGGCAACAAGACCGAGACGGTGTACACCTATGATGACAACGGACGGCTCACCAAAGAGATCGCCGCATCCGACAGCTATACCCGCACCGTCACCTATACCTACGATGCGGCAGGACGACTCACCCGTAAGCATCACGCAACGGAAAACACCTTTGAGGACGTCATCCGGCGGGATGAAACCACCTACACCTACGCCTACGATGAAAAAGGCAATCTGGCCGAAGAAAAACGCGTCTCCTCCTACAGCAACGGTGGCGGTGAGGAGGTTACCACCACCTATACCTATAACGAGAGTGGCAAAGAGACTCTCAAAAAGATCACCTTCAAAGACGGCGGCTGGGATCAGGTGGAAACCTCCTATCACGAAAACGGTGCCGTTTATCAAGTGCGGAAGCGCAATTCCAGCGTCCTGGGGACGCGCGTCACCGAATACGACGAGCAGGGACGACTCCTGCGAGAGTGGACCGAAAAAGGGACCAACGGCCCCCTGATCACCCTGGAGAACACCTACGATGAGCAAGGGCGGCTGGTGAAGACCACCCGCTCCTCCGGCGCCGACTATTATACCTATGACGGCGACGGCAACCTCATCGAGGAAAGCAACGGCGTAGATCGCGTGGTGTACACCTATGACGAGAGCGGCAACTGTCTGTCCCAGACCCGCCTCTCCCTCACCGACGAGGTCACATGGGCGCGTGTCTGCACCTATGACGCGAAAGGCGGTCTACTCACCGATACGATCACCTACAGCAGCGGGCGAACCGCATCCACCGCCAACGCCTACGATGCCGACGGCAACCGCATCACCCAAACCTACGAGGACTTCAGCTCCGAAACAGGTGATGCCATCACCATCACCGAGACGGTGGCGTGGACGCTGTTCTATTATCCCGACGGCGTACCCGAGGTGGTAGAGGAGGAACTCTACAGCCTCACCATCCCGCCCAACGCGGCGTGATTGGCTGTTGACAAACCGTCGAAACGGTGCTACAATGGCTTCACAACCGAACAGACAAAACAAGGGGTGCTGCTCCATTGAGTGTGGCTGAGAGGGCGAATGCCCAACCCTGAACCTGATCCGGATAATGCCGGCGGAGGGATGTTTTATCACAAAACACCGACAGTGTATGCTGTATCACCTCCGCCCAACTTGGGCGGAGGTTTTTTGTTTGTCCGATTGCAATTTTTAGAAAAGGAAGGAATAAAAATGCAAGCAAACAAACAGAAAAGCATGCTCCGATTGGTGGAAAGCGGCCTGATGCTGGCCATGGCCACGGTACTCAGCCTGGTGAAGGTGCTGGATCTGCCCTACGGCGGCAGTATCACCGCCTTCTCTGCCCTGCCCCTCATCCTCGTGGCCTACCGCCACGGGATCTGGCAAGGTCTCCTCACCGCCTTTGCCCACGCGCTGATCCAGCTGATGTTGGGAACCAGTGTCTTTTCCTACGGCTTCTCCATCCAAGCGGTGATCGCCATTGTGATGCTGGATTATCTCTTAGCCTTCACCGTGCTGGGCCTGGGCGGTATCTTCCGCCGCAAGTGCGGCAGCCAGGGAGTGGCGCTGGTGCTGGGCGCTCTGCTGACGGGAGCGCTGCGGTATATCCTGCACACCATCGCCGGCTGCACCGTGTGGGCGGGTCTCTCCATCCCCGACAGCGCGGCGCTGATCTATTCTCTGGCCTACAACGCCACCTATATGATCCCCGAAACCATCGTCACCGCTCTGGGCGCCTGGTACCTCTCCAAGGCGGTGGATCTGCGGGAGGAAATGCCCACCCGTGCCAAGCAGGTGGCGAAAAACGGCAGCTTTGCCCTGTCTCTCATCGGCAAGGCGGCCCTGCTGGCCGCCGCCGTGTGGGACGTGGTGGAGATCTTCCGCCCCCTGCAGGACGCCGAGACCGGCGACTTCGTCATCACCAATCTGGCGCTGGTCAACTGGGGCGTGGTGGGTATCGTCACCGCCACAGGTGTGGCCGTATGGGGCGTGTGTGCTCTCATTAACGGGAAGAAAAAATAAGCACGGGCGGTCGAGGACGCCCCCTACGAATCTCATCTCAGTTTAAAATTATGCCATATGAAAAACCGCTGTCGGATGACAGCGGTTTTTTCATTTCCGATAGTCCCGCCAATCGCGGTGGGGATCAAAGAAAATCCCCTCGTGATAGGTGGGCTCATGCCGAGGGATGCGCCAATCGCCATAAGCGATAGTGAGCACGTCATCGAATCCCACAGGGATGGGAATGCGGGTGTGCTCAAAGGGCCAATACACCGCCCCCGAAAAAGCGTCACGGGGCATCACCCAACGGTCGGACTGCGGGTCGAAGCTGAGCAAAGCCACCCGCGAGGTATCCCGATACCGCCTGCACTCCCGTTCCATGCCACGGAAGAGCCACCGATAGGGAATCGGGGACAGGAGATGATGGAGGGCGGTTTTGAACAAGGTCTTGTGGGGGCTGCCGGGATAGCGCACCGTGGCGGCCAGCCACTTGTTCCACCGCGCCAAGCGCCGGCGCTGGGAGGCCTGCGCGGCGGGGTCATCGGGGACTCCGTCGAGGGGGAAGATGTCGATAAAAATGCCCTGATGAAAGCGATACCGCCCTCTCTCCCCCTCCAGCATGGCGGTGGTGCCGTCCAGCCGCAGCTGGGCGTGGCCGCGGCTGTAGCCCCTGTCGTTGTAGGCAGTTTGCAAGAAAAAAGGCGCCGCAAAATCGCCCCCCACCTCCAGCAGACGGTCGTAATCCTCTCGGAGCATAAACAGATCGATATCGTCGTCCCACGGGATATAGCCGCCGTGGCGGACAGCCCCCAAAAGGGTGCCGCCGCCCGCGAAGTAGGCAAGCCCATGACGGCGGCACACCCCGTCAAAAACGACCAACAGGGTCAACTGCATCGCCCATACCCGCTTCATCTCGACTGAAACGAGATAGCCGTCCCGCAACTCGGGCTCGTAAAAGGGAGGTGGAATTTTCACGGAGTATCACCGCCTTTTCGTAAATTTTGCCACACGTCCCATACGGGATCGCGGAAGAGGATGAGCAAGACGGCATACACTGTCGCCCCCACCGCCGTCTGCGCCAGCACAGTAAGCAACGTAGGAGGCATGCCGCGGGCCATCGCCCACGCCACAGCAAACACCGCCGCCCCGTATAGAGCGTAACGCCCCGCCACCCGCAGCAGCCGAACGGCGGATAAAAAGGAGTGGGTGAAGCGCAGATAAAGGGCGGAGATGGCGGTCTCCGCCGCCACCGAGGCAGCCACGGCCCCGTAGCCGCCAAAACGGGGGATGAGCAGGAGATTGAGCACCAAGTTCACCGCCGCACCTGTTATAATGGCGCGGTTGCTCAGCCGCCGATAGCCGCCGGGGGTAAGGTATAAGCTGCCCAAAACGTTGCTGGTGCCGATGATGAAAAGCAGCGGGGCAAACCAGGTCAGCATTCCACCCGCGGCGGCGAAATCCGGGCCGAAAAAGGCCACGGCAAAGCCATTGCCGCAGGCCATCAGCCCGCCGCACAGCGGAAAGGCCAACGCGCACATAAAGCGGTAGGTATCCATCAAGTGGGCGCGCACCTCTCCCTCCCGATTCTGCCCGAAGAGGTAAGAGGTACGCACCCCCACCACCACGTTAAGAGAGGTGAGCACCGCCATCAGCAGGCGGATGATCTTGTGAGCACTCTCGTAATAGCCGTTCTGCGCCATATCCCGCGCGATGACACCCAGCATCGTCTTATCCAACACAGTATAGACCGAGGTAGCGATGGCGGGGACAAAATAAACCAAGGAGGGACGCAGGTGAGAAAGAGGGCGGCAGGTCGGCCGCCGCCCCACCAACCCGCGCAAGCGGGGCCATAAAAGCAGGTTGGACAGCAGGGTGGTGCCCGTCTGAATCAGGGCATAGACCGCCACGTCTCCCTCATCCCGTACCCATACGAAAATAAGGACCACCCCCAGCACCTTCACCGCCAGATGGCGCAGCATCAGGGTGCCGAAGCGTTCCATCGCCTGAAAAAACCAGGTGAGGTCCAACCCCGTAGCGAGGATCAGCAGACCCATCACCCCATACAGCCGCCAATCCCCCACCCACAGGCAGAGGAGGGCGTACAGCACCAGCGTCAGCGAGGTGGTGCCGAAACGCAGAAGGGTCAACTCCCAAAACAGGCGGGAAACCGCCTCGGGCGCGTTACGGGCGCGGGAAACCTCCCGCAGACCGTAGGCGCTGAGACCCAAGGCGGCAAACAGCGAAAACACCGTAGCCACCGACTGAACGTAGCTGAAGGTGCCCACCCCATCCGATCCCAGCACCCGTGCCACATACGGAGCGGTGACGAGAGGGGACAGCATCGATACCAGCTGGACCACCACGGTGTAGAGGTAGTTTTTGCGCAGGCTGGGGGCGGTCACGGCGCATCCTCCCTCCCCACCGCGCACAGCACGGCGATGAACAGCAGCGTGAGGAAGTGATACACGATATTGCCGCTGAACAGCAACGCGGCGTAAATGAAGGAAAAGGCCACCCACCGCCGCCGATGGCCGCGGCTTCGTACAACGCAGCCCACGGCAGGCCACCAATACAGGGTGGAAAGATACAGCCCTCCTTGGGCCAAGATCACCGCCGCACCCATGCTCAGGCCGTTATTGTAGCGATCAGGATAGGAGAAAAAGGGGACGATGGAGGCATCGTTCCAATAGCCTGTGCCGAAGATGGGAGCAGTAGAAAAAGCCTTGAGGCAGGCCGCCACATCGTCCAGCCGCATAAAACCCGACACCGAGGTGAGCTTATCCCATAAGAGCACCGACGCCGCCAGCGTCATCCCCACACCGAGGACGGGGAACAGCCACATCCGCACGCGGCGGGACAGCCACGAGGGCGGCCACAGCACGTACCGCAGGGTGAACACCGCCGCCATCAGGAGAAACGCCTTCACCGACACGGTGGTGACCGTCGCCACCGCGAACAGCACACACCGCCACAGACGGGGGCGGTCACGCAGCAACACCTCGGCGGCGGTGGCCGCAACCAGAAACACCGCGAAGCCGGGCGCTTCGGGGAAGACGCCGCAATTGCGGGGCAGATCCCATCCGAAAAAGGTGATCTGCTGTGCCTCGTAGTAAAGGTGAAAATAGGACGGGCAGGTGCGCCAGCCGCCACCCCAATAGAAAGCGGCCAGATCGGTCTTGGGAATCCAATGGAGCACCGTGCCGAAAAGATAGAAAAAGAGAGAAAGGGCGGTGAGCACCGTCATAATGTCACACAGCTTGTGCAGCAGTCCCACGCCGCCATCCTCACCGGACCCTGTGTATAGGAGCAACAGCAACAGCGGCAGAATGTAATACAGCACAAAGCGGATGCCGTTGTAGCGGGTTGCCACAAGATAAATTCCCAAACAGGCCGCGACAAAGCCTACCCGTCGCCACAGGCGGGGAGAGATGGGATCGCCCCGCAGCACCAGTAAAGCACCCAGCAAGGGGACGCCGAACCGCAGGGCGGTATTGCAATTGGCAGGGGTGTACAAGCACCACACGGCGGCGTAGAACACCACCAAAATCATCAACAGATACTCCCCCGCCGCCACCCACCGCGGACTCAGCCGCGGAGTGACGGGTAAAAACGGTTTCTTTGCCGTCGCATCCACAGCCGCACCTCCTGCGCTTTCGTTTGCTCGGTGTTTTTGACGGGCAAGGCACAGATCTTCAACCCTCGATGAGCTACCCACACATTTAAGAGTCGCTCCCCCAAGAAGCCGTAGAGCCGCTGCTGATAGGCCGTATAGCCCGTGAGATCTGTACCGGCCTCCACCTGCGTCAGCACCGCGAACAGCCACCGGCAATAGGCGTCGAATTCGGCGGCAGGAGCGATGAGCATATTGTAGAGATGCAACCGCCGCCCTGCCATCACCCGATCAAAGGCGGGGAGCATCAGGGCGTCCACCGATGCCACCGCCTGCCGCGTACGCAACAGATCGCGTTCAAAACCGCTATGAAGACAAAACTCCTGCCACGCAGACTCCCGCAGCGGCTCGGGGCGGGGCAGAATGATGTCGAAATCGGTGAGGTAATACGCGATCTCCTCCTCGGTGAGCAGCTTTCCGCGGATGGTGAAAAAGCGGCGGTAATGCACCAGCCCCTTGTAGGAATCGCGGGTGTTCTGCCACACCCAAAACAGTCCCGTTAGCTCACAATAATGAGGGTTTTTGTCGGAGATGTGTACCCCCGTATTGTCCCCCATATAGGGCAGACGCGGATGGATATCCGCCCCCACCTGCAACGGGATATACCCCCTCTCCTGCGGGAGTGTGGTTTGCTTATGCACCGCGACGTACACCGCCATCACATCATCTCCTCGTACTGCTCTTGCATCACTCTTGCCGCCGCGTGCACATCGTAGCCGCAGGCCACCATCTCGGCGGCGGTATCGCGGCGGGGGGTGGCGAGGGCACGCTGCACCACCCGCGCCCACTGCATGGCTGTGTCCGTGAGAGGCAGATAGGTGGACAGATCCTCGATCGGCAATTCCCGCGTTACCCCCGTAGAGGTGACCACAGGCAAGCCTGTCGCCTGGGCCTCCACCCCCACCACGGGAAGGCCCTCGAAAAAGGAAGGGAGCAACAGCACGTCAAAGGCGTTCATCAGGGCGGGGACGTCCTGCCGCACACCCAGATAGTGCACCCGCTCCTCCAATCCCAGTCTATCCACCTGCGCCAAAACCTCCTCCACCAGCTCCCCCTCCCCGGCCAGCACCAATTGCGCCTCGGGCTCCCATTCCGAGAGGGCGTGAAACACTTCGATCAAAAAGCGGTGATTCTTCTGCAGGGCGAAACGGCCCACGTGCCCCACCGTAGGCTTGTCCGCCAGCCCCAGCTGTAAGCGGGTGGCCTGCCGCAGGGCAGGGTCGTAGCGCAGGCGGGAGGTGTCCACCGCGTTTTTCAGCACGGTATAGTTTCCGCTGCGAATCACCGAGGGCGGGAACTTCCACCGTGCCGCCAGATGGGAGCAGGCGAAATAGTGGGTGGGATAGGTAAGGAGGGTCTGCCGCGTCCACAGCCGCGCCACCCGATAGCGGAGATTGTCAAAGCCGCCGCAGTGGGAGTGCACCGCCACGCGGGAAACGCCGCTCTGCCGCGCCAATTTGGCCCCCGTGGCGAGGGCATAGACGCTTCCGGAATGGATGTGAACGATGGGATAGGGGTGTTCGGGCAAGAAAGCGGACAGGCCCCGACGGAAATATTCCCGATTGTCCTCCCCGAACGGAAAGCCCGTAGCCCACACGTGTCCGCCCAGCGACTCAATCTCCCGCTGCATCCGCACGTCGCGGTTTTCAAAGGGGGTGTAGAAATCAAACTGCACCCGTGTGCGGTCCACGTGGCGGTACATATTCATCAGATAGCTCTCCTGACCGCCACCGGCAAAGGGTTCTCCGCACACCTGCAGCACCCGTATGGGTTCCATATTATCCCTCCACTCTCTCCACCCGTGGGTGAAATCGAAGCCCTGCCGCAAAGGAGGAGAGGATCACCTTCATCCGCTTTCCTTTGACAGGGGAACGCAACCAGATCTTACACAAGTGCAAGCCCACGCGGGCAAGCAAATACAGCCACCCCACCAGCCCCTCGCGACGGTAGACGTACACCTCGTTACGATAGAGATAGGCGTAGCGCGGCAGACGGTCCAGGGAATCGGTGGCGATGTTCACCTTATTATTGTGCCGCATATCGTGGAGTACCCGACAGCCGTTGACGGCGTAGCAGGGCCAGCGACGGGACAGACGGCGGGTATACTCCAGATCGTCTGACCAGATGAAAAACTCGCGGATGGGCAGCCCCACCTGCCGCACCCGCTCGGCAGGGATAAAGGCGGACACAAAGGTGGCCATCACCACCGGCACCAAGGGGGTGGTGTAGTCCGTGAGTTTGCTCCACAGGCTTGTCTTTTGAATGTTCATTTGGCAGGGAGTGCCGTCCCGCCAATAGGCCATCCCCGACAAAAAGCCGTAATGGCCGTCCAAGCGGCGGTCCGCCCATAAGAGGGCGGATAAGGCGGACGGATCGGGAATGCAATCGTCATCCATCACCCACAGGCGGTCATAGCCTGCCTCCACCGCCAGCCGCATACCGAAATTAAAGCCGCCGGCGCCGCCCAGATTCTCACCCGTGTTGCGGTAGAGGATCGCCCCCTCCTCCATCAGCGGCGCCAACGCCTCGGCGGTGCCGTCGGTGGAAGCGTTGTCCACCACCAAAATGTCGGTTGACGCGCCCTTTTGACGGCGCAGGGCGTCGATGCAACGAAGCAGACTCTCCTTTCGATTGTAGGTCACCACCACCGCCACGATATGCATAGTCATCCCATCCTTTCGTTATAGGGTGTCCGCGAGAATGGTGGGTATGCGTGAAGAAAGGGAAAAAGCCGCTTTCGGCAACCGAAAGCGGCTTTTAAAATTACTTTTTCACTTGTGCGGCGAAGGTATTATTGACCACCTTGTCGTAGTCGGCAGTCTTGGTGAGCTCGCCCGCCTGGGTCATCACGATCTGCAGACGGTTGAAACTCTCCTCGCTCATCACCGGGTCGGTATTCCACGCATCGATGGCGCGATAGGACGCCACCGAGGCGGTGAGAAGCTCAATGGACGTATCGGCGAAGAAATCCTTCACCGCTTCGGCTACCTCCGCGTCGGTGTGGGTGGCCACCCATTGCTGGCCCTTATACACTGCATTGGTAAACCGCTGGATGAGGTCGCTGTTCTCCTCGATGTAGCTCTTTTTGGCGAAATAGGCGGTATAGGGAATGTCCCCCGACGCCTCACCGACAGAGGCGACGATGTAACCCTTGCCCTCCTGCTGCAGCATCGACGCCGTGGGCTCAAAGGCGGTGACATAGTCCCCTGTGCCGCCGGTGAAGGCCGCCGTCATCATGGAAAACTGCACGCTGTTATCCAGATTGGTGTCCTTGTAGGGGTCGATGCCGTTCTGCCGCAGGACGTACTCCAGCGCCATATAGGGCACGCCGCCCTTGCGACCGGGGAGGACCGTCTTGCCCCTCACCTTATCCCAAGTGAAATTATCGTCCGGCTGGCGGGCGATGAGGAACGAACCGTCCCGACGGGTGACCTGGGCGAACACCTGGGTATAGTCCTTCTTGCCCTCATTATAAACGTAAATAGACGCCTCGGGGCCGGCAAAACCCACGTCGATATTCCCCGACAGCACCGCCGCCATCACCGCGTCGGCCCCCTGACCGTTGGACAGCTCGATCTCGATGCCCTCCTCCTCGAAAAAGCCCAATGCGATGGCCACGTACTGAGGGGCGTAGAAGATGGAGTGAGTGACCTCGCACACCCGCACCTTATCCAGGCCGTTGTCTTTCTTACAACCCACGCAACCGATGAGCATCAGCACCGCCGCCATCAGCAGAGCCAAGGCTCTGCAAAACCGTTTATTCAATGGAAAAACACTCCTTCAAACAAATTAGGACCCTTGACCGAAACGTTTTCCGATCAGCTTTTGTGCCAGTGCCACGCTCTCATAGAGCAGCGCTGCCACCACCGCCAGGATGATGACCGACGCCATCACCAGGTCCATACGGAACACCTGACCGCCATACACAATGAGGTAGCCCAGACCTGCCCGAGACACCAAAAACTCTCCTGCGATGACCCCCACCAACGACAGACCGATATTCACCTTCAGCGAATCGAAGAGGGTGGGAATATTGTAGGGCAGCACCACCTTGCGGAAGATCTGCCCCTTGGTAGCACCAAAGGTGCGGGCCATACGCAGGGCGCCGGGATCGGTATCCCGAAAGCCTGAGAGCATCTCCAACACCGTCACCACGAGAGAAATCGCCAACGCCATAAAGACGATGGCGCGGGTGCCTGCGCCCGCCAAGATGATGATCACCGGTCCCAAGGCGATCTTCGGCAGGCTATTGAGCACCACCAGATAGGGCTCGCTGACCCGCGCCACAAAGGGACTCCACCAGAGGAGGATCGCCAGCAGGACCCCTGCCGCCGCACCCAGCAGAAAACCTGCCAGCGTCTCCCCTACGGTGACCCGGATGTGATACCCCAGGTCGTTTTGCCCCATAGACAAATAGGTACGAACAATGCGGGAGGGTTGGCTGAAGATGAAGCTGTCGATCCACTCCCATTCAGCCGCCACCTCCCACGCCAGCAGAAAGGCTGCCAAAAAGCCCCACCGGCACAGACGGACGGTCAGACTACGGCGTCGATTCTGCCGCAGGTAGTGCACCCTCTCCTCCGAGAGGTCCACCCTCTTCGCAGAGAGAGCGGGCTGATTCGTGTGCTTCATACATCCCCAATTCCTTCCATATATGATTGAAATAGGAACCAAATTCGGGGCAGGAACGGCAAAGAAGCGGTGAGCGCTCGGACAGGTCAAAGCGGATCGGCAACTCCTCGCGGACGACGGCGGGGCGCCCCGACAGAATCAGCACCTTATCCCCCATGCAGATGCTCTCGGGGATGTCGTGGGTCACCATCAGGGCGGTGACCTGCTCCTGACGGATGATGCGATAGACGTCCTCTGTCACCGCGAGACGGGTCTGGTAATCCAGGGCGGAAAAGGCCTCGTCCAGCAGGAGAATGTCCGGCTCCACCGCCAAGGTGCGAATCAGCGCCACACGCTGGCGCATACCGCCGGAAAGCTGGGAGGGGCGGCGGTCCGCAAACTCCGCCAGCCCGTAGGTTTCCAGCAGACGGTCGGCCCGTTCCTTCATCTGCGGAGTGAGCCGACGGCGGATCTCCAAGCCGAACAGCACGTTCTGCCGCACGGTGCGCCACTCCAGCAGGTTATCCTGCTGGAGCATATACCCAATATGCGGACAGGGACCCGACACCGTTTCACCCGCCACCTGCACCCGTCCCGCTGTGGGCGACAGAGTGCCGGCGATGATGGACAGCAGGGTGGATTTTCCGCAGCCGCTGGGACCCACCAGACTGTAAAAATCCCCCTTTTCCATTGAAAAAGAGATGTTCTGCAACGCCACCGTCTCCCCTTGGGGAGTCTGATAGGCCTTGCGAACCCCCTCTACGCTCAACACAGCCATACTTGCCACCCTTTCTGTAACCGCTGATGAAAGCGGTTTGTGATGATCGGTGAGATGTCTTTTCGTCAAGGAAGTCCAAAAACGCAGGCAATACTGTATGTATTGGCGAGTATTTTGGGCGATGTTGGCGAGAAAACAGCCACCGAGCATTGCGAACAAGATTTAATCAGTGGTTACTTTTTCCGATTTCGGTTCCTGCTACCACTATATGCAACCCCGAGCAGGTGGTGCGGTAAGAAAAAGGTGATGGAAGTGCCTTTTTTTGGCAATTAGACCTTGACAATGCCACAAGATATAGTGTAGTATAGTATCTGGTGGTATTTAGGCGTTTTGTAGCCGCATATCGCCTGTTCGCTTAGGTTTTTATGGCGACCCCGTGGGGGTAAACGCTTTTTTATGGGGCTTTCGAGTCCGTTTTTGACAATTGAAAAAGTACCCCCATTCGGGAACGCCTTAGGGTGAGCAATAAAGCCCTACCGTGACAAATTATGTGAAAGAAAGTTGAGGTGTATCCCTGCATGGAACTGATGTACGCAATCCTGTTGGCTGCGGGCGCATTGGTGATCGGTGCACTGGTGACCGGTCTTATCGCCTACCGCGCCGGCATCAAGCACCGTCAGAAGGTGGCTGAGGCCGCCATCGGCTCTGCCGAGGCAGAGGCCGAGCGCATCCTCAAGGATGCCAAGGAGAAGGCGGAGGCCAGCAAGAAAGAGGCGCTGGTCAAGGCTAAGGACGAGATCTACCGTCTGCGCAACGAATCGGACAAAGAGATCAAAGAGCGCCGCTCCGAGCTGCAGCGGCAGGAAAACCGTCTGCACCAGAAAGAGGAATCTCTGGACCGCAAGATGGAGAACTATGAGAAAAAAGAAGAGAAGCTGGCTGAGCGCGTCAAAGAGGTGGAGGCCCGTATGGCCGACGCCGAGGCGCTGAAAAAGAGCCAGTACGAGCTGTTGGAGCGCCTGAGCGGCTTCACCCAGGAGCAGGCCAAGGAGTATTTGCTCAACAGCCTCTCCCAAGAGCTGGAGCATGAGAAGGCGGTCAAGATGGCCGAATTCGAGACTCAGCTCAAGAACGACGCCGACCAGCGGGCCCGCAACCTGATCTCCCACGCCATCCAGCGTGTGGCCGCCGATCAGGTGACCGAGACCACCGTTTCTGTGGTGGCTCTGCCCAACGACGAGATGAAGGGCCGCATCATCGGCCGCGAGGGCCGCAACATCCGCGCCATCGAGACCCTGACCGGCATCGACCTCATCATCGACGACACCCCCGAGGCCATCACCCTGTCCGGCTTCGATCCCGTGCGCCGCGAGATCGCCCGCATCGCCATGGAGCGCTTGATTGCCGACGGCCGTATCCATCCCGCCCGCATCGAGGAGATGGTGAACAAGGCCCGCCGCGAGGTGGAGCAGACCATCAAAGCCGAGGGTGAGCGCGCCATCCTGGAGACCGGTCTGCGTGGTATCAACCCCGAGATCGTCAAGCTGCTGGGCCGCCTGCGCTACCGCACCAGCTACGGCCAGAACGTGCTGCAGCACTCCATGGAGGTGGCCTTCCTGTCCGGCATCATGGCCAGCGAGCTGGGCATCGATCCCGAGATCGCCCGCCGCGCCGGTCTGCTGCACGACATCGGTAAGTCTGTGGACCATCAGGTGGAGGGCAGCCACATCGAGATCGGTGTGGACATCGCCCGCAAGTTCAAGGAGAGCGAGGCTGTGGTGCACGCCATCCAGGCCCACCACGGCGACGTGGAGGCTCAGACCATTGTCGCCTGCCTGGTGCAGGCCGCCGACGCCATCTCCGCCGCCCGTCCCGGTGCCCGCCGCGAAAATCTGGAAAACTATATCAAGCGTCTGGAGAAGCTGGAGGAGATCGCCAACAGCTTCGACGGCGTGGAGAACTCCTTTGCCATCCAGGCCGGCCGCGAGGTGCGCATCATCGTGCGCCCCGACAAGGTCAACGACGACCAGATGGTCATCCTGGCCCGCGAGATCGCCAAGAAGATCGAGGGCAACATGGATTACCCCGGTCAGATCAAGGTCAATCTGATCCGCGAGAACCGCGCTGTGGATTACGCGAAATAATGAACAGAAGAAAAGCCGAGCAACGCAAGTTGCTCGGCTTTTTTGTCTTTAACGGAACGTGTGCGTCCCGCACCACCTCATCCGTCAGTTGCTTGCGCAACTGCCACCTTCCCCTCGAGGGGAAGGTTTAAGGACATTTCTTTTACAAAATTTTCTCCATACAAATTTTCTGGGGCACCATACCCATCCGCTCGTAAAAGCGCAGGGCGGTGGGGTTGCAGGACCACACGTTGAGGGTCAGGTTGTAGCACCCGTTCTCCCGCGCCATCGCCACCGCCGCATCGTAGAGGGCGTGACCGATGTGCTTGCCACGCAGGGTCTCGTCCACGCAGAGATCGTCGATGTACAGGGTCTTGTGGGGCTTCAGCGCACCACCGGCGGCAGGTTGCTGATAGATGCAGAAGCAATAGCCCTGCACGGTGTCCTCTTGGTCCACCGCCACCAAAATCGGGCGGGTGGGATCGGACAATAGGTCACGGAGCTGCTCGTCGGTGTATTTGCGGCCCACGTTAAAGATGTCGGGACGGCCGTTGTGATGCACCAAACACACCTGACCCAGCAGGTCGCCGATTTTGGGAATGTCCTTTTCGGTTGCGAAACGAATCATAGTGATGGCTCCTTATCTCTTGCGGCGGGAGCAAGCCCCCGCCCTACGGGTTCTATCACACCTTGTTGATCGGGTTGCCTGCCAGATAGCGGCGGATATTTTCCGCCACCACGCCCATCAGGCGGCGGCGGGTCTCTACGCCTGCCCAAGCGATGTGGGGGGTGATGATGCAGCGGGGGGCGCCGTACAGCGGGCAATCCGCCGTCATCGGCTCCACCTGCAGCACGTCCACGCCCGCCCCCAGCAGATGGCCGCTATCCAAGGCGGCACGCAGCGCCTGCTCGTCCACCAAGCCTCCGCGGGAGGTGTTGATAAAGATGGCGCCCTCCTTCATCGCGGCGAAGGCGACGGCATCCATCATCCCCTCGCTGTCGGCGTTAAGGGGGCAGTGCATACTCACCACGTCGCTGCGGCGGAGCAGCTCTGCAAAGGGCACCTGCTCCACGTCCGTATCGGGGATGGGGCGGCGGCCGTGGACCAGCACCTTCATCCCGAAGGCGCGGGCCATATCCCCCACCCGACGGCCGATGGCGCCGTAGCCCACGATGCCGATGGTCTTGCCGCACAATTCGGCAAGAGGGATGGGGAAACAGGCGAAGGTGCGGCTGCGGACCCAGTCGCCCTGTGCCACCGTCTCATTATACTCGTGGACGCGGTCGGTGATGCCCAACAAGAGGGCAAACGTATGCTGGGCCACCGCCTCGGTGGAATAACCGGGAACGTTGCACACCGTCACCCCGTGAGCGGCAGCGTAGGCCACGTCGATATTATTAAAACCTGTGGCGAACAACCCCACGTATTTGAGGGTGGGGCAGGCCGCCATCACATCGGCGGTGATACGGGTCTTATTGCAGATGACCGCATCCGCCCCCTGCAGACGGGGGATGAGCCGTTCGTCGGGGGTGAGGTCGTACACCGTCACCTCACCGAATTCCTTGAGAAACTCCACGTCAATGCCGTTGCCCACCACGGTGGCGGCATCCGTAACCACAATACGCATAGCGAAACCTCCTTTGCTCCTTGTATTTTATCACATTTTTGATCCATGTGCAATTCCCTCTTTGCATTTGCGTAAAAATGTGGTATACTATCTAAAACGCCTATGGGAGGAAGAAGCTCTGTGACCCATTCTGTGAACACTGTCAACGCGGCGCTGTGCGCCGATGCCGTGGCCTTCATCCATGAGGTCGAGGCGGACTATCGCCGCCGGCTGACTGCCATCGCCGATCATATCGCAGCCCACCGCGACACATGCCCCATCGTGCTCATCTCCGGTCCATCCGGCAGCGGAAAGACCACCACTGCGCGGATGTTAGAGGCGGAGCTGGACCGTCGCGGACTGGAGACCCACACCCTTTCCCAGGATAATTATTTCCGCACCCAAACCCCCGAGGAAACCGCTCTGCGCCAGGCGGGGCTGCTGGATCTGGAGTCTCCTGCCCGTGTGGACGAGGTGCTGCTGGCGGAGCAACTCACACGCATCATCGCCTGTGAAGCCGTGGAATTGCCCGTCTTTGATTTTCGCACCTGCGCGTGTCGCCCCTCGGGCGTCACCCTCACCCGTAAACCGGGAGAAATCGTTATTTTAGAGGGCATCCACGTACTCAACCCCGCCGTGGTGCCCCTGCCCGAGAGCCAAACGGTACGGCTGTACGTCAGTGTCCGCACCCGTGTAGAGGGGCAGGACGGATCCCTGCTCCACCCCAAATACGTCCGTCTGCTGAGGCGGATGCTCCGCGACGTAAGCGGACGGGGACGTGATGCCACAGAGACGCTGACGATGTTCCGCAGCGTGGAGGTGGGCGAGCAGAAATACATCATGCCTTACAAGCATCGCTCCACCTTTGACATCGACACCTTCTGCCCCTATGAGCTGAACGTGTACCGCACCCTTCTGCCGGAGGAAACAGACAACCTGCGGGAGAACCCCGATATGGCGGAGCTGATGAACATCTTGACGGCAGCTCTGCCGTTGGAGCCCACATTGGTGCCCCCCACCGCCCTCATCCGGGAATTCATCGGTGGCAGCGCATACGAGGAATGAACCAAAAAGCGAATTCAAAAAACGAGGTAATCCATTATGACTCTGCATCTCACAAAATTAGCCGCCGGAAACGAATCGGTGCTGACCATACTGTTTGCCATTATGGTGGTGATAGCCCTGGTGCTCATCGTCTCCTTTTCGTGGCTCAACTGGTTCTACCGCGAGCTTAGATATCTCAACAGCGAAATCAAACGAAACGAAGGACGGGAGAAGAAGCGCTGGATCAAGCGTCGACGCCGCCTGTGGCTGTCCATCATCCCCTTCGTGAAATATGAGTAAACAAAAATCCCGAAGTCGCACGACTTCGGGATTTTTTATGCTTCGCGGATAACAAAGACGGGGATAGGGACGTCTCCGGTGCGATTGATAAAATCGCCGCGGATGACGGTATAGCAGCGGCTGTCCACCGTGGGAAGAAACGCCAGCAGAGCATCCCGCTCGGCAGTGCCGTTTTCCCGTCCGTAGTAGAGGCACAGGGTCATGACGCCGCCTACCTTCAGCAGGTCGAGGGCCGCCCTCACCGCCGCCACACTGGTGGCGGCGTGGGAGAAAGTGGTGTGATCCCCGCCGGGGAGCCACCCGAAATTGAACATAATACCATCCACCGTCCCGGGGGCGGCGTAGTCGCCCAAGCGGCTGTGGCAGGCCTGCACCACCTGCGCGCGGTGGGCGACACCCTCCGCCGTCAGCAGGGCGGTGGTCTGCGCTACCGCGTCGGCTTGAATGTCCAGCGCCAGCACCCGTCCGCTCTCCCCCACCAAGCGGCAGAGAAAAAGAGCGTCGCGGCCCTTGCCGGCGGTGGCATCGATGCAGAAAGCACCCTCGCGGATATGGGCAGCCATAAACTGATGGCTCAGCCCTAAGGTGTTGAGGGGGAACTTATTCTCCATCGGCGGACTCCTCCGAAGTCGTCTCCTCGGCAAGCTCCTCCCCCATCAACTGAGGGATGTGGTCACGGATGTAGGCGACACACAGGGATAGGGGGCACTCCTCCTCCACCGCGGTGTGGAAGGCGGCCTCTGCCGCGGCGGTGTCCTCGTCGGCCTTGTACGCCGCCGCCAACGCGGTCAGGGCGGCCGCCGTCTTGGGAGAGCCAACCACAGGCAGACCGTCGCAGGCGTGCTCCACCATCTCGCGGGTGGCGGTATGGGTCAGGGCGGCGTAATCGCCGTGGGCCAGCTCCTTGCACACCGCCCAGATGCTGTACACCACCGTAAAGGGCTGGGGCAGCTTGGACAGCGTGTAAGCAGGGTCAGGCTTGCGGCTCTCGGCGGCCTCGGCCAACACGTGAGCCACCACCGCCTCCACCAGCTCCTCATCGGGGGTTTGGGCCAGCAGATCGGGGGTAAGATCCTTATATTTCTTCATCAACCGGGCGGAACGGCTGTCGTCACCGTGGCGACGGCCCAGCTTCATAATCGCCCAAAAACACACCAGCAAAGCCAGCAAAATGCCGATTTCTTTCATCGTTTAATCCTCCTTCGCAATGAGCAAGCGATAAATCTCGCCCTTTTTCAGTCTCGTGTCGGCGGCGGCGGCTTTGGCCGCCTCGGAGGGGGACATCCCCTCCGCAAGATAGGCGCGCGCCAGCTCTGCCGCCTCCTCGGGGGTGGCGGGGGTCGCCTCCTCAGGGGTGGCGCCGCCCACGATGAGCACAAACTCGCCGCGGGGCTCCTCGCTCTCGTACTTCTCCACCGCCGCACAGAGGGTGGTGCGAACCACCTCCTCGTGGATCTTGGTGATCTCCCGCACCAAGGCGATGGGGCGATCGCCCAATGCCCCCAGCAGGTCGATCAAGGTGTATTTCAGCTTGTGGGGGGCTTCGTAAAACACCATGGTGCGCATCTCGTTTTTGAGGCTCTCCAGATGGGTGCGGCGGGAACGCTTATTGACGCTGAGGAAGCCCTCAAAGGCGAAGCGGCCGGTAGGCAAGCCTGCCAGCGCCAGCGCCGTGGTGACGGCGGTAGGGCCGGGGACAACCCCCACGGGGATGCCCTTTTGGTGGCAAAGATTGACTAAATCCTCACCGGGATCGGAGATGGCGGGCATACCGGCGTCGCTGACCAGCACCCCGTTTTCTCCCGCCGACAGACGGGCGCATAAACGCTCGCCGCTCTCCCGCTTATTGTGCTCGTGATAGCTCACCAACGGCTTGGTAATGCCGAAGTGATTGAGCAGCTTCAGCGTGACACGGGTGTCCTCTGCGGCGATAAAATCGCAATTTTCCAGCGCCTCGATGGCGCGAGGCGAAAAATCGGATAAATTGCCGATGGGGGTACCCACCAGCGTCAGCCGTCCGATAGAGTCGCTCATACCGTCACCTCCCGATAGATCTCCTGCATCGCAGGGGTGGAGGCTCCCTCGTCGGTGTACAGCACCAAGGGGGGCAACCACGATAAGCCCGCATGGGCATCCTTTTTCGCTTCCAACAAAAACAGCCACGGAGCGGTGTCCGTCCGCTTCTGCACCGCCTGCAACCGCTTGGGCTCCAGGTGATGGGCCGTCAAGGCGGCCAACACCTCGCTCAACCGCTCGGGGCGGTGACAGAGGAAAAAGCGTCCGCCGCTCTGCAGCAGCCATGCGGCGGCGGCACACAGGCTGTCTAAAGTATCCTCCTGCTCGTGGCGGCAGAGGGCCACCGCCTCGTCAAGGGCAGTGGGGCCGCTGTGGGCAGGGAAATAAGGGGGATTGCACACCACACGGCGATAAGAGCCGGCAGGGGCAATCGAACGGGGGTCGCGCCAATCCCCCACCGCGAAGGTGGGCTTGGGTGTGCCGTCGAAGCGATCAGCCCCCCTCTGCGCCAAGGCGATGGCAGCAGGCTGGATATCCACGCCGTGAACCGAGGCAGGGCGTCCCCCGGCGGCCAGCCGCAGGGCGATGGCACCGCAACCGGTACCCAATTCGCAGACGCTTTCCCCGGAACAAGACATAGCAAAATGGGACAGCAGCATGGCGTCGGTGCCGAAACGATGGGTATCGTCCACCGCCGCCACCGTATCGCCGTATACGGGAATATAGGTAATGGGCATGCGCTGTCCCTCCTTTCAGTGTTCTTTAAGAAAAACGCCGGACGACCGAGGCGGCTCACAACAAGTATAAACCGCCAGCGACATTCGCCGCCCCTTGAGAATAGGCGTTGCCCATTCTCCCAAAGAAAAAACGGACGGCCAAGGGCCGTCCGTTCTCTTGAAAGCAATTAGCCCTCGATAGCACCCACGGGGCACTGCTCGGCACAAGCGCCGCAATCGATGCAAGCGTCAGCATCGATCACGTACTTGCCGTCGCCCTCAGAGATAGCGCCCACGGGGCAGCCCTCGGCGCAAGCGCCGCAAGCGATGCAAGCATCACCAATAACAAAAGCCATGATTTTACACCTCCGTTTCCTTGTGTACCTTAATCATATCACAGATTTTAAAAATTGCAACTGTTTTTTGCAGGAAGCGGGTCAACCCTGCCGCTTATTGCGGGGGTGATGTCCCCGACGGCGGTGGTCGGTGCGGCCCTGCGGCTTATCCCCCTGGGGCTTATTGCCCTGCTGAGACTTGGGCGGACGAGGCTTTTCCTGCTTCGGGGCGGGTTTCTCCTGCCGAGGAGCTTCCTCGACAGGGGCCTCCTCCGCCACAGGCTCCGCCTTGGGGCGGCTGTCGCGGACGATGGCGCCCAGATCGTCGCGGATCATCTCCACGGCGGGACCGTCCAGATTCTTATCCAAACGCACCTTGACCTTGCCCGTCAGGATGTTGCTGTCGGTGACCACGCCCCGTCCCTCGGGGGTCATCACCACGGCGCCCACCTTGGGGCTCATCTTGATCAGCTCCTCATAGGTGTCCTGCTCGTACTTGAGGCAGCACATCAAACGACCACACGAACCGCTGATCTTGGTGGGGTTGAGCGATAAGCCCTGCTCCTTGGCCATCTTAATGGACACGGGCTGGAAATCCCGCAGAAAGCGAGAGCAGCAGAAGGGCTGGCCGCAGATGCCGATCCCCCCCAGCTTTTTCGCCTCGTCCCGGACACCGATCTGGTGCAGCTCGATACGGGCGTGGAGGGTGGCGGCCAGATCCTTGACCAGATTGCGGAAATCCACCCGCCCATCGGCGGTAAAATTAAAGGTGATCTTGGAATTGTCAAAGGCGTACTCCGCGTCCACCAGCTTCATCTCCAGGCCATGGGCGGCGATGCGCTCCTGACAGATGCGCATCGCCTCGCGGGCCTTTTGCGCATTCTCCTCGTGGCGGCGGCGATCCTCAGCGGTGGCGCGGCGCAGAACAGGCTTGCGATCCTCCCGCTCCTCGGTGCAGGTGCGGTTGGCGCGGGCCACGGTGCCGCACTCGATGCCCCGGGCGGTCTCCACCACCACCATCTCGCCCGGCAGCAGGGTCAGCTCACCGGGGTCGAAATCGTATACTTTTCCGTTTTCCTGAAAACGGATACCAACAACCATAGACATAGTGTCATCCAGCCTTTCGTAATCAATAACCTGCGGCGGCACGCAAGCACGCGCACAGGCGGGTCAAAAACAAATTGTTATTCATATTGCGGGCGAGGGCAAACTGTAGCTGCTCCACCTGCTCCATCAGGGCGGTGAGCCGCTGTGCCGTCAGGCGGGAGGCCAACTGTGCCGCCACGTCGGGGGAAGTGGACAGGGTGGTGATGCCGCCGTATTTGCGCACCAGCGCATCCCGCAGGATGAGGGACAACCCCGACAGCACGCCTACGGTGAGCTGTTTTTCTTTTTCCAGAGAGGCGGTGAGCTCCATCAGCTCGGCCTCGTTGGGGGCCACGATGGCGGCGGCGATGCGGGGGGTCAGGTCCAGCACCTGACGGAAGGTGCCGTCGCCCACGCCGTCGATGACCTGCCCGATGCAACCGCCGAAGAGACTGTGGGCACGGCAAAGCTCCTCGGGGCTCTCCTTCGGCAAGCGGGTGGTGAGCACCGGCTGAGCCTCCTCCCACATGGTGGGGGCCAGGGTCAGGCAGACGCAACGGGAACGGATGGTCTCCAGCAGGGAGGTGCGCTTATCGCAGGTGAGGATAAACAAAAGATGGGCGGGGGGCTCCTCCAGTATCTTCAAGAGGGCGTTCTGCGCCTGAGGGGTCATGGCCTGCGCCTCGGCGAGAATCATCACCCGATAGGCGGATTCGTTGGGGAGCAGGAAGGCATCCTCCCGCAGACGGCGGATGGCGTCCACCGACAGGGTAGCACCGTCGCCGCCCAGCTCGGTCAGATCGGGGGGCGCGGTCTTTTGACACGCGGCGCAGGTGCCGCAGGGACGGGCCGCATGCTCCCCGTGGCGGCACAAAGCCGCCCGGGCGATGAGTCGCGCCAAGGTGCGCCGTCCGCTGCCCAGAGGGCCCTCAATCAGCAGAGCGTGGGGATAATGACCGGCGTCAATCTGAGACGATAACTGCCGCTTGATGGATGCGTTGCCTGCAAAATCGCCAAATTGCATCTGTCGGTCCCCCTCCTTTGCTCATAGATAGGTTCATTATACACTAAGATGCGCTCTGTGACAAGTTTTTTTTATTGGTAAAACGGAAAGACGAAAAAATGTAAAAAATGATAGAGAAATGATGCGTTTTCACCTTGTTTTGAAAGAAAAAATATGCTATGCTGAATGTGTATTTTTTGTCGGGGGTGGTATGGGTGAACATCGGCTTTGACAACGAGCTGTATATGACCAAACAAAAGGAGCACATTCTGGAGCGCATCTCCCGTTTCGACGGCAAGCTGTATCTGGAATTCGGCGGCAAGCTCTTTGACGACTATCACGCCGCGCGGGTGCTCCCCGGCTTTGTGCCGGACGCCAAAATTCGGCTTCTCCGCTCCATGGCGGATCAGGCAGAGCTGGTATTCTGCATCAGCGCCGACAACATCGAGAAAAACAAGATCCGTGCCGATCTGGGCCTGAGCTACGATCAGGATCTGCTGCGGCAGATCGATATGGTGCGAGGCATGGGGCTGGAGGTCAACAGCGTGGTCATCACCCGCTACACCGGTCAGGCCGCCGCCGATCAGTTTAAATGCAAGCTGGACGCCCTGAGCATCCGCAACTATATCCACCGCCCCATCAAGGGCTACCCCTCCGACGTGGACCACATCGTCAGCGAGGAGGGCTACGGTGCCAACCCCTACATCGAGACCACCAAGCCGCTGGTGGTGGTGACCGCCCCCGGTCCCGGCAGCGGCAAGCTGGCCACCTGTCTATCCCAAATCTATCACGATCAAAAGCGGGGCGTGGTCGCCGGCTACGGCAAATACGAGACCTTCCCCGTATGGAATCTTTCCCTCAAGCACCCCGTCAATCTGGCCTATGAGGCCGCCACCGCCGACCTGCAGGACGTGAATATGATCGACCCCTTCCATCTGGAGGCCTACGGCATCACCACCGTCAACTACAACCGCGACGTGGAGGCATTCCCCCTCGTGCGCACCATTTTGGCCCGCATCACCGGCAACGACCAATTCTACCGCAGCCCCACGGATATGGGCGTAAATATGGCGGGCTACGCCATTGTGGACGACGCCGTCTGCCGCGAGGCCAGCTGTCAGGAGGTGATCCGCCGCTACTATAAGGGACTGACCGACCTCAAAACAGGGCGGGAGCAGCAGGCCACCGTGGACAAGCTGGTCACCATCATGCAACAGCTGGGGCTGAAAGAAACCGACCGCGAGGTGGTACGGCCCGCGCTGGATAAGAGCGCCCGTGTAGGGGCTCCCGCCGCCGCCATCCGTCTGCCCGACGGACGCATCATCACGGGTAAGGCCTCTCCCCTGCTCTCCGCCTGCTCGGCGGCGGTGCTGAATGCCGTCAAGGTGCTGGCGGATATTCCCAAGGCCGCCCTGCTGATGAGTCCCGCGGTATTAGAGCCCATCATTGACCTAAAAACCAATCTGCTGGACAGCCGCAGCAGTGCCATCAAGTTGGACGACTGTCTGACGGCGCTGTACATCTGCGCCGCCACCGACGAGACCGCCGCCGCCGCTGTGGCGCAGCTGCCCAACCTGCGGGGGTGTGAGATCCACTCCACCGAGATATTGCACTCCGGCGACGAGTCCATCCTGCGGAAACTGCGCATGAACCTGACCTGCGAACCGATATTCCCCGGCCGCAGCATTCTGTATTAACAAGGAGCGATACGTATGGAACTGAAGGGCAAAAAAATCAACTTTCTCGGTGACAGCATCACCGAGGGCGCCTGCCTGAACGACTGGAACAACGTCTACTGGATGCAGGTTGGGCGCCACACAGGCGCCACCGTCCGCGGCTATGGAATCGGCGGCACCCGCATCGCCCCCCGTCTGATGCCGGAGCGTCCCGGTGAGGAGGGCTTCGGTCAGTATTTCGGCTCCCGCGTGGAGAAAATGGATCCCGATGCGGACATCGTCGTGGTGTTCGGCGGCACCAACGATTTCGGCCACGGCGACGTGCCGCTGGGCACCATCGCCGACAGAGATAACACCACCTTCTACGGTGCGCTGCACGTCCTCTACCGCCAGCTGTGGGAGAAATATCCCGCCGCCACCATCGTGGTGATGACCCCCCTGCACCGCATCGGGGAGCACGACAGCCTCAACGAGCACGGTCACCCTGTCATCGCCTCCCTCAAGGTAATGGCACAGGCCATTAAGGACGTGGCGGAGTATTACTCCCTCCCCGTTCTGGATCTGTACGCCGTCAGCAATCTAAACCCCGAGCTGCCCATCATTAAAGAAACCTTTATGCCCGACGGTCTGCACCCCAACGACGAGGGCCACGCACGTATCGCCAGCCGTCTCGAGGGCTTCCTGAAGGCGCTGTAATAAAATTTACATATTAAGGAGTGTTTTGTATGTTCTGTCCCCACTGCGGTAATAACATCCCCGATAACTCGGCCTTCTGCGGCCACTGCGGTGCGTCCTTTGCCGCGGCCCCTGCGGCGGCGCCTGTAGCGGTGGCGGCACCCACCGTCCCCGGTCTGTCCGCCAAAAAGCGCGGCCTGTCCAAAAAGCAGTTTTTAGCCACCGAGGCCGCCCCTGAGGTGAAAACGGCCGGCAAATTGGCCTTAGCTTTCTTCGCTGCTCTGATGGCGGTGGTGCTGATCAGTACGGTGGTTCTCAACACCATCTCCATTGTGGATCTGCCCATCATCAAGATGGCAGTGGAGGAGGATGAGCGCGAGGAGCTGATCAATTCTATGGACGAGGCTTCCGATGCGATAGACAAGATGGAAAAACGTCTGGAGGATATTGAGAAAGAATTGGGTAGCAAGGCGGCCCGTGAGGCGAAAAACGTAGTCAAAAAGTGGGAGAAATTGGTCCGCAAGATTTCTCTGGCCAACCTCATCGCCGTGGTGGATGCCACCCACAAGTTGGCCGATGACGTTTCCGATAAGCTGGGTATGGATAGCGAGATCGAGGAGCTGGAAGAGATCGCAAAGATCCTCAAGACGGTACGCACCATCACCTACGTCTTCGCCGCCATCATCATTCTGCTGACCCTGTTGGCCGCCGCCAAGAAGCTCACCGGTGTGGCCATTTTGGCTCAGTTGCTGTTCACCTTGGTGTGCGTGCTGCTCATCAGCGTGCCGCTGGCTGTGTGCGGCTTTGTGCTGTATATTGCGCTGGCTATCACCACCTCCAAGGTCAACAAGGCGTGGAAGACTGCCGCTGTCTGATCTCTGTATAATACATAGTAAAAGCCGCTACCCACACGGGTAGCGGCTTTTTCGTTACGGTATTTCGCTCAGGCAGGTGTCCAAGTAGAAGGGGTCGGTGGTGTAGCGATCCCCCACAACTTCCTTGACCTGCAGGTCGTTGAAATGCCACCACTCGGAGGCCAAGGGGGACATCCCCGCACCGGTGCAGAACTCGCGGAGCTTCAGCGCCTCCTCGGTCATCGTTTTGGCGGGGGCGATGGTCTGCCACGCCGTGGGGCTGTAGGAATTGACCGGCTTGGAGAGGGAGACGGCGGCGGCGGACAGCTCGTGGATGGGGGTGGGCATCGCACAAGGAACAAAGCCTGTCACCTCCCGATAGCGGTAGCCGCCGCAGAGGCGGTAGGTCACCTCGGTCACCTTGGCAAGAGAAGTATCAACGGCACACCCCATCTGATGGGTGGAGGGACGATTGGCGATAAACCAGGATATGTTCCACGGGGTGGTGTCGATGCCCGCCTTGACAGCGGCATCGGTATCGTACAGTTCCTTAAGGGTGGCGGCGATATTCAGCTGGACGTCCATAGGACGGAACGCCTCGTTGATGATCAGGGTGTAACCCTGAGCCAGCGCCGCCTGCTGGGCGGCGTAGATCTTCTTCACCATCTGCCAATTGCAGGCCACCAAAAATTCCTTACGGCCCAAACGGGGATTGTAGGTCTCGGAATCGTATAATTGCTCCCCTGTGACGGTGGGGATCTCCTTGCCCGAGGAAAGGAAAACAGAGGAATAGCTGTTGGTATTGTCCAGCACGACGGAGGGAATGACGTCGGCGATATTGAGGTAGCAGGTGGTGTTCTCTACATAGCCCTCGGTGCCGTCCTCCAAGCGCACCTGCCACGTATCGGCGGCGGTCTGTGCCAGCACCGTAAAGGCTTCTCCCGCGGTAAGCGTGGCAATCTCGACAGTGCGGGCAGAATCGCTGTACAACGGGGTGGCCACCGAGATAAAGCCGGTGGCCCCTCGCAGAGGAAGCTCAAAATCCGTGGCGACAAGCCCCTCCTCGGCGTCCCCGATATAGGTGACGCCGTCAATGGTGACGCGGGTGGGGGCTGTTGTGCTTGTGGTTGTGGTCATGGTCGTGGTTGTGGTTGTGGTTTCAATTGTTGTCGTGGTCGTGGTTACGGTTGGAATCGTGGTGCCGGACACAGGGACGGAGGAAGCCGTCTGTCCGCCCGTGGGGAGAGCGTCCGGCTTGCCGCAGGAGGTGAGCAACAGCACCAACACCACGGTGGCGATCCCCAGTCGTTTCATCACTGCGCCTCCGGATGGACGTGGGGATTCCACTTATAGCCGATGTCCTTACACTGCTTAGTGGTCAGCTTGGAACTGCGGACATAGAGGGAGTCCATAAAGTACCAGCCGTCCGCCTCCTTGAACATGATCCAGCAATGCTCGGTGCCGTTCTGCCAGCCCAGGCCGCGGACAAACTCCACCTCATAGCCCGCCTGCTTCATCAAAAGATAGGTGAAGGCGGCGAAATAATAGCAGGAGACCGACTTACTCTTGAGGGTTTTGTAAGCCATCTGCTCGATGCTCTCCCCCTCGTCCATAGAGCGATAGGTCTTGTTGTCGTGGACGTAATTGTACACGTCCACATAGTCGGAGCCGTTATCGGAAATAATATTCCGCAGACCGCTATAGAGCTCCTCCCGCTCGGCATCGGTGAGGCCGCCCTGCAGAGGGGGCACCGAGGAATCGGGGTAATTGCTGACGGTGCCTGTGGCGGTGGTCATACCGGCAGGGGGGGTGAGGGACACGTAATCGGCGCTGATATAGCCGGTGCTGCCGTTCCAATCGATGCGGTACCAGCTGCCCACGGTGGCGTAGATCACCACTGCCTCGCCCTGAACCAGCGTACCCAAAATCTCAGAGGAGGTGTTGGGCTCGCTTCGCACGTTGAGCTTGGTGCCGGTGACGTACAGCACCGTTTGGGGAGGCAACGTGGTGGTGGTAGTCAGCTTCGTAGTAGTGGTGGTAGCGGTGGTGGAGGGCGGCGCACTGGGGGACGTATAATCGGCGCTGATGTAGGCGGGCTCCCCCAGATAAGAGATGAGATGCCAGCCATCTACGGTATCCAAGATCTCCACAGCGGTGCCGTAGGTCAGCGAGCCCAGAATCTCGCAGGTGGTATTGGGCTCACGGCGCACATTGAGCTTGGTCGCCGTGACGTAGTAGACAGGATTTTGCGGTGCCGCCGTCGTGGACACGGCGGTGGTGGTCGTGGTGGTCGCAGGGGTATCCTTCTTGCCGCCCTTATCGCCGCAAGCGGTGAGGGTCAACAGCAGGATGCTCACCAACAATAGAGAAAGAAGTCGTTTGGTCATAGCTATCACTCCTTTGTGTGTTCGTTACTATTCTACACCAATTTTGCGATTTTAGCAAGTGGGGATTGCATTGACAAGCGTGTCGTTTTTTGGTAAACTGTTGCATTGTGGAATAATAGGTGTTTTTTTACAGTATTTAACACCATTTAAGGCAAAGGAGGTGGAACTGTGGTTTTCAGTTCGGTGGAGTTTTTATTTATGCTGTTTCCGGGTACGCTGGCGCTGTATTTCTTGCTGTCCCGCCTGCCGGACAAGCTGCGCGCGGTGCGGGATCCCCTGCTCAACGCTCTGCTGGTGTGCGCCAGCCTGCTGTTCTACGCCTGGGGGGAGCCGGTGCTGCTGATCCTCCTGCTGACCTCCGTTTTCGCCAACTGGGTGTTGGGACTGGGCATCGCCGGCGGCAAGGGGCGCAAACTGCTGCTAACGTTAGCGGTGGTGCTGAACATCGGCCTGCTGGGCGTATTCAAATACGCGGGCTTTGCCACCGAGATGCTCAACGGCATCACGGGGCTACACCTCCCCGTGCCGCAAATTGCGCTGCCCATCGGCATCTCCTTCTACACCTTCCAGGCCCTCTCCTACGTCATCGACGTGTACCGTGACCCGCAGCTGGTGCAAAAGAACGGGTTCCGCCTGCTGCTGTACATCTCCTTCTTCCCCCAACTCATCGCGGGCCCCATCGTGCGCTACCGCGACATCGCCGACCAATTAAAGACCCGCACCCTGACGGTGGACGGAGCCGTGGAGGGCTTCCGTCGGCTGTTCATCGGTCTGGGCAAGAAAATTCTCATCGCCGACGAGCTGGCGGTGCTGGTAGGCGTCTGCTTCACCGACCGCGCCGGGCAACTGCCCGCCGCCTTCGCATGGCTGGGTGCCATCGCCTACCTGCTGCAGATCTACTTCGATTTCAGCGGCTACAGCGATATGGCCATCGGTATGGGCCGCATTTTCGGCTTCCGATTCCCCGAGAATTTCAACTATCCCTATGCCTCCTTAGGCATCAAAGATTTCTGGCGGCGGTGGCACATCACCCTGTCCACCTGGTTCCGCGAATATCTGTATATTCCTCTGGGCGGCAACCGCAAGGGCAAAAAGCGGATGCTGCTCAACCAGCTCATCGTCTTTTTCTGCACCGGTCTGTGGCACGGCGCCAACCTGACCTTTGTGGTGTGGGGTCTGTATAACGGCCTGTTCCTCATACTGGAGAGCAACAACATTCTCCCCGCGGGGCGGGTGAAATCTACAATCGGTAAAATCCTGGTTCGTTTCTACACACTGTTGACCGTAACCGTGGGCTTTGTCCTCTTCCGCGCCGACAGCCTGACCCAGGCGGGCGCGTATCTGGGGTCGATGTTCTCCTTCGGCGGCTTCCTCACGTGGGGAGACAGCTCCCTGTGGCGGGAGGTGCTCCCCTGCCTGACCCCCTATTTCTTCACGATTTTGGGCATCGCCGTCATAGGGGCGGCCCCTATCACCCCGTGGCTGAGGGCCACCTGCGAAGCCCGTCCGCGGCTGAACGCCGTGGCACAGCGGCTGTCCTATCTGTGGGCGCTGGTGATGCTGGTGCTGTGCGCCATGAGTCTGGCGGCGGGAACCTACTCGGCATTTATTTATTTCCAGTTTTAATCGAAAGGAGGTTGCCCTATGAAAAAGTGGGAAAAAATTGTGTTTGTAGCGGTGGCGGTGACGGCACTGCTCATCCCCGTATACACCATGCCGCTGACGGGGCAATCCTCCGCCGCGGCCAACGCGGAAAAGCGGGAATTGGCGGCCTGGCCCGCCCTGTTCGTGGATGGCGAGTTCAACACCGCCTTCTTTGATGGTGTAGGCGACTATCTGGCCGACCGTTTCACCCTCCGCTCCGAACTGGTGGGGGCGCAGAGTGACCTAAAGAGCGCCTTTGGCGTCTCCTCCGAGGCAGACGTGGTGATGGGCACCGACGGATGGCTGTATTTTGAAAAGACCATGCCCGATTACCGCGGGGAAACCACTCTGTCGGATACGCAGGCGTGGCGCCTGCAACGGGTGGGCGACCTGATGGCGGAATACGTGAAAGGACACGGTGCCGCCTTTGCCCTGACGGTGGTGCCCAACAAGGCCACCGTCTACCCCGACTATCTGCCCTATTATTACCGCATACCCGACAACTACGCGTTCACCAAACCGGGGTGTGAAGATCTCACTCCCCTGTACGTTTTGAATAAGACGCTGGTCAACAACGACTGGTACGTGGATATGACTGCCGCACTGACCGCCGAGAAGGGTACGCTTCTCTACCACAAGCGGGACTCCCACTGGAACAATCTGGGCGCCCGTGTGGGGTATGACACCCTGATGGCTGCCGTAGGCGGTAAAGCGGGAGCCTATGCAGACACCCCCTACGCCATCGAGGCGGTGTGGGACGGCGACTTGGACAAGCTGCTGGGCAGCGGGCACAAGGACGAGCAGGCGGTGTGGCAGACGAACTTCACCTACCGATACACCTCCCGCTTCCGCACCGAGGAGGACATCCTCATCACCACCGCCTGCGAAAGCGGCGAAGGGCATCTGGTGATGTTCCGCGACTCCTTTGCCAATGCGCTGCTTCCCCTGCTGGCAGAGCAGTACGCCACCGCCACCTTCTCCCGGGCCCTGCCTTATGCCCTGGATCTCACCGAGATCGAAGAGGCAGACACGGTGCTGGTGGAGATCGTGGAGCGCAATCTCCACTACCTGCTGACCCACGCCCCTAAGATGACCGCTCCCGTGCGGGAGATGCCTGCTGCCACCGCAGAGGGCACACCCGTTTCGACCAAGACGGTGAAAAACGGCGACTACCTTAAGGTGAGCGGATTCACCGACGGCACCCGCGGCGTAGCTGACCGCATCTATCTCGCCGTGGACGGGGTGGCCTACGAGGCCTTCCCCATCGCCGAGGGCGACCCCACGGCGGACAACGGCTTCACCGCCTATCTGCCTGCCGACTGCGCCGGCAAACCCATCACCCTGTTGGGTGAATACCACGGCAACTGGATCGATATGGGTATCATCAACTAAGAGAGGATTGTGACTATGAAACGATTTTTTGCTTTGGCTCTGGCTATGGCCCTGCTGCTGTGCGGCTGCGGCAAGGAGAATAAAAAGGAGGAGGGCGGCAGCAAGGCCGCCGTTAAGCTGGGGGACACCACCGTGACGGTGGGGGAAACCCTCACCGCCGAGATGAAGACCGCGTTGGGTGAGCCCGTCAGCGTAGAGGAGGCGCCCAGCTGCCACTTTGAGGGGATGGATACCGTCTACCGCTACGACGGATTCAGCATCCAGACCTATCGCAAAGAGGATGCGGATGCGATCGCCGTCATCACCGTGGAATCCGCCGACTATCCCACCGACAAGGGGATTAAAGTGGGCGACAATCTCGATGCCGTAATGGACGCCTACGGTGAGGCGGATGAACCCACCAACTATTATTGGGTGTACAATTTGACCGACAAGGTCACCCTCACTTTTGAGTTGGACGGCGACAAGGTGGCTACCATTCTGTATGAGGAAAAGGTGTAACGCCGCAACCTGTGGTATTTTGATGGGTTCGCGTCAATATGCAGGAAGAATACAACGTTCGTCTGTGTTATGATACGGTTATCCCAACGGGCACACGATAAATCATAGAAGTTTTTTATGAAAGTCGTGAAATATCATCTTGTTTCCGCCTAAAAATACGCTATGATGGAATCAAGAGGTTTCAATTCATTGAAAAATACAAGCAACAGAGAGGATGTAAAGGATGAAAAAACTCACCGCATTACTGATGTCCGTCATTTTGCTGCTGGGTCTGCTCAGCGGTTGCGGCAAGACGGAGGAGAAGCAGAAGGGCGACACCGCCACCACCGTATCCACCACGGCGTCCACCACGACCACCACCGCGGCGGATAGCACCACCACCACCGAGACTGAGGGTACCACCGGCACCACCGCCGCCGGCACCACCGTCAACGATACGGCTGTGGAAACCACCACAACCACCACCAAGGTGACCACCACCACCTCCACCGTGACCACCGCCCCCACCAAGCCCGCTGCGACGGCCAAGCTCAACGGCGTCAGCCTGTCCGAGTATGTCATCGTCTACGACAACGAGGCGCTGGACTACACCGAGCGCGCAGCCCAGTACATCCACGACGAGATCCTCAAGCGCACCGGCGCCGATCTGGAGGTGGTGAAGGACATTACCGCCGACCCCGCCAAGCATGAGATCGTGGTGGGTGAGACCGACCGCGCCATCTCCAAGGCGCTGGACGCCAAGACCGAAGGCCTGCAATTCTCCCTGATGGCCAAGGACGGCCACGTGGCGATGGAGGGCGACTATTTCGTCATCGCCGCCGCGGCCTACTATTTCGTCACCACCTACATCACCGGCAAGACCGCCTCCACCACCGTGCCCTCCAAGGCCACTGTGTGCGATCCCATCGTGGAGAAGGCCAACAACTACATTCTGCTCATCGGCGACGGTATGGGTGAGAACCACACCATGCTGCCCAAGGGCTATGACAAGGAAAGAATGTACACCGACGACGGTACCACCGACTTCACCGACGGCGAGGACTTCTTCTACGGTCATCTCTTCCCTTACGCCGGCTACGCCAGAACCCGCTCCTACGACAGCGACGTCACCGACAGTGCGGCGGCTGCCACCGCGCTGGCCTGCGGCTATAAGACCAAGAACGGCTACATCGGCAAGGATAAGGACAAAAAGGATCTGAAATCCATCACCGAGCTGGCAGGCGATATGGGCATGGGCACCGCCGTGATGTCCACCGAAGGCCAGTCCGGCGCCACCCCCGGCGGCTTCTCCGCCCACGCAGACTTCCGCGATATGTACGACGATATCAAGGCCGACCAGGCCGCGATGACCGAGAAGTACGGCACCATCGTCCAGTGCAAATACGATTATTACAACCGTATGGGTATGTGGTCCATCGACCTGTACATCGACAAGACGCTGGCCGAGCTGAGCAAGAACGACAAGGGCTTCTTTATGATGTACGAAGAGGCCTACATCGACAAGCACAGCCACAATCAGGACGAGGAGAAGGCCACCTGGGCGGTATTCCGCTTTAACCAGGCCATCGCCCGCTTTATGGAATACGCCTTCTACAACCCCGACACCATGGTCATCATCACCGCCGACCACGAGACCGGCAGCCTGACCAATATGGGCGGTAAATACTACTGCGCCACCGGCGACCACTCCGGCCGCGACGTGCCCGTCTACGCCTACGGTGTGGGCACCGAGGTGTTCCACGAGCAGACCATTGAGAACGTGCAGATCCCCAAGACCATCGCCAAGCTGATGGGCTCCTCTCTGGCCTCCGACACCGACGACAAGTATCCTCCTCTGGGCTAATTCAATACATACGCAAAGAGGCCGAGTCCCGCGGGACTCGGCCTCTTTTTTACATCTCTTGAATATGCCTCAAAATATCCGCGTCGGCGGGGCAGAAATCGTAATCGGGGATCTCCGCGGGGGTGATCCACTGCAGGTCATTGTGCTCCAGCATCTGCGGCTCCCCTGCGGCGATGGTGGCGTGAAACAGGGTCAGATGCACGTGAATGTCGGGGTATTGATGGGTGGCCTCCATAAAGGGATCCCCCACCTCCACGGTGATGGCTAACTCTTCGCGGCACTCGCGGATCAGTGCCTCCTGCAAGGTTTCGCCCGGCTCCACCTTGCCCCCCACAAACTCCCACAAGAGGGCGTTGCCCTTATGGGCGGGACGTTGGCAGATGAGAAACCGCTCCCCGCGCCAGATCAGCGCGGCCACTACTTCGGTCATCGTTTTCACCCTCCTTACTCAAATAAGCCGTCCCACGCAAAGGCGGCGTCCTTGCAGCAGGCGTAATTATTCCGCAGCATACGGCTCCAATAGGCCACCTTCTGCTTCAGGCCGTCGTAGTTGAGGGTGGAGGTGTCGCCGCTGACGTAGGCGGTGTACATCTCCTCAAAGACGGTGGCGCGGTCCTCCATGGCGTTGGTGCGCCCGTAGACGTCGGTGAACCACACGGGGGTTTTGCCCTTATCGTCGGCGGTGTACTCCACCGTCAGGTTGAGGTTGCCGTAGGCGGCCTGCACCGCGGCGGGCTGCATGGCCATCCAACCGTCCAGATCTGCCAGCGAAACCCCGCGCTCCATGGCGTGGCCCAGCTCGTGGGCCGCCACGCCGCAGAAATAATCGTCGGTGCCGGTGACGCTGAGGAAGGTGACGTTGTAGCCGTCGATGAGGGTGTTCATCCCTCCGGCGGTGCCGCCCACGTCACCGCACAGCACGATGACCACGGGGGCTTTTTGACTCATTTCCTGAAACAGTCCTTGCGGGAAGAAGGCGAGAAAATCCTTCAGCAATTCCGTGCGGGAGGCAATCTGCGCCGCGGTAGCGGCGGTGATGGCGTAGCCATAGGGGGACACATCGAAGAAATCGTGTTCACCGATGACCGTGACGCCATAGGTCTCCTTGATGGTGGCGGCGGTGCCCTCCACCGTCGGCAGAGGACGCAGGTCATCAATCACCGCCTGGTCATAGGCGGCGGCGTCCATACTCTTGGCGGCGAGGGAGGCAAGCTCCACGTAGGTGAAGGTGAGCGGCTGACCAAAGGCGGTGCGCACCACCGCCACGGCGGAGGTGGCGCTCAGGGCGGCATCCACCACCATGCCGTTCACCGCATGATCGGTGACGGTGCGGCGGTTCAAATCGTAGTAGTACAGCGCACCCTGCTCGCTCTGGGAATGGCTCAAGATACCGTTGCCGTCTGCAGAGCAGAACATTTCCGCCTCGCCGCGGACGGGGGCCATCACCGCGTCGCCACCCAGCAGAGAGTGGAACACGGCATAATCGCCCACCACACCGGCGGCGTAGGTGGTGCCTGCCACCTGCACGCCGGTGGCGGAGGTGCTGACAATTTGCTTTTTGCCATCGGCGGTGACGGCAATCAGACCGTCGGTATAGCTGTGCAGCAGGAAAGCGTCCTTGTGATTGCCCACGCAGGTGTAGTTCACCATATCCACGGCGGTGTCCACGGGAGTCTTGCCCTGCGTCTTCAGGTCGTAGATGTAGTATTCGCCGCCAAACACATTGGACAGCAGGAGGCGGTCACCGTTTTTGTCCGCCGAGCCAATGAGGCTGTCAAAGGCGAGGGTGACGCTGGACTGCACCGCGCAGGCGGTGTCATACACGGTGTAGGCCTTACTGTTGTAGTCCAAGACGGCAAACGAGTTACCATCCAACGGGAAGAGGCTCATACTCTTCTCTCCCAGATTGAGGGTGCCCAGCACCGCGTCGGCGGCCATATCGTAGCACACCAGCTCGAAGCGGGAAGCATCCATGCCGGGGGTGATGAAGGCGAAGAGGGCCACGGTATCCCCCAGGCGGTACACCTGAGCAAACTCCTGCGCCATCTGCGGCATCGCCGCGAAGGTAGGCGCCAACGCAGGGGTCAGCGGCTCCTGCGTGTCCGCAGGCTTTTGGGGGGAGGTGGTGCTCCGGGTGGTGTCGCGGTCGATGCCGCCCTGCGGTTTGCCGCAGGCGGCCAGGGTCAGCAGCAAACACAGAGTGGTCAGATAAACGAGTGCTTTTCTCAACATACGGATTCCTCCTTCTCAAGTAAGGCGTGGCACAGGCCCTCCATACCACCGAGCTGCCATGAGATGGGCCGGGGGGAGCACCCATCCTCTGCGCAAGCGCCGTGATGCTCAGGGCGTCATAGCTCTCTTCCACCAGCATAGCAAAAGCGGCGGCAAGAATATCCTCTCGCTTAATTCTCGGACTGCTAGGAGTGGTGTGGCCTTCGTCTTATAAATCGATTTACTGTAAATGCATTTATAGTATAGCGCTTCTGGTTAAATTTGCAAGTGTTTTCTTAGTAAAAAGACAGAGAGCCGACCACACCTCTGTGTGATCGGCTCTCTTAATCCATACGATTATTTCTTCGGTGCCTTGATACGGCTGAGCTGCTTATTAATATTCAGCAACTGCTCCTTGGTAAACTTGGCGTCCATCATACCGCCGGCCATGGTCAGCAGGCGCAGCACGGTGAAACCGCCCATCATAGCCATCATTTCCGAAGTCACCTCAAAGCCCATGGGCTTCGCTTTTTCGCCCTTCTTATTGCCGCCCAGCATCTTGCCCATCAGGCGGGCAAACAGCAGTTTGCCGCGGAAGGTGCTGATGACATCGCTCATCTTGGAGTTCAGGGACAGACGACCGGGCTTCTCCTCGATGTCAAACCAGTTGAGGATGGCGCCCACTTCCTTCAGACGATAGTCCTCGTTGAAGACCTCCACCTTACGGATGACGCCTTCATCGGACAGCTCGCCGGCCTTGGCCATGATGGTGCTCTCGCCCACGTTGGGCACTTCGAAATAAAAGAAGTGGTCGGGAGCGGTCTTCTTGCCGATGCTCTCGCCGTTGACGAACAGCTCCACCTCAGGCTGGTTGGAGTAGACGGTGATCTTGGTCACGTCCTCCACACGGTCGATATACCGCTTGCCGCACAGATGGACAAAAGGCTCGTCGGAGAGCCACGCCTTGTAGGCGTAGAAGGAATCCTTCTTGTAGCGGCGGTCCATGGTCATCAGACCCTTGTGGTTCTGACCGTTCTCGCCACCCTCGTTACGGGCGTCGGCGCCGAAGTCAAACATATTCCACACGTGGGTGGCCCACATAAACTTGCGGGTGAACAGCTGGCGAATCAGCTCCTCGTGGTAATAGGCCTGATACTCCTCGGTGTAGTCGCCCTGACGGGGATCGGAGGTGTGCCAGTTCAGCGCCTCGCAACCGTACTCGGAGCAACCGATCGGGATGGAGGGATGCATGGCGTGGAACTTATCAAACCAGGGGCCGTTCATATCGGTTTCGCCGCCGTACCAACCGAAATAGTGGTTATAGGACACCACGTCGGGGATCTGCAGATAGGGATCGTCCATCTTACACATGGACACGGCAGCGATGGTGGTCAGACGGGTGCTGTCCATACTGTGGCACAAATCGTTCAAAATGCGGTGGTTCTCCAGCAGATCCGGGGTAGAGCCGCCGATGGTAATCTCGTTGGACAGACCCCACACCACGATACAGGGGTGGTTGTAGTTCTGCGCCACCAGCTCGGTCATCTGGCTGACGGTGTTCTCGCGGCCGCCGGGCATATGGCGGGAGATATAGGGAATCTCTGCCCAAATCACCAGACCGCGCTCGTCGCACAGGTCGTAGAAATACTGGTCGTGCTGATAGTGAGCCAAACGGATGGTGGTAGCGCCCACCTCGCAGATCAGGTCAATATCCTCCTCGTGATGCTCGGGCAGCAGGGCATTACCCACGCCGAAGCGGTCCTGATGGCGGGAGACGCCGCGCAGGGGATATTCCTCGCCGTTGAGGATAAAGCCGTTATCGGGATCGATCTTAAAGGTGCGGCAACCGAAGCGGTTGCACACGTTATCCAGCACCTCACCGTTCTCCACGATCTCCACCTCACAGCAGTAGAGATAGGGATCCTTGCGACCGTGCCACAGGTGCACGTCGGAGATTTGGAAGGTCACCTTGCTGTCGGTGGTCTCGATCTTCTGCAGCTCCTTCTCCTCGTGGTCGTAAATGGCATAGACCAGAGTCTGACCCTCTTTGAGATTCTTCACGTAGGCCTCCACCTCCACGGTGGCGTCCTTGCCCTCCACGGTGGGGGTAATGCGGATACCGGGGGCGCCGTAATAATCCAAATCAAAGTGGGCGTTATTGACGCAAATCAGATTAACGTCACGATACAGACCGCCGTAGAAGGTGAAGTCCGCCGTCTGGGGATACACCGTCTCGTTGGGGGCATTGTCCACCACAACCGCAATCTCGGTGTTCTCGGTGAGATAGTCGGTGATATTCACACGCCAGGTGGAATAACCGCCGTGGTGTTCAGCCAACTTCTCGCCGCCTACGTAAACCCAGGCGGAGGAGTTGGCGCCACGGAACTCCAGATAGTACAGATCGGCAGCAGGCAGCTCCGCCTTATTCAGCGTCTTGACGTACAGGCAGGAGCCACGGAAATAGTCGTTGCCGCCGTCAAAGCCGTCCTCGGCATTCCAAGTGTGGGGCAGGTTGACCGCCACACCCTCACGGCAGGTGATATCGGCGGTATTCTTGGCAAACAGCCAGTTTTCATTCAGGTTTAATACATTTTTCATAGGATAGCCTCCTTGGGTTTAAAATAAAGCACTACCAGTATAGCACGATTTGCTGAAAAAGGATGAACAAATTAAAAACCGTGCTATTCAAATATCACCCTGTCGGCAAGCCGACAGGGTGATACGGGGAAACGAAGAATTATTCCGCAGCGAGAGCAGCCGCGTGGCGCTCAGCCAACTCGGCGTTCATCTGCTTCTGAGTCTTGTTGTC
This sequence comes from Clostridia bacterium, assembly GCA_017520705.1. Taxonomy (GTDB): domain Bacteria; phylum Bacillota; class Clostridia; order Oscillospirales; family Acutalibacteraceae; genus UBA5905. The sequence goes on along the minus strand of JAFXFF010000030.1, from coordinate 16,948 downwards.
AATGTTGTAGATCAGTGCAACACCCACGAACTGGCAGATCGCACTGAGGGCGTACAGAGCGGCCACCAACCAGCACAGTCTGCTGGCAGTCTCGGCGGACTGGCCGATGGTACCCAGAGCAGAATCGTAGCCGATCAGGGAAGTGCCCATGATGGCGATGACGGCAGCAGGGCCAACACCCTGAGCGAGCTTACGGAAGAAAGAGTGCAGAGCATAGACAACGCTCTCTTCTCTCTTGCCGAACTTCCACTCCTGATAGTCGATGGCATCGCCCATCATAGCCCAAGACACACAGTTATAGAAGCCCATACCCAAACCAAAGAAGATCAGACCGGCCATATAAACGACCAACTGAATATTCTTGGGGCACAGGGGGAAACAGCACAGGATGGCGGCGCCGATCAGACCGGCGATGGAGCCGATGGAAGCAACCTCTTTCTTACCAAACTTCTTGACCAGCTTGGTGGCAAAGGGCATAAAGATGAACATAGGCAGGAAACCAACCATGGTGACCAGACCGGACATAGAAGCCTGACCAAAGTGGGTGGCAAACATAATGGTGGTGGCGGTGGTAGCAGACTGCATACCCAGGAACATACCCATAGCGGCGATGGTGCAGCCAACGGCGGGGCGGTTCTTCATAAAGGTGCCGAAGGACTTGAACAGGTTAACCTTCTCGCCTTCCTGGTTGAGATGGGCATACTCATTGCCACGGATGGTGATGTTCTTAATCATCAGCATAAAGAAGATGAAACCAATCACACCCATAATCAGAGCGGCCCAGAACACTCTCTCGCCCTGCAAGACCTCAATCTGACTACCGGTCAAGGGATTGAGAACCTTATCGCCGACCTCATAGGCTTTGCCGGTCAGGGGGTTGGTCAGGAACTTTTCGGGTGCGAACTGCGCCTCGGCGCCCTTGGGAATCTCAATCTTATTCAAGAACCAAGTGGGATTGGCAGGATCAAAGGCGACCTTCTGCCAAATCAGCATGGGCAGAATCATACCGGGCAGCATGCCGCCCACGGCGCCGCCAATGGAGCGGAACACGGAAAGAGAAGCTCTCTCTTCGTTATTTTCGCTCACCAGATTCAGCATAGTGCCGTAAGGAACGTTAGCCATCGTGTAGGCGGCATCCCAAATCACATAGCCAACGATAAACAGCATAGCCTTAACGACGGTGTTGGCGCCGGGGAAAGGCAGAAACACGGCAGCACCGCCAACCAGCAGACCCAGAGCACCGATTAGAATGTAGGTTTTATACTTGCCCAGCCTATACTTTCTCTTATCGTTGTCGATCAAAGAGCCGATGAGCGGGTCGTTGATAGCGTCCCACGCCTGCACCAGAAGCAACAGAATGGAGAACAGGCCGGTTTCCATCATCATGTACACCAACCAGAAAGTTTGCACGGTGCTCTTCAAGCCAAAGCTCATATTGCATCCTGCGTCACCGGCAGCATAGGCGAGTTTGTCGCGAATGCCAAACTTGCGATGCCCGTTGGCATCCAATTTAGGGGCCTTTTTACTCATAGTGACAATCCTCTCTCTTCGGGCCGCAAAGCAACCCTATGTAGTTACCGCAAAGGTACTACTCTATTATATCGATGAAAAGTTCGTTTTCGTTAGCACAAATTTAATGGAAAATGGCACAAAAGATGTGCGTCCTGCTATTTGTGGCTTGAAAATGTAGACAATTATGCTATAATCATACTGGTTAAAAGGGCTAATTTGGATTATTTTTCCAAAAACAAGAGGGGGAATCGGCGTGTTTTACGAAAACGAGTTGCGTTTTCTGCAAAAAATGCTCAATAAATGCCATGTTCCCAGCGTGATCATCAATCCCGAAGCCTCCATCGAGCAGTACACGGACTCTTCTCTTCAACCTTTTATCCACTGCCGACGATTCGCCAACACCTTTTACGGTATAGTTCCCGACTTTCAGCCGGCCACGGTCTATCGGCTGTTGGACGTTTTCCTCTGCCGTTACATCTTTCTGGACCTACCATACTGTGAGCAACCGGCGGTACTGCTGATTGGGCCTTATCTCAGCGCCAACGTGACCCAGCAGCAAATTTTGGAGCAAGCCGAGCGGATCGGATTATCCCCAGGCAACGCCCGTGAGCTGGAACTATTCTACAGCAACCTGCCGGTGGTACGGGAGGAACACCATCTCTTTGCCATGGTCAACACCTTTGCGGAGTACGTCTTCAGCGGCGAGAATCGTTTTAGCAGCGTGGATCTCTACTTCGATCACAGCGCCGCCGCCCTGCCGGATTTCGTGCACAACAAATCCTCGGAAGACGAGGGGTTGGACGCCGAAGTGATGGAAAATCGCTACAAATTTGAAAACCAGCTCATCGACGCCGTGTCCCAAGGCAACGTGCACAAAGCGGAATTGATGATGGCCAGCTTCTCCACCCTCTCCTTTGAAAGCCGCACCTCTGACCAATTGCGCAACATGAAGAATTACTGCATCATCATGAACACCCTGATGCGCAAGGCCGCGGAAAAGGGGCGGGTACACCCCGTCCATCTGGATCGGGTATCCTCCGATTTTGCCCGTCGCATCGAGACCATACGCTCGCTGAGCAGCATATCCGACTTTATGCTGGAGATGCTGCGGGCCTACTGCCGTCTGGTCAAACGGCATTCGATGCAGCATTATTCCCCGTTGGTGCAAAAGGCGATGATCCGCATCGAGGGCGATCTGACCGGCGATCTGAGCCTCGGCACCGTGGCGGCAAAAAACAACGTCAGCCCCGGCTATCTCTCCGGTCTGTTCAAAAAGGAGACGGGACAGACCTTCACTGCCTACGTCAACGGCCGCCGCATCGCTATGGCCAAGCACCTGCTCAAGACCACCCACCTGCAGGTGCAGACCATCGCTCAGCACTGCGGCATACTGGATTTTCACTATTTCTGCCGCCTGTTTAAGAGCATTGTAGGCACCACCCCTACCGATTATCGCAACAGCCACGTCGTAGATTCGTCCACGATGTGATCTATCCATTACACAAAGGAGCGCATATGAAACCTTTTATGAACGCAGATTTTCTGCTGAGCACCGAAACCGCCCGTGCCCTTTACCGCAACGTGGCGGCCAATGCCCCTATCATCGACTATCACTGCCACGTCAGCCCCAAGGAGATCTACGAAGATAAGCATTTCGAAGATCTCTTTGACATCTGGCTGTCGGGGGATCACTACAAATGGCGCATAATGCGCTCTAACGGCGTGGAGGAACGGTACATCACCGGCGATGCCCCCCGTCGGGAAAAATTTCAGAAATTCGCCGAGGCACTGCCCAAGGCCATCGGCAACCCCATGTATCACTGGTGCCATCTGGAGCTGAAAAACTATTTCGGCTACGAGGGTATTCTGAGCGGCGACACCGCCGAAGAGGTGTGGCAACTGGCGGGTGAGGTGCTCAGCCGCCCCGACATGGGTGCCCGCGGCATCATCGAAAAAAGCAACGTGCAATTTGTCGGCACCACCGACGATCCGCTGGACAGTCTGGAATGGCACCAAAAATTGATGGCGGACGACACCTTCTCCGCCACGGTGGCCCCCACCTTCCGCCCCGATAAGGCGCTGAATATGGACAAACCCGGCTTTGCCGATTACATCGCCGCGTTGGGTGAGCTGACCGGTATTCAAATCCGCACCGTAGCGGACGTGAAGGCGGCCCTCTCCCTGCGCATGGATCACTTCGCAGCCTGCGGCTGCAAGGCCAGCGACCACGGGCTGGACTATATGGTCTACTCTCCCCTGCCCGAAGCCGACGTCGACGCTATTCTCGCCCGCGCGCTGGCAGGCGAGGCCGTCACCCTCGCCGAGGCGGAAGGCTACAAGACCGCCCTGCTCTGCTTCTGCGGCGCGGAATACGCCCGCCGCGGCTGGGTGATGCAGCTCCACTACAACTGTCTGCGCAACCCCAACAGCCGTATGCTGGCAGCCCTGGGTCCCGACACCGGCTTTGACTGCATCGGTCCCGCCCCCTCCCGCGACGCGCTGGCGGGCCTGTTGGACGCCCTCTATTCCACTGACAGCCTGCCCAAGACCATCATCTACAGTCTGGACGCGGGGGACAACGCCTTCATCGACACCCTCATCGGCGCCTTTCAGGGCACCGAGGCAGCGGGCAAGCTGCAGCACGGCTCCGCCTGGTGGTTTAACGACAACAAAACGGGCATGCAAGAGCAACTGACCAGTCTGGCCAACCTGAGCCTGCTGGGAAACTTTGTGGGTATGCTCACCGACTCCCGCAGCTTCCTCTCCTACACCCGCCACGAGTATTTCCGCCGCATTCTGTGCGACCTCATCGGCCGCTGGGTGGAGAATGGAGAGTACCCTGCGGATATGGGCGCCCTCTCCACCATCGTTAGAGACATCTGCTGTGACAACGCCATCCGCTATTTTGGATTAGAGTAAGGAGGTAATACTATGCCGATGAAAATGGGCTTTCGCTGGTACGGCGAAGGAAACGACAGCATCAAGCTGTCCGACATCAAGCAAATTCCCGGTGTGGACGGCATCGTGTGGGCCCTGCACCACAAGATGCCCGGCGAGATCTGGGAGGAACACGAGATTGCCGAGGTGATGGAGCAGCTCCACGCCTACGGCTTCAACGGTGACGTGGTGGAATCGGTCAACGTCCACGACGACATCAAGATCGGTCTGCCCACCCGCGACCAGTATATTGAAAACTACAAGCAGTGCATCCGCAACCTGTCCAAGTTCGGCGTGAAGGTCATCTGCTACAACTTTATGCCCATCTTCGACTGGACCCGCAGCAATCTGTTCCACCCCGTGGGAGACGGCTCCACCGCCCTGTTCTATGAGAAAAATATGATTCAGGACGACTACAACGCCATGGCAAAGTACATCCTGGATTTCACCGAAAAATACAATATGTCCTTCCCCGGCTGGGAGCCGGAGCGTATGGCAAAATTGGACGAGCTGTTCAAGGCCTACGAGGGGGTGGACCACGAGAAACTGTGGGAAAACCTCAAGTACTTCCTGGAGGCCATTATGCCCACCTGCCGCGAGTGCGACATCAAAATGGCCATCCACATGGACGACCCCCCTTGGGATATCTTCGGTCTGCCCCGTCTGCTGATCAACGAGGAGAACATCGACCGCTTCCTCAAGATGGTGGACGACGAGTACAACTGCCTGACCCTCTGCTCCGGCAGCCTGAATGCTGACCCCAATAACAACGTGGCGGACATCGTGCGTAAGCATTGCGACCGCATCGCCTTTGCCCACATCCGCAACGTCAAGCACTTCGAGAACGGCGACTTCTCCGAGGCCTCCCACCGCGATTGTGACGGCGACACCGGCATTCTGGAGATCCTTAAGGCCTACCACGACAACGACTACGAGGGCTACATCCGCCCCGACCACGGCCGTCATCTGTGGGACGAGGGCCCCGGCAACGTGCGCCCCGGCTACGGCCTGTACGACCGCGCCCTGGGCATCATGTATATGCTGGGCGTGTGGGATAGCTTGGAAAAGTTTGATAAGAAATAATTTGGAGGTAAGGAATATGAATTGTCTTCCCTTAAGTCATAATTTTGAGGGCAAAGTAGTGGTCGTGACCGGTGCAGGCGGCGTCCTGTGCGGCGATATGGCCCGCGCCTATGCTATGGCGGGTGCCAAGGTGGCTGCCCTGGACCTGAACGAAGAGGCGGTCAAAAAGCTGGCTGATGAGCTGAAAGCCGAAGGCTTTGTCTGCGAGGGCTACAAGGCCAACGTACTGGACCGCGACCTGCTGGAGCAGGTGCATCAGCAGGTGCTGGCCGACCTGGGCCCCTGCGATATTCTCATCAACGGTGCCGGCGGCAACAATCCCCGCGCCACCACCGACAATGAGTATCAGCACGAGGCCAAAGAGGGGCAAAAAACCTTCTTCGACCTGGATGCCGCCGGTGTGGATTTTGTGTTCAAACTGAACTTCCAGGGCACCCTGCTGCCCACCCAGGTGTTCGCCAAGGATATGGTGGAACGGGGCTGCGGTAACATCCTCAACATCTCCTCCATGAACGCCTACACCCCCCTGACCAAGATTCCCGCCTATTCCGGCGCGAAAGCGGGCATCTCCAACTTCACCCAGTGGCTGGCCACCCATTTTGCCGGCACCGGCATCCGCTGCAACGCCATTGCCCCCGGTTTCTTGGTCTCCAATCAGAATCGCGCCCTGCTGTTTAACGAGGACGGCACCCCCACCCCCCGCGCCGGCAAGATTCTCAACGGCACCCCCATGGGTCGCTTTGCCGAATCCGAGGAGTTGCTGGGCGGTATGTTCTTCTTAACCGATGACAACGCCGCCTCGGCGGTAACCGGCGTGATCCTGCCCATCGACTGCGGCTTTGCCGCCTATTCCGGTGTATAAGGAGGATAACAACAATGACTGTTATGGAAAGACTGGCTAACTCCATCGTGGTACCCGTGGTGGTGCTGAACAAAGTGGAGGACGCTGTCCCCACCGCCCGTGCTATGGCCGCCGGCGGCGTGGACACCATGGAAATCACCTTCCGTACCGCCTGTGCCCCCGAGGCCATCAAGGCGGTGGCGGACAACTGCCCTGAGGTGCTGGTAGGTGCCGGCACCATCGTCAACGTAGAGCAGGCCAAACTGGCTGTGGAGATGGGTGCCAAGTTCATCGTCTCCCCCGGCTTCTCCGACGAGGTGGTCGCGTGGTGCGTGGAGAACAACATCCCCGTGGCCCCCGGTTGCGTCACCCCCACCGAGATTATGGCGGCGCTGAAACACGGCCTGAAGATGGTGAAATTCTTCCCCGCCAACGTGTACGGCGGCCTCAATGCGATGAAGAATCTGTCTGCTCCTTTCGTTGGGCTGAAATTCCTGCCCACCGGCGGCGTCAACACCGCCAATATCAAAGAGTACGTCGATGCTCCCTTCATTCACGCCGTGGGTGGCAGCTGGGTCTGTCCTGCCGCCGCCATCGCCAATGGTGAGTGGGATAAGATTACCGCCCTGTGCTTGGAGGCTCGTGCCGCCGCAAAAGGCGAATAAGAAAGGAAGAGTATTATGCCTAAAATCGTAACCTTCGGCGAGCTGATGCTTCGCCTGCAGCCCTACAACTACGAGCGCTTCGTCCAGTGTGACCACGTGGAGTTCACCTTCGGCGGCGGCGAGGCCAACGTGGCCGTGTCTCTGGCCAACTACGGTATGGACGCCGCCTTCGTCACCAAGCTGCCTGCCCACGCCATCGGTCAGGCGGCGGTGAACAGCCTGCGCCGCTACGGCGTGGATACCACCAAGATCGTCCGCGGCGGCGAGCGCGTGGGCATCTATTTCAACGAAAAGGGTGCCTCTCAGCGCGGCTCCGTCTGCATCTACGACCGCAAATATTCCGCCATCCAGCAGGCCTCTGTGGCCGACTTTGATTGGGATGCCATCTTCGAGGGCGCGGACTGGTTCCACTTCACCGGCATCACCCCCGCCCTGGGCCCCAACGTGGTGGAAATTTGCCGCGCCGCCTGCCAGGCCGCCAAGATCCACGGCTGCAAGATCTCCTGCGATCTGAACTATCGCGGCAAGCTATGGACCCGCGAGGAGGCCCGCGCCGCCATGACTGACCTGTGCCAGTACGTGGACGTGTGCATCTCCAACGAGGAGGACGCCAAGGATGTGTTCGGCATCGAGGCCGAAGCCACCGACATCTACGGCGGCAGCCTCAACCACGAGGGCTACAAGTCCGTGGCCAAGCAGCTGGCGGACAAATTCAACTTCGAGATGGTGGCCATCACCCTGCGTGAGAGCCACTCCGCTTTCGACAACGGCTGGAGCGCCATGCTGTACAACGTGGCGGCAGACGAGTACTGCTTCTCCAAGAAGTACGACCTGCACATCATCGACCGCGTGGGCGGCGGCGACTCCTTCGGCGGCGGTCTGATCTACAGCCTGCTCTCCGGCAAGAGCACCCAGGCGGCGGTAGAGTTTGCGGTGGCGGCCTCCGCCCTCAAACATTCCATCGAGGGTGACTACAATATGGTCACCGTAGCCGAGGTGGAGAAGCTGGCCGGCGGCGACGGCAGCGGCCGTATCCAGAGATAAGAAAACGTAAAGAGGCTTGACCGAACACGGTCAAGCCTCTTTTTTAGTTGTCTTCGTTTTCCAACAGGTGAGCCACAAAGCTCAACTCGGCAGCACGCTCAGCAGCGTCCAGCTCGCCGTCACGGTTGAAGTCAAACAAGTTTCCAAAAATACCCATATAGTATTCTCCTTTATTTATAGTTTTTCGTTAATGCTAAAATCGTACCGATTGGAATGTAAAGCAGTGCCAGCACCCCACCAAGGAAGGCGCGACGCTGTGTTTTATCCTTTGCCAAGCAAAGACCGATGGCGATAAACACCAGAAACATCATAACCAAACCCATACCGACAACTCCTTTTCCTTTCGTTTGATTAAAGTATAGCATAGGCATTGGGCTAAAAACCGGACAATGCTAAAGGGGCACAAAAAAACGCCCCGATTTTGATCGGGGCGTTTTGCAATTACAACAGGGCTTCACACCAATGGGTCAACGCCACCAAAAGCGGCAGGGTGACCGCAGAAAGCAGGGTGCTGAGCGACACCAAATTTACCGACAAGCGAGGATCGCGGTCAAAGCGGGTGGCAAACATGGTGCAGGCCGTCGCCACGGGGGTGGCGATGCAGATCATACAGGAGGTGAGCAGGTCGCCGCGGATACCGCAGAGCAACAGTCCACCCAACGCCACCAGCGGCGCCACGATCAATCGCAGGGCGATGCACAGCCAGCCGCGCCCGTCCCTGAGCGCGCCCAGCAGGTCGGTCTGCGCCAAATAAAAGCCTACGATGAGCATCGGAACGGGGGTGTTGAGGGCCGCCAAGTGGCCGATGCCGTCAGCAATCAAGGTGGGGACAGGGATCGGAAGCACAAACAGCGTCAGGCCCACCACCACGCCGATGACACCGGGATTGAGCAGGATCTTTTTCGCCGACAAGCGGCTCTCACCGCTCATCTCCATCAAGCCGTAGGTCCAGAGAAAAACGTTGAACACAATGACGTAGGCGGCGCAGTAAAACACCCCCACCTCGCCGAGAATGGCCTGCTGAAGGGGAATGGCCATATAGCCGGCATTGGAAAACACGGTGGCGCATCGGAATACACGGCGGCGATTCTCTCCCTTGTCGCGGAACACAAGGGTAGCCACCCCAATCAGCAGAGCGTGATTGACCGCCGCCACCGCCACCACCGTGAGAAAGCCCCACAGCATGGCGGGGTCAAACTCACGGATACAGGACTTGATGATGACACAGGGGGTGGCGATGTACAGCACCAGATTGGCCAGCGCCTTGACCGCCGACTCATCCAGCAGCTTGGCCTTGGCGCACACCATACCCGCGCCGATGAGCAAAAAGAGGGTCAGCACGTTACCGGCTACGGTGAAAAAATCTTGCAACATACACATAACTCCTTAACTGGTGAACCTTTGCTTTATCATACCACACTTTTTGAGTTTTCAACACCCCAAATTGTAAAAATATATGGGTGCATTCTTCTCCGCACCTACCACAGAGCTGCCGGCCTCCTACTTGGTGAAAACGCACAAAAAGAGAATGGAGAAATCTCCCTCTTGACGAAATCGCCCCGAAGCGGTTGACTTTTTCGGGAAATGTGGCAAAATAGGAGGGTGGGTTTTGACACCCCTCAACACATACATCAAGGAGGCTCCTCGATGAACGCACGAGATAACTACATCAAGCGAAGCAGCGGCATCCTGATGCCCATCTATTCCCTGCCCTCTCCCTACGGCATCGGCACCATGGGTGCTGCCGCCCGCGAATTTGTGGACTTCCTCGCCGAGGCGGGGCAGTCCTGGTGGCAGATCCTTCCGGTAGGCCCCACCAGTTACGGTGACAGCCCCTATCAAAGTCCTTCCACCTTTGCAGGTAACCCCTACTTCATCGACCTGGACCTGCTGGTGGCGGACGGCTTGCTCACGCAGGAGGAGATCGATGCCCGATTCTGGGGCGACGACCCCCAGCGCGTGGACTATGGCGCACAGTATGAAAATCGCTACACCCTGCTGCAAAAGGCCACCCAGCGCGGCTGGGAGCGGGACCGTGAGGCCGTGGACACCTTTGTGGCGCAGAACGTCTCCTGGCTGCCCGATTACGCCCTGTTTATGGCCATCAAGCGCCACTTCGGTATGGTCTGCTGGCTGGAGTGGCCCGACGAGGACATCCGCCTGCGCAAGCCTGAGGCACTGGAAAAATACCGTCTGGAATTGACGGAGGATATCCGTCTGTTCACCTACATTCAATATCTGTTCTTCAAGCAGTGGGGAGACCTGCGGGAATACGCCCACGAAAAAGGCATCGGCATCATCGGTGATATGCCCATCTACGTGGCACTGGATTCAGTAGACGTGTGGGCCAACCCCGATTGCTTCCAACTGGATGAGAAGGGCTTCCCCACCGAGGTGTCGGGTGTGCCGCCCGATTACTTCTCCGAAGACGGCCAATTGTGGGGCAACCCTCTGTACGACTATGAGACGATGCAGAAAGACGGCTATGGCTGGTGGATCCGCCGCGTAGAGGGTGCCACCAAGATCTACGACGTCATCCGCATCGACCACTTCCGTGGCTTTGCCGCCTACTGGTCGGTGCCTTACGGTGAAACCACCGCCAAAAACGGGCGCTGGATCACCGGCCCCGGTATGTCCCTCGTCGGCGTGCTGCGGGATTGGTTCCATCACATTCGCTTCATCGCGGAGGATTTGGGCGCCCCCTCCCCCGACGTGGTGCAGCTGCTGCAGGATTCCGGTTTCCCCGGCATGAAGGTGCTGGAATTCGCCTTTGACTCCCAAGAATCCAGCGACTATCTGCCCCATACCTATGAGAAAAACTGCGTGTGCTACGTGGGTACCCACGACAACGACACACTGATGGGCTGGATGGCGACAGTAGCGCCCGCCGATCTGAACAAGGCCGTAGAGTATCTGGGATTGGATGAGAACGAGGGTTACGTCTGGGGTGTGCTGCGCGGCGGTATGAGCAGTGTGGCCAATCTGTTTATCACCCAAATGCAGGACTATCTGGAGCTGGATAACTCTGCGCGCATGAACACCCCCGGTGTGGCGGAGGGAAACTGGCAATGGCGAATGAGTGCCGACGCCATCACCCCGGAATTGACCGAGAAGATTGCCAAAATGACCGCGATGTACGACCGATAAAAGGAAATGGCACCCAACAGCAGTTTGGTTTCGGAAACGGTGTAGCCCGTGAGGGCTACACCGTTTTCCTTGGCTGCGATTGCGGTGAATCTGTCTTGATTTTTCCCCCTACGTGGTGTATAATAGCACCGCATCCTTTATCTCTGTGGAGTGAAAAATATGTGCGATAAAAAAGAAGTGCTCGGCACGGCGCCAATCGGCAAACTGCTGTTTAAATTGGCTGTTCCAACGGTAGTGGCCCAGCTGATCAATATGCTATACAACATCGTTGACCGCATCTATATCGGCCATATGCCGGGGGACGGAAGCCTCGCGCTCACCGGTGTCGGCGTATGTATGCCGATCATTATGATCATCTCGGCTTTTGCGGCGCTGATTGCTTCGGGCGGTGCACCGAAGGCGTCCATTTTGATGGGCAAAGGTGACAATGACTCTGCCGAAAGAATTATGGGCGGCTGCTTCTCTCTGCAGCTTATCCTCTCTGCCGTTCTGACCGCCGTTTTGCTGATTTGGAACAGAGAGTTGCTTTTGATGTTCGGCGCCAGCAAGAACACCATCGCTTACGCTACCGATTATATGAACATCTATGCCATCGGTACCGTTTTCGTTCAGCTGACGCTGGGTATGGGGGCCTTTATCACCGCGCAGGGCTACACCAAAATCAGTATGATTACGGTACTGATCGGTGCTGTCAGCAACATTATCCTTGACCCGGTATTTATTTTTGGTTTCAAGATGGGTGTTAAGGGTGCGGCGCTGGCTACCATTCTTTCGCAAGCCATTTCCTGCGTTTGGGTGCTTGCTTTCCTTTGTGGCAAGAAAACCTACTTAAAACTCAAACAGCAAAATCTTCGCATCGATGGAAAGCTCATCTTCCCTTGTATTGCACTGGGAACGGCAACCTTTATCATGCAAAGCAGTGAAAGCGTCATTTCGGTCTGCTTCAATTCTTCCCTTTTGAAATACGGCGGCGATATTGCCGTGGGTGCTATGACCATTCTGACAAGCGTGATGCAGTTTGCGATGTTGCCTATGCAGGGCATCGCACAAGGTGCACAGCCGATTCTGAGCTATAACTTCGGCGCAAAAAACACCGAACGCGTCAAGAAAACCTATCGGCTTCTGCTGATATCCTGCCTTACTTACTCCTTTGCCATTTGGGGAGCCATTATGCTGTTCCCGCAAATGTTTGCAGGAATATTCACACCGGACACGGCGCTCATCGCCTTCACCGCAAAGGCACTTCGGATCTACTGCGGGGTGATGTGTATCTTCGGTATTCAGATCGCTTGCCAGATGACCTTTGTTTCCATCGGCAATGCCCCTTGTTCGATTATCGTTGCCATTGTTCGCAAGTTTGTCTTGCTGTTGCCGCTGATCTACATTATGCCGCACCTGATCGCAGATAAGACCATGGGCGTTTATATGGCAGAGCCGGTGGCTGACGTCATTGCCGTCACCTTTACCGCCATCCTTTTCACCGTGCAATTTAAAAAAGCTCTCCGTGCTTCCACGTGCGATGAGGATGAATCCTCGTCGCGTCGTAGCCTGCAAAAGCAAAGTGGTTGACGGCTACAAAGCGCCAATCAAAAAAGTCCGTGGCTTCAGCCACGGACTTTTTGCTTACAGCGGTTTGCCGTTCAGCACGGCGGCGGCGAGGGCCTCGCCGCGATATTCCAGTTTGAGAGAGAAGAAGGGGGCGTCCTCGGCAATGAGCCGCAGGAAGATGCGGTCTCCCTCCCAGGCGGGCAGGTCGGGGATGCGGGTGTTGTCCACCCATTCCAGGGTGCCCTCGTTGCAGTCGATAAGCTCCCCCTCGTAGCCGTCGGCGGTGAAGAGGTGCATATACTCCGTCTCCCACGTATCCGACACGAAGGTGACGATGCCGCGGTAGCGATAAGAGGTCAGGGTCAGCCCCGTCTCCTCGTACACCTCGCGTAAAAGGCAATCCTCGGGGCTTTCCTTATCCTCAAAGCCGCCGCCCACGCCGATCCATTTATCCTTATTCAGGTCATTTTCCTTTTTCACACGATGGAGGAGCAAGGTCTGTCCTCGGTCGTTCTGTATATAGCATAAGGTGGTGTTGCGCATACCAATCCTCTCCTTTTGTGAGGATAGTGTAGCATTTTTTCGCAAATTGTGCAAGAGGTGAGCGAAAAAACCGCACTTTGTCGATTGACTTACCGCGAAAAGTGTGCTACAATAAGGAAAATCAAGCAAATAGGAGGGACTTTCCTTATGAAGCGCATTCAGACTCTGGAGACCAAGAACCTGTGCGACAGCGCCAAGAACGGCGGCTGCGGCGAGTGCCAGACTTCCTGCCAGTCCGCTTGCAAGACCAGCTGCGGCATTGCCAATCAGGAGTGCGAGAACAAGTAATTGGCCTGACCAAATGTCGCCATCGTCAGATGGCGACATTTTTTATGTTTTCGCTCGGCAACGCTTGTAGGGCGGTGGTAACCACTACTGCGGTGCCCGTCTTTGGTTTTTGACAACGCAATTAGAACGGCGGGAGCAAGCCCCCGCCCTACGGAGACGTCAACGGCTTATATGCGTTGTAGGGATGGCCACCGGTCATCCGCGGACGGGCAATGCCCGTCCCTACAGATTCTATTCCATCTTTTAGGAGGGGTACATAATGGTACACCGTTATCAATTAGGCGGATATCATATCGTGCTGGACATCTGCTCCGGCTCGGTGCACGTGGTGGACGAGGTGGCCTACGATATGATCGGGCTGTATGAAACCACCGACCGCGACGAAATCCTTGCCCAGATGTGGGAGAAATACGGTCATCGGGAGGACGTGACCGCGGAAGAACTGGCCGAATGCTACGACCAGATCGGCGAGCTGAAGGCGGCGGGCAAGCTGTTTACCCCCGACACCTTCCGCCCCATGGCGGACACCCTCAAGCAGAAGACCGCCGGCGTGGTGAAGGCGCTGTGCCTCCACGTGGCCCACACCTGCAACCTCAACTGCTCCTACTGCTTCGCCAGCCAGGGCAAATACCACGGCGACCGCGCCCTGATGAGTTTAGAGGTGGGTAAGCGGGCACTGGATTTCCTCATCGAAAACAGCGGTACCCGCCACAATCTCGAGGTGGACTTCTTCGGCGGCGAACCGCTGATGAACTGGGATATGATCAAAGAGCTCGTTGCGTATGCACGCAAACGCGAGGTCGAGACGGGTAAAAAATTTCGTTTCACCCTCACCACCAACGGCGTGCTGGTGGACGAGGACGTGATCGAATTCTCCAACCGCGAGATGAGCAACGTGGTGCTGAGTCTGGACGGCCGCAAAGAGATCCACGACGCCTACCGCGTAGACTATGCCGGCAACGGCTCTTGGGAGAAGATCGTCCCCAAATTCCAGCGCTTCGTGGAGGCCCGCGGCGGCAAAAACTACTATATGCGTGGTACGTTCACCCACGCCAATCCCGATTTCCTCAAAGACATTCAGCAGATGCTGGATCTGGGCTTTACTGAGCTGTCCATGGAGCCGGTGGTGTGTGCACCCGAGGATCCCTCCGCCCTCACCGCCGAAGATCTGCCCATCGTTCTCGACCAGTACGAGAAACTGGCCGAACTGATGTTAGAGCGCCACAAGGCAGGCAATCCCTTCACCTTCTACCACTATATGATCGACCTCAAGGGTGGTCCTTGCATCTATAAGCGTGTCAGCGGCTGCGGCAGCGGCACCGAGTATATGGCGGTGACCCCTTGGGGTGACCTGTACCCCTGCCACCAGTTTGTGGGCGAGGAGGCCTTTAAGCTGGGCGATATTTGGAACGGTGTCACCAATACCGCCACCCAGTGCGAATTCGCCGCCTGCAACGTGTATGCCCGCCCCGACTGCGCCGATTGCTGGGCGAAACTGTATTGCTCCGGCGGCTGTGCCGCCAACGCCTACCACGCCACCGGCGCGGTGACCGGCGTTTACAAATACGGCTGCGAACTGTTCCGCAAGCGCATGGAGTGCGCCATTATGGTGGAGGTCGCCAAGACCTTGGGTGATGCCTGATGAAAACGCCCATTTGTGATTTTGTAAACGCCTACGGCGACAGCGGCGCGGTGCGCCTACACATGCCGGGGCATAAAGGCGTGAGCCGTTTGGGCTGTGAGAGCCGTGACATCACCGAGATTGGTGGTGCCGACATGCTGTACCGCTCCGGCGGTATCATCCGCGAGAGCGAGGATAACGCCGCCGCCCTCTTTGGAACGGCACGGACGGTGTATTCTGCCGAGGGGTCGTCCCTCTGTATCCGCGGGATGCTGTATCTGGCGATGCAGGCCACCGGGCGGCGCACCTTTTGGGCGGGGCGCAACGCCCACAGCACCTTTGTCACCGCCTGCGCCCTGCTGGACGCGGAGGTGGAGTGGCTGTGGGGCGGCGATACCCTGACGGCGTGCGGGGTCACGGCGGAACAGCTTCACCAACGTTTGCATAAGACGGCGGAAAAACCGGCGGCGGTGTACGTTACCAGCCCCGATTATTTGGGCAACGTGTTGGATATTGCCGCCATCGCCGAAGTGTGCCATCGCCACGGTGTGTTGCTGCTGGTGGACAACGCCCACGGCGCGTATTTGCGCTTTCTCCCCGAGGATAAGCACCCCATTTCGCTGGGTGCCGACCTTTGCTGTGATTCGGCGCATAAAACCCTGCCGGTGCTGACGGGGGGTGCGTATTTGCACATCTCCCCCGCCGCGGCAGAATTGGGGGAGCAGGCGGAGCACGCGATGAGCCTCTTTGCCTCCACCAGCCCCTCGTATCTCATCCTGCAGTCGTTGGACGCCTGCAACGCCTATTTGAACGACGGATTTTCTGCGGATGTGGCTGCTTGTTGCGAAGAAGTGCAGGAATTGAAAGATGCCCTTTCTGCTCACGGCTATACCCTTGTGGGGGATGAGCCGTTAAAGATAACGGTGGCGACAAAAGGGTACGGCTATACCGGTGACGCGGTGGCGGCGTATTTGGAGAAGCGGAGCATCGTGTGTGAATTCGCCGACCCCGACTATCTGGTGATGATGTTCGCTCCCTGCAACGCCAAAGAGGATTTTGACCGTGTGGAAACGGTTTTGTGTGGCTTGGAAAAGCAGAAGCCGTTGAGCGAAGCCGCACCGAAGATGCCAAAACCGCAGGTGAAAACGAGCCTGCGGGAAGCCTTGTTTGCCTCCGCGGAGGTGTTGCCTCTGTCCGCGTGTGTCGGTCGGGTGCTGGCCTCCCCCACCGTCAGCTGTCCCCCTGCCGTGCCCGTGCTGGTGGGCGGCGAGGTGGTAGACGAGAGTGCCGCGGCGGTATTCCGCTACTATGGCTACGAGACCTTGCGAGTGGTGAAGGAATAAGAAAAAAACAAAGCCGAGGCAAAAGGGTACTTCTCATAAGGATGTTAAAACCCCGACAGATATTTAAGTCTGTCGGGGTTGTTTTATTCTGTTCGATAAATTGGAATTTATCAGACAATAACTGTCCTACACTCTAAAAGCCCTTGATATTACTGGGGTTTTCGCCTGTTACAAACTCAACTGTTATGTATTTTCCCTTGTTTTTGCCCTTATGAGCGAAAATAAGGGAAACTTTTTATATCTAACCGCCAACTACCTTATCGAGCAGTCTTGCGGAAGTACGCTTCGCCTCTCTTGTAGAGTGAGCGTAGACATTCATCGTGGTACTGACATCAGAGTGACCTAAAAGCTCCTGCACATCCTTCGGTGCCGCTCC
>JAFXFF010000029.1 GCA_017520705.1 Clostridia bacterium | reverse complement strand
TGCGATCAAATGGTTATTGTCGGTGGACGAGAGAGTTCCAATACCGCCAAACTGCGCGACGTGTGCGCCGCCTACTGTCCCACCCTCTGGGTTGAGACCGCGGACGAGCTGCCCCGTGATCGCTTTTTGCCCGGTATGACGGTCGGTCTGACCGCCGGAGCATCTACGCCGGCCGATATTATAAAGGAGGTACACACAACAATGTCCGAAATCGTCAACAACATCGAAGCCCTGGAAAACAAAAACTATGAGGAGATGAGCTCTGAAGAGTTCGCCGCCGCTGTGGATGCGACTCTGCAGAATCCGACTGATGATAAAGTCCGCGGTCTGGTCGTCAGCATTGCGCCCAACGAGGTGCAGGTCGAAGTCATCGGCCGCAAGCAGACCGGCTACATTCCGATCGATGAGCTGTCCAACGATCCCTCTGCCAACCCCCACGACCTGGTGAAGGTGGGCGATGAGCTGCTGCTGCTCATCATGCGTACCAACGATCAGGAAGGCACCATCATGCTGTCCAAGAAGCGCGTAGACGCTCTCAAGGGCTGGCAGATCATTGTGGATGCCGAGGCTGAGGGCGCCATCCTGGATGGCGTTGTCACCGAGGTCATCAAGGGCGGCGTCCTGGTGGTCACCAACGGCGTCCGCGTATTTGTGCCCGCTTCCCACGCCTCTGTGGGCCGCATGGAGGATCTGAGCCCCCTGAAGGGTCAGAACGTCCAGCTGAAGATCCTGGAGGTCAACATGAACCGCCGTCACGCCGTCGGCTCCATCCGTCTGGTGGCTCAGGCCGCCCGCAAGGAGCAGGAGGCCGCCTTCTGGGCGCAGGCTGAGGTGGGTCAGGAGTACACCGGCGCGGTCAAGTCTCTGACCAGCTACGGCGCTTTCGTGGATCTGGGCGGTGTGGACGGTATGGTTCACATCTCCGAGATGTCCTGGAGCCGCATTAAGCATCCCTCTGAGGTGATGAACGTGGGCGACACCGTCACCGTCTTCATCAAGGCTCTGGATGCCGAGAAGCGCAAGATCTCTCTGGGCTACCGCAAGACCGAGGACAACCCCTGGGAGATCTTCAAGGCCCAGTATCCCGTGGATTCCATCGTCACCGCTAAGGTTGTCGGCATGACCACCTTCGGCGTGTTCGCTCAGATCATCCCCGGTATCGACGGTCTGGTGCACATCAGCCAGATTGCCAACCACCGCGTGGAGAAGCCTCAGGATGAGCTGCAGGTCGGTCAGGAGATCACCGCGAAGATCACCGCCATCGACTACGACCGCAAGCGCATCAGCCTGTCCATCCGCGCCCTGCTGGAGCCCGAAGCTCCCGCCGAGGTTGAGGCTCCCGTCGAGGAGGCCGTCGAGGCCCCCGCTGAGGAGGCTGTGGCTGAGGAGGCTCCCGTCGAGGAGTAATCCTTTATAGTGCTAAAGAAAACCGACCCTGATCCTCAGGGTCGGTTTTTTGTTGGGGTTTGCGGGCATACTATCGCCAAAGGAGTGATGATGATATGCAAGCCCACGAGCCCATTCACATTTCCACCCGTGACCGCGTATTACGGGCGTGGCAGAACACGATGGAACTCATCCGCGACTATCAGCTGTATGCGCGGGAGATCCAAGATCCCACCATCTCCGATCTGTTCTCCCGTATGGCGGAGACGGAATGTCGTCACGGTGCCGATCTCCACGACGTGCTTAAGGAAATGGCGATCCAAAAACTGGAAGAGTGAGAAAAAATCCGCTTTTCAGCGGATTTTTTCTTTTGCATCCCATCCATTGTCCGTATTATGTCTCAATGCTTGTGCTATTCTATCTACAGAACAACAAAACAGCCCTTCATTCGGCTAAGATCGGAACAAAAAACGAAAAAATGTTCGATTTTTTGTCAAAAACACTTGATTTTCGCGAAAAAGGCGCTATAATGAATATAGAACACTTGTTCGGAACGGTTGTTCGTTCTTCTTGTGTAGTGGATCTTATCATAGGAGGTACATCTTATGTTCACGTTATTCATCGATCTGGCTCTGGCTCTGGTGGCCGCCCTGATGATTCTGAAGGGTCACTACGGCATCACCCGCCAATTGGCGGCGGTGCCGCTGATCGTGGCGCTGGTGGACGCCGCCTTTGCCACCCAGATTCAGCTGGCTCTCACCCCCCTCATCTCCGTACTGCTCATCGCCCTGCAGGTGGTCATCCTGTCGGTCAGCGGCGCGGTATTGCGGGAGGATATGGTCCGCACCCGCAATAAGATGGCCCGCCGTCGCCGCCGTGAGGAATTGGCCCGTTCCCGCGCCGCCTTCGAGCAGGCGGCCCAGCGCCGCGAGCGCATGGCGGCTTGTGCTTGACAAACGGCGCATTTTGCGGTAAACTGGTAGCTTGAGTGGGCTGAACAGCCGCGTATGCGGACAACCGCATATGAGGAAAGTCCGAGCTTCACAGGGCAGGATAACGGCTAACGGCCGCCGGGGGTGACCCTAGGGAAAGTGCAACAGAAATATACCGCCTATGGCTTGGCGCTTGCGCCTTGAGTGCGTGGCAACACGCCGCCCATAGGTAAGGGTGGAAAGGCGAGGTAAGAGCTCACCGGCGCATTGGAGACAATGCGGCCCTGTAAACCCTATCCGAAGCAACTTCGACCGGAGCGATACATTGGCCCGATGTGCTCCGACGGAAGGCTAGAGCCGCTTGGCAACAAACGGCCCAGATAGATGGCTGTTCACGACAGAACTCGGCTTACAGGCCCACTCACACTTAAAATCGAAAGGTCCGCACGGTGGTGCGGACCTTTTTCTTTTTTTATAACGTATTTTTTGCGAAAGTCTTTACATTTATTTCATGTGTATGTTATAATGAATTAAATATAAGGATATTTCCGTCCTTTTGCGACTATGCTGATAGGGAGGATGCAACACTATGGCACAGAACGGTATGTTCCGTAACGCATTCAGAGGATTTAACAAGCAGGATGTCCTGCAATATATTGACGAGATCACCGCCGCCTGGAACGAGGAGCGCAAGGATCTGGAGACCAAGGCGAACGAGGCCGTTGCCGTGGCAGAGTCTGCCCAAGCTCTCGCCGACGAGGCGCGGGCACAGGCCGACGCCGCCACCGAGCAGCAGCAGGTGGCCGAGACCCAATTGGCCGAGACCCAGCAGAAGCTGTACGATACCACCGCCGACCTGACCGTGGCCGCCACCACCATTGAGGAGATGGCCATCCAGCTGGAGGAGGCACAGCGCCGTCTGGCCCAGTTGGAGCAGGAGCTTGCCGCCACCGCCGGCGAGCGAGATGATGCCATCGCCGCCCTGGCGGATGCCAAGGCGCAGATCTCCGCCAACACGGTCACCGCCCGTCAGCTGGACGAGAGCCGTCAGCAGATCGGCCGCCAGAACGAGCAGATCGCTGCCATGCGTCAGACCATCGACCGCTACGAGAGCGTGGTGGGCGATGCCGACAACCTCCATCAGAAGGTGGAGGGAATCGTCCGTCCCTACATCGATCAGACCGGCCGTCAGGCTGACGAAACCTTGAGCGGTGTGCAGGCCACGCTGGACGCCTTGCTGACCCAACTGGGTGACCTGCAGAATCAGATTGACCAGAGCCGCCGCAACCTACAATGCCAGAAGACGGACAGCGACAGCCGCCTGACCGATGCTCTGGACGAGTGGTTGGCCTCTGCCCACGACGCAAGCGGAAACAGCCGTCACTTTTTTCCGTAATCCGCCCGCCCGCGCTGTAACACCGCGGCCTGCACCGCAGCCTCTGCCCATCGCGGCCCAGCCTGCGGCACAGCCATTACAGCAAGGGAACAAGGGCGGCGGTAATCCCACCACCCATATTATCCTCCGTCCCGCCGTCCATAAAAAGGGATTCTGGGACCGACTGGAGGACTGGTTATCACGGAGATGAAGCATCTACACACGGCGACCCTACGTCAGGCGATCCCCACCCTGCGGGCAGGAGAGCGCATCCTGCTTTCCGGCACGGTGTATACCGCCCGCGACGCGGCTCACAAGCGCCTAATGGCGCTATTGGACAACGGAGAACCCCTCCCCTTCCCTCTGACCGACGGCATCATCTACTACTGCGGCTCCACACCCGCCCCCGAGGGCCTGCCCATCGGTGCCTGCGGCCCCACCACCTCCTCCCGTATGGATCCCTACACCCCACGTCTGTACGACTTGGGGCTGTGCGCCACCATCGGCAAGGGAGAGCGGGACACCGCCACCCGAGAGGCCATCGTCCGCAACGGCGGCGTGTACCTCTGCGCCATCGGCGGCGCCGGCGCTCTGATTGCCCGGCACGTGCGCAAGGCCGAGGTGATCGCCTTTGAGGATCTGGGCTGTGAGGCCATCAAGCAGTTGGAAATCGAGGATTTGCCTCTTTTTGTTGCGGAGGACTGTCACGGCGACAGTATCTTCGTAAAGCCATAAGGCTATTTATGTTAGTTGGTAAAAAATTTATATATAGGAGTGTGTTTACCATGGCAGAACTGAAGTATGAGATCGTGAAAGAGTGCGGAGTTCTTTCCCAGTCCCCCACCGGCTGGACCAAAGAGCTGAACCTCATCAGCTGGAACGATCGCGCCCCCAAGTACGACATCCGCGACTGGGCTCCCGACCGCGCTAAGATGGGCAAGGGTATCACCGTATCCGCCGACGAGGTCATCCTGCTGCGCGACCTGCTCAACGAGCTGGACCTGTAATCAAGGAACGAAAAACACCGAACCCCCCGGTTCGGTGTTTTTCGTCTACTCATTTTTGATTAGGAGAAAGTTTTATGTTTATCATTGAGATTCTCAAAGCTATCGCCCAGGGTATCGTCGAGGGCATCACCGAATGGTTGCCGGTATCCAGTACCGGTCACATCCTGCTGCTGGACGCCGTCTGGAAGATGAACGCCTCCGAAGCCTTCTTCGACGTGTTCAAGGTGGTGATCCAGCTGGGTGCCATTTTCGCCGTGGTGGTGCTGTACTTCCACAAGCTCAATCCTTTCTCGCCTAAGAAATCGGCGGTGGAGAAAAAGGGCACCTGGGTACTGTGGAGTAAGGTGCTGGTGGCCAGTATCCCTGCCGCCATTGCAGGTCTGGCGCTGGACGACCTCATCGACGGCGTGCTGTCCACCCCGGTGGTGATTGCCGCCGCCCTGATCGTGTACGGCATCGCCTTTATCGTGATGGAAAGCCGCAAGAATCGCACCGCAAAGGTGGAGACGGTGGAGGATATTACCTACAAGCACGCTTTTGGTATCGGCGCGTTTCAGATGCTGGCGCTGATCCCCGGCACCTCCCGCTCCGGCTCCACCATCTTGGGCGCTTCTCTGCTGGGCACCTCCCGCACGGCGGCGGCGGAGTTTTCCTTCTTTATGGCCATCCCCGTGATGTTGGGTGCCAGCGGGCTGAAACTGGTCAAGGCGCTGTTTTTGGACGGCGTGACCTTCAGCGGTGAAGAGTGGATTCTGCTGGCAGTAGCCACGGTGGTGTCCTTTGTGGTGTCGCTGATCGTCATCCGCGGCCTGATGGCGTTTATTAAAAAGCACAGCTTTGGTCCCTTCGGCTGGTATCGTATCGTACTGGGCGCCGTGGTGCTGGGCTGTGTGGCCTTGGGCTGGCTGTAAAAAAAAGAACCCGAACGCGTTGCGTTCGGGTTCTTTTTTGCGTCAATTAGTTGTCGCGATGCTTGGTGGCGATCTCCACCAGAGCCTTGGCGATGAACTCGTCGGCGGTCATAGCGCCCAAGTCCTCGCCGCTACGGGTGCGGACGGACACGGTGCCGTTCTCCATATCGCGATCGCCAACAACCAGCATATAGGGCACCTTCTTGAGCTGATGCTCACGAATCTTGTAGCCCAGTTTCTCGGAGCGGTAGTCGCCCTCGGCACGGATACCGGCGGCCTTGAGCTTAGTCTCCACGTCCTTAGCGTACTCGTGGGCGCGGTCGGTGACGGGCAGCACCACAACCTGGTCGGGAGCCAGCCACAACGGGAAGGCGCCGGCGAAGCGCTCGATGAGGTAGGCCAGAGTGCGCTCGTAGCAGCCCAGAGAGGTGCGGTGGATGATGTAGGGAATCTTCTTCTGACCGTCGGCGTCGGTATACTCCATACCGAACTTCTCCGCCAGCAGCATATCGATCTGGATGGTGACGATGGTGTCCTCTTTGCCGAACACGTTCTTATACTGGATGTCCAGCTTGGGGCCATAGAAGGCGGCCTCGTCGATGCCGATGGAGTACTCCACGCCCAGATTGTCCAGAATCTTCTGCATGACCGCCTGCGCCTCGTTCCACTGCTCGGCGGTACCCTCGTACTTATTCTTGGGGTTCTCGGGATCCCACTGGGAGAAGCGGAACGAGCAATTCTCCAGCATACCCACGGTATCCAGACAGTACTTAGCCAGCTCCAGGCAGCCCTTGAACTCCTCCTCCAGCTGATCGGGGCGGAGCACCAGGTGACCCTCGGAGATGGTGAACTGGCGCACACGGATCAGACCGTGCATCTCGCCGGAATCCTCGTTACGGAACAGGGTGGAAGTCTCGCCCAAACGCATGGGCAGG
>JAFXFF010000028.1 GCA_017520705.1 Clostridia bacterium | reverse complement strand
CGTGTGGTGTGGTCTTTTCTTTTGGTGCGCGTAAACGGACTCGAACCGCTGACCTCCTGCGTGTGAAGCAGGCGCTCTAACCAGCTGAGCTATACGCCCTTATATGGTGACCCCTAGCGGAATCGAACCGCTCTTGCAAGAATGAAAATCTTGTGTCCTAACCGATAGACGAAGGGGCCGTATGCTCTCCCGACCCCTCGCGAGGTCGGGAGAACGGTGGTGGCTGTAAGTGGATTCGAACCACTGACACTGCGGGTATGAACCGCATGCTCTAGCCAACTGAGCTATACAGCCGCATCACGCCCCGAAGGGGGAACGCTATGTATTATATAATAAGGGTCGGGGTTTGTCAAGCCCTTAATTTTCGGTTTTTGCAAATTTCTGCCTAAGATACGCAACAAAACGGCACAGTGCGCCATACACGGCGCGTGCCATCGGTGGAACGTAGCGGCATAGGCCGTGGTATACGACGTGCAAAACGGGGGTCAGCACACCCGCCGCCAGCAGACCTACGGCGGCGCCGTCCATACGCCACCACAAGCGGCACAGCACCGTCACCGCGCCCGCGGTGACACCGCAGGCCAGTCGACCCTTCCACCCCACGTGGACAAAGCTCTCGTCACCCACCAGCATAGCCGCCAGCAGGGTGCCGCCGCCCAGCACGGCATAGAGAGGATCCCCCCACAGCATCAGGGACAGCAAAGCAACCGACGCCACCATAGCCGACACCGGGATGGGATGCAGACGGCGACGGAGCAACAGATAGGCAAACCCTAAGAGCAGCGCCGGCACAGGGCCGCCGCCCATACTGCCCGCATCAAAGCCCCAAAACAGATGGGACAAGCTCTCCTGCGCCTCGGGATTGCCCAAGGCCGCCAAAGGGGTGGCGGAGGCCACCGCGTCGGTACGGGCCCACATCACCGGCAGAGAAAAGCCGCCGAAATAGGCGGCGAAGGCATACCGCACGGTGAGGTAGCCCGAGAGGGCAGGAAAATACACGGGGCAGGACAGCACGTCCTTCTTAGCAAGGCGATTGATGAAGGCGGGGATGCCGATGACAACACCACCCACCACGCCGGCCACCGCCGCCAGCCACATGGGCGCGGCTGCGGGCAGGCAACAGGCCACCAGCACACCGCACAGCAGGGCCGGCGCCACGTGCAGGGGCATCAAAGAAAGCCACTGCCACATGGCAGTTACCGCCAAATAGCCTGCGGAGGCGGTCAGCACCGCCACCATCGCCGCCCAGCGGTAATTGACCACCATCATCAGCAGCATCGGGGACAGGGCGGTAACCCAATCCCATGCACGGGCGGTATCCTGCCCGTCGGTGGAGCGGAATATGCGATGGGTTTTCACGTCTGTCCCCTCCTTTCGTTGCAAATAGGAGGGCGCAGAGGCCTCCCCTACAAAGTCGCTTTGGTCTGTGCGTTAAAAACTCTTGCCGTATTTTTTGCCGAAGAATTTGGCCAACAGGAAAGAGCCACCCTTTTTGAGCCAGTTGGTCTTTTCCATCCCCACCACAGGCACCTCGACAAGATCAAGGGACTGCTGAGAGAGCCACACGTCCAACAGCAATTCGCTCACACGGCCGAAAAAGCGGGCATGGAACGCATCGTAGGCGGTGACATCCACCCGCTTTTCCAATTCGAACAGGATGTCAAACAACCACGTGCAGTAGGCATCCAAGTGGTCGCGCCGCAAGATCAGCATATTGAACATATGCGCCGACGTGCGCTCTTTTAATTGGCCAAAGGCCACGGCGTAGGCCGGATACTTCTCACGGATAATCTCCCCCGCGACGTCCAAGGGCTCCACGTGCATGGTGTGGGCATAGTGAGAATGCAACGTTTCGATGTAATACTTCCGCTTCTGCGGCAGGATGCCGTCGCGGCCCGTGAGCAAGCGGGCCGCCTCCGCCTCGGTGAGGACGCGGGAGAGAGGATCCTTCCCCCTCCCCTTTCCGCCGAAGTGACGGCGGTAGTGAGCAAGACCGACGTAGTCAGCGTCTAAGTTTTTCCACGCCCAGTACAGGCCGGTCAGCTCGCAGAAGGTGGGGTTTTTGGCGGAAATGTTCTCCCCCGTGTTGTCCCCCGTGAAGCCAAAGGATTCCTTGCCCTCGGCACCCACGTGAAGGGGCAGATAGAGGGGGTCGTCGGGCATCGCGTAGGGCTTGTGAGCCGCCACCACCACCGTAACCTTCATCACAAAATCTCCTTCGTCAGTGCCAATGCGGCGGCTACCACCTTGTCCATATCGTAATACCGATACTGACCCAGACGGCCGCCAAACAGCACATTCTTCTCTCCCTCTGCCAGCTGGCGATACCGCTCGTAGAGGGTTTGGTTCTTCTCGTCATTGACGGGATAATAGGGCTCGGCCCCTACCGTCCAATCGGCGGGGTACTCCCGGGTGATCACCGTCTTGTCCCCCTTGCCGAAGGCAAAGTGCTTATGCTCGATGATGCGGGTATAGGGGATCTCGCGTTCGTTATAGTTCACCACGGCCACGCCCTGATAATTGGCGGTGTCGAGGGTTTCGCTCTCAAAGCGCAGACTGCGGTATTCCAGTGCGCCGTAGCAATAACCGTAGTAGGCATCGATGGGGCCGGTGTAAAGAACGGTGTCTGCCAGAGCGTTCAGCTCCTCCCGGCAGGCAAGATAGTCCACGCCCAGCCGTACCTCCGCCCCCTCCAGCAGGCGCTCCACCAAAGCGGTATAGCCCGCCTTCGGGATGCCCTGATAGGGGTCGTTGAAATAGTTGTTGTCAAAGGTGAAGCGCACCGGCAGCCGCTTAATGATAAAGGGCGGCAGATCGGTGCAGGAGCGTCCCCACTGCTTCTCGGTATAGCCCCGCACCAGCTTCTCGTAAATGTCGCGGCCCACCAGCGAAATGGCCTGCTCCTCCAGATTCTTGGGGGTGTCGGTAATTTCTCCTCGCTGGGCGGCGATCATCGCCTGCGCCTCGGCGGGGGTGGTGACCCCCCACATCTGATAGAAGGTGTGCATATTAAAGGGCAGGTTGTACAGCTTGCCCTCGTAATTGGCCAAGGGGGTGTTGATAAAATGATTGAACTCGGCGTAGCGGCAGACGTAATCCCACACCTCACGGCTGGAGGTGTGGAAAATGTGGGCGCCGTAGCGGTGGACGGTGACCCCCGCTACCTCCTCGGTGTAGACGTTGCCGCCGATGTGGTCGCGGCGCTCCACCACCAGGCAGGTCTTGCCGCTGTCCATCGCCTGACGGGCGAAAACGGCGCCGAACAGGCCTGCGCCCACGATGAGATAATCATAGTGCTTGTCCACTTATACGGCTCCTTTACCTGTTAATACACGTTCGACGGTCTTAAAGATGATTTTCATATCCATAACAAAGCTGACACGTCCGATGTAATACAGTTCCTGCTTCTGGCGCTCTCCCGTGACGTAAGAGGATTCATTGCGGGACATAGCCTGCCAATAGCCGGTGAGTCCCGGCTGCACCGACATCAGCATCTGCCGCTCCTCAGGGGTGTAGTTGCCGGTCAGCTCGGAGGGGAGCAGGGGGCGGGGGCCAACCAGGCTCATATCGCCGCGGATGATGTTCCACAGCTGAGGCAATTCGTCCAGACTGCTCTTGCGCAGGACGTTGCCCAGCTTGGTGATGCGGGGGTCGTTGTGCAGCTTATACTCCTTGCGGTAGGCCGCCAACTCCTCGGGGGTGAGAATATCCTCCAGGCGCTCGGCGCCCACCTTCATGCTGCGAAACTTATACAATTTAAACAGATGGCCGTTGCGCCCCACACGGGACTGGGCAAAAAAGGCAGGGCCGCCGTCCCGCTTGACCAGCAGGGCGATGATCAGCATGATCGGCCAGATGATCAACAGGGCGGTAACACTGATAACAACATCCAGCACCCGTTTGACACGGGGATAGATGGGTTTTTTGTGTCCTTTACTCATACCTATCGTCCTCCCTCCGCTATGCGGAGATATACTCAAGATGCAGAGATATTACGGCACGACAAACTCGGTGGTCGTGGTGGTTTCGGGGGTGTCAAACGAGGGCACGGTCGTGCTCTCGGTGGGCTGCGTCTCCGTCGTGGTGCCCGTGGTGCCGATGACACCGGTGGCGGTGGGGTCGGTCCCCTCCGTGGGATCGCCGGTGGGATCCACCACGTCGGTGGGATCGGTCTGCGTGGGATACGTCCACGTGGGATCGGTCCAAGAGGGATCGGTCCAGCCGGTAGGATCGCCGCTGGGCTCGGTGGCGGGGCCGGTGGGCATCACGCCCGTGACCGGAGGCTGTGTCGGCTCGGTGGTGGTCGTGGTGGTGTTTTTGCCCGCCGTCACTTTGGGCTCGTTGGGCATGGTGGGCTTGGGCTGATCCTTCGCCGTATCGGTGTCGTAGATGAAATCGTGCAGCAGATAGGTGGCGTAGTTCAGGTCGTAGATCCAGACCCAGCCGTAATTGGGATGAGTACCCTCCCAGATCCAGTTGGCCTTAACGCTCGTATCGGGCAGGGTGTAGTTGATAATCTCGGGGCCCTTGGTGACTGCCCAGGTGCCCATCTCCACGATCTCCTCGGCGGTGAGGGTGGTGTGGCACATACCCAGCAGCTTGCCCACCACGTCCGGCAGCTTGTTGATGGGGGTGGACTTGACCTTGTCAAACACCGCCTTGAGCACATCGCGCTGGCGGTTGGCGCGCACCAGATCGGAATCCACCTTACGCACGCGGGCGTAGGCCAGCGCCTGTCCGCCGGACAGGGTCTGCTCCCCCGCCTTGGTGACCTTATCGATGTCGCGGTCACATTCTTTCTCCATCCAATAGACGTGCTTATTCAGCTCGTTGAGCTCTTTCTGCTTAACGTTGATGGTAACACCGCCCACGTAGTCTATGATGTCCATAAATTCCACAAAATTGACATACATATACTCGGTGATGTTCATATTAAAGTTTTGGTTGATGGTCTTGATGGCGGTCTTGGCGCCCTCGCGCTTGTAATCCGCTTCGGTCTGATCTTTCTTGCCGTCGGCGCGATCCGCGCTCTTAGCCTTGCGGTAGCCGTAGTCAAAGGCGTGGGTCAGCTTGGTCAGACTGCCCTTGCTGTTGTAGCCCTCAACATATGCCAGAGTATCGCGGGCAATGGAGGACAGCTTGACCCGCGGATTATCGGGGTCGCGGCGGTCTACGGTGAGGATGATGATGGCGTCGGAATGGAAGGATTTGCCCGCGCCCAGACCGTCCACCACGGCATCGGTGTCGCCGCGCTCATCCAGGCCGAACAGGGCGATATTCTGGATATCCTTGGTAGGCAGGGCCGTGTTGACGCCCATATCGTCGATCTCGCTCTGGCTGAACTTGTTGTCGATGTTGGCGTTATCCCGGATCAAATTCTTGACATATAGATAGCCAACGCCCAGCAGGATCGCCAGCGCCGCCAGCACCGACACCGAGATCAGAGCGATGCGCAAGGCCAGATCGGTGCCGCTAAGCTTTTTCTTTGCCTTCTTCTTTTGGGTCTGGGCGGCGTGGATGGACCCCAGACTGACCGTTTCCTTCAGCACGGCGTCGCAATGAGGGCAACGAGTGGGGTCGCCCTTGATGCGCTTTCCGCATTGTTTGCATACCATAGACGAATGCGCTTCCTTTCTCTTTCTGAACACGATAACGACGTAATCTGCACGGTGAAAACGCCTAATGCAACTCTCAAAGCGGCTCATCGGAATATGAGCACACAATTCAACAAATAAAGTATAGCACAAGCCGCCGCATTTTTCAATTCCTTTTTTGCACGGAGAAAATTCCCGTTTTTTCGAGCGTCTGATGCCATAGAACGGCGTATAAAACAAATAAAATGAGAGATTTTATAAATGATGATTGACAAATGCGGTATTATTAGTGTAAACTGTATTTGTATTCTAATCTGTAATTGCCGCAATTGCAGTGAATAATTCAATTAAAGGAGTGCTGACAAATGAAAAAGTTTGTTGCCGTTTTAGCGCTTTGCCTGATTATGGTGGGTATGGTTGCCATGCCCGTCTCCGCCGAGCCGATGCACAAAGAAGCCATGATCGAGGCCGCCCGCGAGCATATGCCCGACGCTATGTTTAAGGAGTATCTCCCCCTGATCGAGAACGTGCTCAGCCAGATCAGCGTAGAGAAGGAGCAGGCCGATCAGGTCATCGACTGCATCGAGGAGTCCCGCGACTTCTTCAAGGAGTACAAGGGCAACTCTCTGTCCGAGTATGAGCATCACGAGCGCGAGTTCGCCGTCGAGATGGTGGACCGCATCTGCGAGATCCTGGGTCTGAACGCGGTGTACACCCATTCCGACGACCCCGAGCACCACAACGACGTGGTGCTGGAGATCTATAACGATGCCGGCCAGAAGATCGCGGAAATGGACCCCGACGCGGTGAAGAAGACCAACGTCCCCGAGACCGCTGCCGCCCCTGTCAACTACACCTACGTGGTGCTGGCTGCCGTGCTGCTGCTGGGTGCTGTGGCCGCTGCTCTCGTGAGCAAGAAGTTCGCCGCCGAGCGCTGATGGTATGAAACAAGAAAAGAGAACGTCTTTCAAGA
This sequence comes from Clostridia bacterium, assembly GCA_017520705.1. Taxonomy (GTDB): domain Bacteria; phylum Bacillota; class Clostridia; order Oscillospirales; family Acutalibacteraceae; genus UBA5905. Next base: position 4,252 of record JAFXFF010000028.1, on the reverse strand, counting down.
AAAACCCTTTTTTAAAAGGGTTTTTCTTGTTATTACCCTTCCCCCTCGTATTCGGTGCCCTCATCTGCGCGGTGGTGGTGCTGTTTCAGAGCGTCATTGCGCCCTCCCCCTATTTCGGTCTGCTGACCTATAACAAATTGGATCCCTCGGTCACCATCCCCACTGCCAAAGAGGGTGAATTTCCCGTCATCCCCTACGAGAGCCAATGGGCCACCCTGAACGTGCAGGGGTGGGAGCGCAAGGACATCCCCGTCTTTTTTGGGGACAACAAAGCCATTCTGAAAAAGGGCGCGGGGATGTGGGTCAACTCCCGCTTCTGCGGACAGAACGGCAAGATCGTCATCTCCGCCCACGTCACCACCGACTTCCACGAGCTGGAGGTCACCCCCATCGGCACACTGGTGACCATGGACACCGTATACGGACCGTATGTATACGAGGTGACGGATACGCTGATCTTCAACTACAAGGATTCCTCACCGCTGAAGCCTGCCGACGGAGAAGAGGTGCTGTTTATGTACACCTGCTATCCCCGCAAAAACGGCTACCAATTCAAGACCGAGCGCATGGCGCTCATCTGCAAAAAGGTAGAGGGAAAGGACTGGTCAGCCGATGAATAAAATATGGAGCCATCGCGCGAAAAAGATGGGGTTGGCCCTGCTGCGCGGTGTCGTCTGCACGCTGGTTTTACTCTCCTTCCTGCTGACGGTGCTTTCCTTTACCGCCAAGGCAACCATCGGACAACGGGAGGGGTACCGCCGCATCGTGCGAGACCCCGCCGTAACGCAGGCATTGCTCAACTATGCGTGGGCGGATTTGGAGGCAGAGTGCCTCTTCTACGGCCTGCCCACCGACATCATAGACGAAGCCCTCTCCGAGGAGGAGGCGGCCGCCTTTAGCCTGCAATACATCGACGCGGTGTATGAGGCGGTGTTTGTCAGCGGGAAGCTGGTGTCCCCCACGGTGGACGCCGCCCTGTTCCGCGCTCCCATTGCCGCGCGGCTGGCGGAGGAAGAGATCGAAAATAAGGACACCGTCATTGACCAGCTGGCAGCCGAATTCGCCGCCGTCACCACGGCGGTGTGGCGGTTGGGCATCAACCAAAAGATATTGACCCCCCTGCATCGCATACTCACCAATGTGTGGGTGGTGCGGCTGATGAACGGCGGCCTCCTGCTGGCCGCCATCACCGCCCTGCTGTTGGGCGTCGGCATCGTGACGGGGCTGCGGCGCATCCGTCGGCAGGTCTTCGCCTTGAGCGGCACGTTGACGGTGGGCAGTATGATCCTGTTTGTCCCCTTCTGGCTGCTGCACCGCTACGGTCTTGCCGAAAAGCTGGTGCTGGGAGATTCTCCTCTGCGCCTGTTTGTGGTGCGGTGGTTAAATTCCGTGACCGCACAGCTTTCCGCCACAACCATGTGGGTGCTGGTGGCCTGTGCCGCGGCAACCCTCATAGCCGCCGTGTGGGTGGTATGGCCCAAGCGGGAGAAAGCTGCCGCCGTTTCCACCGATTGGAAAGAGAACCAAGAGTCCGTTTCTTCGGAAGAGTCATAAAAACACGGCTCCCTCGTGATGAGGGAGCCGTGTTTTTATGCACGTTTGTTATCGTACCGAGAACAGCATATCGCCGTAGGAGGGCAGGGGCCACAGATCCTTGGCCACCAGCACCTCCAGCCCGTCGGCAGCCTCACGCAGCGCCTCCATGGCAGGGATGACGGTGTCGCGGTAGTAGTCGGCGCGGGTCTGGGCAGTGTGGAGGGCGTTATCCGCCTCGTCCAAAGCGATCCGCAAGGCGCTCAGGCAATAAGCCAAACTGTCGGTGAGGGCGTTGACGTCGCCCAACAACGCCTCCTCAGTGTTGGCGCAGGAAACGCCGGGGAGGGCGGTGCGCTTGGCGAGGATGGTCTCGGCCAGTTCGCGACCGTACCGCAGGGCGGCGGGGAGAATGTCCTTCTGGGCCATGCTCACCATGGTGTGGGCCTCGATGTGCAGCACCTTGGCGTAATTCTGCAGGTAAATCTCGTAGCGGGAGCGCATCTCCGCCTCGGAATAGACGCGGTATTTCTCAAACAGGGCGATATTCTTGGGGGCGATGTAGCAGGGTAGGCAATCGGCGGTGGTGGGATAATTGCACAGACCGCGGGCCTCTGCCTCGTGAATCCACGCCTCGTCGTAGCCGTTGCCGTTGAAGATGATGCGCTTGTGGGTGCGGATGACCTCCCGAATCAGGTTGCCCAGAGCGGCGTGAAAATCCTCGGCGGACTCCAGCACGGTGGCGAACTCATCCAGCGCCGCCGCCACGGCGGTATTCAGCACCACGTTGGGCTCGGACACCGCCTGAGAAGAGCCCAGCATACGGAACTCAAACTTGTTACCCGTGAAGGCAAAGGGGGAGGTGCGGTTGCGGTCGGTGGTGTCCTTGGGGATGCGGGGCAGGGTGTGGACCCCCACCTTCATCTGCACCTTTTCCTTGGCGTCGTAGGCGGTGCCGTTCTCGATAGACTCCAGAATGGCGGTGAGCTCGTCACCGAGGAAGATGGACACCACGGCGGGGGGCGCCTCGGCGGCGCCCAGGCGGTGGTCGTTGCCTGCCGACGCGATGGACACCCGCAGCATATCCTGATATTCGTCCACCGCCTTGATGACGGCGCAGACGAACAGCAGGAACTGGGCGTTCTCGTGGGGGGTGTCGCCCGGCTCCAACAGATTGACGCCGGTGTCGGTCTGCAAGGACCAATTGTTGTGCTTGCCGCTGCCGCTGACACCGGCAAAGGGCTTCTCGTGTAAGAGGCACACCAGGTTGTGTCGTGCCGCCACCTTCTTCATCAGCTCCATGGTGAGCTGGTTGTGGTCGGCGGCAATATTGGCGGTGGAGAAGAAGGGGGCCATCTCGTGCTGAGAGGGAGCGCCTTCGTTGTGCTCGGTTTTGCAGAGGACGCCTAATTTCCACAATTCCTCGTCCAGGTCGCGCATAAATGCGGCGACGCGGTCCTTGATGGCGCCGTAGTAATGGTCGTCCAGCTCCTGCCCCTTGGAGGGCTTGGCGCCGAAGAGGGTGCGGCCGGAGTTGATGAGGTCCTTGCGGCGGTCGTACATGGCGCGGTCAATGAGGAAATACTCCTGCTCAGGGCCAACGGTGGTACGCACCATAGTCACGTCCTCGTTGCCGAAGAGGCGCAGGACCCGCAGGGCCTGCTTGCCCAGCACCTCCATCGAGCGCAGGAGGGGAGTCTTCTTATCCAGTGCCTCGCCGCCGTAGGAGCAGAAGGCGGTGGGGATGCAGAGGGTACCGTCCTTGATAAAGGCGTAGGAGGTGGCGTCCCAGGCGGTGTAGCCGCGGGCCTCGAAGGTGGCGCGCAGGCCGCCGGAGGGGAAGGAGGAGGCGTCGCTCTCGCCCATAATCAGCTCCTTGCCGGAGAATTCCATCATCACCTTGCCGCCGGCAACGGGAGAGAGGAAACTGTCGTGTTTTTCGGCGGTGATGCCGGTCATAGGCTGGAACCAGTGAGTGAAATGGGTGGCGCCCTTTTCGATGGCCCAGTCCTTCATGGCGGAGGCCACCACGGCGGCCACAGAAGGATCCAGACGGCGGCCGTTCTCCACGGTGCGCATCAGGGCCTGATAGGTGTCGGCGGGCAGACGCTGCTGCATCACTTGGTCGTTAAACACCATACTGCCGAACAACTCAGGGATATCCTTCATTTTCATCACTCCTTTTGTTTTTGGGGTTGGGGTAAACATTGCTCCATTATTACCCACCAGTATACCGCCAAAGCGGCGGTTTTGTCAATGGAGAAATGATCTCCCCTCCCCTTTTTGCCCGAAAAAAGCATTGACAAACCGATGGGGGCATATTATAATGTGTTGGCGGTTACAGATAGGTGTGCGGATTCCTTCGCGCATATAGAGATGGTGACGACAATCCCTCCACCGCCTTCGGCGGTCCCCCTCCCTTTACACAAGGGAGGCTGTCAAGCAACTGCATAATATCGAGATGTAGCGCAGTTTGGTAGCGCGCGAGCGAGGGACGAGGTGACGAAGCCGAGCGCCTCCTGTGGCGGATACAGCGAGGCGGAGGAAGCCCAAAACAAGGAGTATCACGAGCGAACAGCGAGCCTGCGCATTTCGGGCACCGCAAGCTGGGGATTGTACCGGCCTGACGGTCGGCACCGCCCCACACAGCGAGCACCTTTTGCCATCAGTACAATTTCATATCGAGATGTAGCGCAGTTTGGTAGCGCGCTTCGTTCGG
>JAFXFF010000027.1 GCA_017520705.1 Clostridia bacterium | reverse complement strand
TTGGCCAACCTGTCCACCTGCAAGTCTCCCCAGCAGATGTTCGGCGGTCTGTTGAAGACCTACTATGCTGAGAAGATGGGCATTGATCCTGCCAAGATTGTGTCCGTTTCCGTGATGCCCTGCACCGCCAAGAAGTTCGAGGTGGGCCGCGAGGAGATGAACGAGAACGGCAATATGGACGTGGATATTTCCATCACCACCCGTGAGCTGGCTCGTATGATCGAGCGCGCCGGCATCAAGTTCAACTTCCTGCCCGACGAGGAGTTTGACGATCCCATGGGTCAGGACACCGGCGCTGCCGTCATCTTCGGCGCCACCGGCGGTGTTATGGAGGCTGCTCTGCGTACCGCCAACGATTGGCTCACCGGTAAGTCCAACGAGGCCGTGGAGTTCCACGAGGTTCGCGGCACCAAGGGTCTGAAGGAGGCCACCTACACCATCAACGGTCTGGAGATCAAGGTGGCTGTTGCCTCCGGCATCGCCAACGCCAACTACGTGATGGATCAGATCAAGGCCGGCACTGCTCCCTGGACCTTCGTCGAGATCATGTGCTGCCCCGGCGGCTGTGTCAACGGCGGCGGCCAGCCTGTCCAGCCCGCTTCCGTGCTGAACGTGTTCGACATCAAGGCGATGCGTGCCAAGGCGCTGTACGATCAGGATGCCGCCATGACCCTGCGCAAGAGCCATGAGAGCCCCTTCGTCAAGGCGCTGTATGAGGAGTATCTGGGTTCCTACGGCAGCCATAAGGCTCACGAGATCCTGCACACCGAGTACGTGGCCCGCGATAAGTTCAAGAAATAATCTTCCTTTCCCTTTTCTTGTGTTTGAAACGCCCTCACCTTACGGTGGGGGCGTTTTTATTCGGCAACGCACCAAGAGCGGTGGTGAGGCCTCTGATGCGACGCACGCAACATCGTTTTTGCGTTTTCTCTCGGCAACGCTCGTAAGAGATGGTAGATGCTTCGGGTGTGCCGCCCGTGAAGATGTCGGATAGAAATGGTAGGGTGGGGGTTTACTCCCGCTGTTTTTACACCCCTTATATAAATGTATTATATAATATATATCCTATTCATAACCCCTACTCCTCATTCTTCATTTCTATATGTAGTGTCCATTTTCGCCCCAAAACCACTATATACAGACTGCACAAAAAATCTCAAAAAAACTTGTAAAAAACACTTGACCGCGATTGACAAATGTGGTATAGTGGATGATACCTCGAAGGGGGTTTATTTTTTGTGCGCATTTTTATGCGCGGGCCCCTGTCGGCCGCAAGGCTTGAGGGAGGACAATATCCGGCTTTTTAGCTATAGGAGGTACCGAAATGAGAGTCAAGATTACCCTGGCTTGTACCGAGTGCAAGCAACGCAACTACAACAGCATGAAAAACAAGAAGAACAACCCTGACAGACTTGAGATGAACAAGTACTGCCGCTTCTGCCGCAAGCACACCGTGCATCGCGAGACGAAGTAATCTAAGCTGAAAGAGAGGAAAACACTATGTTAACTTGGGGCTTTTTACTCCTGGTTGGCGGCTTCATTGCCTGCCTGATCTTCTTCTTCAGCAACATGACTGACATCTTCGCTCACCTGAAGTCCTGGGGCTTCGGTGGCTACGTCAGCAAGTTCTTCGACCCCGCGAATCTGTCTACCGCCAAGGTGGTCTTTGTGATCGCTCTGGTGCTGGCCGTGCTGGGTCTGGTGTTGTACATCGTCGGCCGTGTCAAGAACAAGGGCGAGAAGAATCCCATCGTCCCTGAGAAGGTAAAGAAATACCTGCGCGACACCAAGGGCGAGTTCAAGAAGATCGTTTGGCCCAACTTCTCCACCGTGCTCAAGAACACCGGTGTGGTGCTGGCCATGTGCGCTGTGACCGCTGTGGTCATCATCGTCGTGGACGCCCTGTGCGGTTGGTTGGTTAACCTGCTGGTCAACATGAAGCTGTAAGAGAAAGGGGCGGGACCATGGACGAGCAAGCAAAGTGGTATGTGGTCCACACCTTCTCCGGCTATGAGAACAAGGTGGCCACTGACCTGGCGACCATCGTGGAGAACCGGCATCTGCAGGATCAGATCCACGAGATCAGCATCCCCACCGAGACGGTGGTGGAGATCAAGGACAACCAGCGCAAAGAGGTTGAGCGTAAAATCTTCCCCGGCTACGTGCTGGTGAAGATGATTATGAGCGACGAAAACTGGTTTGTGGTGCGCAATGTGCGCGGCTGCACCGGCTTCGTCGGACCCAACGGCAAGCCCGTCCCCCTGACGGAGAAGGAGATTGCCGCCCTGGGCGTCGAGAAGAAGGAGATCGTCGTGGACTATGCGGTGGGCGACACCGTGTCCATTACCGACGGTCCTCTGGAGAACTTCTCCGGCCGCGTCGACGAGATCGACCAGGAGAAGAATATGGTCCGCGTGACCATCTCCATGTTTGGTCGCGAGACCTCTGTGGAGCTGGAGCTGGATCAGGTCGAGCGTCTGGACTAAGGCGCCGACAGTACGTCAAAAGTTTGGGGTGTGATTCCCCTTACCCGTGTGCCGGACACTTTTCCGGCTGTGGGAGGGACACCGTACTTTACCGGGTGCGGCAGATCCCGATTACCACGAATTTTGGAGGTGCGATAGAATATGGCTCAGAAAATTACCGGTTACATCAAGTTGCAGATTCCCGCCGGCAAAGCAACCCCGGCCCCCCCTGTTGGTCCCGCTTTGGGTCAGCACGGTGTCAACATTATGTCCTTTACGAAGGAATTCAACGAGCGTACCAAGAATGACGTCGGTCTGATCATCCCCGTCGTCATCACCGTGTATGCCGACCGTTCCTTCACCTTTATTACCAAGACGCCCCCCGCGTCCGTGCTGCTGAAGAAGGCTGCCGGCATCGAGACCGCGTCCGGTACGCCCAACAAGACCAAGGTGGCTTCTGTCACCATGGAGCAGGTTCGCAAGATCGCTGAGACCAAGATGCCCGACCTGAATGCGGCCAACATCGAGAGTGCTATGAGCATGATCGCCGGTACTGCCCGCAGCATGGGTATCACGGTTGTCGAATAATGCGGACTGAGTGGGAGGAAATTCCTAACATTCCGTTTTAACCACTACACTGCTATATGCAGCATGCAAATGGAGGAAAAACCAATGAAACATGGTAAGAAATATGTAGAGAGCGCCAAGCTGGTTGACAGCAACGCTCTGTATGACGTTGCCGAGGCTCTGGATCTGGCGATCAAGACCGGCAAGGCTAAGTTCGACGAGACCGTTGAGGTCCACGTTCGTCTGGGTGTCGATGGCCGTCACGCCGACCAGCAGGTCCGCGGCGCCGTCGTGCTGCCCAACGGCACCGGTAAGACGGTGCGCGCCCTGGTTTTCGCCAAGGGCGATAAGGTTCAGGCTGCTCTGGATGCCGGTGCCGATTACGCCGGTGCTGAGGAGCTGGTCGCCAAGATTCAGGGCGGCTGGATGGACTTCGATGTGGTTATCGCCAGCCCTGACATGATGGGCGTGGTTGGCCGTCTGGGTAAGGTGCTGGGTCCCCGTGGCCTGATGCCCAACCCCAAGGCCGGTACCGTTACTCCTGACGTGGCTAAGGCCGTGCAGGAGGCTAAGGCCGGTAAGATCGAGTATCGTCTGGACAAGACCAACATCATTCACTGCCCCATCGGCAAGGTCTCCTTCGGCGTTGAGAAGCTGCAGGAGAACTTCGACGCTCTGCTGGGCGCCATCATCCGCGCTAAGCCCGCCGCCGCTAAGGGTCAGTACGTCAAGTCCTGCACCGTGGCCAGCACCATGGGCCCCGGCGTGAAGATCAACCCCAACAAGGTTGGTGCGTAATTCCTTTTGCTTTTAACAGCTGCGGCTGTTGAGAGAATATAAAACTTGGGGGAAACCCCGGTTGCTGTTCTACCATAGACAGCAGGTGCCCACAGGGCATAAACGGTTATTCCGTGCCTGCCGAGGAGAGCGTTCACACAGAGCTTTGGCTCAATTATGTGCGATTTTCACCTCTCCTGTGGTACCCATAGGAGAGGTTTTCTTTTTGGGATGAATAGCAATCATCCTATCATTCGGAGGTGAAACAAAACAATGGCAAGCGCAAAAGTTCTGCAAGAGAAGCAGGCATTCGTTGACCAGCTGACCGAGAAGCTGAACGGCGCCACCACCGGCGTGATCGTCAGCTACAGCGGCATCACCGTCGCTGAGGACACCGCTCTGCGTCGTCAGCTGCGTGAGGCCGGCGTTGAGTACGCGGTTGTAAAGAACACCCTGCTCAAGCGCGCCGCCGAGGCCGCCAACCTGAACGGCCTGGACGATGCTCTGCACGGCACCACCGCTCTGGCTATCTGCGACGACTACACTGCCGCCGCTAAGGTTCTGAGCAAGTACGCCGAGGGTTCCAAGACCTTCAAGATCAAGGCCGGCTTTATGGACGGTCAGGTCATCGGCGCCGATAAGGTTGACGAGCTGGCTAAGCTGCCCAACAAGGAGGGTCTGCTGTCCATGCTGCTCAGCGTCCTGAACGGTCCCATCCGTGGTCTGGCTGTGGCTCTGAACGCCATCGTCGAGAAGGGCGAGGAGGCTGCCCCCGCCGAGGAGGCTACCCCTGCTGAGGAAGCTGCCCCCGCTGAGGAGGCCGTCGAGGCCCCCGCCGAGGCTCCCGCTGAGGAGGCTCCCGCCGCTGAGTAATTCTCGCGGCAATCCATTGCCTGCATAGGCAGGCACACCATTTATTTTTAAAATTACGTATTGGAGGAAATGAATCATGTCTGAGAAAATCACTGCTATGATCGAAGAGATCAAGGCTCTGACCGTTCTGGAGCTGTCCGATCTGGTCAAGGCTATCGAGGAGGAGTTCGGCGTTTCCGCTGCCGCTCCCGTCGCTGTTGTTGCCGGTGCTGCCCCCGCTGCCGCTGCTGCTGAGGAGCAGACCGAGTTCGACGTCATGCTGAACGACGCCGGCGCCGGCAAGATCGCTGTTATCAAGGTTGTCCGTGAGCTGACCGGTCTGGGCCTGAAGGAGGCTAAGGAGCTGGTTGACAACGCTCCCAAGGCTGTGAAGACCGGCGTGTCCAAGGACGAGGCCGAGTCTGTTAAGGCTAAGCTGGAAGAGGCCGGCGCTAAGGTTGAGATTAAGTAATTTTTCACCTTATCCGAATGAGATCGGGGTTGCGGTTTTCCGCAACCCCGATTTTTTATTTTGAATCGCGGGTACTCGCCTTATCAAATCCACAATTGCTTTTCGATAACGAATGTGCTATACTTGTGCAAAATAAGGTGAGGAGGTTGGTTATGCGTATTTTTTCGTTGGCATTGTGCTTGTTGGTGATGATTTGTGCCTTGGCAGGGTGTGCATCTAACGACACAATCCCCACCACCGTCACGGTGGTTGCCACCACCTCCGCTACGGTGCCGACCACCTCGCTCGTCGGCACCACAACTACCACGGCGGCACCCACTACAACCACCACTACCGCTGCTCCACCGGTGGTGATCGACCCCGTAGCGGCGCAGGAGGCTTTTGATGCCATCCTCGCCAACGCTGCTCGCACCTACGGTGCGGTGGGCATACAGGCGGCGGTTCTCTCCCGCGGCGAGGTGATTCATACCGCGGAATACGGCTGGGCACAAAAGGATGAAGTGCCCGTCACCGCCGATACGATGTACCGAGTAGCCTCTCTTACCAAAACCGTGGTGTCTATGGTGACCCACCGCCTGATCGACGAGGGCAAGCTGGCGCTGGACGATGACATCTCCGACTATCTCGGCGTGACGGTGCGCCACCCCGACTATCCCGACGTTCCCATCACGGTGCGGATGTTGCTCAGCCACACCTCCGCCCTGCGGCAGACCGACATCAACACCCTCACCTCTCCTGCCAAATGGCGAGCTCACCTCACCTCGGACAAAGCCTTTACCGCGGACAAGCCCGGAACAGTCTATTCCTACAATAACGTCGCCTTCAGCGTGCTGGGAACGGTGTGCGAATACGCCGCGGATACCAACTTCACCGATTTGGCGAAGGAGTTTTTCTTTGATCCGATGGGAATCGAAGCCACCTTTATGCGAGGCGCGGTACCGATTAAAAAATTCGGTATTCTTTATACTGCCGGCGGCAGTGTGGGGATGGGTATGCGAGACGATCAAGGAAAAGGGGGTTACTACAAAACCCCCGGCTACTCGATGTTCTGCTTCCCCGGCAATTTATTTATCAGTGCGTCGGATTACGCACGCCTTTTGTGGGTGCTGATGAATGACGGCGTCTACGAGGGCCAGCGGTTGCTCAGTTCTGAGGCGGTTGCCTCGATCCAGTCGGTGCAGTACGAGCGCGGCGAGGATAAGTTCGGCCAATGCCTCCCCGTGTGGAGATGGGACGGCCACTATGGCCAGTCTATCCTCTATTGCCATACCGGCAACACCCACGGCATGTACGCGATGTACGTCTACAACCCCGACACCGGCACCGCCGTGGTGGTGTGCACCTCCGGCGCCAGAGGAACCGAGGAGGCAGAGGACATTTTCGCGGTGTGCAGCACCGTGATCCGTGCCATTTATGAACAAAACGATCTATTTTTCGGAAAATCGTGATAGAAAACGAGGAGGGCGACGGCTCTCCTCGTTTTTCTCTCCCCTATTTTGTACCCCCAAAAACACCAAAACACAATATCTTGTGGCTTTAAAAAATATTAAAAATAATTGGAAAAATGCAAAAAAATGATTGACTTTTTCGGCATTATGCTGTATAGTTAATGGTGCGCGAGTTCGGAACAAGGGGGTAATTTGCCCCAAAATCCGGAGGAGCGCAGACTGCACGATATGCGATGAAGCGGGAGGTTGCGGCTTTTGAAGCCGGTTTTTCCGTGGAGTATGTCCGATTTCAAACCGGGCGAAGGAAACCTGTGTGCAGAGAGTGGTTGTACGGCTCCGTGCGCCTGCCCAACGGGTGCGCTGTGTCGAAAACTTGCGATTTACAGCCGTTCTATGTGTACAGGAAGCTGGAACCGGTCCGGAGTTTGCGGTGCAAACCCGGTTTTTTCATGGGGAGGGAGGAAACACCCGGCCCCGTGTGCGGTTTTAGCAACCCGCCAAACAAAATTTACAAGGAGGCGTTTTTAAGTGGCAGTCAAAGAGAAAATCCGTATCCGTATCAAGGGTTATGACCACCAGCTGGTGGATCAGGCCGCAGGCAAGATCGTGGAGACCGCTCGCCGCACCGGCGCTCGCGTTTCCGGTCCCGTGCCGCTTCCCACCGAGAAGGAAGTCGTCACCATCCTGCGCGCTGTTCACAAGTACAAGGATGCCCGTGAGCAGTTCGAGACCCGCACCCACAAGCGTCTGATCGACATCCTCAGACCGTCCAACAAGACCGTTGAGGCCCTGCAGGGCCTTGAGCTCCCCGCCGGTGTGGACATCGAGATCAAGCTGTAATCTGCGGCTTGCCAATGTCCCGAAAGCGAGGTCACGTTGGTCCTAAGGCCTTTCGTTCAGGCATTTGGAACTCCGACAGCGGTCGGAAAGCCGGAATGCAGAACACTATTAAAGGTATATAGGGATCAACCAATAACCAAGGAGGTATAGAAATGCAAAAAGCAATCATCGGCAAGAAGATCGGTATGACCCAGATCTTCGACGAAAAGGGCAATGTCGTTCCGGTGACCGTCGTTGAGGCCGGTCCCTGCGTCGTTGTTCAGAAGAAGACCGTGGAGAACGACGGCTACGCTGCTGTGCAGCTGGGCTACGGCGATCTCCGTCCCGCACAGGTCAAC
>JAFXFF010000005.1 GCA_017520705.1 Clostridia bacterium | reverse complement strand
GTACAATCTCACACTCTCCGCAAAAGCCGCATAAAGGGTCTTGTCAGCCGTGATGTTTTTCAGCGCATTCGCATCAGCGATACCACCGTCAGCCGTAGCCCAGCCGTTGAAAGTGTACTCATACTGCGCCGTGCTCTCCTTCGTGGGCGTTTCTTTGATATGCCCCTGCGCAATCGGGTCGGGACAATCGTCGCCCACATACACGGGGCGGGCGAACAGCACCGTGTCGCCGTTCATAAAGGTGACGGTCACGCAGCCCTCGGCAGAGCCGCTGCCATCCGATACCGTGCCGCCCATACCCGTGATGGCGATCCATTTATAAACGCCCTCCGTACCCTCATCATCGGGTGCTACCAATCCGTAATAGCCGTTATAACCGCTCTCGCTCATACCAAACTCAAAGGTGTTGTTGTCGGGGCAGGATATAAACACATCCGTGGGGCTATATTCATCAATGCCCTTGTCGTTGCCGTTGGACAGTGTTATGCCCTGTATGGTACAAGCTGCACCGCAAAGCGTACCTGAAAAAGCGGTTTTGAATTTGGAATGAGCACCCCAGACGAACATCAACGGATTGGCTTCTTTTTGTGCATTGGTCAGCCCAAGCCAGTTGCCGTTACTCACCAGCACAAGGTCGGGGACAACGCCCAAACCGTGTGTGATGGTCTGTCGATAAATGCCCGATTGGTCTGTGTAAATCCAGCCTGTGGTAGCTCTGACGACTGTGCCGTCATCGCCTTCCACGCTACCGCCTGCCACAATGGATAGGATCTCATCGGGGAAATCGTTGGGTGCCATCTTATCCGTACCGCCCGTCTTACTGCGGATGGCATCGGCAATGTCTTGAAACAGCGAGCCCAATACATTCTCTGCCATTAGTACTCACCTCCCAACGCACTGCTGATGTACTCATCTATATAGGTTTTGACGGCGGAGTCTGCGACGGAGACAGACTTCCACACGCCGTTTGCCACCTGCAGTATGTGGCCGTTATCCGTGGCGGCAGGCAGCAGGTTGGGTGCCGCGGACTGCAGGATGCTTTGTGCCTCCTGACAGCTCCTTTCGGCTTGGGATGCCGCCTGCACGGCGAGCTGTGCTTGGTGAGTGGTACCGGTGTGGGCCGTAATCGCTGCCTGCGCCGCCTCAGAAGCTGCCCGGTGAGAGGATTCTGCCAGAGTGGCTTGCTCAGCGGCCTCCTGGCAGGCTTGCACCGCACGCTGCGCTGAGGCGGCGGCGCTTACCGAATGCTGCATCGCCGCTTCGGCGGCCTCGTAGCTTTGCTGACGCAGGGCGTCCATCTCAGCTTCCATCTGTTCAAATTCGCTGATGGGCGGCATCGCCGCAGGGGTGGCGCTGATGGAAGGGTCCACCTCAAAGGTCATAATGGCGGATTTCTTGATGCAATCCGGTGATTCGCCCACGGCGCGGATGTTGGCCCACAGCTTGCCCCGCAGCAGGGTGTGCTGACGGAGCACCGTCCAGGTCAGTCGGATGCCGTCCTGTTCGACGGTCTTGTCCAGCGAGGCTACGTCGGTGAGGTCGTAGCCACCCACCTGAACATCGTTGACGGTATAGGTCTCCTTGGTGGTGACCGCTTCGGTGGTGACGGTGGCCTCCTCCGTGTGCTTGGTGGTGTCGGAGGTGGTCTGCACCACCTGGCGGCTGTCGCGGGTGGTGATGCTCTCGGGGTCAAAGGCTATATCCAAATGGAAGGCCCAGTTTATATACTTCTCCCAATCGCTACCGCACAGCAAAAACTCCCGCGTTTCGCTCATACCCTCGCCGACGTAAGCAATGTGCTTGTCCTCTTCAGGAATGGATGCCATCCAGTCCTGCACTGTAATCATACGTCTCTCCTTTCTGTCCGCGGCGGTTGCTTTCCCCGACAACGCTTCCGCGCACTTTTTGACACCTCCTTCACATAGACGACGAATCCAATGAAAATGCTAAAAAGAACAACTGCATCAGCGGTTGCCGATGCAGTTGCACTTTTCCCTATATTTAATTGTAAACGAACATTTGTTCTATGTCAAGCCTTGTGACAAAATTTATCCGCAACAGCCGTGGGAGCCGCCATGACCGCCCTTGGTATTACAACCACAGCCACCGCCGCCGTCCCCCTCGGTGGCAGGGGGGAAGAACTCATTGACGGGGAAGCTCATTTTGTGGAACAGGTCGCAGGGATTCTCGCTGGTGGGGGTACACTCCTTATTGGGCATACAGTAGTCGTAGACGGGCATCAGCATCTGCACGTTACGAATCAGCTGGACGATGGAGAAGATGCCCAGCGTCACGACAACCAGCTTGCTGTCGGCGCAGTCCACGAAATTGCCGCCGTAACGGCCGCAGAAGTGGGCGGGGATGCAGCCGCAATCGCCGCAATCGTAGCGGCAGCGTTCACAGCACTCCACCAGCTTGCCGTCCAGCACCACCGGCTCCGCCACCTGCACGCAGCAACGGGGCATATTGCGGGTGGGCATCTCCTGACGGTCGTGGGCGTCGGGGGTATACTCGCTGTGGAATACGCGCACGTGGCCCTCGCTGCCGTAGAGAATTACCTTTTTGCGGAAGACGCCCACGCCGTGGAGGGTGGTGCAGGGACAGCCGTGGCCGCCGTAGACCTCCACCTCCACGTCGAAGAAGAAGGTAAGGTCGCAGGAGTAGTAGCCACGGTTAAAGGGCAACGCCTCCACGTCTATGTAGGTGGTGATGATCTCCGCCCGTTTGGCGCGGATGCCGGTGGCGTGATCCACCAGCATTTGCTCCCGTTCGGTGAAGAACAGGCGCATGTTTTCGATACAGTCCTTGTCACAACAGCTGTCGTATACCCGACCGGCATCGACACAAACGGCCTCTTTGCATCCGCCGTCGCGGATGTATTTTTCCGCCATACGCATAGCCTCCTATACAGATTGTAAGCGATGGTCGGTGTGCGGTGCCGCCGCCGCTTCACTACTACTGTATGAGGGAGGGCTTGGCTATGTGATTGGGATTTTATTGAACGCTTTGCATTGACAGAGCGTAGGGGGTATGGTATAATCACGGATAAGTTTTGGCTTTGGGTCAAATAATAGCAAAAAACAGGAGAGATAACCATGATCAAAGATACCATTCAGGCTTTGTCCGCCTTCGATCCCGAGATCGGCGCCGCCGTGGAGGCGGAGTACCACCGTCAGCGTCGGGGTATTGAGCTGATTGCCTCCGAAAACGTGGTCAGTGAGGCGGTTCTGCTGGCGGCGGGCACCATTTTGACCAATAAGTATGCCGAGGGCTATCCTGCCCGCCGCTACTACGGCGGCTGTCAGTGTGTGGACGTGGTGGAGAACATCGCCATCGATCGCGCTTGCAAGCTGTTTGGCGCGAAATATGCCAACGTCCAGCCCCACAGCGGCTCCCAGGCCAACACCGCCGTGTACGTGGCGCTGTTGCAGGCGGGGGACACCGTGCTGGGTATGAGCCTGGCCCACGGCGGTCACCTGACCCACGGCAGCAAGGTGAATTTTTCCGGTAAATACTACAACTGCGTGTCCTACGGCGTGGACGCCGAGACAGGCCTAATCGATTACGATGAGGTAGCCCGTCTGGCCAAGGAGCATAGCCCCAAGCTGATCGTGGCGGGTGCCTCCGCCTATCCTCGCGAGATCGACTTTGCCAAGATGGCGGAGATCGCCCACGAGGTGGGCGCCTATCTGATGGTGGATATGGCTCACATCGCCGGCTTGGTGGCGGCGGGGCTGCACATGAGCCCTGTGCCCTATGCGGACGTGGTGACCACCACCACCCACAAGACCCTGCGCGGTCCCCGCGGCGGTCTGATCCTCTGCAACGATGAGGAGATTGCCAAGAAGATCGACAAGGCCATCTTCCCCGGCATTCAGGGCGGTCCTCTGCTGCACATCATCGCCGCCAAGGCGGTGTGCTTCGGCGAGGCGCTGAGCGATGAATTCAAGGCGTACCAGACCCAACTGCTGAACAACAGCAAGGCCTTTGCCGAGGCGTTGCTGGAGGAGGGCTTCGATCTGGTGAGTGGCGGTACCGATAACCATCTGGCGCTGATTGATCTGCGGCCCATGAATATCACCGGCCGGGATATGGAGATCCGTCTGGATGAGGTGGGCATCACCGTCAACAAGAATGCCATCCCCGACGATCCCCAGAAGCCCAACATCACCAGCGGTATCCGCGTGGGCACCGCCGCGGTGACCACCCGCGGCTTTGTGGAGGAGGATCTGCGGCAGGTGGCCCACCTGATGGCGCTGGTTGCCCGCGATTTTGAGGGTAACGCCGAGGCGGTACGCGCTGCGGTGGACGCTCTGTGTGACAAGTATCCCCTGTTCGAATAAGAGTAAAAAGCGACGGCGAGAGCCGTCGCTTTTTTGCTTACCGAAATAACGCTGTTTTCTTACAAATTGTCTTGGGTATTTGTTGGCGGGCGACACATAATTGGTTTGCAAACGCCAATTAAATTTGCGACGGCAAAACCGTCGCGTGTGGATCAAACAGGTCATCGTCGGCGTTGGCGCTGCGGCGTTGATCCGTGGCGGTATGGCTCTATTCTTCTTTCTGCGCAAAAAGCCGAACAATTTGCAAATAACCGAATAAACACAAAAAAGGATGCTTTGCGGAGCATCCTTTTTTGGTATGGATCTTTGAGGGAGCATTCAAAGTGATCCCGGAAGTTTGGCTATCGTCAACCTTCGTGAAACTATGGGTGACGTGCGTTATCTGTTTCTGCGCCTGTATTCCGTGGGGGTCATACCGGTGCGCTTGCGAAAAAGACGATGAAAATACTGGGTATTTGCGTATCCCACGGCAGCGGCCACTTGCGCGACAGAGTATTCCGTGGTATCCAGCAGGTGCATGGCGTTGGTGATGCGCTGCTGAATCAGGTATTGTTGGGGAGAGCATCCGGTGGCTTGTTTAAAGTGTTCCGCAAACCAACTGGGGGATACCAGGTGATTTTGAGCATGCTCCATGATTTTAATATCTTGAGCGTAGTGCCTGTTAAAATGGCCGATGGAAGTGTCGATGAAACCCAGCATCGCCTCTTTGCCGGTATGCCCGCCGTCGTCGCGATAGAGCAGCAGGAGCAAATGGCGCAGGCACAACTCTAAAATGTCATTATAAGACTCCAGCTTAAGCTGCAACTCGCGAATCATCTGCAAAAACAACATGGGATACGCGGAGGAGATGCCGATGCGAAACACGGTTTGTTCGGGGGGGATGCGGCATTGTTCCAGCGTCGCTTTCGCATCGCTCCCGGTGAAGTGGCACCAGTAATATTCGGCTCGATCCTCGATGCGAAAGGTATAGATTTGGGGGACACCCGGGCGGAACAGGACGGCGGTCCCCCGAGGCAGCTCCGTTTCGACTCCATCAAGGACAAAGGTGCCTTTGCCGGCAGAAATGTAGAGGAGCTGATAATCCCCGCGTCCTTGGGGGCGATTGGCACCCATGGGGGTGTTGCTCTCGTTTCGTAAAATGCCCATAGAGGTAACCAGCAGAGGAATGTCGCTTCGGACGATTTCCTCGTGAGACCTCCCTGATCTCCGCGCATGACAAACATAGGCACACCTCCGTCTTTTAATGAATGTGGACGAATTCTGTATACAGTATACATTTTTCATTTTCGTTCGTCAAACGGTTTGGGAATTTGTACACATAGTTCTGGGATTTGTTCACTACCCAATGGACAGTGGCTTTGCTAAAATTGAACTGAGGTAAGAAATTTACCTCTTAAGACGAAGCATGGTTATCTACTGTTTCAACCCGCGAAGTAGGCAAAACAAACAAAATTCGTTGGCTCGTTGCAGAGAAAACAGTAAAATGTGCTCGTCAAACGGTTCGTTCCAAATTTATCTATGGAAAGAAGTGTGTGCAATGAAAAAATGGTTATCCCTTTCCCTGGCTCTGTGTATGCTGCTGAGCTTGTTCTGCAGTACCGCCGTGTTTGCGGCGGCGGATACGCAGTACGAAACCGTGACGCTCAACGGCTTTACCCAGTGGACCCAGGCCGAGCTGGATTCCTCCAGCGGTAACAACGGCTATGCTAACGGCTGCTCCGCCGCCTTGACGGTGGTCACCGACGACGCCTACATTGTGGGCGGCGGCAAGCAGGCCATTAAGGCCGTGTACGGCGGCAACACCGCCTACAACAACTGTATC
>JAFXFF010000026.1 GCA_017520705.1 Clostridia bacterium | reverse complement strand
TGCGTCCCCGATAAAAAGGACAATATGGCGGTATAGCTCAGTTGGCTAGAGCATGCGGTTCATACCCGCAGTGTCGTTGGTTCGAATCCGACTACCGCTACCAAACACGGCCCGATGGTCAAGCGGTTAAGACACCGCCCTTTCACGGCGGTAACACGGGTTCGATTCCCGTTCGGGTCACCAATATGGGCACTTAGCTCAGCTGGTTAGAGCGCCTGCTTCACACGCAGGAGGTCGATGGTTCGAGTCCATTAGCGCCCACCAAAAAGAAAAGCACCACCATTCGGTGGTGCTTTTCTTTTTCGTCGCCGTTGACGACCCGAACCATTGAAATGGCGCAGCCATTTCTAAGGTTTTGCGCTATAGCAACTTACGATAATTGCCACCTCGGCGCAAAACCGAGGTTCGAGTCCGAAGGAATCTTTTCACCACCCTTCGGTGGTGCTTTTCTTTTTCGTGGTCGTTGGCGACCCGAACCATTGAAATAGCGCAGCCATTTCTAAGGTTTTGCGCTATAGCAACTTACGATAATTGCCACCTCGGCGCGAAACCGAGGTTCGAGTCCGAAGGAATCTTTTCACCACCATTCGGTGGTGCTTTTCTTTTTCGTCGTCGTTGGCGACCCGAACCATTGAAATGTCTCGCCATCATCCTTTTTCATGCCACCTTGCTTTTTTTGCCAGGGTATGGTAGGATGGATTTGCAAGCAAACCTGTACAGAAAGAGGGATAATCATGAAAAAGATGGTGGCCCTGCTCCTGTCGCTGGCGCTGTTGGTGGGTCTTATGCCCGCGATACCGCTGCCCGTGACAGCGGCCCTTTCGTATCCCGTATCCGGCACCGCCAATGGCCTAACCTGGGAATTGGATGCCGAGGGTACGCTGACCATTTCAGGAAAAGGCAGCATAGGCAATCATTCCACGTCCCCGTGGAAATCCTACGACGCGCATATCGCCGCCATCGTCATTGAGCCGGGCGTCACCGCCATCGGCTCCCATGCGTTTTACGAGCTGAGCATGGTCAAGACGGTCACCATCCCCAACACGGTCACCTCCATCGGTGAGGCAGCCTTCTGTTGGTGCGAAAGCTTGACCGCCATCGACATCCCCGGCAGCGTCACCTTTATTGGCGAAGACGCCTTTTGGTGCTGCTTGGATCTCAAGGACGTCACCTTCCACGAGGGGCTGAAAACCATCGATCGAGAGGCGTTTCAGGGGTGTCGCCTGATCACCCGTCTGGATTTTCCCGAGAGCCTCGAGTCTATCGGCTACTGGGCCTTCGGTGGCTGTGGCGATCTCACCGAGGTCCATATTCCCGGTAGCGTGACGATGCTGGAGGACTCGGTTTTCTCCGCTTGTGTATCGCTGAAAACCGTTACCCTCCACGAGGGCCTGACCTCCATCGGCGCCTCCACCTTTGCGTATTGTTATGCGCTGGAGAATGTCACCGTTCCCGGCTCGGTGCAGTCCATCGGGGATACCGCCTTCTACCTCTGCGAGGTACTGGGCACCGTCACCTTTAACGGCGCACCTCCCGTTATCTCCGACACCGCCCTTGCCGGTGCAGCCGCCACTGTGCGCTATCCCGCCCCCGTTACCGCGTGGGCGGATTGCGTGGACAATACCTACGGCGGCAATCTTAAGTGGCAGAGCTATTCCGTGGAGGGACACGCCTATGTGGATACGGTGGTACCCCCCACCTGCCTACTGCGGGGTTACACCCGCCACGCCTGCGCCGATTGCGGCGAGACCTATATGGACACCTATACGGACGCGCTGGGTCACAACTGGGGCAAGGGCGTCACCTCCGGTAGCAAGACCACCTATACCTGCACTCGTTGCGCCACCAAGCGGTACGAATACCATGTGGGCGGCACCTGCGGCACCTCCGCCCGTTGGACGCTGGACACCGAGGCCGGCATTCTGCACATCACCGGAACCGGTACGATTTCCGTTGGCAGCGGCTACAGCCTGCCTTGGGGCAGTTACATCAGCGGCATCCGCCACGTCATCATTGACGAGGGCATCACCGCCATCGGTGCTGAGGCTTTTTTTGAATGTGAATACATCGAGACCATCGAGATTCCCGACTCGGTCAAATCCATCGGGGCGCAGGCCTTCGTCTGGTGCTCCAGCCTGAAATCGGTGACCGTCCCCGAGGGGGTCACGGCCATCAAGGAGGGCACCTTCTGGGGCTGCGAGTCGATGGAGACGCTGATCCTGCCCCGTACGCTCAAGACCATCGAGACCGACAATTTCTATCGGTGCGACAGCCTGAGATCCCTCGTCATTCCCGAGGGTGTCACCACCATTGCGGAGCTGGCCTTCTGGGATTGCGGTGGCTTGGAGGAGATCACCATTCCTTCCTCGGTCACCGTTCTCAACACGGACGTGTTCTCGGGTTGCCGCAGTCTGCACACCGTGCATCTGCCGGACACCTTGACCGCTATTGGTGAGGACGCCTTTTCCTATTGTTCTTCTCTGAAAAACATCACCATTCCCGAGGGGGTCACCTCCTTGGGAGATACGGCCTTTTACGGGTGCACGTCGCTCAAAAATATCACCATTCCCGGCAGCGTGGAGACCTTTGGCCGCGGCGTGTTCTCCGCTTGCAGCAATTTGAGCTTGATCTATTTCACCGGCAACCCTCCGGTGTTTAACGAAGAGGCTTTTTGGAACACCTCCACCGTTGTACGGTATCCCTCAATCAATATGGCGGCTTGGGCCGATCACACCTACCGGCAATACGGGGGGGCAGTTTACTGGCAATCTTATAGCATTTACGGTCATCATTACACCACCACCGTGGTGCCCCCCACCTGTACCCACTACGGCTACACTAGGCATACCTGCACCGACAGCGGATGCGACATTTATTATATGGATGCCTACACCGATCCGCTGGGCCACGCGTGGAATGAGGGCAGCGGCACCCACACCGCCTGGACCTACACCTGCACCCGCTGCGGCGAGACCCGCGCCGTGTACAATGTCACCGGCAGCTGTGGCAGCGGCGTGTATTGGAGCCTGAATACCGACACGGGTATACTGAGCATCTACGGCAAAGGAACGATGAGCAATTACAGCCGCACACCCCCGTGGAACAGCTACAAGGATTCCATCCGTCACGTGGTCATAGACGAGGGCGTCACCTCCATCGGCTCCTACGCTTTTTACGAGCACGCGGCCATCGAGACGGTGGAGATTCCCTCCACGGTGCGCTCTCTGGGCCTTGGCTCCTTCTGTTGGTGCGAAAACCTGCAGGCCGTCCACATTCCCGAGGGGGTGACCTCCATCCCGGAGGATTGCTTCTGGGCCTGCCTGTCGATGACCGAGCTGACCTTGCCCTCCACCCTGCGCAGCATCGGTCAAGGAGCCTTCTACAGCAACGAAAAACTCACCACCCTGGACCTGCCTGCAGGACTGACCTCGCTTGGCGAGGATGCCTTTTGGGACTGTGAGAGCATCACCTCCGTGGTGATTCCCCAGGGGGTCACCGTCATCCCTGAGGTATGCTTTTCCGGCTGTACCGCTCTGCGCTCCGTCACTCTCCACGATAATATCACTGAGATTCAGCGCGATGCCTTCAACGATTGCGTCAATCTGCGTTCTCTCACCCTACCCAAAAAGCTGAGAACCATCGGCGTCAATGCGCTGGCGGATATCGGCACCTCCTCTCTCACCATCCCTGCCAATGTCACCTTCATCGACAGTGGCGCCTTCTATGGTGCCGACCTAACCAGTCTTCACTTCAAGGGTGACGCTCCGGGGTTTGACGCCAAGGCGTTCTCCGGCATCTCCATCGTGGCCTACTATCCCCGGGGCAACGCCACCTGGACCGCCGACGTGCGTCAGCAGTACGGCGGCTCCGTCACTTGGATTGCCGAGGCACCCTGCCTGCACAGCTACGATGCCGTGGTGACCGAGCCCACCTGCTCTGCGCAGGGCTATACCGTATACACCTGCTCCGCGTGTGGTTACAGCTATCGAGAGGACGGCGCCCCCGCCACCGGCGAGCACGCGATGACCGATTGGTATGTGGAGTGGGATCCCACCTGCTACTATGAGGGCTGCGAGGCCCGCTATTGTATGGACTGCGGACTGTATGAGTCCGTCACCATCCCCATGACCGAGCACGACTACTCCGAGTACACTTATCCGCCCTCCTGCAGTTGGGGCGGCTACACTGAGTATTGGTGTAATCTGTGCGGCGATTATTATATGGGCGATTATACCGACCCCACCGACGATCACGATTACAGCGACTGGCAGACGGTCGTCACCCCCACCTGCACGGACGAGGGACAGCAGGACCGCTATTGCTATATGTGCGGCTATGAGGATCGGCAGGCCATCCCCGCCACCGGCCACGTCTACGACGATGACCGCGACGCCGATTGCAACGTCTGTGGCACGGTCCGTGACCTGCCCGCACTCCTCGGCGACGCCAACGGCGACGGTAAGGTCAACAACCGCGACCTGGGCCTGCTGCAACAGTATCTGGCCGACATGGACGTTGAGGTGGTCTTGGCCGTCTGCGACGTCACCGCCGACGGCAAGGTCAATAACCGCGACCTGGGCCTTTTGCAACAATACTTAGCCGATATGGACGTAGAACTCGGCTGACCCTTCAACAAAAGCAGCCTGCGGCACCGTCGCAGGCTGCTTTTGTTGGTGTTCTGTTGCCTTTTCGACCAAAGTGTGTTACGATAAGTGCATAAACATCCACTTTTGAAAGAGGGATACCGATGAAAAAGATTTTAGCTTGGATTGTAACGCTGGCAATGCTCTGCGGCATGATGCCGATGACGGCTTTTTCCGTTCTTGCAGAGGAGTGCCTCCACACCTACGTCAATGGTACCTGCACAGGCTGTGGGGAAGCCCATCCCAATCTTTCCAATTATGAAGGCAAAGTTGTTTCCATTCTCGGCGACTCCATTTCCACCTTTGCTGGATATATCCCGGTTGCTGATGGCTTTAATCTGAAGCATTACGCCCGTTATCCTCAGGACAACCTATTTACCGAAGTTGAACATACTTGGTGGATGCAGGTGCTTACTGCATTGGATGCCAAGTTGGGAATCAATGAGAGCTGGCGTAGTACCGAGGTGTATAACTATATTGATGATGAAGTCAACAGTTCTTATGATGGCACGAAAGCTTGCATGGCATCCGTTACCCGTATTCAGAATCTGGGAAGTAACGGCACTCCTGATGTGATTCTGTTCTACGGCGGCACAAACGATATTACGCAGCGCAGACCTGTTGGCAGCTTTGATCCTGCAACCGCTCCTACTGAAGTGGACTTGATTTCTGTGAAATGGGATACGGTAGCTGATGCCTATGTGGATGCCATCATGCGGATGCAGCATTACTATCCCAATGCGGAAATTGTCGCAATGCTGCCTACGTTCACCTACAAGAACACCGATGCAGTGATTGAAGCGTATAATTCTGTATTTGCTGCAATCTGCGAACACTATGGTGTCACCTATGTGGATTTGCGTGAGTGCGGTATTTCTACGAGTGATCTGCCCGACGGCACGCACCCCAATGCTACCGGAATGGACTATATCACCGCCGCTGTCATGGACGTTTTGATGTCCGATTGCGATGTGGAGGCTGGCGAGCATATCGTTCATTCGGTTACCCACAATCTGACTGGCGCGGAGAGTAGCCTGAGCTACTACAAGGGCATTTCTCATGGCAATTCCTTCGTGACAACGATCACTGGTGAGAATCTGAAAGTCACTGTCACTATGGGTGGCACGGATATTACAGCCGACTGCTATACAGATGGTGTGGTTTCCATTGAAAAAGTAACTGGCGACATTGTTATCACCGCTAAGGGTATCCAAAAAACTATTTTTGATGATTACCTACAGGAACTTCCTGAGAATCTCTGCTCCGGCACAAACCTTTGGACTGAATTGAAACCCATCAATCTGTACTACACAACAAGTGGATGGGGTCTCAACGCATCCGGTTCGGCATATTCTATTACAATTCCGATTTCTGAAGGAGATCAGATTTGGGCGACTTCTTTCCAAAAGTCCGGCACCAATGGCGGCACCGGCAATGGTATTCGGCTGACCTGGTTTGATGCAGATGGCGTGTTGAGATCCCTCAGCCCTACGGAGACTTATGCAGAGTTTATTGCCAATGGCTATCTGACAGCACCCGAAGGCGCTGTAGCTGTAAATGTAGTCATGTGGAATGGAAATGAAAGCAACGAGGTCTATATCCTCAACCGCTCTCACGTCTACGACGATGACCGCGACGCCGATTGCAACGTCTGTGGCACGGTCCGCGACCTGCCTGCGCTGCTGGGCGACGCCAACGGCGACGGTAAGGTCAATAACCGCGACCTGGGCCTGCTGCAACAATACTTGGCCGACATGGACGTCGAGGTGGTTTTGGCCGTCTGCGACGTCACCGCCGACGGCAGGGTCAATAACCGCGACCTGGGCCTACTGCAACAGCGCCTGAGCGATTTCGAATAGCATCGATCACACAGCCCTGCCTGTCCCTGCGGACCGACGGGGCTGTGCCATTTTTGGCGGACAATTTCCATTTGACAGCCGTAGTAAATACTGGTGTACTACAATTGGTAAATTGTTTGATTATGCTCGATTGAATAAGGAGTGCTTATGAAGAAGTATATTGCTATATTGGTGTGCGCTGTTCTGCTGATGGGCCTGACCTCCATCGGCGCCTCCACAATTCCTCCTTGCATTTTTCTTTGGGATGTGTTACTTTTTTCTTGGTTAAATCCTTCACGAAAGGAATGTGACGTATGAAAAAACCGTTCTCCCTTATGCTTATCCTCTGTTTACTGGCGGGGGTGTTCTGCTGTGGCGTTACCCCCGTGTCCGTGACGGCGGAGAGCAACCTGCTGTTTGACGAGGATCACGTCGTCCTCTCCTTTGGTGCCATCAGCGACCTGCACGTCCTCAGCGACGTCAACAACGCCGCCACCCAAAAATACGCCACCGCCATCCGTTTGCTTAAGCAGTATGCCGGCGGTCGCTTGGACGCCATCACCGTGGCGGGGGACATCTCCAACAGCTATTATACCGACGGCATCGGCGCGGCGTTCCGCACCGTCACCGACGAGGGGATGGGGGAGGATGCCAACGTCTTCTTCGTCACCGGCAACCACGACGCCGAGAGTGAGCAGTGGGATACCCTGCACCAATTCTATTCCGATCAGAGCAAATACCTTGCCAAGGACCTGCCCTCCAGCCAACACGACCGCGGCAACCGCCATATGGTCATCGGCGGCTACCATTACATCGGCGTGAATATGATGGCGTATTGGGGTTCCGGCTCCCGATTTGATCCGCAGGATCTGGAATGGCTGGACCGTGAGCTGGCCGCCGCCCGTGCCGACGCTCCGGGCAAGCCCATCTTTGTGTATACCCACGCCCCGATTCGCGGTGCCGGCTATGGTGGGTATCCTCAGGTGGACGAGGCGGAGATGTACACCCATCTCAAGGATTATCCCGAGGTGATCGCCTTCAGCGGTCACGTCCATTCCCCCATCCACGAGGAGACCGCCATCTATCAGCGGGATTTCACCGCCTTGGATTGCGGCGCGGTGCAGTATATGTCCATCGGCGGCGGCTATCTCCAGAGTCTGGGCAACGGCAACGTGAGCGAGTCCGGCCTGGTTTCCAACGGCCTACTGGTGCAGGTGGATAAGCACAACAACGTCAAGGTCACCCGCTTGGATTTCACCAACGGTGCGCCGATTAAGCAGCCCTTTTACATCCCCGCGCCCGATTTGGTCAACAAGACCCATCTCACCCGTTACAACAACGATTATTTCCACAAGGGCAACACCGCCCCCGTGTTTGGTGCCCACGCCGGCGTGTCCGGCGTGCCGATGGGGGACGCGATGGCGGTCACCTTTGATGCCGCCACCGACAACGATATGGTGCACCACTATATGATCGAGATCCAAAGCCAACCCAGCGGTGCCACCAAGATGGTGAAAGCCTTCTCCGAATTTTATCTCTATCCCACGGTGGATAAGTACCCGATGGCGTATACCATGCAGGTGCCCTTTACCCTGCCCGAGGGGGATACCTCCTATCAAATCACGCTGTGCGCCGTGGATTCCATGGGCAAGCGCTCCGAGCCGCTCACCTACACCTCCACCCCCAACGACACACCTCCTGTGCTGGGCGGCGTGGCGGACGGCGAGACCTATTACACCACCCAACGGGTGACCGTCACCGACGACAACCTGGCGGCGGTGTACGTGAATGGACAGCCGATCGAGGGCGAGGTGGTGTTGGAGGGCAACAAGGATATCACCTACTCGGTGATGGCGGTGGATCAGGGCGGCAATCGTTTTGCCATGGTGATCGTGATGAAGCCGGTGACCGAGATGGCCGCCGTGCTGGGCGGCGCCACCGAGCAGACCGTCACCTTCTTAGATATCCTGACCATTAAGCACTTAATTAAGGACGTGGAGGGCTTGCTGGCGGACGCCAACGCCTCCGCCGCCGACCGGGCGGAGCTGACGGCGCTGAAGGCCCGCTTGGAGGGCTACCTCGTGCGCATTGACACCGCCACCGAGGCGCTGAACACCCCCGCCATCGACGCGGTGCGGGAGATCACCGCGGAGGATGCCACCGCCGAGGATGCCGAGGGCTTGCTGGCGGCGCTGGCGGACTATCGCAAGGCGCTGGCCACTTACGGCGGTAATTACAACCGCGACGGCAAGACGGTGATTGCCGAGGAGATGACCCGCATTGAGGAGGCGCTGACCGCCATCGGGGTGGAGATTCCGCCTGCGGAAGAGACGCCTGACGCCGAATCTGAGGGCACCGATAACGCGGATGTCCCCGCTTTCCCGTGGCTGTATATCGGCATCGGTGTCGCCGTGTTGGCGGCGGGCGGCACGGCTCTGTTCTTCGCTCTGCGCAGGAAAGAATAAGATCGTTACACGTTGCCCCCGTCCGTTCTGCGGACGGGGGCTTTTGGGTTGCCATTTTCCATTTGACAGCCATCGTAAATACTGGTATACTATAATTGGTAAATTGTTTGATTATGCGCGATTGAATAAGGAGTGCTTATGAAGAAGTATATTGCTATATTGGTGTGCGCTGTTCTGCTGACGGGCCTCACCGCCTGCGGCAACGACACACCTAAGGGAGAGGACACCCCCGCTACCACCACGACCACGTCTGCCACCACCACGACGGGGGAGGGTAGCACCACCACGTCCGCCACCACATCTACTACCACCGAGGACACCGCTGCTTCCGACACCACGTCTGCCACCGCCACGACGGGTGGCAGCGTCACGACTGCGGCACCCTCCTATACCGAGGGCACCACGACCACCGTAACGCAGAAGCCCACCACGACGGTCACCACCGCGCCTTCCCGTCCGGCCTCTTCCGCTACCGCCACGACCACGGGGAGCAAGCCTACGGCTTCTACCACGGTGACAACGCAACCCACGGTGCCCCAGCCTAAGGTGGCTCTGCCCGCCGTTGGCAGCGACATCGACGTGGTCAAGCAGAAGGATCGCATCCGCGTCAGTGCTGCCACCGCCGTGTATAACAAGGACGGTTCTATCGCGGTGTCCCTGACCTTCACCAATTACAGCAGCAACTGGATCACCGAGGAGACCGATTGGGTGGAGTACACCTGCTACGATAAGAGCGGCAACGTGGTGCAAAAGGCCACCAAACTCTACATCGGTTGCATCGACACCAAAAAGAATTCGGTCAAGACCTACACCTTTGACGTGCCCGCCGCCACCGCTGAGGTGCGTCTGACGGACAGCAAGATCGTCTATTGGACCGAATGGAGCTGATCTCCATCCGATAACGTAAGAGAGGATGTCTCTAATGCAGCATATCAAAAAAACGTTGGCGCTTCTGCTGACGCTGGCCTTGTTGGCTGCCGTTCCCGTGTCCTCCGCGTCGGCACAGGCGGACCTGTCCGTCGTTGTTTCGGACGACGTACAGCATAGCATCACCACCGAGGAAGACACCGGCGACGGCTTGGCCTTCCGCTTCACCATGCATGTGCGGGGTGCCGCCGTCAACAAGCGCCACGAGTTCATCAACGATAACGCCACCGCCGTGGTGGATGGCGTCGCCTACAAGGTGGTGTCCATGGGCGCCGTGGTGACCAATGACGTCACCGCCGCCAAGGATATTACCAAGATGGTGCGGGAAACCGCCTCGACCAATCGCAAGGTGGTGGACGTGGAGGGTAAGCGTCTGTGCGACGTGAGCGAGACCACCTGCTCCTTTGCGGTGCGCGTGATTCGCCTGCCCGAGCAGCATAAGGCCTCCGCCATCGCCTGCCGCCCCTATTGCGTGCTGGAGGCGGCCGACGGCGCACAGCAGACGGTGTACGGTTCTGTCCACGTGTCCACCTATCGCCTGCAGTGGCATAAGACGGAGGGTAACGGCGTGGTGCTGCCTGCCATCGGCAGCGACGTCGACGTGGTCAAGCGGAAGGATCGCATCCGTGTCAGCGAAGCCATCGCGGAGTACGGACTGGACGACGATTTCACCGAGACCTTGACCGTATCCCTGACGTTTAAGAATCACACCACGAGGTGGATCACCGAAGAGACCGACTGGGTGGAGTACACCTGCTACGACAAAAACGGGGCCGAAACTCAGCCCGCCACCAAGATCAACATCGGTTGCATCGACACCAAAAAGCATCCCACCCGCACCTTCCAACTGGAGATCCCTGCCAACACCGCCGAGGTGCGGCTGACCGACAGCAAGATCGTCTATTGGACCGAATGGGTATAATCGAGCAAGCCCACCCTCAGCAGGTGCCGTTTCCCCGCGGCACCTGTTTTTTGAAACAGAACGATACATTCCCACAGGAGGAATCACTATGAGCATTGCGATTCTCACCGGCGCATCCGCCGGCCTCGGGCAGTCCTTTTTTCGCAGTCTGCTGACCCGCTACCCCGATCTCACCGGCATCTGGCTGATCGCCCGCCGCCGCGAACGGCTGGAGGCCATGGCCGAGGGATGTCCCATTCCCGTCACCGTCCTGCCTATGGACCTGACCGACCCCACCTGCTACGATGTGCTGGAGGAGCGGCTGAAGGCCGACGGTGTCCGCGTGAAGATCCTCATCAACAATGCCGGCCTGGGCGAATTGGACAACGTCATCGACAGCGATTGGCGCACCCAGGGCCGCATGGTGGATCTCAATTGCCGCGCCCTCACCGCCGTCACCACGGTGGTGCTGCCCTTTATGGAGAGAGGCGGCTTCGTGCTCAACGTGTGCTCCATCGCCTCCTTCTGCCCCAACACCCGTATGACCGTCTATTCCTCCACCAAGGCCTACGTGATGAGTTTCACCCGTGGCCTTCGAGAGGAGTTAAAGCCCTTGGGTATTAACGCCCTCGCCGTCTGCCCCGGTCCGATGAAGACGGAGTTTTTGGAGGTGGCGAATATCACCGACCGTTCCCCGATGTTCAAGACCCTGCCTTACAGCGATCCCGACGTGGTGGCGGACCGCGCCCTGGTGCTGGCAGGCAAGGGACGGAGTGTCTACACCCCCAAATTTCTTTTCAAGTTGTATCGAGTGCTGGCAAAACTGGTTCCCCACTCGCTGATGATGAAATTCTGCAAGACGTGAGGTGTGTATTATGATAAAGAAAAATCTCGGCTTTGGCCTGATGCGTCTGCCTATGCTGGCCGATGGCGGCGTGGACATCGCCGCCTGCTGTGAGATGACCGACCGCTTTGTGGCGGCGGGCGGCACCTATTTTGACACTGCCCTGATGTATTGTGGCAAGCAATCCGAGGCGGCGGTGGGCAAATTTCTCACCGCCCGTTACCCCCGGGACTCCTTCACCGTGGCCACCAAGCTTCACAGTGGCTTTTTCAATAGTTTAGAGGACCGCGACACCGTCTTTGCCGCCCAGTTGGAGAAGATTGGGGTGGACTATTTCGACTACTACCTCCTCCACGCCATCGACCGCAACTGCTACGGCAAATACACCGACCTTGACTGCTTCAACTGGTTGATTCAGAAGAAGGCCGAGGGCAAGGTGCGCCACATCGGCTTCTCTTACCACGACAGCGCCGATTTCCTCGACAAGGTGCTTACCGAGCACCCCGAGATGGAGTTTGTGCAGCTGCAGTTAAACTATCTCGATTGGGAGAGTGAGGACGTCCAGTCCCGCCGTTGTTATGAGGTGGCAAGAAAACACAATAAACCCGTCATCGTCATGGAGCCCGTCAAGGGCGGTACGCTTGCAAACCTACCTGAGCAGGCAGAGGCCATCTTCCGTCAAGCTCACCCCGATTGGTCGCCTGCCTCCTGGGCGCTGCGCTTTGTGATGGAGTTGCCCGGCGTGCTGACGGTGCTCAGCGGCATGAGCAATTTCCAGCAGATGGAGGATAACCTCTTCACCGTCACCGACCCTGTCTTGCTCAGCGATGACGACCACGTCCGCATCCGTCAGGTGGCGGCTATCTTACGCGGTCAGGAGAGCATTCCCTGCACCGGCTGCGCCTATTGCGTCACCGATTGCCCTATGTCCATCCCGATTCCCCGTTGCTTCGCTCTCTACAATGAAGACCAGCAGATTTACGGCGGCGCGGGCAAGAATTGGGACAGCTCCGTTTGGACGCCCGCCTCCACCTATTACGATAATTTGATTAAGGAGAATAACGGTGCCGCCGCCTGCATTGCCTGCGGCGCCTGTATGAGCCATTGCCCCCAGCATTTGGAGATCCCCGAGTTGCTTCGGACGGTGGCGCACCGCTTTGAGGGCTAAAGGAGATTTGTGAATGAAAACGA
Source organism: Clostridia bacterium (assembly GCA_017520705.1). GTDB lineage: Bacteria > Bacillota > Clostridia > Oscillospirales > Acutalibacteraceae > UBA5905. Next base: position 28,360 of record JAFXFF010000026.1, on the reverse strand, counting down.
AAGTTGTTTCTGCGTCTGTGTTGCGACGCAAAGCGTTGATGACCGCAGTGATGGTTGGCGTGGCAGTGATCCTGCCCCAAGTTTGTCATCTTTTGGGTGGTCAGTTGGGTCTCGGTTCGCAGTTGGGCGAGATGCTGCTGCCGATGCACCTGCCGGTGATGCTGGCAGGTCTGCTGTGGGGACCCTACGTAGGTCTGGCCTGCGGTATGCTGAGTCCCGTCGTGAGTTTTGCACTCACCGGTATGCCCGGCGTGGCACTTTTGCCTTTTATGACGGTGGAGTTGGCGGTGTACGGTCTGGTTGCCGGTCTTCTGCGCCGCACCGATCTGCCTACCGTTCTGCAGGTGGTACTGACTCAGGTGGCGGGTCGCGTGGTTCGTGCCGCCGTGTTGGCGGTGGCCATCTACGGCTTTGGTTTTGATCGCCTGCCCATCTCCATCCTGTGGACGTCGATTGCCGTGGGGGCGGTGGGTATCGCCCTCCAATGGGCGGTACTGCCCTTTGCGGCACGCGAGGGCAAGCAATGAGCGATTTGGTGCGCGCCAAAGCGCTGTTGGGTGATGGCGACTACACCGTGGCGCTGTGCCGCGGTGACGTCACCCACACCGATACCCGCCGCGGCGTTTCGCCGCTGTTGGCGCTCCTGGATAGGGGAGAGGATGTGACGGGTTTTTCCGCCGCCGATAAGGTGGTGGGCAAGGCGGCAGCCTTCCTCTATTTGCGCCTTGGTGTGGCGGCGGTGCACGGCCTCGTGATGAGCGAGCCCGCCTATGATCTGCTTTGTGCCCACGGCGTCGCCGTCACCTGTGATACCCTCGTCCCTGCCATTCGCAATCGGGCAGGGGACGGCTATTGCCCTATGGAGCAGGTGACGTTGCCCCACACCGACCCCTTCGCCGCCGAGGCTGCCATCCGCCGCCGATTGGCCGAGTTGACGGCTGCGCATGGATCTTGTTAGCCTTCCCCTTGAGGGAGCCTTTTGTGACCACAATATCTTGTGTTTATTTTTCACATCAACCACAAGATATCATTTACCTGTAAAGGTGGTTTCACCCTCTGTAATAAACACCCGCAAACCCACTCAAATCAAGGGTTGGCGGGTGTTTTTTTGTCGTAAAAAAAGGCGAAAACCCGCATTTCGCTTTATCTCGCTAAAACAATATATGGAGAAAAATATACAAAATGTAATGAAAAAGGCACAATATATTGTGTTTTTGTTGTTGACATTAGGTTGCTACGTATGCTATACTCGTAGGGCACCCCCTTTTTTGGGGTTTATTGTCCTGCGTCTGAGCAAAAGGAGCGCCTATGAACGTTCAAGGATACCAAAAATTAACATTGCTGGACTATCCCGGACGTACCGCCTGCACGGTGTTCACCGGCGGCTGTAATCTGCGCTGTCCCTTCTGCCACAATGCAGGGCTGGTGCGCACCCCTTTGGCGGGCCCCAACCTCACCGATGAGGTGCTGGATTATTTGTCCAAGCGACGGGGCATACTGGATGGTGTGTGCGTCACTGGCGGCGAGCCGCTTCTGCAGCCGGACTTGGAGGATTTTCTCCGCCGGGTCAAGTCGATGGGCTACGCTGTCAAGCTGGACACCAACGGCACGCTACCACAGCGGCTGGCGGCGATTCTGGCGACCAAATCAGTGGACTATGTGGCGATGGATATTAAGAGCTCCCCCGACGGCTACGCCGCCGCTACGGGAACCGACGCGGACGTAAGCGCTGTGAGCGACAGCCTTTCGATCTTACGCGACAGCGGTATCCCCTTTGAGTTGCGCACCACCGCGGTGCGCGGCCTCCACACCGATGCGGATTTTCACGCTATTGGTGAGTGGATCGGAGAGGTGCCTGCGTATTACATCCAGCGCTTTGTAGATTCCGGTCAGCTGTTGGGGAGTGGCTTTTCCGCCTTCACCCCCGAGGAGATGGAGCACCTGCTGACCACCGTGCGGGAATACATCCCCACGGCACAGCTCCGCGGAGTATAAATTAGGACTTTATTAAAGAGAGAGGAGAATGAGTATGTATCGCGTAGTCAAAAGAGACGGTAAGGTAACCGGTTTTAACATTTCCAAGATTTCCGACGCGATCAAGAAGGCGTTTGACGCCTGCGGCAGACAGTATAACGATAATATTATCGACTTTTTGGCCCTGAAGGTCACCTCCGACTTCGAGCCTAAGATTGCCGACGGCGTAGTGGCCGTGGAGGACATTCAGGACAGCGTGGAGACCGTGCTGGTGCAGGCCGGCTACGCCGACGTGGCCAAAGCCTACATCCTGTACCGCCGTCAGCGGGAGAAGGTGCGTAACCTCAGCTCCACCATGCTGGATTATAAGGGTTTGGTGGACAACTATCTGCAGATCAACGACTGGCGCGTCAAGGAGAATTCCACCGTCACCTATTCCGTGGGCGGTCTGATTCTGTCCAACTCCGGCGCCATCACCGCCAACTATTGGCTGTCTGAGATCTACGACGATGAGGTGGCCAACGCTCACCGCACCGGCGACATTCACCTGCACGATCTGTCTATGCTCACCGGTTATTGCGCCGGTTGGTCGCTGAAGCAGCTGATTCAGGAGGGTCTGGGCGGCATCCCCGGCAAGATCACCTCCTCTCCCGCCGGCCACCTCTCCACCCTCTGCAACCAGATGGTCAACTTCCTGGGCATTATGCAGAATGAGTGGGCGGGCGCCCAGGCCTTCTCCTCCTTCGATACTTATCTGGCTCCCTTCGTCAAGGTGGACAACCTGACCCAGAAGGAGGTCAAGCAGTGCATCCAGTCCTTCGTCTACGGCGTCAACACCCCCAGTCGCTGGGGCACTCAGGCACCCTTCTCCAACATCACCCTGGACTGGACTGTGCCTAAGGATCTGGCCAACCTGCCCGCCATCGTGGGCGGCAAGGAGATGGATTTCACCTACGGCGATTGCGTCGAGGAGATGCGGATGGTGAACAAGGCCTTCATCGAGATTATGATCGAAGGCGACGCCAACGGCCGCGGCTTCCAGTATCCCATCCCCACCTATTCCATCACCCGCGACTTTGACTGGTCCGAGACCGAGAATAACAAGCTCTTGTTCGAGATGACCGCCAAGTACGGCACCCCCTATTTCTCCAACTACATCAATTCCGATATGGAGCCCAACGACGTGCGTTCTATGTGCTGCCGCCTGCGTCTGGATCTGCGCGAGCTGCGCAAAAAGTCCGGCGGCTTCTTCGGCAGCGGCGAGTCCACCGGCTCGGTGGGCGTCGTCACCATCAACCTGCCCCGCATCGCCTATCTGGCTGAGGATGAGGCGGACTTCTACAAGCGTCTGGATCACCTGATGGACATCTCTGCCCGCTCCCTGAAGACCAAGCGCACCGTCATCACCAAGCTGCTGGAGAACGGTCTGTACCCCTACACCAAGCGGTATCTCGGCTCCTTCGACAACCACTTCTCCACCATCGGTCTCATCGGTATGAACGAGGTGGGTCTCAACGCCAAGTGGCTGCGCGCCGACCTGACCGACAAGCGCGTCCAGCAGTTTGCCAAAGAGGTGCTGGACCATATGCGTGAGCGTCTCTCCGACTATCAGGAGCAGTACGGCGACCTCTACAACCTGGAGGCCACCCCCGCCGAGTCCACCACCTACCGCTTCGCTAAGCACGATAAGAAGCGCTATCCCGACATCATCACCGCCAACGAGAACGGCACCCCCTACTACACCAATTCCAGCCACCTGCCCGTGGGCTACACCGAGGACATCTTCACCGCCCTGGACGTGCAGGACGAGCTGCAGACCCGCTACACCTCCGGTACCGTGTTCCACGCCTTCCTGGGCGAGAAGCTGCCGGATTGGCAGGCCGCCGCCTCTCTGGTGAGTAAGATTGCCGAGAACTATAAGCTGCCTTATTACACCATGTCTCCCACCTACTCGGTATGTGCCGAGCACGGCTATCTGGCGGGCGAGCATTACATCTGTCCCCACTGCGGTAAGGAGGCCGAGGTATACAGCCGCATCACCGGTTACTACCGTCCCGTCAAGAACTGGAACGATGGTAAGAGCCAGGAGTTTAAGGATCGTAAGACCTACGACATCGAGAATTCCGTGCTGACCCACGAGGGCCCCATGGAGGAGACCGCTCCCGCCGCTTGCGATTGCTGTGCCGAGGCGGAGAAGGCTGTGTCCGACGGCATCTATCTGTTCACCACCGCCACCTGCCCCAACTGTAAGATCGCCACCGCCCTGCTGGATAAGGCGGGCGTGGGCTATATCAAGCTGTTGGCAGAGGAGAACACCCAGCTGGTTGCCGATTTCGGCATCCGTCAGGCTCCCACCCTCATCGTGGTGTCCGGCGACGCCTACGACAAGTTTGTCGGCGTATCCGAGATCAAGACCTACATCCAGTCCAAGTAATTCCCGACAAGGTGGGTGGCCCTCCACCCACCTTGTTTTTCGCTACGAAGGAGGTCTCATTATGGGAAACGGATATTTTACCGTATGCGGAATCGTTGAAATCGAAGGTAGGATTTTATTGGTGCGTCATACGTATGGTACAGCTAAAGATCGAATCCTTGTTCCTGGCGGTTATGTTGAAGAGAACGAGTTGCCTAATGCGGCGATTGAACGCGAAATATTAGAAGAAACCGGTGTGGTTGCAAAAGTGGAATCGCTATTGTCCATTCAGTTTAAAACCAATCAATGGTGTCCTGTTTTTGTGTGCGAATACGTAAGCGGAACGCCTAAATCGGACAATTATGAAAATAGCGAAATTCTTTTGTTGGACATTGATGAAGCGATTCACCGCGAAGATATTACCAATATGAGTAGAGAATTGTTGAAGCTTTACAAAGCTCACAAGGCAAACGCATTACCAAAGAGCGAGTATCTTGCAAGAAACACAACGGAACAAACCTACGCTCTGTTTGGATAATCGGATCCGTTGCCAAACCTTCCCCTCGAGGGGAAGGTGGCCGAGCGGTAGCGAGGTCGGATGAGGTGTTTCAATGAATGAAAAACACAATTCAAAATTAACAAAACATTCCCAAGAATTACGCAAAGAAATGACTGCAGAAGAAAAGAAATTGTGGTATCAATTTTTTAAGAAACTGCCGTTTACTGTTCATCGCCAAAAAGTTATCGGTAACTTTATCGCAGATTTCTATTGTGCAAAAGCGGCTTTGGTTATCGAATTGGACGGAACACAGCATTTTGAAACGGACGGGCAAAAGGCCGATGCAGAACGGGATGCGTATTTCCGTTCGTTGGGGATTACCGTATTGCGTTACTCCAATCGACAGATAAATCAAGAGTTTTCCCGTGTGTGTGAGGATATATTACAGCATTTAACCACCTCATCCACCGCCTGCGGCGGTCCCCCTTCCCCTCGAGGGGAAGGTTAAGACTGCTACAAGCCACTACACCACCCGAAAAGAGGTACACACTATGTATGACATCATCATCGTCGGTGCAGGCCCTGCGGGGCTCACCGCCGCCATCTATGCCCGCCGCGCCGAAAAGAGCGTCCTGCTCATCGAAAAGGGCGCTTTCGGCGGTCAGATCACCTTCTCTCCCAAGGTGGAGAATTACCCCGGCTTTGCCTCTCTCAGCGGCACCGAGCTGGCGGACCACTTCGTGGAGCAGGCCTTAGGCCTCGGCGCCGACGTGGAGATCGAAACCGTCACCGCCTTGGAGGACTGCGGCACCCATAAGGTGGTGCACACCGAGGACGGCAACGTTTACGAGGGCAAGGCGGTGATCATCGCCGCCGGCGCCAAGCATCGTCACTTAGGGTTGCCCAACGAGGAACTTCATCTGGGCGAGGGCATCTCCTTCTGCGCCGTCTGCGACGGTGCGTTCTATAAGGGCAAGACGGTGGCACTGGTGGGCGGCGGCAACTCCGCCCTACAGGAGGCCATCCTGCTGTCCGAGGGCTGTGAGAAGGTGTATGTGGTGCAGAATCTGGACTTCCTCACCGGCGAGCAGGCGCTGCAGGACATCCTCGCAAAGCGTACAAACGTAGAGGTCATCCTCGGCACGGTGGTGGAGGCTTTGCCTGCCGCCGCCCCCTTACGCAGTGTCACCCTGCGCCGCGTGGCGGACGGCCACACCTACGACCTCGCCATCGACGGCCTGTTTGTCGCCATCGGCTTAGAGCCGGAGAACACCCCCTTTGCCAATCTCGCCGCTCTGGACGACCGCGGCTATATCGACGCTGGCGAGGACTGCCTCACTACCACCCACGGCGTGTTTGTGGCGGGCGACTGCCGCCGCAAGCAGGTGCGTCAGGTGACCACCGCCACCGGCGACGGCGCCGTTGCCGCCATCGCCGCCTGTCGCTATATCGACGGATTGTAATCACAAAGCACCCGCCTGAGAGCGGGTGCTTTTTTGTCCACAAACTCCCTTTTACAAACTTTTCCCCGACATCTTGCACTGCGGTGAAAAATATGCTATAATACTTTGAAACGAGTATGCATTTGCCCGAAAACCCCCTTTTTTGAGAAACGAGGTGCCCCTATGAAACGATCCTATTCCGAAATCACCCCCTATATCGCTCAATTGGCTCAGGCTTCCTCCGAGCGCAATCATATCCAGCCGGATATGTACGAGGAGCACCGGGTCTATCGCGGTCTGCGTGACCGCCGCGGCCGCGGCGTGGTCACGGGCTTGACCGAGGTGTTCACCGTCAACGCCCAGAGACTGGGCCCCGACGGTGAATTGCACCCCATCCCCGGCGAATTGTTCTACCGCGGCTATAATATCAAGGATCTGGTCAAGGGCTTCCAGGGCGACAGCCGCTTCGGCTTTGAGGAGATCATTTATCTGCTGCTCTTCTCCGAGCTGCCCGACGAGGGTGAATTGTTCCGCTTCCGGCGGGAGTTGGCCCAGTGCCGCAGCCTGCCCACCTCCTTTGTCCGCGATATGATCCTCAAGGCTCCCGGCCGCGATATGATGAATATCCTCTCCCGTTGCGTCTTGGCTCTCTATGCCTATGACGAGAACCCCGATGACATCTCCATTGCCAATGTGCTGCGCCAGAGCCTGCAGCTCATCTCGGTGTTCCCCATGCTGGCGGTGTACAGCTACCAGTCCTATCAGCATTACCATCAGGATAAGAGTCTGTTCATCCACCTGCCCCGTCCCGAGTATTCCACCGCCGAGAATCTGCTGCACCTGCTGCGCGAGGATAGCCAATTCACCCCCCTGGAGGCCAAGATTCTGGATCTGGCGCTGGTGCTCCACGCCGAGCACGGCGGCGGTAACAACTCCACCTTCACCACCCACGTGGTCACCTCCTCCGGCACCGATACCTATTCCTCGGTGGCGGCAGCTCTGGGCAGCCTGAAGGGTCCCCGTCACGGCGGCGCCAACATCAAGGTGGTGCGTATGTTTGACGATATGAAGGCCACCATTGACACCACCGACGACGCCCAGATTCGGGATTATCTGGCCCGCCTGCTGGATAAGAACGCCTTTGACCGCACCGGCCTGATCTACGGTATGGGTCACGCCGTCTATTCTCTGTCCGACCCTCGTAGCGAGGTGCTCCGCGAGTATGCGGGCCAGCTGGCGGAGGAGAAGGGCTATCAGGAGGAGTACGCGCTGTACGAGAAGGTGGCCAAGCTGGCCCCCGAGATGATTGGCGAAAAGCGCAAGGTGTTCAAGGGCGTCAGCCCCAACGTGGATTTTTACTCCGGCCTGATTTACCGTATGCTGGAGCTCCCCTGCGAATTGTTCACCCCCCTCTTCGCGGTATCCCGTATCGCGGGCTGGTCCGCCCACCGCATCGAGGAGATTCAGAACGCGGGCAAGATCATCCGTCCCGCCTACATCTCCGTCAAAGAGGATCGGGAGTACGTTCCCATGTCCGACCGTCTGGTGGAGTGATCCGCACAAACATTAAATCGTGCCATATAAAAAACCGCTGTCCGATACGGACAGCGGTTTTTATTTTACGGAAGGGATTGGGTGGCCCCCTCTCGAGGGGGCTGTCAGCCGATAGGCTGACTGGGGGAATCGTCACCGACAGGTGACGGAAGAAAAACTCCCTCCGTCTTTCGCCTGCGGCGAAATCCACCTTCACTCGCCGTGAAACGGCCCCCCTTTTGTCCGCTTTGCGGACATTTTCCCCCGCTTGACGGGGGAAATCGACCTCAAGAGGGAGGCTTTTACACCATCTTCTCTTGCTTCACTTTCTTATCGATCACGTGGCGGGAGGCAAGCTCCTTGTGGATATCCTCCAGCGAAATACCCATCTCCACCATCAGCACCATCACGTGATAGCACAGATCGGCGATCTCATACACCGTCTCCGCCTTGTCCTCACTCTTGGCGCCGATGATCACCTCGGTGCATTCCTCGCCCACCTTTTTGAGGATCTTATCCAGACCCTTTTCGAACAGATAGGTGGTGTAGCTGCCCTCTTTGGGGTTGGTTTTGCGCCCTTTCAGCATCTCCATCAGGCCCTCCAGGGAGAATGCGTGGCGCTCCTCGCTCTCCCAAATGGGATTGTGGAAGCAGCTTTCCTCCCCCTTGTGGCAGGCGGGGCCGTCCTTCTCCACCAGCACGGTGAGGGCATCCCCGTCGCAGTCGGCGGTGATGGACACGATGTGCTGGTAGTTTCCGCTGGTTTCGCCCTTGAGCCACAATTCCTGACGAGAGCGGCTCCAGAAGCAGGTGAGACCTTTCTCCATGGAGATCTGCAGGCTCTCCTTGTTCATATAGGCGAGGGTCAGCACCTCTTTGGTGACCGCATCCACCACCACGGCGGGGATGAGTCCTTTTTCATCGAATTTCAACGTGTTGATATCCAACATAGTCATTTCTCCTTATGGATGGGATACAGCTTTAGCTGTTTAACAAACTTTTTCAGGCAGTCACGATAGGTCAGGCGACAGCCGAGATAGAAGATGAGAAAGAAAAAGGCAAAAATCAAAGGGAAAATAAGCAATAACAGTGGGTTGCGCACCACAGCGGAAAAAGTAATGGCAAATATCAACAGACAGAAAACACATACCAACGCAGCGAACACAACCATCTCACGGGGCGGCCGGAAATGCAACGTAACTTTTTCCTCGCTCTCAGATTCGTGTAGCGAAACGAGCACGATGGGAGCAAAATTGTTTTTGGCAGGCAGATTCATCTTAGGTCTGAGGATAAACCCGTCCTCGGTTTCTATATCCATACGATGAAAATAGGTGCCGTTCCCAATCTTATCCAATCGGAGGATAGCTTGCAGCTCTTCGAAAGAATACTGAGAGCCATAGGTATCGGTGTGTCGAAACAGGCTCATTTTGGCACCTCACAATCTTGTGGGAATGCCTGCGGCGGCCATCTGCCGCTTCAGGTCACGGATGGACACCTCACCGAAGTGGAAGATGGAGGCCGCTAAGCCCGCATCCACCCCGGGGAGGGTGTTAAACAGCGTCAAAAAATGGTCAATACTGCCCGCACCGCCCGAGGCGATAACGGGGACACTCACCACGTCGCACACCGCCTGCAGCAGGGGCAGGTCGAAGCCGTTTTTGACCCCGTCGGTGTCGATGGAGTTGACCACGATCTCTCCCGCGCCGTTCTCGGCACAGCGGTGGATCCATTCGATGGCGTCCATACCCGTATTTTCCCGTCCGCCCTTGGCGAAGATGCGCCACACGCCGTCCACCTTCTTCACGTCGGCGGACAGCACCACGCACTGGGCGCCGTAGCGGGTGGCGGCCTCGTGGACCAAATCGGGGTTGCGGATGGCGCCGGAGTTGACGCTCACCTTGTCGGCGCCGCAGCCCAGCACCCGCTCAAAGTCGGCCACGGTGTTGATGCCGCCGCCCACCGTCAGGGGGATGAACACGTTTTGTGCGGTCTTCCGCAGAATATCGGTAAAGAGCTGCCGTCCCTCGGCGGAGGCGGTGATGTCGTAGAACACCAGCTCGTCCGCCCCGTTGGCGCTGTAGAATTTGGCCAGCTCCACGGGGGAGGCCACGTCGCCCAGACTTTCAAAGTTGACACCCTTGACCACTCGTCCGTCCCGAACATCCAGGCAAGGGATAATTCTCTTGGTTATCATACTTGCACTTCCTTACAAGCTTCTTTTAAGTCAATGGCGCCGATGTAGTAGGCCTTGCCGATGATGGCGCCGTAGAGGTTGGCATCCGCCAGTCGGCGGACATCTTCCATCGAGGACACACCGCCCGATGCCACGAATTGCAGGGCGGGGAAAGCCGCCTGCAGCTCACCGTACAGGCCGTGGTTGGTGCCCTGCATAGCACCGTCCTTGGAGATGTCGGTGACGATGAGGGTTTTCACTCCGATTTCCTGCATCTGTCGGCAGAAGGTCATGGCGTCCAGCGCGGATTTCTCCGTCCAGCCCTTGACCGCCACGTAGCCGTCCTTCAGATCGACTCCCACGGCGATCTTCTCGCCGTAGGCCGCCACCGCCTCACGGACAAAGGCGGGATTTTCCACCGCGGCGGTGCCGAGGATGACCCGGTCAAGACCCGCCTCTATATAGGCGCGTACCACGTCCATATTCCGCACGCCGCCGCCGATCTCGCAGAAAAGGCCGCTTTCCCGCTTGATCCGCACCACGGTGTCCAGGTTGGGGGTGGTGCCGCTTTTGGCACCCTCTAAGTCCACGATGTGGATGTGTTTCGCCCCTGCGGCGGCAAAGTCCTTGGCCACCGCGGCGGGGTTATCGTTATAGACGGTCAGTCGGTTATAGTCGCCTTTATATAGGCGTACCGCCTTGCCCTCATAGAGATCGATGGCAGGGAATAACAGCATACAATCACCTTATTCTTCAACGATAGGGGTCACGATTGGCTTGCCCAGAGCGTCCACCAGCACGGTGAGACCGCCGCTGTAGCCGCTGTTGGCATAGAGATAGTTCACACCGGTCTCTCGATCCACCAGCACGTAGGTGCCGATGGAGAATCCACCGTATTTTTCCTTGACGATGAATCGTTTGTCTTTGTTCGGCTTTGCCATATTCCTCGCTCCTTACAGTTCGCAGAATGCTTTTAGAATCGAAAGCCCCACCTGTCCGCTCTTTTCGGGGTGGAATTGACAGCCGCACACGTTGCCCTGGGCTACCGCGGCGGTGATGGGGGCGCCGTATTCCGTGGTGGCGATGACCGCGTCGTCGCAGTCGGCGGCGTAGTAGGAGTGGACGAAATAGACGCAGTCCCCCTCCAGCACGTATTTGAGCAGGGGGTGGTGCTGCTTTAGGTTCAGCGCGTTCCAGCCGATGTGGGGCACCTTATAGTGGTTGGGGGACACGTCGCGGATGGGGCGCACCTCGCCGCGGATGAGCCCCAAACCCTCATACTCGCCGAATTCGTAGCTTTTTTCAAACAGTAGCTGCATACCGAGACAGATACCCATCACCGGCTTGCCGCTGGCGGCCTGCTCCTTCACCAGGTCGCCCATACCGCTCTCGCGGAGTTTTTGTGCGGCGTCCCGATAGGCACCCACACCGGGGAGCAAAATGCGGTCGGCGGCGCGGATGACCGCGGGGTCAGAGGTGATAACGGCCTCGGCACCGATGGCGGCAAAGGAGCTCTTCACCGAGAAGAGGTTGCCCACACCGTAGTCAACGATGGCGATCATTGGAGCACCCCCTTAGTGGAGGGAATGACATCCGCAAAGCGGCTGTCGATGGCGACGGCATCCCGCAGACTGCGGGCCACGGACTTAAACGCTCCCTCGATGATGTGGTGGCTGTTGGTGCCGGCGATCTTGCGAATGTGCAGGGTGGCTCCTGCGTTGCGCACAAAGCCCAAAAAGAATTCCTGCACCAATTCGGTGTCAAATGCACCCACCTGTTTCGTCGGGATGGCGAGGTCGTAGCTCAGTCCCTCCTCGATGCACACTTTCTCGTCGGGGATGGGCAGGTCGTAGCCGAGGAAATCCCGTCCCGATAGGTCTACCGCCGAGAGGATGAGGGCCTCGTCCATGGGCAGCACGCAGCTGCCGTAGCGGGTGACGCCCTTTTTATTCCCCAGCGCCTGGGCAAAGGCTGAGCCGAGGGCAATTCCGATGTCCTCCACCGTGTGGTGGTCGTCCACGTAGGTGTCCCCTACGCAGGTGAGGGTCAGGTCAAAGCCGCCGTGCTTGGCGAAGAGGGTCAGCATGTGGTCCAGAAAACCACACCCACTATTCACTTGAGATTTTCCTGCACCGTCTAAGTCGAGACAGAGTGAAATATCCGTTTCCGCCGTTTTACGGGCGATGGTGACGCTTCGCATCAGGGTCACTCCTCCAAAATTTCTTTGATGGTGGTCAGCAGAGCGTCCATCTGCTCTCTGCTGCCCACAGTGATTCGATTATACTCCTTTAATCGCTCTTTGTCAAAGTGGCGCACCAAAATCCCCTTTTCCTTCAGCTGCAGATACAGGTCCTTGCCCCCGATGGCGGGGTGCTTGGCAAAGACAAAGTTGGCCGCCGACGGCAATACGTCAAACCCCATCTCGGACAGCACCGTAATGGTGTATTGGCGGTTTTGGATGATGGCGCGGCAGTTGCGACGGGTCTCTTCCTCGTCCACGAGCTGCCCCAGCCCCGCCGCCATGGTCAGACGGTTGATGTTGTAGGGGTTGGTGGAGTAGCGCAGGGTCTCCAGGTCTTGAATGAGAGCAGGGCAGGCCAAGCCGAATCCCAGTCGGGCCCCCGCCATAGAGCGGGATTTGGAGAAGGTCCCCGTCACCAAGAGATTGTCGTACTTGGCAATCAGCGGCGCACAGCTCTCACCGCCAAAGTCCACGTAGGCCTCGTCCACCACCACCATACGGTGGGGGTTGGAGCGAACGATCGCCTCGATCTCCGCCACCGTCAGAGGAATGCCCGTGGGGGCATTGGGGTTGGCAATAAACACCGTCTCCTTGCGCCCCTTGTAGTCCTCAATATCGATGGTGAAATCCTCTTTCAGCGGGATCTCCTCAAAGGGAATGCGGTACAATTCCGCAAACACCCGATAAAACCCATAGGTGATGTCGGGGAAGATCACCCCGTTATCGCAGAACGCCATAAAGGCAAAGCTCAGCACCTCATCCGAGCCGTTGGTGACGATGACCTCGTCGGCAGTCAGCCCATACAGCGCACCCAATCGCTCCCGCAGCACACGGCAGGTGGGATCGGGATAGAGCTGCAGGCCCGCCGCTGCCTTGGCCGCCATAGCTTGCGCTCTGGCAGAGGGGGGGAAGGGACTCTCGTTGGTGTTGAGTTTGACGTATTTCTTGTCCTGCGGCTGCTCCCCCGGGGTATAGGGGGTCAGCCCCGCAAAGTTGCGGCTGAAAAATCGGCTCATACTATCACTTCTCTAATCGAATTACGGCGCTCTTGGCGTGGGCGGTGAGCCCCTCTTTTTCGGCAAAGAAGGCCACGTCCTGCGCCACCTTCGCCAAGGCGTCACGGGTGTAATAGGTGTACTGGGTCTTTTTCACAAAGTCGTCCACCGATAGGGGACTGGAGAATTTGGCGGTACCACCGGTGGGCAGGGTGTGGTTGGGGCCTGCCAGATAGTCGCCCAGCGCCTCGGGGCAGTGGCGCCCCATAAAGATGGATCCTGCGTGACGGATGGCGTCCAGATAGTCGAAGGGCGCATCCACGCACAGTTCTAAGTGCTCGGGGGCCAGCTCGTTGGCGATGTCGATGGCGGTCATCAGGGTTTCCGCCACGATGATTTTGCCGTTGCGGTCGATGCTCTCGCGGGCAATGTCTGCACGGGAGAGCAGGGGAATCTGCACCTCTAGCTCGGCCTGCACCGCCACCGCCAGTTCGGCGCTGTCGGTGACTAAGACCGCGCTGGCCAGTCGATCGTGCTCCGCCTGCGAGAGCAGGTCGGCGGCCACACAGCGGGGATCGGACTTGCCGTCCGCGACGATTAGAATCTCGCTGGGGCCGGCGATCATGTCGATGGACACCACGCCAAACACCTGCTTTTTCGCCTCTGCAACGAAGGCGTTGCCGGGGCCCACGATCTTGTCTACTTTCGGCACCGATTCGGTACCGTAGGCAAGAGCCGCCACAGCTTGTGCACCGCCTAATTTAAAGATCTTATCCACCCCTGCCACCGATGCCGCCGCCAAAATGGCGGGGTTGACTTTGCCGTCGGCACCGGGGGGTGTCACCATCACCACTTCGGGTACGCCGGCGATCTTGGCGGGGATGGCGTCCATCAGCACGGTGGAGGGGTAGGCGGCGGTGCCGCCGGGAACGTACAGACCCGCCCGGTCCACGGGAATCACCTTTTGCCCCATGACGATACCGGGCTTGTTGTTGATAATAAAGGACTGCCGCACCTGCTGGCTGTGGAATTGGCGGATATTCTCCGCCGCCTCTTCCAGAATCTCGATGAATTTTGGCTCCACCGCGGCTCTGGCCTCGGCGATCTCCTCTGCCGTCACCTGCAGGGTGGTCAACTTCGCCTTATCAAATTTTTCGCAGTATTCGTACAGTGCCGCGTCACCACGCTGACGCACGTTGGCGATAATATCCGCTACGATGCCCGCCACGTCCACCGTGGGCACCACGCGGGCAAAGATCTCTTCGTTGGCGACCTGGCCGTATTTGAGAATTTGAATCATGGGCTATCCCTCCATTTGAGTCAGCAGCTTCTCGATAGCGTCATTCTTAAACTTGAACGAGGAGGTGTTGGCGATGAGTCGTGCGCTGATGGGCACGATGTTCTCGATGACCTCCAGATCGTTCTCTTTCAGGGTGGTACCCGTCTCCACGATGTCCACGATGACGTCGCTCAAGCCCAGTATGGGCGCGATCTCGATGGAGCCGTTTAAGTGGATGATGTCGATGTCCCGTCCCTTACCTGCATAATGGTCGCGGGCGATGCGGGAGAATTTGGTGGCAACCCGCAGGGTGCGGGTGGGGTCGTCGCGGAATCCCTTGGGTGCGGCGACAGCCATGCGGCATTTTCCTACGTCCAGGTCCAGCAGCTCGTACACGCGGGGTCGGTATTCCAGCAGGATATCCTTGCCCGCCACGCCGATGTCGGCGGCACCCCGCTCCACGTAGATGGCCACGTCGGAGGGCTTCACCCAAAAGTAGCGGACACCCACCTCTTCGTTTTCGAATATCAGCTTGCGGTTTTGCTCTTCAATAGCAGGGCAGGGGAATCCCGCCGCCTTGAACATGGCGTACACTTTTTCACCCAGTCTGCCCTTGGGCAGGGCGATGTTCAGCATCTCTTTCATACGGGCTTCACCTCCCCGTTCTTAAAGCGGCACACCCGGCGATAGGTGAGCTTAGACGGAATCTCCTTTTGCAGCATCACGCTGCCCTCCCCGCGCAGGGTGCCGGCGGCGGCATACAGCGCCGTCAGGTCACACCCCTCGTCGTAGAGCAGCAGGGTGTCCACGTCGTATTCCCTTGTCGCCTCGGGCATCCGTCCCAGGCGGTCCAGATACACGGCGAAGCCCACGGCGCCGCCGCGGCGGCCCATCTGCCGCATCAGGCGGTCGTATTGGCCGCCGGACAGCACGCTGTCGGGTACGCCCTGAGCAAAGCCGCGGAACACGATACCGTTGTAGTAGCGTCCCTCGTCGATGACCGAGAAGTCAACACGCAGCATATCGCCGTAGCCACCCGCCACCATGGCGGCGGTCAAGGTTTCCAGCGTCGCCACCGCCGCGGTGTCGCCCACCAGGTCGCGCAGCGCGGGCATCACCTTGTCAGGCGCGCCGTAGAGACCCACCAATTTCTGCAATTTGTCGGCCACATCCTCGGCGACACCATACTTGGCGCACACCGCCTTGAGCTCGTGGGCGTTCTTCTCACCCATACAGTGACAAATCTTGCCGCGGCCTTCCGCGCACAGCCCATCCAGCAGGCTGTCAACCACGCCGAGGTGGGATACGTCCAGCACCGCCTTGGGTGCGATTCGCCGCAGGCTTTCGGCGGCCAGCCGCAGCACCTCATAGACACAACCGTCGTCGATGTCGCCCATACACTCCAGACCCGTCTGCAGGATCTCCTTAAAGCAGTGGGCGTCCTCGGATACGCGGTAGACGTTTTCGTTATAATAGACCTTTTGCACACAACCCGACTCGTCGCGGCTGTTTTTGATGATGGAGAGGGTCACGTCGGGCTTGAGCGCCATCAGCTTGCCGTCGGTGTCGGTGAAGGTGATGACCCCGTCGGAGATGAGGAATTCCTTGTTGCGCACGTACAGGTCGTATTCCTCGAATTTGCTCATCTTGTAGGGCGCATAGCCGTAGTCCTCGTATAAGCCCCGCAGGGCGAAGACCGCCTGTTCCTCGCGGCGCAGGGTGCATCCATAGTCGGTCATTTGCTCTCCTCCTCTCTCAGTCGGTCGATAGCCATGCGATAGCCGCCGGCGCCGTAGTTGAGGCAGCGGCTCACGCGGCTGATGGTGGCGGTGGAGATGCCCACCTGCTCGGAGATGGCTTGGTAGCCTACGCCTTTGTCCAGCAGGACGGCGGCGTTTAGTCGCTGGGCCATATCCTGCACCTCCTTGATGGTGCAGATGTCCTCGAAGAATTTGCGGCACTCTTCTGTGTCTTGCAGCTGCAATATCGCCGCAAACAGTCGGTCGATGGAGGGGGTGTTAAACGGAGCCATAGGGCATCTCCTTTCGCGCTGTAGTGTTTTACCATTTTACTACTTTACCACGATAAAGTCAAGAGGCGTTTGCAAAAAATATATAAAAAAAGGAACCGTCGAAAGGATTCGGCGGTTCCCTGCGGTTATTCCTGCTCGCCCAGGATGGCGACCAGCTCTTTCTTGAGGCGCTTTTCGTTGAAGGTGGCATAGCGCACCCGCAGCTCATCCCCTTCGTGAAGGGTCTTGCCGCCGAGAGCGCCCTTTTTGTCCACCGACAGCACAAACAACCCCTCCGGCCAGAAGATATCCCGCACCTCCTTGCCCACGGCGAAGGAGTGGGGCTGCACCGTGACGGTGGTTTCCGCTGCGGTGCGCTTGCGGTCTTTGCGGATCTGCTCCATACGGCTGTCCAGCACGCGGTCGTTGATGGATACGGCGTCAAACAGCTCCGCCACACCGTAGGCCACCGCCGTCACCAATAGGACGGGCAGAATGAGGTGGTAGGCGGACAGCGCCTCGATGGCAAAGGCCACGGCGGTCAGCGGCATCTTCATCATACCCGCGATGCAGGCGGTGATGCCCAGCACCAGTATGACGGGATAGTAGGAGGCATCCAGCCCCAAGGCGGTCACGCCCTCGGCAAAGAGGGCGGAGAGAACGGCGCCGATGGCCAGCAGTGGCAGGAAGATGCCGCCGGTCATATTGGTGACGTTGGCACCCACGGTGAGGGTGGTGCGCACCAATAGCAGGGCCGCCAGCAGCAGTACCGTCTCGCCGTCAAAGAGGGAGAGGATCAGCTCGTGACCGGTGGAGATGGTGGAGTAGGACCATAGCCCCATGCCCAGCGTCAACAGCAGAATGGCGAAGATCTTGTATCGATCCGCCATCTTGTCCAGCTTATTGTTCAGCAGATGGGCCACACCGCGGTAGAAGGAGAGAAAAACCACGGCAAACAGACCGAAGAGCGCTCCCACCGCCAAAGGGATCCAGCTATCCGCCACGCTCAGGGGGCGGAGCTGCAGGTGCGGGAACAGGGTGCTGGAAACGCCCAGCGCGGGGGCCAGCAGATCGCTGACCAGGCGGGCCGCTCCCACGGCGGCGGTGGCCACCAGCAGGATGAGCGGGGATACGCGGTGGTGTGCCTCCTCCACCGCGAAGAGGATGCCGGATAGCGGCGCGCCGGTGGCGGTGGAGAAGCCGGCGCAGGCACCGCCGGTCATACCGTAGCGGCTCCACGCATCGGCACGTTTTCCTAATAAGGAAGAGCACCCTTTGCCCAGGGCGGTGCCCAGCTGCACCGAGGGGCCCTCGTTACCCAGCGGCACACCCACCAGAAAGGTGGTCAGCGACAGGGTGAAGATGCCGACGGCGTTGCGCAGCCATTGAAAGGGGAGCCATCCGCGCAGGATGGCGATGGCGGTGGGGATGCCGCCGCCGCGCAGGTTGGTGGTGCGGCGATAGATGTGGCCCAGCACCACGGCCAGGACGAACAGCGCCACCACCGCAGGGAGGATCCACAGCGGTCTTTGCCGCAGGAAGGCGTAGCCCTCCTCCGATAGGTGGATGATCTGCTTGGCACAGAATTTATACAGCGTGATGACCGCACCGGTCACCGCGCCGGCGATGCCGCCCAGCAGCAGGCCCACGCCGACGTGTTGGATAACGGGTCGTTTTTTCAATGAGAGCACCCTCTTTCCGAAAGGGATGATGACAGAGGCATTATAGCACCATTTTCGATGGAATGCAACAAAAAAGGCCGACGGACATGGTCCGTCGGCCTGTGCGCGTGCCTTATTTTTTGCCCTTACCCTTGCCGAAGAAGCCCAGCACCAGCGCGGCTGCCAGCGCCACGCCGAGGATGATGTACACGATGATGTTCTTCTGGGGGGAATCGTCTCCCGTCATAGGGGAGAGGGCGATGAGATCGAGCAGGTTCATAGGGATGTCTCCTTTCGGATGTGTGATGCGATTATTGTAGCATATTGCAAGAAGAAGTGCAAGGGCGAATCGGACGTGTAGAGATTTTTGTCCACATCGACCCGCACGATCACACTCCAACCTTGCACAAATCCATCCGTCATGCTTCCGTTTGCGGTGCCCGAAATGCGTATGCTCGCTGTTCGCGTCGCCGCATTTCGACCGCGGCACCAGCCTTTTTGCTCGCTGTATCCGCCACCGGCGGCGCTCGCAAACGGCTACCACCGACTTCGCGTGGACGCTCAGTCGGTGAAGGCATGACTACCAATTACGATGTCGTCAGCTGAATCTAATAGAAAAAGCCAATGAAAAAAGCCACCCGATCGGGTGGCTTTTTCATTGGCTGCTCCTGTCAGGCTCGAACTGACGACATCATGATTAACAGTCATGCGCTCTACCGGCTGAGCTAAGGAGCAATATGCGACCTCCACGATTGCAGAGGTCTTGTGTGTTGGCATCTACCTATCTTACCGGGCCGCTTCCAGCCAAGTATTGTCGGCACGAGTGAGCTTAACTGCCGTGTTCGGGATGGGAACGGGTGTACCCTCACCGTCATCAACACCAACTAATTTGTTCGGCGCCGACGATATGTCGACGCCGAAGTGGTGACCCGTAGCGGATTCGAACCGCTGTTGCCGGCGTGAGAGGCCGGAGTCTTAGGCCACTTGACCAACGGGCCATATAATGGTGCACCTTCAGGGACTCGAACCCTGGACACCCTGATTAAGAGTCAGGTGCTCTACCAACTGAGCTAAAGGTGCCTGTCACCACGGGTTTTCTCAAACCGCTTGACTATCATACACTATGGTTTCCCATTTGTCAATACCTAATTCTAAATTTTTTCAATTATTTTCGACGGAATAGCGACAGTGCTTTTTGTGCCCATTCCACCACCTTGAATTTCACCACGTACCGCTCACCGCCCTGCACCAGCTTTTGCTGGCTGTCGCTCCACAGGGAGGTGGCCTGCTCCCGATCGGTGGCGGCTCCCACGCACAGGGGCGGGTACATCACGCACCACCAGTTTTGCCCCTCGGCCTCGCCGATACTCAGCCGCACCGCGTCGTACATCCCCGCCGGCAGGGTCACGGTGTCGTATTGGCGGGTGGTGAAGTACATGCGGCACACCTCGGCCTTGACGGGATAGTCGTACCCCTCGGCGATCACCGTGTGCCGCGCCACCGCTTCCAGCTCGGGCAGGCGGCTCTCGGCCTGCTCTAGCGCCTCTTCGGCGGTGGCCGCCGTCCGGGGCCAGTCCGCCGACGCCGCCAGCACCGCGTCCCGCACCTTCAGCTTCAGCGCTTGATCCTCTTCGCTGTCGGAGTTGGCCAGGATGTGCAGCCGCACCACGTTCTTCCGTACCCCCTCGCAGGTGCCGTGGAGTTCTGCCGCTGACAGCGCCAGACACAGCACCAGTCCCCCCGTCACCGCTTGGATCCATCGTCTTTTATTTCGTATCTCCATAGAAAAAACCGCCCTTTCCGTTTGTCAACAACAGAATGGGCGGTTTTTTACGCAATTATACAAAATGTGGAAATTGTTTTCGCAAGCAAAACGTGCTTAACTTTTTCGCATCCGGAAAAATGCAAATGTGAAAACGGCCTCAACGACGAAAAAGCACACGACTCCCAAAATTGGTAAAGAGGATTTTCTGCTTTCCTCTAAGGTGCGGTATACGGTCTCGCCGTTTTTGGCATCCACGATGCGATTGGTCGGGCCGAACAGCGTTGGATACTCATAATATTGGATAGACAGCGTATCGCCGATCTGAAGATCGGCATAAATTCGTCCGGATCCATACTCGGCACCGCTCCGTGGAAAAAAGGTATATTCAATATCGTCGGAGTATATTTTCAGCTTCGAACTTCTTCCGCCAACATAGCGCATCTCTTCCACGGTGATGGTATCGCTATGGATTTTATCATCGCTGTTCGGAACAGTGCGTAAAAGATTACCGACGAACAAAACCAACAGAAGTACTTGCAGTGCTAAGATAAACGCCAAGCGACGTCTGCGATGGAATAGATGCAGGGATACGCGTTTTTTCTTTATCCGATTGCTGGACAATATGCTCACCTCAAACCTTCTTGAAAGAATGATTATTCCTTCTCCACCACACATCCATCACACGGCTTGCACAATCCTCATCAGCCTTCCCCTCGAGGGGAAGGTGCCGAGCATATGCGAGGCGGATGAGGTGGTCGCGAAGCGCAAAGATAACGCCGTCTGCGGACGGCTACACCTCATCACCCGCTACGCGGGAGCTTCCCCTCAAGGGGAAGCCTTATATGGTTTCGGCTTTATTCAACTGGATGGGAAATTATTCCTTTTCCACCACAACCCCAGCACACGGCTGACAAATGGTGGCGGTGGGATAGTCTTTCTTCAGGTCGGCCAGGCAAGCGCCGGCAGACTCGCGGCTGTCAAAGATGGCAAATACGCAACTGCCCGACCCCGTCATCTGACTGCACAGGGGCGAAAAAGCCTCCATACGGCGGCGGATGTCCTTGACACCCGCCAGCTCGGAGGCTACCTCAAACACGTTCACCGCTTGGGCGCATACGCCCTCCAAATCGCCGACAAAAAGATACGCGATAGCGGATTGGTTGTCGGGACGGTCCAAAATCACCGCGTTATCCACCGCGGCATAGGCCTCCTTGGTGGAGATGCCCTCTTGGGGTTGGGCAATCACGATGCAGCACTCGGGTAGCGGCGGCAGGGGTTGCAACCCCTCGCCGATCCCCGTCACGTAGGCGGTGCCGCCCATCACGCAGAAGGGCACGTCCGCCCCGACGGTCAAGCCGATCTCGCACAGCCGTTCTTTGCTCAGATGGGTTTCATACAGCGCGTTCAGTGCCACCAGCACGCCCGCCGCGTCGGCGGAGCCGCCCCCCATCCCCGCTTGGGTGGGGATGCGTTTGTGCAGGGTCAGCGTGACACCGCCCTCGATACCCGTGGCCTTGAAAAAGGCCACCGCCGCCTTATAGGCCGTGTTTTTCTCCACGGGGCAGTCGCAGGCAGGGGCGTCCAGCGTGATGCTTTCCGCCTTTTCCGCCACCACGGTGTCGTAGACGCTCACCGACTGGAAAATGCTCTCCAGCAGGTGATACCCGTCCTCACGGGTGCCGACAATATCCAGGGTGAGATTGATTTTGGCAGGGGCGTGGACGGTTACTTGCATAGCCCGTTCTCCTCCAAGAATTCACGCATACGGCGGATGGCCTCGGTGATGTGTTTGATGGAATAGCAGTAGGAAATGCGGATAAATCCCTCGCCGCTGTCGCCAAAGGCGTTGCCGGGCACCACCGCCACGTGCTTTTCCTTCAGCAGCCGCTCGCAGAATTCCTCGGAGGTCATCCCCGTCGACTGAATGGAGGGGAAGACGTAGAAAGCTCCCTCCGGCTCAAAGCAGGTCAGCCCCATCTTGTTGAGCTCGTCCACGATATAGCGGCGGCGCATATCGTATTCGCCCCGCATCTTCTCCACGTCCTCGTCGCCGTTGTTCATGGCTTCGATGGCGGCGTACTGGGCGGTGGTGGGGGCGCACATCAGGGCAAACTGATGCAGCTTGATCAGCATTTTCATCATCGGCGCAGGTCCGCAGGCGTAGCCCAGACGCCAGCCGGTCATGGCGAAGGCCTTGGAGAAGCCGCTGACCAGGATGGTACGCTCCTGCATCCCCTCGATGGCGGCAAAGCTCACGTGCTCCCGCCCGTAGGTCAGCTCGCCGTAGATCTCGTCGCTGAGCACCATAATGTCGGTGCCGCGCAGCACCTCGGCCAGCGCCTCCAGCTCCTCACGGGGCATAATGGCGCCCGTGGGGTTGTTGGGGTAGGGGAGTACCAACAGCTTCGTCTTGGGGGTGATGGCGGCCGCCACCACGTCGGCACGTAGGCGGAAGGCGTCCTCCGCCTTGGTCACCAGCGGCACCGGCACGCCGCCCGCCATACGGGTCAGCGGGTCGTAGCACACAAAGGCGGGCTCGGGAATCAGCACCTCGTCACCGGGGGTGATGAGGGCGCGCAGGCATAGGTCGATGGCTTCACTGCCGCCGACGGTGACCAGCACTTCACTTTTTGGGTCGTAGGTGACGCCGCTGTGACGGCTCACGTAGCCGCTGATGGCCTCCCGCAGGGCGAGAAAGCCCGCGTTGGGGCTGTACCAGGTGCGTCCCTTTTCGAGGGTGTGGATACCCTCCTGCCGGATGTGCCACGGGGTAGAAAAATCCGGCTCACCCACCGAGAGGGAGATGACGTCCTCCATCTCGGCGGCAATATCAAAGAATTTACGGATGCCCGACGGCTTCAGATCCGCCAGCGTTCCGTTCATCAATTTCTCGTAATTCATAGTTTGCCTCTCTCGTCCGAAGGATTACAGTCCGCCTCTCTCGTCCTTTTCCTCGTCGGTGAACAGCACGCCGCGTTCCTTATACTTTTTCAGCACAAAGTGGGTGGCGGTGCCCAGCACCCCGGGGAGGGGGGACAGGCGCTTCGCCACGAACATAGCCACGTCCTTGAAGGAGCGCCCGTTGACGGTGACCATCAGGTCGTGGCCGCCGCTCATGAGGGAGAGACCCTCCACCTCGTCAAAGGACATAATGATCCCCGCGATACCGTCAAAGCCCTCGTCCTTGCTGGGGGCGATGTTCAATTCGATGATGGCGGTCACCAGCTCCTCGCCGGTCTTATCCCAGTCGATGAGGGGCTTGTAGCCGCGCACGATGCCGTCCTTTTCCAGCTTGGCGATGGCGGCGGCAATCTCCTCCTCGCTGGCATTGAGCATCACCGCCATCTGGGCGTCGGTGAGACGGGCGTTGTCGTTCAAGAGCTTCAGCAGCTTATCCATTCTTGTGTCCTCCTTGCTTATTGTTCTGTTTTCAGTATACACAAATCCTATGTATAGCGCAAGCCCCTATTAGCAGGGCTTATTTTTCTTCACTACCTTATGACGGGTGCCGTCGGGGTCCACCACCACGGTGTTGTCCAATTGGGCGGTGAGACTGGCGCGGAATCCCGCGATGTATTCCGCCCGCAGCGCGGCCTGCTCCTCCAGCTCGGCAGGGGTGAGCCCCTCCGCTTTCTTTTTGCGGGCCAGTTCGTTGATGCGGTCGATCTTTTTCTGTTCCATAGGTCTACACTCCTACTTTTAAAGTAACCACTGATGAAATCTTGTTCACGATCCTCGGCGGCTGTTTTTCCGCCCACATCGCCTCAAATGCTCGGCAATACATACAGTATTACCTGCGCTTTGGGCCTTCCTTGACGAAAAAACATCTCACCGATTATCGCAAACCGCTTTTATCAGCGGTTACGAGAATGGCTTTGACGTCTTTGTTCGCAGGGCGGAGATACCGCCCCAGCCGCCACAGGCAGGCGGGGTCACGGGTGAGGGTTGCCGTGCGCTCCTCGCAGGATAGGCTGGCGCAAAAGCCCATCTCCGCCAGCACCTCTTGGGAAACCGTGCTGATGGCACCAAAGGGATAGGCAAAGGTGGTGGGGGTGACCCCCACCTGCTCCTGCAGCAGCTCTTGTGCCGTGGCTAAGTCGTCCTTGAGCCGCCGCCGATAGTCCTCATCGCTCTCGCCTTTTCGTTTGGCGGCGCCCTTTTGCCCGCCGTCGTTGCGGTGCAGGTCGTAGCTGTGATTTTGGATCTCCCACACCCCCGACCCTGCCATCTCCCGCAGTTGCTCCCACGTCAGGTGGGAATAATTGTCGCGGTCGCACTCGTCGGGGTGGGCGGAATAATGCTCCGACCACACCGCTATGGGGGAGATCACCGCTTTCATCCCGTATTTTTGCAATAGGGGATGGGCGTAGTGGTAATTGTTGTAGTACCCGTCGTCAAAGGTGAGCACCACCGCCTTGTCGGGGAGGGGCTTTCCCTCCTTGACGTAGGCGATGAGGTCGGCCATCACCACGGTGGTGTACCCCTCCGCCTGCAGATACTGCAGATCCCCTTCAAACTGCTGGGGGGTGATGACGTAGGCGCCCTGCCGCGCGGGGTTACCCAGAATGCTGTGGTACATAATGATGGGTACCGCCACACTTTCGGTGGGGCTGGCCGCCGTGGGCGTCACGGGTAGATGCAGGGCGGTGGCTATGGTGAGCCACAGCGCCAGCACCGCCACCGCCACACGGACGTAGCGGCGGGGCGAAAACACACGATACATATCCATCCCTCCTGCTACAATATAGTAGGAGAAGACTTGTCTTTATGCGGCGGTTTTTAGCCGCGAAGCGGCGTGCCCCCCTTGTGTAAAGGGGGGTGTCCGAGGCGTAGTCTCAGACGGGGGGATTGTTGATAAACAATTATTCTCCGCTGTCGCTGCCCTCGATGAGTGCGGAGGCCTCCGCTTCGGGCAGGCTGGTCACCTGCGCCAGACGGCGCTGGATCTGACGGGTGCGCACGCCCACCAGCTTGTCCAGCTCGTTACCGGCCTGCTCCAGCCGCTGCTGGGCGGCCTCGACCACGGTGCCGAAGCGGTCGAATTCGGTCTTGACCGCCCCCAGCAGCTTCCACACCTCGCCCGACCGTTTCTGGATGGCCAGGGTGCGGAATCCCATCTGCAGGCTGTTGAGCAGGGCCGCCATGGTGGTAGGGCCGGCGATGTTGACGTGGTATTCGTTCTGCAGGGTTTCGATCAGCCCGCGGCGTACCACCTCGGCGTACAGGCCCTCAACAGGCAGGAACATAATGCCGAAGTCGGTGGTGTGGGGCGGTGCTACGTACTTGTCGCGGATGTCGCGGGCAAAGGCCTTGATGCGCTGCTCCAGCACGCTGCCCGCCGCTTTGATGGCGTCGGTGTCCCCCGTCTCATAGGCCTCCAGCAACTGGGAATAGGCGTCGATGGGGAATTTGGCGTCGATGGGCAGCCACACGGTGCCCTCGTCGGTGCCGGGCAGCTTCACCGCATACTCCACGTAGTGGGTGGAGTTGGGACGGGTCTTCACGTTGGCCTCATACTGCTCGGGAGAGAGGATCTGCTCCAAAATGGCGCCCAACTGCACCTCGCCGAGAATACCGCGGGTCTTTACGTTGGACAGCACCTTTTTGAGGTCACCCACGCCGCCGGCCAGGGTTTTCATCTCGCCCAGGCCCGCATACACCTGCTCCAGACGCTCGTTGACCAGTTGGAAGGACTGGGTGATGCGGTCGTTGAGGGTCTTTTGCAGCTTTTCGTCCACCGTCTGACGCATCTGCTCCAGTTGGCGGTTATTCTCCTCGCGGATGCCGCTCAGTTGGGTCACCATGGCCCGGCGGATGCTCTCTAAATTCTCGTTGATGGTGGTGTTGGCACCGGTTTGCGCCGTCAGCAACACCTGACTCATATTCTGCACCGCCTGCTGGGTGGCTTCGTTGCTTTCCTTGCGGCTCTGGCGGACCTCCTCCCGCAGCTCTCGCTGCATACGGTCCAGCTGCTCTTTGACAGCGGCATTCTCTTTTTTGGCGGACACCTTTGCCAGCACGGCGATCAGCAGGCCGATGAGCACCACCAGCAAACCGGCGATGATGTAATCCCACATAGAGATACTTCCTCTCCCTTAAATGGTGTCGTCGTCATCATCCGTCACGCGGCTTTGCACCTGACGGTTGAAGCGACGCAGTTCCTTTTCGTTATACTGTTTGGGCAGCACCTTTTTCGGGGCATCCACTTCTTTTTCGGGCAGGGTGTCCACAAAGATGGGCTCCTCCTCTACGGGCTTGACCTCCTCGGCTTCCTCCGCCGTCTCTGCGGGCGCGGTGGTTTCCTCCACGTCGAGACCCAGGTCCAGCCGGGCCTGCCTGTCCGCGTTGGGATTCTGCTCGTAGTAGGGGTCGATGATCAGCTTTTTAATGGCGGGGAAGATGCTGTACTGGATGAGGAAGGAGCGGAAGGCGGGCACCACCGACACGCACAGCACCAGCACCGCCGCCCAGATGAGATAGTTGAATTTCGCGGCGGCGGACAGCATCAGGATGCCACCCAACAGCGCATACAGCACCGTCAGGATGGCGGTGAGCAGCAGATTCACCTTGATATTTGCACCGGCAAAGAGGAAGGCGTTTTTGTACACCTGCTTTAGATTCAGCTTAAAGGTGATCATCAGGAAAGGGATGTAGTATTTCATCCACGTAAAGGTGACGAAGCCCATCAGCGACAGGGCGAGGATGATGGTTTCCATCAGGTTCAGCTCGCGGGCCGCAGGGAGATTCTCCGCCGCTACCCCCACCAGTGTGTACAGGCCGGGCATCATCACGGGGATGTAGGTGACCAGATTGAAGATGAGGATGGTGGTGACGATGGTGTTGATGATGCCGATGATGAGGGCATTACGGCGGTTCTTTTTCACCGTTTCAAAGAAGTCTTCCTTGATGAACGCGTGCTTCTCTCGGCTGAAATTGCGGGTGATGAAGGTCAGACCGGCATCTGCCCAGCCGCGGGTGACGATGGGCAGGGCCGTGACGGTCCACAGCAGACCCGCCATGGCCAGTTTCCAGAATTTGCGTCCGTAGATTTCCATAAAGGCAAAAAAGGGACGCTTTTTCGGTGCGTTTTTCGCCACACCGGGGCCCTCTTTTGCGTAGTTAAACATACCGAGAAAACCTGCCACAGAAATTACTCTCCTTTTTACATACACGGATGCAACGGCAAACCGCTTTCCTCCGTGTTTTATTTTTCTTTTTATAATACGGCTTGGCGCAGCAGCACCTCAAGGAACGCCACCCCCATGGCGGCGGCCAAAAACAGCAAAAACCGCAGGCTGTACAGCCGAAACCCGTTCCACAGACCGCCCTCTGCGCCCCCGGGGAGCAATTGACGGCTCAGGCCGGCGGACAGCCGCAGGCTTTCGGCGCAGGCGGCAGCCAGCACCGCCGCGCTGAGCAAGCCCACGGGCATCACCAGCACGGCTACGGTCAGCACACCGTGGGGGCCCGTGCCGTAATAGTAGGCTTCGGTCAGCCCCAGCCCCACCCCGTGGAATAGGGGCACCAGCAGGATGAAGGGCACCCCGCAGGCCCACAGCCCCAGCAGATACAGCACCCCCAACAGCACCACCGTGGAGAAGCAGGCTTCCCCCAGTGTGTGCATCCATCCCGCCGCCCCGGCCCCTACGGGGGTCAAGGTCAGCAGGTCGGACGGCAGGCTGTGCTTGGCGGTGAGATACACCGCCACCCCTACGCCCACTCCCGCCAAAAAGAGGATGGCAAAGGGGAATAGGCGGCGGTTGTCCGCCATAAAATGTTGCATTTCCCGCTGGCGGCGGGTGGTTGTCCGTTTCATAGGCATCCCTCCGCCACAAGCCTATGCGGCAGAGACGGAGGATAGAACAAAAAGCGGAGCAAGCCGTGGGCTTACTCCGCTGTTTTGTGTCTTACGGTCAGCGTCGGTTGACGCCCAATACACCGCCTGCGGCAGAGCATGCCGTCATCACCGCCCCTTTGAGGGCGGCATAGCCGAGGGCTGCGTCCCCTGTACGGGCCAGCCCTGCGATCAGCAGGATGAGAAAGAGCAGCGCACCGCACGCGGCTCCCACAAGCAGTCCCCTCTCTCTGGTGCTCAGTCCGGCGGCGATGCCGCCGAAAAAGCTGCCCAGACCCATGGCTGTCACCGCCATGGGCGTCACCGTGCCGAGGGGCAGGGCCAATTTGTATACGAGCAGAGCAGATAGGAGCAAAAATCCCGTTGCCGCCACCGCGCCGACGCTCAGTCCGATGAGGATAGGCTTTAGCAGCGGGGACAGAGGGGATGGGGTGCGGGTATTCATACGAGGTACCTCCCTACGGCGATATGGGACGGATATCCGTCTGTTCACACTATGCGCCGCAGAGGGAGATTAT
>JAFXFF010000004.1 GCA_017520705.1 Clostridia bacterium | reverse complement strand
GTACAATCTCACACTCTCCGCAAAAGCCGCATAAAGGGTCTTGTCAGCCGTGATGTTTTTCAGCGCATTCGCATCAGCGATACCACCGTCAGCCGTAGCCCAGCCGTTGAAAGTGTACTCATACTGCGCCGTGCTCTCCTTTGTGGGCGTTTCTTTGATATGCCCCTGCGCAATCGGGTCGGGACAATCGTCACCCGCATACACGGGGCGGGCGAACAGCACCGTGTCGCCGTTCATAAAGGTGACGGTCACGCAGCCCTCGGCAGAGCCGCCGGAGGAAATGCTTGCAATCTTGGTCGGCATCTCATCCAAAGTCATACCGCCAGTTTCGCCGGTCCTTTCTCGAATGGAATCGGCAATCGCTGTCAACTTATCAGTAAATGCCATTCTCGATCACCCCCAGCTTCTCATCAATAAGGGCGTTAATGCCGTCTTTTGTAATACTCGCACCCAAGCAGACACCATTGGTAGTCTTGATAAAGCCGTTTCGGTCAGTAAACGCCCTGTTCTCGTTCGTGAAAATACAGCCAACATAGGCATATCCGTCACGAACAGCAAAGCCTTCCGACACACTCCAATCGGTTGTGCCATCTGCTTTATAGACGGTTACATTATGCTCACGGCGGCTCACAGCAGACTCGGAAAAATCCCAATCCCACCATTGCAATTCATTGTGACCGTTTGCGGTGCAAATAACACCACCCACAAAGTCAATGCCCTGCGTAACCTCTCGATTGGCATCGTAACGCAAGGCAAATTCCTTGCTCCACAGCACCTCGTATGTGCCGTTATACTCGCCATCTGCGGCGGCGGTGTAAGTACCCTTGCCAAGATTGTTCGTTCCCGTTCCGAGTAGGATTTTCCACCAATATCGGTTGTATTGTCCGTTGACATATACGATATTGTTTTGCCCGTTGTTCTCATCGCCCCAGCAAGCAACCGTAGCATAAGCGTGTGTGCCGGTGTCACTCACAATTTGCGACACATCCACGATGGTGGTAATCTTGTTCGCAAACAACACATCGCTGTTGTCCTCGTGGCTTGCCCACTCTGCGACATCATCAAAGATGTACAAAGCCGCTTTATATTCGCTGTTTCCGGGCAGGTTGCCGATGAGCAGTTTGTCGTTCTTGGGGTTATAATGCACGGTGTTGCAGTGCCCGAAATCGTGGTTGAGCGTTTTCTCAACGGCACCCGTGTCAGGGTTGCAAATATAAATCTTTCCATCGGCGGAGGTGTGTACCTCGTCACCGCTTCCCTTGAAAACCCACAGTTTGTCGCCAACGAATGCAAAGTCGCTCCAACCGCCTGCAAGGTTGAGGGGAATGTACTCGTAATCGGGAGCATCCTCGTGGATAATGCCGGACTTGGTGGCTAAATCCGCCACCTCCTCATGCAAATTGTCTACTTCCTGCGATAGCTCCTCCACCGCTTGCGCAAGAACACCGGTTTCATAACTCGCAGAAAGCTCCTTGTAATCATCAGCAAACATATGCATATTGTTGGTTGTCACCACGGGCTTTTCTCCATTGGCTATGTCATACGCCACACCGTCATACTCGCTACGCCAAGCGTAACTTGTGGCATTTGTGGGGTGAACGGTGGGGGAATACCAAAGGCTAAAATCCTCAAATGTGGTAGTCTTTCCGAGAGAAGTCAATCCGTCTTCTGCCGAATAAATTTTGATTGCAACAATAGGCTCTGCTGCATAAAATCTTGCACCATATCGACCCGTGTTAAAGCTGTCCGCAATGGTCATATTGTAGTTGGACACTCCCGTAATCGTCTGCGCTATCGATGTGCCATCCGCATTTAACATCTGCAACTGCGGACTCGAATTTTCCACACCCCACTCGGATATGGCGGCACTAACGGCATAATAGCCCACCGGCAACGGGACGGGCAGGGTAACAACGGTTTCTTGGGTCACAGAGAAATTTCTGTTAGGAAACCAGTTATCGCTCTTATAGCACAGCACCTTTTCTCCCGTGGTTGTGACAGACAACGCCGTGCCGACTCCCACACCCGACAACGAAAGAAAGTGGTTGCCCAACTCATCGGAGGTAGATTGCTTCGTGACAGTTTCTGCGCCGTCCGTGCTTCCACCACCCTTAAATTCACTCAATCGAGTACCATCGGGCATTTCCACGTCTTCGGCATCCACCAGCGGGAACGCGCCGTTGTTCTTCGGTTTGATTTTTCCGATCAATTCAATAGCCATAATTATCCTCCCTTACGACACCTTAACGGTGGTGCTACCCAAGCCGGTATTGTCGGACACCCATACGTCGTAGTTTTCAGTGTAGCCGGAGGCGTTGGTTACGGAGAACGTGCCGTACTTACTGAAACCGCCGTCAAAGCCGCCCACGTTGAATCCGGGTGTGCCGTAGCGAGTAGGCAGGGCGTAAATAATATACTGCCCGTCTGCGGCATTGACCGTGAAAGTCAGCCCCTTACCGCTTTGCAGCTTCTTATTCAGCGTGAGCAGGTCGGTATCTTCCGTCCCTACGCCGTAGTACACACCGTTCAGGAATGTAATGCCGGTGGTGGCGGAATCGGTAGCCCCACGCTCGTCCGTAGCAAGCACAGTAAAGGTCTTGTTTGCCGTGATGCTCGTGTCAAGCTGGATGCTTTCGGCGTTGACATCCACGCTCTCCCCATCCACCGTCAGCGATACAGGAATCTTGTTGGTCGTCCACGATAGGATAACGCCGTTCACGGTGCTACCCATTTCCGCCACACCCACGCTGTTGGCGATGTGCGTAATATCAATGGGCACGTATTTCAGATCGGCGATATCCTTCTTGATCGCTTCCAGGTCGGTTTTATGAATCTCGCTGAATCGCTCTGCCTTTTCGGCGCTTTCTTCCGCCGAGGCGGCACTGCTTTGGCACGTCTCGGCATATTCAGCGCACGCTTTTGCAGAGGTGTCGACGGTTTGCTGTACCTGCGCCGCCGCTCCTGCCGCCGCTTCCGCTCTTCCCACTGCCTGCACAGCACCGGTGGCGGCGTTCTCCGCTGTGTTTTTGGCTGCCTCCGCAGCGTTGGCGGCCTGCGCCGCCGCTCCTGCCGCCGCTTCCGCCCTTCCCGCTGCCTGCACAGCACCGGTGGCGGCGTTCTCCGCCGTGTTTTTGGCTACCTCCGCAGCGTTGGCGGCCTGCTGCGCTGCAGAGGCCGCATTTTGCGCTCCTTGTGCCGATGCAGCGGCGCTGCCGGCACTCGCTGCGGCCGAATCTGCCGCGGCTTTCACGCGTACCTCCGTCTGCGCCAGCCGCCCCTTCATCAGCCCATCCACCTTATCCTGCGCATTCTGGCGAGCAGAAAAGCGCACTGGCGCATCCGGCGAACGCACGATGTCTCCACCCACCGCCAATTGCTCCGCCACCAAACGCAGGGTGGCGATGCCTCCGTACTGGGTCCACGCCAACGGCAGGAGATAGGACACCGCCCCCTCCTTGACCGTCAGTTGTTCGGTGGCATCGATGTTGCCGGCGTTGTCCTCACACTCGATGTACACGGCATAGTCGGGGTCGGTCCACGCCGACCCCTCAGCCACGTGAAACACCGCAATGGTGGCGTTGTGCTCGCCCTGCACGCCTCCGTCCTGGGGCATATTGGGGACGATGCTCAGCCCGTCCTGCGATATATTCCACGTCAACGTTCGTTTAATTGCCATTTTTCATCCTCCTTAATAGATCTGCGTAATAGGATGCGTCCGCTTGCTGCGGTTGTTCCTGTTGGGGTTGCGCAGGTGCCGGCGTCGGCACCGCCGCACCGTCAAAGGTGCCGCGATCCCCGCTCCGCACCCTGCGGAGCAGCTCGCGGATATACCGCTCGCTGTCATTAAGGTGTTCCTCGGGAATGTGATCGGTTTTTCCCAGCACCTCCGCTTTGCTGTCCTCATAGATGCCGCTGAGCACGTTGATTCGTTCCTCGTCGGTCATATCACGGTAGTATTTGGTCTCCTTTTTCTTCTTGGGGTTGCCTCTGTCGGTCAGTTCTCCCGTCTCTACGTACACGTCGTAGGCTTTCTCATTGTTAAGAAACTCCTCCACCGCCAAACGGTTGACGCCTCCCAGCAGTTGATTGAGCTTTGTCCAGTCTTCCCCCTCCGCTTTCGCTTCCTTCCGCGTCACGTCGGTGGGAAGTGCCGCACCGGCATCGTGTTCGTGATACAAACGCAACAACTCAGCGCTGATGGGATCGTCCTGAGCCGTCCCTCGCTTGGTGTTCCAGGGTACGGCGAGCTGCTGCGCAATGTTGATCCCTATACCGGCGCCGTCTGCATAGCCGGTGCGGTACACCTCGTTGCCCCACACGTCCAGTTCGGGATCCAGAAGACGGGTAGCAAAGGGGATCTTAGCCAAAATGGGATTTAGCAAAGATCCCTTCAGCGTGCCGTCCTGTACCTTTCGTTGCACAGGATCCAATATACGCGCTACCTGCCCCAACAGTGTGGGAACACTCTGGCTGATGGCATTCTCCGCTACGGTGCTCAGCGAGGTGGCGGCGTCGCCGCCGTAACTGCCTACAGCGTCGTAAAAGCTCTGGAGCATGGACAGCGAGAGCAGACTGTTTGCCGCCGACAAGCCAACGCCAAATAGGGAGTCGAGAGTATCGTCGTCTTGATCCGCCAACGCCTCCGCTACCGCTCCACCCATGATCAGCGGCGCCGCCAGCGGTTGCAGCCAGTCGATGGATATCGCTATGTCACCGATGATGATGGCGTTTTCCATCCGCCCCTCCATCTCATCGGCGGCTTTGTCCTTCTCGCCGCTCCGATAGCCGATCCGTAAGATTCCCCACTGTACCGCCATAATTCCGAGAACAAACAGCATCGAGCCATTAATGCCCTTGGCAAAATCGTTGATGATGTCCGCCGCCGCTTTATCCGATTTTCCCCAAACCTTTCCAAACAGCTCCGCAAAACCAACCGCGAGACCGATGGGCGAGTGCATAGCCGTCTGTTCCATAATGGCCGCCGGTGTGTTCACAAAGGGGAGCACCACGTCGTACACCTGCGCCGCGTGCCGGATTCTCTTATCGTCACTGGTCAGCCCTCGTTTGGGCACGGACAGCATACGGCTCAATACGGTCTTGTTGCGGAAGGTGGCCTCCAGCGCCCGCTTCATGGCGATGGCGTGCATTTCGTCCGTCACCTCGGTGGCCTTGCGAGCGGTCATCACCTGACCCAACGCATTTGTATAGGCCATCTTGAAAAAGAATATGTCCTCTCTTTCAAGCCACTCACTGTTCCAATCGTTAAGATCATTAAGCCATTCGGATTTGTACATCTTTCGGTGGCGCATCAGCGGGTTAGAGGTCTCCTCATATTTAGCGCCCCGTCCGGTCATTTCCAGTACCGCCTCCGGCACCCGTTCTTTGATGGTTTCCAGGATCTGCTGTCCGTGTGCCGTACAGCGCCATCCGAAGGCGGCGGCACGCTCCTCCGGCTTCATCCAATTCAGCTTCACCGCCATCAGTTCGAGGCCGGTCGCGATGGCGCTGTCTACGTTGCGAACGCCCACGTAGGCAAGGTTTGCGAAGAAGTTACGCGCGTGAGTTCGGATATTAAATAGCATCGCGAATTTGCGCCACGCGGCCATTTTTTCACCAAAGGACACAGGCAGTTTGGCTCCCAGATAGTCGTACAGGTCGTCGATCGCGTCCGCCTGCTCCACGGGCTTGTCCTCCAGCTTTTGGATCTTAGCGGTCTGCTCCACGATGTACTGAACGTCCTCCGTCGTCAGTGTCGGCAGTCCCAGCGCCTCCTCCATGGCGCGCTTCATCTTGGCTCTGTTGAGGTCTCCCTTTTGGTACACCTCATAGATTCGTTGTGCCAAGGCACCGTCGTCCTTGCGGATCTCTTTGAGCACGTACCGTTTCACCTGCCCCTTGAGGTCGGCGCATTCATTCACCGCTCGCTTGATGAGGTCGGCCATAGCATCGCGAGTGAGGTATGCCCCCTCCGTGGCGGCAAGGTCCTCCGTCAGCGCTTCCACCAACTGCTCACGGGTCATTTTTACGTCAGCCTTGACTTGGTCCTCGCCACGTGCTATAATATCCGTGGGAGTTCCAGCGACTTCGATTTCGGACGTTGCACCGGGGGATATGCCATCGGTGGCTTGCTGGGCTCCTTTTTTATATCCTGGTTGACCGATGAACGCGGGACCGCTTTCGGTGGATGAGGTGGCTCCATCCCCACTCCGAATTCGCTCGGCGATCGCATCAGAGGAGATTCCATTCTCCTCCGCTTCTTCGATGGCGACGAGGATCTCCTTGGCCAGCTTGTCGAATCCGACGTCTGCACCGTCGCCCACAATTTGGTCGACGGCCTTCGCGTAGTATCGGGCGGCTGTTTTCAGCACGCCCTCGGGGGTCAGCCGTCCCATCATGCTGAATGCCTGCACCGCACGGCCCGCCTCGGTACCCTTGCGGGATAACCCTATGACCAGGTCGGCAGCTTCCTCAAGTTCCATTCGGTTGATGGCGTCGTTGATCATCAGCGAGGCCGCCGCCACCTCTTCGGAATCGAACAGATCGTGCTTATTGTAGGCGTAGAGACGTTTTTTTAATTTGGCTTTATATTCTTTGTCATCCAGGTTTTCTTTGGCTTTCGCCAACGTCTTTTGATTGGCGATGGGGTTATAGGTCTCGGGGCGACCCGCCAGTAGGTTGATCAGCTCTTGGCAGTGGTTCTCGTCGTTGCCCAGCAAACGCTTTTCATAGAATTGCCGCATCTTCTTGCCGTCCTCTCCGGCGGCCAGTTGCAGAAGTTCCAACTTACGCTTGGTGGCAAATAGCTGCAGATCGATCTTCAGCCCGCCGAAAACGTGATCCTCCAACGTGCCGTCCAGATACATTTGCTCTTTCACAGCGCCGTTTTCTGCCTCCAGACGGTGAAGGTGTTGCACTAACGCTTCCGCATCGTTCGGCAATTGGGCCTCGTACGCATCCACGTAAGCGTTGGCGTCCACCTGTCGGCCATCGACCTCCACAGTGCCGGTGGGACGCTCGCTTTGGGTTGCGTTCCACATACGCCTCACCAGCTCCGGTGTGCCCAGTTCTCTTTCAAGCGTATCTAAATACCGCTTTGCGTGCTTAGTGTGTTTAATGGCCGAGGTGTCCACGTCCACCACTTGCTTCCCTTGCAGCCCACTGCGAACAGCACTTTCCAGCACCGCCGCCTCGTCAACCTCCACAGCCTCAAAGCCTCCCTCGGGGAGGGAGGTGTCGCCATCGGCGACGGAGGGAGTTTTCGCGTCAGCGGCGCCCGTGTCCCCCTCCACGTTGGCGTTGGGGTCAACCCCCTCCGCTCTTGCCTCTCTCCACGTGCCGTTTCTCACGGCCTCCATGGATTCCGGCGACAAAAGCGCCCCCTGAGCGGTATTTCCACCATCTTCCGTGAATATTCCCGCCCCCTCCTGCATAGACTGGGTATTGACATCGGGTGCATTTTGTGCTACAGTGGTGTCAGTGGCAGTCACCCCCAAGGCCTTAGAGCCAATAGCAGAGATTACATCTCCGCCGGGGGAGGCTGCCTCTTTCATTTTGCCTATATTGTAGACGGTAGCCACACCGTCGTTGAGGCCTACCGATAAAGTGATGCGGTAATATTTTCCATCGAAATCTTGAAAATAGACGGTGCGATACTCAAAACCATCTTTGGCAAAGGGATGGTTTTTTGTATCCGGTTCTATATTCCGGGTGCCGTCCTTATTGCGTTGTACCGTGGACGCTTCCGCCAACTCGTCAATATGCGATAAGGCAGTCAGCTTAACAAAATACTGGCCTTTGGAAAGTTTGGTTTTTTGCTGATTGATTAGGACATGCTCGTCCTTACCCTTCCAAACGGTTTGGTCTTTGGTGATGGTCAGCTCATCACCCTCGACACTCTCCACCGTCAAGCTGCCGTTCTGCAACAGCACGTTATCGAAGAAAGCATCGATCTGACTCTTCCACGCCTCCTTATCGGTGCCGGTCAGCACCTTTCGGTCAGCCTGCACGTAGATCTTCCCATCCTTTAGTGCTACAATCGCCCCCTGCACACCACTCCCACCGCCGTGGGTGCGGGCGTCAATCGCCTGCATAAACAGCCTCTCCAGCATCGCAAGATTGCCGGCAGAGGCTTTTTTTGCGCCCATGGCGCGGCGTACACGGTCGATCATATAAAAGAAGGCGTTGCCCACGTTGGCGTCACCATCCGCCACCGCCTTGGCAAAGGCTTTGTTGGTAAACAGCTTCTCGCCGATCCACGCCGCCAGAGCCTCTTTCTGCACCTCGGGATCGCTGAGCTGCACGCCGGCGTCGGCGTATTCCTTACGCACTTTCTCCTGCAGAGCACGCCAACCATCGGCGCCCTCCATCCGCTGGGCGACCTTCGCCAGCGTCTGCAGCTGATCGGTGCCCTCGGCGGTATGCACCATCTCGTGGGCCAGCACCGCACCGATGAGCTTGTCGACATTCCGCTCGGCGGCGTTCAGCCGCACCGTGTCGGTGCTGCTGTCATATTCGCCCGCCATATAGCGGTTGTGCATCCCTTCGGGGCTGACAAACTCTACCTTCTGCCCCAGCGATACCGCCGCCGCAGACACGGTCTCTGCGGCATCGGTGGGGATGTTCCACTCTTTGGCGGTGTCCAGCACCGTCCGCTCGATGTTGCGGGCGGTCTGTGCCTGCTCGGTTTGGCTCTGAGCCACCATGCGCCCCACCGCATAGGGGGACACCGACTCGCCCTTTTGCGCCTTCTGCTGGATCTTCACCGCCGCGCTGTAGGCGTCGGTGCCCTTGGCGTTGTCCATACCGATAGCGATGGCGTCATCGATCGTGACGCCGTTTTCACCGCTGATAAACTGCTCGCCCAACTTGGCATACTGATAGCTCTGATAGGCATACTGCGTGGCCTTAAATCCGCCGCCCAGCACGGCTCCCACCGTCACACCACCGATAAACTCCTGTGCGGCCCTGGGCAAACTGACAATGGCATCCGTATCAGTAAACGAGATCCACTGTTTCTCCTGCTCAAACACGGCAGCACGGGCGGCTTGCTCGATGATGCCTTGCAGTACCTCTTCGCCACCTTCCTCCACCGCATTCTTCACAAAGGCCAAGACCCCCTCCTTCGTGGTGGGGATCTTTTCAATACCGCCGCCGATTTCCACCATTGCGGAAGGGAATGCGGTGAGCCACGCCGTGGCCTGTGCCTCCAACTCGGAAGCGCCCGACGCTTTGGCTTCTGCATAGGCACTGCCGCCCGACTGAGCAAAGGATAGCCAAAAACTGGGATTCTTCATCAGGTTACCAACATAGGCCTTCAACGCCGAGCCGCCACCCGCGCTCAGCTGAGCGACAGTCGTGCCGCCGCCGGACATCATAGCCACCGCCAGATTAGGCAGCGCCGCCAACGTGGGCGTCACCACGTTATCTCCGATGGCCGCTACCGTTTTGTTGGCGTACTGTTCCAACCGTTCGTTTTGGGCATAGACGTCGTCATATTGGCGGTCCATTTGGTCAAAGAATTGACCCACCTTATTTTCCACGCCGAACAGCTGCGCGATTTCATCGTCCGGGATCAACCAGTCGGCGGCGTGATACAATCCTTGATTGAATTGGGCGAGACTGGCAACCGCATCGTGGGCCAGTGCTTTCACGTTGGCATCGCGCACGTTCGCTACGTTATGCTTGCCCACCCACGTGGGATCCTGCAGCTTCCGGCGCTTGATGTTATCAAATTCCATCTGCGCCACCGACACGTCGGGAATCGTGACTTTTCCCGTGACCT
The DNA here is from genome assembly GCA_017520705.1 of Clostridia bacterium. Lineage (GTDB taxonomy): Bacteria > Bacillota > Clostridia > Oscillospirales > Acutalibacteraceae > UBA5905. The sequence goes on along the minus strand of JAFXFF010000004.1, from coordinate 40,682 downwards.
TGGCGGGGTTCTTATCCCCCGCTGCCGCCACGCGGTCCGCCATTTCTTGGTACAGCACTCCTTCGATGCCGTCGCGGTATTTCTCCACCTCGCCGCGGACGGTGCTCAGATAGTCCGCCACCTCGTTCACATAGGCGGTCACGTCGGCGTCGTCACCATACGCCTGCTTGTGCGCATCGATGCCGGCGATGGCCGTATCAATACGGCCCAACATTCGCTTATAAGCATCCTCGGTAGGCTTACCCCCTCCGTTGATGTCCTCAAAATAGGAGGTGACGTCCTTGCTCAGCGCAGTCACGTCATTCCCCCACGCCTGCAGCTTCTGCGCTTTCACCTCAGGACGGATGGCATACGTCCGTTTGGGGGTCTGCTGGGTGGCTGTCGCTTTCCGGCGATACACCCGCTGTCCGCTCCCTTGCATCGACACCGTTGGGGGCGACGTCCTCGACGCCCCTATAGCCGCGTCAGCGGCGTGGCCCCCTTGTGTAAAGGGGGCTCCGCCGTAGGCGGTGGGGGATTGTAGTCCCGCCGTGCTCTTTTTTCTATAGACACGCTCTGCCATCCGACAGACCTCCTTGTTTTTCTGTTATTCCAAACCGGCGTAGGACAACGCGATTTCCAAATAGATGCCGCTGAAATTCTGTGCCAGCGCCTCGCCGATCTGCTGGGCATTAGCGTCGTTCAAGATCTCCGCATAGGCGGCGCCCGTCATGCACGCCGTGGCATACATACGGCCGGTATCACTCAACTGCTTGTCCGCCAATTTGGCCATATTGGCACTGGCGATTCTTGCTGCGTAGTCAGCGGTGGGATTGTATTTTTCTCTCGTGCCACCGCCAAACACTACGCCGCCCTGCAGATCCACGCCGGCCTTGCGCACCTCTTCGTCGGCTGTGGCCATCAGCGCTAAAACTACCGCCTGATTTACCTGTTCCTCCGTGCCTCGAGCTCCGTAAGCGTTGGTATACGCATCCGACATAGCGTTGGCATACTCGGAATCGTATCCGTTCTCGCGTAGCTGCTTGTAATAGGCGTATTTTACTCCTTCCGTCGAATCGTCGGGATAGGCATAATAGGCCTGCGCCCACGCCTCAGAGTTTTTGACACCCTTGTTAATAAAACTCTGTGCCATCGCGGCACGCTTGTTCTGCTGCTCTTGCAGTACCTTCAGCGCGTTGTTCTGTGCCTCCACGTCGGCGTTGTGGAGCGCCGTGGCGGTCTCGGTGGCCATCGCGTTGGCGTTCTCCCGCCGGGTGCGTGCATAGGCAGCGGTATCCTGGTCGATCTCAATACCTTTCTGGGCTTTCTGCTGCTCTTTATTGGCAAAGATCTGATCGATGGTGCTCTCCGCCGCACGGATGCGCTGCTGCTCGGCGGCACGGACGCTGTTGTCGGCGCGGCTCTTCTGCACCGTCAGCGCCGTCTGCATGCTGGAGGACAGACCGCTGTCGGTCATCCCCATATTGGCCAAGCTCTCCTGTATCTTCTTGCGGTCGATGGCCTCCCGCATAGCGTTTTGGTCATACAGGGCACGGCTGTCCAGCGGCGCCTGCTCGATCTCTTGGCGGTATACACCCGCCTGCGATTCCGCGGCGGCGTCGAGAGAGGCGTTGATCTGCTCCTTCAGCGCCGCATTGTCCTTTTCATACTGGGCAATGTCCGCGTCCGCCTCCGCATTGTGCTTCTTTTTTTGGTCTTTGAGGTGGGTCTCGTAGCTCATCAGCGTACCACTCCTTGCTGTCGTATTTTCATGTGGATCTCATCCAGTTCCAGCCCCGTGGGGCTTTCCATGCACAGGCCGAAGGCCTGCACCATCCTCACGTTCGGCGTCAGATGGCGGCGGAGCAGATACCCCTCCTGCCCTATAAGGCTGTTTTGCATCCGATAGGGCTCGTAGACTCTCCCCCGCTCGGTGATATAGGTCACCTGCAGGTGGGACAGATCGCCGCAGCCCAGCCCCATATAGAGGTGTTCCACGCTCTTTTTGCGGTCGGGTCTGCCAAAGTCCCACAGCTTGGTGGTCAGACGGCAGGGAATGGGCTCGCCGTTATCGGTAGCCCCCGTGAGCGTGGCAATGGTACCCTCTCCCCTCTCACCGTCGGTCACCGCCAGCTTGACGGTGTTTTCCCCCGACACCATGCCGGTATAGGTCAGGTGCGGGGGCAAGGTCCATACAAACCACGGGATCGCCTTGGCGGCGGTGTCCTCGTCGTTATAGTAGTTGAAGCTGACGAAGGCGCTGGTCTGGGTGTTCATCAGAAATACCCGATTCCCCACCAGCAGGAGGTAGTATCCTTCGTATTCGCCCGTTTGGGCGTTCTGCAGCGCCTCCTTGCCGCAATCGGTCAGCAGACGCCGCACGTTGCGGCTGATCATCCGCACGTTACGCTCGCTGTAGGGATTGGTAGCGGTGAGCATATACACCGAGCCGTCGCTGCAGGCCCACACCAGGCGGTTATTCACCAGCCGCACCGTGTCGGGGCAGTCACAGCCCACCGATGCGTTGATGGGCATCAATAGGAATTTTGCCATATAGGAGGTCACCGCCACGACGCCTTCCGCAAAGGCATAGTCGCTCTCGGTGCCGGCGCTGTATTGCAGGGCATACGTTTCCCGCTCCTTATACAGCACCAGCAGACTGCCTTGCTTGCCCATGGCGGTGATGGCCTGATGATCGTCACCCACCCGCACACGGTTGTGTTCGGGGAAATACAGCGGATGCTCGATACCGCTCCAGCACAGCAGATCGGGCTCGTCGGGATTGCCGCAGACAAAGAAGCGGGTACCGCCGGCGATACCGCTGACGTCTCCGCCGAACCATTCGCCGCGGGTCATTTTGCAGATGGTGAGGCGGTCTTTCTCATGTTCGCGGCTCCGCCACACGGTAACCCGCAGGTTGTTGTCGACAAGGAAGGGCAGACCGCCCGGGATCTGGGTCACCTGGGCACCCACGCCGGAGGGGATCTTTTCCCACAGCTGGGTATACAGCACGCCCTTGGCGGCGTCGATGCGAACACGCAGGCTCACCTCGTCGCCATACCCCGTCACGCCGGCCTCTGCCGCCGATAGGGTGACACTCTGCTCCTCCACACGCCCGTATTCGTTATAAACAAGCGGCACCCCTACCGTGCGCAATCCGTTTTCTCCGTACACGTCCAGCTCGATCTTCGCCACCGTGCCTCCCGCTTCACTCTCACGCTGAACCCCGGGTAGATCGGTGGAAAGATTCCCCTCCACCAGCTTCCACACGGTGGACACGCCGTCAGTGGTATAGTGGCACTGGATGCCGCGGGTGAGCATGTTATAGTCCTCGTATTTCGTAGGCTCGGCGGTGGCCTCGCAGTCTTCGCCCACGCCGTTGATCATCACCGTGGGTATGTAAGGCTCTGCTGCGATCCACCCCTCCGTCGCCTCGGCACCGTAGGCCTCTTTGAGTATTTCGCCGTTAGATAGTAAGTAGTACCAGTTTGTGTCCGCGTTCTTTTTGGCGCGGATTCCCAACGCCGTAGGGTTGTCACACGCGTCTTTGAGGGTGTAGCCCCCTCCCCAGAAGCCCAGGCGTTGATGCCCACCTGCCCAGCTCAGGTGAGAGGCGTAGAAGCGGACGGCCTCTTCCGCCTGATCGAATCGCGCCATCAGCAGGTCCTGTTCTCCCACCCGCTGACGGATGGTATAGGCGTCGACCTCTCTCCACTCCATATCGTCCGCCGCCAGTCCCGGGCGGGTGCGCAGGGCGCCGCCGTGCCACCATAGGTTATCGCATTCGGTCAGCTGGTTATCGCCCACGCGGTTGGGCACGTCGTAGACGTTGACACCGCCGTTCAGCTGCGGAATGCTCACCGTTGCTAAACCGCTCACCGGCATTCTCATATATCTCATACTCTCTCACCTCGTACTTGCTCCCCTTAGCCGCACAAGCGGCGTGCCTCCCACAGGGGAGGTGGCACGGCGTCAGCCGTGACGGAGGGAGTTCCCGCCCGCAGGCGGCTTTATCCTCTTACATAGCCCCCTGCATCTGCGCCATGATCTGCGCCTGCTCTTCGGGGGACAGTTGGTTGAACATCTCCTGATGCTCCGGCGACATCTTCCTGATGAGCGCCATCGGATCCGTTGCAGGTGCACCGCCTGCCGGTGCCCCCTCCTTTGTGGGAGGCGTGGTACCCTTGGCCTTCTCCTCCAGCTCGCGGATGAGACTGCTCAATTCAGGCACGCTGCCCTTGGGCAGGCGGTTGAGATACTGCAGGGTATCAATAATGCCCGCCTTATGGAGGTTGTCCAGCGTCTGCAGGCTGGTGATCTCGCTCCACAGGCTGGCAGGACCCACGTCGATGCGGGTGTTGATGATCAGATCCTTACACGCCTGAGCATCGAAGGGGAAATACCACTCGCCGTCCTTTTCCTCCATCTTCAGCGCACGTTTTCCGTATAAATGCAGCCAGAAATCCAACCAGATGCGAGCATTCTCCTCCACAAAGGCGTGCCAGCGGTTTTTCATCAGCTGCAGCGGCATGGTCGCCGCCTCCCGCAAGGCCAGGATGGCGCTGGTGTTTTCTGGGCGCATTTCGCCCAAAGCGGCGTCGTTGGCGCCGGCACAGCTCATGGTGTTTCCCATCACGCTTTCGATCAGCTGATTGAATTGTGGTGTGAAATTCTGGGGCGCCACGTACCGCACGGGGTTGTCCGCCGGCATACCCGCTACGGGGATGATCTGGCCGGGATCGTTGGTCACCTCGTCTTGCACCACGTCGGTGTCCACCAGCAACAGCGGCATACCCATCTTCATCACCGCATCGTTGGCGGCGGTGGCGGCGCGGTTGACCGCGATCTGGTTGGGGATGAGGTGAGTCACCTCGCTGTAGCCGTAGACGCGGTGGATGGTCTGTCCCCAGTTCATTTTGGCGATGGGATACACCTGCAGATTGGTGTCCCACGGTGTGCGGATGGTAGCTTTCTCCGTCACGCGGACCGCCATCACCTTATAGGTGAATCCGTCCTTGCTGTACGCCTTATAAAGCTTGGTCAGTACCGTGACCTTTTGACTTTCGGCGGGTTCCTTCTCCGTCTCTCGTACACCCACCATATAGTCGGGGTCGGTGTCGGGCTTGATGGCCTCGATCTCGGCGGCAGGGCGCCCGTTGCGCCGCGCCTCCCGCTTGAGTTCATCCACACGGCGGCGCTGGGCGATAATGATGTAGGGCTGACCCTGCACGTCGTCCAGCGTGGGATCGCCGAAAGAGACGTTCTCCACGTCCAGCACCTCACAGCGAATGTCGCCGCGGATAGCGGAGGTTTTCCCCGCATCGGCATACTGTCCGGTCTTTACGCCATCGTCCCAATAGGTGTACAAAAGCCCCGTGCCGGTGACGTAGGCGCTTTCCAGCACCTTGCTTTTCAGGCTGTCAAAGCCCAGCCGCTCCGCCGTAGTCTTGTAATAACTGCCCAGCGCATCCATGATGAGGCCGATTTTCTCCGCCTGCGGCACGTTTTTGCCCTCGTTGACCGCCGTGCCTTTCACAGATGCCTCACGATAAGCCTTGCGGCGCTCTCGGACACTCTCGCGGATCTCCTTGGTGCAGGGTACGCCCTCGGCGGAAAAGTTCACCGCCAGCGGCGAGCCGTCGATCATAGCCTGCTTGTATTCACCGATGCGGCGGATGATGTTATAGCAAACCAGCGCCTTTTTGTCGCCGCATTGCACGCCGTACCATTGGTCGCCCTCATAGAATCGCCGATTGATACGGCTCTGCTCGGAGAGCCCCTTTTTCTCCAGACCGGACTTGTACTGCTGTCCCTTACGATATTCCTCCACAATCGTCTTAGGGTGGAACCACTTTTTCTCTTTGCTCATTGACGCTCCTCCTCTGTTTTGGATAGATCCTCATAATGCATAGGAAACCTCGCCACAGATCCGTGGTGAGGTTTGCTATACATTAGCCGCTTCAGCGGCGTGCCTCCCTTGTGTAAAGGGAGGTGGCACGGCGTCAGCCGTGACGGAGGGATTGTCGCCCCCCTCACCCAATAGGCCACGGCAGGACGTCCCGCACCTTGCCGTGGGGGCGTGCCGCCAGACGCCGCTTTTGCTCATACTCGGTGGCAAAGCGATTGAAACTATCTCCGTCGCTCTCGCCCTGTGCCAGATGCATCGCCACGCCGGGCACGGCGACCAGCACCGCCACCTTCTTTTCCAGCGGCAGCTCCATCTGCAGATCGGTCAGCTCTGTCAGCTCCACACCGGCCACCGTCTGCAGATCCGCCAGCACGGTGTTGACAGCCTCCAACCCGCGGCGCAGATGCTCGGTGTTGAGCCCGTTGTCGGTATCGCCCAGGGGCGTGGTATAATTCAGCCGCATAAGCGCCCGCTGCAGCACCTCATACCCGGTCATACCATCACTCCTCCGCGGCGTTCTTCTTGGTCTTGCGCTTCTTGGGGTTTACCTCGACCTGAGCATCATCCTCGGTGGCGTTGTCACCTTCGGCGGTGGCCTGTGCCCCCTCCTCGATATCGTCGCCGATGGCAGCGGTGGCCTGGGTATCGTCCTCATCGGTAGCAGCACCCTGGGTATCGTCCTCGGTGGTGTGCATCTGCAAAGGATCCTCGACGCCCCTCTCCTCCTCCACAGGCTCCTCCACCACGTGGTAGCCCAAAGCGATCAGCTCATCGCGCTTACGTGCATCTTTCACAAATTTGTGCACGTTACCGAGCTTATTTACCATGTGAAACATCGTTTTTTCTCCTTTCGTGTAGATAATTTGCACTTAACTGCAAAAGCACCCGGAGCCCGAGGGATTTTCCCTCGGGCTCACTTGGCTTATCAGTTGTTGGTTTTATAGGTGTAAGCGCTGATGCCGGGGATCTGGGAACGACGCACAACCACACCGTAATAAATGCGGTAATCGCCCTTCCACGCATCAGCGTTCAGGTTCTGCTGAGGAGTGAAGATACGGGTATCTTCGGTCTTCTTGATCAGAGAGGCACCATCCTTAGGCATCACCAACAGACCGATATTCTCAGCGTTCTCCATAGGCTCAAAGCCGCCCTGGTCGGAACCATCAGGAGAAGCAGGATGGAACACATACGAGGTCTTCATACGATCATCCTCCACCGGAATAATCGCTACGCCGTTGAGCTTTTTCACGGTAATGTTCAAATCACCGTGTTTGAAATTGCTGGCAACCATCACACGACTGATGTCGGGAGAGTTGTTGAGAGCAGACCAGAAATCCCAATCGACAAAAGCGACCAACTCCTTGCGGAAACCGACCTTTCTCTGCACCTTACCAACCGCCTCGGTAAACACCTTCAAGACGGCGTCGGCGAGAGTACTGCCCTCCGGCAAGGAAACGAGGTTATCATTGTCCTTGGCAACACCGGCCAACTTAGACAGCACGTAGGCATCCACCTCAGGAACCACGTGCTCGGACACGAATTTGGACATATAGGCGGGCATGCCCTCCTTGACGCCGGACTCGTCCATATCCTGTCGGTCGATCTGGAAGCTGATGCCGCGATCCATCTCCAAAGTGAAGGGATCGTTTCCGATATGGACGGCACCCTTCGCATAACCGGTATGACGATCATAATCCCCCAAGCCGTGAGTATCGGAATAGGGGATCATCACCGTCTTGGTGCCGATGAACTTGGCTTTCATATTAGGATCCACCAAGAAGCCGGTCACAGCTTCTTGCACGGCCTTTTTGTCCAGTTCACCAGCCAAGGTGTGGTTATATTCAAAACTGTTCAAAATGCTCATAAAAATTCCTCCTAAAATAGTTAATTACTTCCCCACACGCCACGCATAATCGCAGCAATAGCAGGGTTCTCGCCCGCAGGCGGCTTGTCTGCCTGACTGCCCACAGTGGCAGCGGCTGCCGCGGCCTGTGCCGCTCGGTTCTGTTCGATGTTTTTGCCTTCTCTGTGCATATAGCGCAGATAGGCATCGGTCAAATTGCGATTGTTTTTGACGGCATCATCAATGACCGACTTGGGCACATCGTCCCAGTCAGCCATCTCAGGGACAAGCTCCTTCAGCTCCACCAATTCACCGGCCAAACGGTCGAGGGTGGATTGCTCCGCCGCCTTTTCCGCCTCCTGTTCCTGTCGCGCGCGCAGGTTCAGGGCTTCGCGGCGCTTGGCAAGCTCTGCTTGCACCAGGATCTCCGCCGCGTCGGCGTCTCCACCAGTGATACGCAGCTTGTCCTCCCGCAGCCCCTGCTCATCCGCATGCTTCAGATCGCGGATAAACTCGGCGGGGGTCTTCCCCTGTGCGGCGGCCATCAGCGCCAGATCTTCCATCATGGGGCGTTCCGCGTCGTACTTCATACCCTTTTGGGCATACGCCAGGGTCTGCTCTCTGGTCAGATCTACGTCCTTATGGTTGAATTGAGCCGTAAGGAACGGTTCCACAGGGGGTTGCGGATCTTCCGCGCCGCCCTCTGCCTCAGGTGTGGTGCCCGTCGGCTGTTCGGCTGCAGGTGTCTCCGCAGGTGTGGGGTCCGCCGCAGGGGCAGCCCCCTCCACGGTCTCGGTCTGAGGTGTGGTACCCTCGTTCTCTACCGCGGTGTTCAGGTTTTCATCCATTGTCTTTTCCTCCTTGCCCATGGTGAGGGCGTGAATAGTGATGAATGTTTATGCAAAAGCGGTGTTATCCGCCGTCTGCCAATTTAGCCGCTTCTGCGGCGTGGCCCCCTTGTGTAAAGGGGGCTGTCAGCCGATAGGCTGACTGGGGGATTGTCGTTTTCCTACTCCCCCAAAATCAAAGCGGGGTCGATCTTCTGCTGCGGCGTCCCGTCATAGTTCATAAAGTTGCTATGCTCTTTCGCCTGCACCGCCTCCCGTCGGCGCTTCTCCACGTCGTCGGGCGGCTTTTCCTTCTTTTTCTCGGCGGGCGAGAACACCTCTGCTCCCTCCTCCTTCGGTGCCGTCACCAGCAGGATGGTCAGCGACGCCACCGAGCACAGTGCGCTCAAGGCGCTCATCACAAACGTAGCGACAATCAATCCCATTTCCATCGCTTTTCTCCTTTCGTTAGGTGGTCGAGGGTGCGGGACACCCCGTCGATCTCCTCATCCAGCACCCGCACCATCTTTAGATCCCACTTTTTGATGTATTTGCGACGCAGACGGTGCAGGATTTTTAGCGTCTTCCGATAGTCCTCTATGACCGGATTGTGCGGCTCACTCATAAGCCCCCTCCATTCATCAGATCCCAGCCGCTGACCGCCGTTTGACTGCGACGTGGCGGTCGAGGCTTTTCTGCTGTGGGTCTAAAGTTGGCCACGTCCTGGATGGCGTACCGCAGAGCATCCATCAGATGGTTGTCCCGATCCACAGGCTCATTGAGGCTCTTGCCGGTCTTGTCCACCTTCCAGCAATAGACGCCCAGTTCGGTGGCGGTGTTCCAACACTCGCGATGCACCACGATGCGGTATTCCTGCAGGGCGGCGATGCCGTGCATCACGCTGTCCCGCCCTTTCTCCGCCGCCGCCACACGGGACAGCCCCAACCGCTTCAGATCGTCGTTCGATTTCGGCTCGGCGGCATCGGCGCGGATGCGCTCTTTTTGGTATCCCTTGCGGATGATCATCGCCGCTATGTCGGTGTTGAGCATCCTGTGCTCGTAGTGCTCGTCGTATATGTAGATGACCCTCTCCAGCGGATTCACCGCCGCCGCAACGAAAGCGGTGGGGTCGTTGGTATAGCCATAGTCCAGACCGAAGACGTGCTTCCATTGCCAGGGCTTTTCGGCGGTCACCTGCTTGATGTCAAAGGTCTCCACCGTCCAGTTCTCGAACACCAAGCCCTCGCTCACACCCCAGTTGCCCAGACCCGCCACGTCGTATTTGCGAGGATTTTCCCGCTTCATCCGCTCATACGTTGCGCGGTCCACGTCGTCCAAAAACTCGTTGCAGAGATAATTGGTGGTCATCACCAGCGCATCGTCCGGCGGGTTGTCAAAAAACCGTTTCTTCAGCCAGTGTGTGTCCTTCCACGGGTTGAAGGTGAGGGTGGTCTGTTTATATAGCGGCTCCGGCACCGTTCCGCGGGGGACGGACAGATCCAGCTTGTCGAAATCGTCCTCTTTCTCGATCTCGAAGGCTTCCTCGATCCATACCCAGCAGAGGTATCCCACCGGCACGGTCAGGCCGGCAAGCTTCAGCACGTCGTCCATGCCACGGAAAAGGATCTTTTGCCCCGTGGGCAAATATGTCAACTCCAGCGGTGAGCGAGTCGGCTTCCACCATTCCTCCACGTGCAGACGCCGGATGGCCCACCGCAGGATGGCAAAGGTGCTGTCGCGGTTAGTCTCCATAACCTTGCGCACCACTAAGGCGTTAGCCTCCTTAAATTCAGGCTGCATCATCTTGCTGATAAGCTCAATGGCAACGGTGGAGGTCTTTTTACTGGCTTTTCCGCCTTTAACAACGCGGTATCGGTGGCGACTGCGCCAGAATTTTCCGTAGGCCGCGCCTACCACGTCCGGCATATGTACTCTCGTGCCTTCCACGGCCATCACTCCTTTATTTCGTCCATACCGGTAAGATAGACAGGGCCCTCGGTGGAGGCCTGCTCCTTGCGGTCAAACATACCCAAGTGACGTCCCAGCAACTCCAGCGCTTTGGTGGCGCCTTTGGAATCAATTTGATACTCACCCGACGGCACGAAGGCGTGCGCCTCGGTAGACCACTCCATCACCGGCTTGGCGGCCATGCAGATGTCCACCAGCTCCAGCAGCTTGATCACCACCAGATCACTGCTCAGGCACAGGCGGTCCGCCTGCTCCTTCTGCAGCTCCTTGACGCGGGCGAGGATGCGGGAATCTTTCATCAGCTTACAGCCTATTTTCGCGGCGCTCTTTTCGGCGTAGCCGGCACGGATGGCGGCCTGTGTTTGGTTATAATCAACGATATATTCGAGGCAGAATCGCTCCTCTTTCGGTTTTAGTGCCGTCTCGGCCATTTCCCCACCTCTCTGTGTATAAGAAAAGCGCCCTACCTTTCGGTAAGACGCTTCCGCATCACAGCCTCTCGGCCGTGCAGCTTATCGTGTTTTCTCCCCTGTGTGCGGTGGCGGCGGCAAGTGTACCGCCACCGCTGAGGGAAGGAGACCAAAACGGCTCTCAGACGGCTGTTGCCGCCACCCGCGTCGCCGTTTTGCGAGGGGTTTGCCCCCCTCCGCGAGTTAGAAAGGATGTGAAGGAACATCGGCATGAACAAGCAACTGTCCGCCTCTCCACGATACCAGTATAACACGCATTTTCGGCACTTTCGTCCCAGGTTTGTCCCAAGATTTTCACCACATAGGATAGAGGTAGAGTTAAAATCGGTAATGTTCCCGCGTGCGCAGGCGGCGCCTTCCCTTTTCTTCCCCCTCCGCCTATATCCAGCCCATCCGATAGGCAAAATCCCACAGCGCCTCGTCACGCTGACGGTACACCTCCGATCGGGATATGTTCCAGCGCTGGCAGAGACAAAGGACAATGGCGGTGCGTGACCGCCACTGACCGACTACGTAACATTCCTTCAAGATATCTCTGTCCCGCTCCCCCATAGCCGCCAGCACACTGTCCACTTGTTTCACGTGGGCGGTCTGTGCTCTCTCTTTGGCTTCCAGCGCCCGCTTTTTGTCCATCAGCACACGCATACGAGGCGAGGGAGCCCCCTCCGGGTCGTCGGGTTGACCGTACCCCAGCTCGGTGAGGTGGATCATATCCGCCTGCAGCGTCAAAATTTGCGCACGCAGCCCATCGATGGCCTGCCGATCCTTCGCCAGATTTCGCAGAGCCCCCTCCGCCTGTGCTTTCCAGTTTTCCACACTCCCTCACCTCCTTACGTGATTTGTTCGGATTATCCGAAGAAATCCAGAATACCGTTGTGGTTAAATTTGATGCGGTAGATCTGCGATTCCTCGCGGGTCATCGTCTGCCCTCCAATGCGCCACACCCGAAAAGACCGATCATTCGATCCAACTCTCTGTTTACCCTCTCAAGAATTAGGTTTTGCTTTTTCAAATTGTCTCTGAAACTGCTCGCTTGCGGACGTTCTTCCTGCTTGTCGCTGATTCCCAGCATCGTACCGGTGATAATTTCAGCCATTCGCAGAGCTTCCTCTGCCATGGCTGTCCCCTCATTTTGCAAGTCGATGATCGTTCTTTCCGGCGCTGAAGGCGTACACATATCGGTGTCACACACACATCTTAGGCTATCATTCATCTTTCTCTCTCCTTTTCAAATGTTTGGCGCAATGCGCCCAATAGATTTTGCAGATCGTCCAGCCAATCTTCCTTGATCACGTTGACCACCGGCATAATGACCGCCTCAATCATCATCCCCTGCTTGGCGACGATATAGATCTGTCCCGACGTGGAGCGACGCTCGTAGAGATCCGCTGAGCCGTTCTCCCCCTCCTCCAGGGGCTTGAGGTATTGCTCCTTGATGAAGCAGACCCCCTCCGACGTTCGCAGGGTCAGCAGTCGATCCGGCGACGGATTCAGCTGGATCTTCTCCATAAACACCGGACGCTCCGCCCGATCCTCGTCCATAAAGGACAGGTGAGCCGGCAAGCCCGCCTTTTCCTCCACGGTCATACCGTCGGGCAGGGAATACAGCGCCCGCACCGTGTCCTCGTCCAGATGCGGCACCTTCAGCAGAGGATAGGCGGCGCCGCCCACCCCGATCCACTGCATCTGACCGTAGGTGTACAACACCATCCACTTCTCTTTCTTGCACAGCTCGATGATTTTTTGATTGTTAATGCTCATTGGTTTTCATCCTTTCCGACTTTCATTTCTGCACCGCAACATTCCTCGATATCATCCAAACAATTTTCGCCGAGAACGGCAATAGCACACTTGCCTCGTATATTGATCGCACATTCAATATGACAACCAAGATAAGCATAATTGCCGGCCATCTTAAACGGACACAAACTATTCATCGCTTACCACGCTCCTTTCTCCCCATCGTCCCTCTCCGCAGGCGGGACACTTGTCCGGCAGATTAGAGGGGCACCGTTTTTCCACGGATAACAGCAACGTCCCGCAGTGGGAGCACGTGTAGCGGTAGGGCGGCTCAGGCTCCCCCTCCACCTTCGTCTCAAGCCAGATCATTCTTCCCCACCTCCAAAGCGTCGCTCCATTTGGCGTACCAATTTGAGCGCGGCACCGGTCAAACGGTTGGCGGTATCGCTGTCAGCCGCCTGTCCCACAAGGACCATCATCGACTCGAACTCGCGCTGGACGGCCTCGAAGTGGAACGCAAACTTTTGCACGACCTCGTCGTGGGAGGCGGTGGCCTTGGCCTCGGCCGCCGCCTTATCCGCACGCAGGGCCTTGATCTGTTCTTCGTAGGCATCGGTCATCTCGCGGCGGATACGCTCTTCGACGGCGGCTTTGTCCGCCTCAGCCTGCTCCACGGTTTTCTTGGCGGCGTCCACCTCCTTCTGCAGCTTGGCTTTCTCCGCCTCCATCTTTTTCTCGAAATCCTTTTTGAGTTTATCGCGGATCTCTCTTTCTTTTTGCCGAAGGACAGCGGGATCGGGTTCCACGGTGGCGGTCACCTCCACCGGCTCAGCGGCTTGCCGCTTCAGCTGCTCGATCTCCTCCAGCAGATCCGCAATGGTGTCCTCCCTTTCCTCCAATTTGGCCTTTGCCTCGGCCCGTTCTTCCTCAAAGAGAGTAATCTGCTCTCCGCGGCGGGTGTTTTCCGCCACCAACGCCTCCACCTCCTTGACCGTCATACCGGCCAAATCGTTCTCGGCGGCAAAATCTTCCCGCTCCACGGGAGTGATCTCGGCAAGCAAGCTCAATTTGGTGATGCCGATGGAGGAGTGCTCCTCCATCATCGGCTGACCCAACCGCTCCAAGGTGGATATGTAGGTGTACGCCTGCCGCGCCTTAATGCCGGCCATTTGCTCGGTATAGTCCTCAAAGGACTCCATTCCCAAAGACAAGTATGCTTTGGTGTCTCGCATTTCTTTGAGGCCTTTGGCCGCTTCCACCAAATGGTGGGCGGCGGCACGGTAGTTGTAGACGATGTTGTTGTGCAATTCTCGGGCCTGTTCCTCCGCGCTGAGGGTATTGGTTGCTGTGTTCATCAGTTCCATTCTTCATTCTCCTTCATCTTGTAGTTAACTGCAAAATCGGTTATGCGCCGACGTCCATCAGATCCGCCAGCAGCACGTCTGCCAACAGGGTGCCGGTCAGCTCGCCACCGTGCACCACCACGCCATCACGGCGCAGCTGCGCGATCTCGGCGGCTCTCGCGGCGGCGGATGCCTTCTGCAGACTGCGTTCCCGTTCGCCCACACGGCGGATGATCTCCTGTTGCCAACGCTTGAGGAAATCCTTTGCCGCATCCAGATCTTTCTCTTGTCGGTTGAATTTCGTCCGCTTCTGCCGAATGACACCACCCGGCTCCACCTCCAGGGTGTACCACGGTAGATCCGGCGCCGACACTTTGCGCAAAAACAGGATGTAGCTTTCCTCCTTGGCTAATCGTTCAAAGTAACGGTCGTTGGTAACACAGTGGTTGAGTGAACGTCCCTCGGCCAGTATATCGGCCACACAGGTGGGAGCCACCACGGCATACACGCCGTCCGTCCACTCGTATTTAACGAGTCTCTTGCAGACTTTGGTAATGCCGGGGTATTTTTTGTTATACTCTCGTTCCTGCTGTTCAGCGTTCATACGGTTGATCCGTTGCACCAGCCGATCGTGGGCAGCGATCAAATCGCGGGGACGATACACAATGGCATCAGTAACGTCCATTTTGCATTGCTTTGCCATGCGGAGGGTATCCTTCCATTCATCCAGCAACCAATGTACACCCTTCCCGCTTTCTTTTGCTTGCCGCTCCAGATAGTGCATCACCTGCTCCGGGCTCATTTTGTCTTCGATGAAGGACAGATCTCCTTCTCCCAGATTGCGCTTTTGCAACCATCGCACCGTTTCCTCGGTTAATCGACGCCCGGTACGGCTCTCCCATTGCATCCATCGAAGATAGTGCATACCGCCGTTCGCTTGCCGCAGACGGTTGGCTCGCTGCTTGTCGATCTTCAGCACCTCTTGCAGGGTGCTGCCGTGATAATTGACACAGTCGCTACCCCAATAGATATTTGAGCTGATCTCCTCCGTAAGGTGTTGGTACCCACCTTTGACCAGGTATTCCATCACGTGGCAGGAGGACGGGGTAATCATCAGCTTGTTGTACCATACCGCCCAGCCTTTTGCTGCCATCTCCGGGATGCCGATGTTCTCATACACCGTTCCGGAAAGAAGCTCTTTGACCCCCTCCGGGTAGCAATATTCCCGATAACAGTGGAACGACCGCGGATTGTGTTCGTCCCACCATTGCTCAAATTCATCAGCACGATACCGTTGTCCATAATACCACTCATTACAGCCGGTGCTCTTGAGCACATACCGCACCTGCTCGCAGGTTTCAATGTGCTGGCCCATCGTGTCCCATAGGCTTTCCACCAACAGGTGACGGGCCACCCGCTCTCCTTTTTCCTCGTTCATCCATTGCACAACCATCACGTGGCAGCTGGACGCCCGCTGGGTCCTCTTTTTGTCGACCTTGGCCGTCTGACCTGTTCGGGTACACACCACCAACTGATTCTGCTTCAGGTTCTTCATGCGGCGGCTTTTGCCGCAGGCGGTACAGATGTACTCGTCCTCCCGCTTGCCCTTGAATAGGAACTGCTTACCTTCGAAAGGAACGGCTTTCACCCATCCTTCAAAGCCATCGGGAAGCACCGGGACCTCGTCCATGCGCTTATTGATTCTTTCGATGCGGCGCTGTTCTCTGCGGCGGCGTTTTTCAGCCATAAAATCCGATTCCGCATAGTTGGCGCTGCTTTCGATGCTGTACCCTCCCGACTTGATTTTGTCAAAGAATTGCTCAGCCATTTTCTGCTGCGCTTCATCAAAAGCTTTGCCATTCTCCGCGTAGGAATAATAACCACGATAACGAACTCCGGACAGCACGTCGCACAGCTTCTGCTGTTGCCACACACCGTTCACATAGGACATATACTCACCGTTTTCTCGAATACAGTAACGTCCCTGGTATTTTCCTCCATTCCAACAATCCAGCACCAAGGTGTCTCCATCTATACGAACACCTACGAGGCGGCCTTTCTTTTTGGTCCCCATCACCGGCAAGGCGGATAATGCCTTCTTACGCACACTCCACCACCTCCTCGCCAAGTGTATATTCTACGCCCGGCATATACTCCGATCCGTCGATGGTGAATACCGCCACGGCCTGCCGGCCTGCACACTCTCGCAGCAGGCCAATCACATCGCCTTTGGAGCCGGAGGCGGTAGGACGATCACCGCGGCGAATATGGATGGTGCCGTGATCGTAAACGTCGTTTGCTTCCCTACGGTCGGGATGCTTGAGCATATAGGCAATGGCGTGGAGTACAAACTCCTCCCGACTCAATCGCTTGATCAGCGTCAAATGGGTACAGCTGATCTTGCTGTCGAAATTATCCTCGTCGATGTCTCCGGAGGCCTCACACACCCACAGTTCGCTGTTTTTCTCATCGGGATAGTATTTTAGGCAGTCCAGCGGATCCTCAGCAGCGTGCCATCCGTTTTGAGCGCAGTTTGCCTCCGGCTCTATGTTCAGTCCCGGTCTCAGTTTTACCCCTCGGCAGATCTGACCGGGGTGCATTGCTTTGTAAACCAGCATAGTCCCCCTCCTCACATCATGTCGAACAGACTGACCACCTTGCCGATGAGCTGTTCGGTTTTGTTGGGCGTCTCTTTGGCCGTTGCAATCCCGTAATACTTATCCACGATCGCAAACGCCTCCTCGCTAGAAATGCACACGCCTTTCTGCTTGGTGTTTTTGCGATACCGTGTCTCCGCTTCTTTTTCGATTTCTTTGTAGGCCCCCTCCAGCGTCTTGCTGGTATCCAAAACGGCCATACAAACACCTACATCATCCTTAGCGCAATTTTTAAGGTGGGCGGCCAAAAGTTTGTAATGGGGGTTGTGAGCGGACTCCTTATCCAGCTCGACGGATGCCCTCTCATATAATTCGTCAATCTTGCTCATTCTTCTTCATCCTTTCACATTTTTATGGCAAAGAGGAGAAATCCCCCTCCTTAGCATCTCATCCGCGCCACACGTGCAATCTCCACGTAGACGGTCGCCTGCATCTGCAGGCCGTTCTCCATACTGACGCCCTCGAAGCTGGCGTTTTTGTCGATGTAGTACCCTTTACGTTCCGGCGCCTCCTTTTTCCACGTCTTGGCGTCGATGATCTCCACCTCCGGCTTAGGGCGGATCAGGTTGCGGCTGGCGCTGTATCGTCGCTTACAAATAGCATCGGGGTCTTTGTAACTCTGGCTGGTCTCCTTGATCAGATATTCCGCCAGCTCGCCGTACTGTCCCGAATCGTCCAGTGGCGACCAAGGAAAGCGTAAGTGCAGTGGCTCTCCCCTCTCCTGCTCTTCGGGGGTATAGTAGGTCTCGGCCAGCAGTTGCTTCCACAACCGCTTCACCGGCTCCATACCACCGGGTAGATTTGGAATCACCATGTGGTGGTGAATACGTTTGTGCTTATACTCGACAGACTGCACGTATTTTAACTCCGGCCCCAACTCTTTGTACATCTCACGTAGTTTTCGCGTAAACCTCTCCTTATCTCGCTTCGCCTGCAGAGGGGTAGGAGGTTTCGCATTAGGGTAGGTGAATACCGCATGCCAGTCTCCCGGTTTATAGTTGGCGTTGAGGATCCTCCGCAGCTCGTCCACGGCATTACGATAGTTTACCGCCTCCTGCGCCTCGGATGTCTGCTTGATATTCTCACCTCTCGGAATCTTCTTTCCGTAGCGCGCTGAGTAGGTCTTCTTCACCTCCACCGTCCGCCCTGCCTTCCACGTCTTGCGGATATACATTTCCCCCCTCCTTTCCGTCGGTGAACTAATACTCTTACCAAGCTCGCAACAGGGGGCGAAAAACCCCCTGTTTTTGCGGCTTCGTTCGGTTTTCAAAGTGCCGAAAAATCTCTTGATTTTTCGCTCGAATTTTGCTATACTTTTGGTAGCGGGGGTCCCACTCCGCTCCAACACGTTGACTCGACAGAGCCCTCACTCTGTCGGGTCTTTTTTTGCGCCCTTTTTCACGATTCCCATTGCAGTCAACTGCAGAGCCGCGGCCAGCAGCAGCCACGGCCACAGCGCCCCCTCCGCGATGGTGCCGGCATCCGACCGCATGGCCAGATACATACTCAGCGCCATTCCCAGCACCATCAGCACCGCGGCCACTTTTTCATATCGCTTCATCCACATACACCTCCTCGTATGTCACGTTCCTGGCGGCGATCGCCTCCGCTTTTTCTCGTTCGGCCCTCTCCTCTTGGGCGTCCAGTATGTCGTAGATCTTCAGATGCCACTCGGTCCTTGCCGGCGGCGGACAGATCTCGCCGTACTTGGCCACCATCTCGCGGTCAAACTGCCGCCGATCGCGCAGGGATGCCGCATCCGCCGGATACCAACCGCGTTCGATCTGTCGCTTCTCCCACTCCCGCCGTATTACGGGGTGACGCATATCCGTCAGATAGTGGGCGGTATCGTCCGCCCAAATCCCTCTTAGATCATCCATCGGCGCTCTCTCCTTTCTTAAATTTCGGGCGAAACCGCAACAGCTCGTCCTCATAAGCGTTAATGTCCAGATTGCTGTGCTCGGGATTGGTCAGCGCCACACCTTTCTTCGGCGCCGAAGGCGGGGCAAACTCTGCCGCCTTCTTCTCCCAGGTGCGCACCGCCGCCCTCCAGTCCTTCATCTTCACCCGCCCCACCATCCAGCCGTTGGCCTCATAGTGGTCGTAGATGGCTTGCCCGCTTAGCCCGTTCTTCCGCTCGGCACAATAGGCGTCGATCTCCTCCACCGTCGGTTTGACAAACGGCGCGGAGGTTTTCTTTTTCGGGGGCGGAGGTGTGGGCTCAGCCGGCGGCGGAAAAAACACCCGCTTCCCCTCCTCGGTAAAGGCGGCCTGCTGTTGCATCTGCTCCACCTCAGCCGTGGCCAGCGCCAACGCCCGGTAGAGAAACATCCGCTCCGCCACCACCGACACCTGTGCTACCGCCAGCAGCCGTCCGTTCTCCACCACCTCAAACCCGCGGTGGGTCTGCCAGAGCTGCACCCCGCGGTACTGGAATACGATCTCGGTCATACTGCCGCGCCTCCTTGGTAGGGCTCTCCGTCCCAGGAACGCATCCAGCAAGCTTCGCAGGTGGGCTCCATGAAGCAATCGTCGTCGTGGATCATCGGCGCACCCACAAAGTGGTTGCCGGGACAGCCGATGTGCTTGTCCCGCCCACGCCGTTTCACCAGCTCGGGGCGTACCTTTTTGAGCTTCTCTATGTAACTCACGCCACCACCCCCTCCATAGCCGCGTTAGCGGCGTGGCCCCCTTGTGTAAAGGGGGCTGTCACGGCCTCGCCGTGACTGGGGGATTGTTCGTTTCCCTCCTTCCGATGGAGGGCGCCCTTGATCTCGTCCTTCACCATAGGACCGTACCCGCCCACGTCCGGCGCGGTGTTCATGCCGTAGCCGTACCGCTCAATTTCCCACTGAGCATATCCCAGGTGCGCCATCAGCTGATCCTTACGGACCAGCCAACCGCCGCCCACTTTGATTCCGGGCAGCCGTTCTTGCTGTATGGCGCGGCGGACAGCTTCGTGGTTGCGTCCCAGCACCCGCGCCACCGCGGCCACGTCCATCAGCACCGGCACGTCCTTCCACTCGGTGCTGATATGTACTTGGTGAATCCCTCTCGCTACTCTTGCCATTCCTTCCACTCCTTTCTCACGATTTCATCTCGATCATTTCATCCACGGCGGTCAAGATCTTATCCTTCAGCTTTGCGCCGCTCTCTTTGCCGCCCAGCACCTTGCAGATATGCTCGCGGCGGACACCAACACGCTCTGCCAAGGCTTCCTGCGTGATTCTGTGGATGTGCATTTTGCCTACGACCTCAGCGATCCAAGGCTCCATATATACGCCTCCTTATGTATAAATTTGTTGACAAGCACACAAATGTGTGGTATAAAGAGGGTGAAACCGCACATTTGTGTGCTGTTTCAAAAAATCAAAGGAGGTGTTGCTGTCATGGAGAAACTTTTAGATAAGATTCTTAAAGCTCTCATGACGTCCCTCCGTTCCGTCCCCGGCTTACCGTGCCGGTGAGAGACTGACGGGTTTGGTGCATTCCTACAGCCTCTATGACGGTGACGAAGGAGTTTCGCGACTCTGCGGTCTGCCCCATCACAGGCAGAATCCGCTTGACTGTTTTGACGGGAAAATGCATCTGCAGCGGCAGGGTGCGCGAACACCCTGCCGCCTAAGGTCCACCCTCTCTGTGCAAAACATCTGTGTGCTTGTCCGCGCCCCTCAGCGCAAGTACATAATATCGCACATTTGTGCGATTTGTCAACGACTTTTCGCACGCTTGTGAGTTTTTCGGCGTTTTGCACACTTTTATTTCGCACATATGTGCTATTTTTAACAAAGGAGTGTGTATATGGATCTCACGTTAGAGCGAATTGTCGCCGAACTCAAAGCGCAAGGGCTTAAAAAGATCGACCTTACCAACCACTTGGGTCTGGTCAGCTCTTGCTTTGGTAACTGGATGGCTGGTCGCAACACTTCCTACCGTCGATATCTCCACGGTATCGCCGATTTCCTCGGCGTATCGGTAGAATACCTGCGCGGCACTACCGACGTAAAAGAAAAAAGCCCAATACCGTCGGTCACAGACGATGTGGTCTGTTTCCCGGTATTGGGTGAGGTGGCTGCCGGCTTCGATCATATTGCTATCACCGATTGGGAGGGCGCCACTGCCGAATTCCCCCGCTCTGCCCTGGGCGGCAGACCGGCAGAGGATTATCTGGCCCTGCGTGTGTGCGGGGATAGTATGTACCCCTTCTATCTGGACGGGGACGTGGTGCTGGTGCTCCGCACCCCCTCCTTGGAGCGTGACGGGCAGGTGGCGCTGATTCGCTACGACGGCGAAAACGCCACCCTCAAGAAGGTGGAGCAGCTGCAGGACGGTATGCGCCTGGTTCCCCTCAATCCCATCTACCCGCCCCGTACCATCAGCGGCGTGGATCTGGAGCAGTGCAGCATCATCGGCCTCCCCCGCCTGCTCCTCCGCAACGTTGAGTGATTAAAAACAGGAGGAATGTAATATGTTCGGCTTTATTATCTCTCTCGCTATTTTTTATTTTGTTGGCATTTTTGGCTTTTCTCAGATCATCGGTACGCTTAGGTACTGGTGGATGCGGTCGGTTGGCAAGAATATCGCCACTCTCGTAATCTGGCTGGGCTTACTCTCCGTCGGTATGTGGATTGGCGTGGCGAATTTCAGCCAGCACACTACCGCTTTCATCATCGGCTACGCGGCAGCCTTCCTTTCCTCGCTGTCCGTCCGCCCCGATTGATGTGTAAGGAGGATTTTTATGGATTATCTTTCCGCAATGCAAGCCATAACAGCCATTCAAACAATTAAAAGCGGCGGTGTCGCCGATCTTTCCCTTGCTCAAATATCTAACTGTATTATTAATCTGCCGGATGCCGACCACAACTTATCTCGCGTGGAATTTGAAAAAGTTTACTCTCTTTTCATGAAATATCAAAGAGAGACCGCGAAAAAATCGTACAATATCAGTTCCTATACAGAAACCACAATAGCCATTATCAGAACATTTGACGCAATTGCTCCATACGAGCTGTACAGTGGCGGCGATCCGGGAGAGTTCTCTGCGTTACTAGAAGAGATTCGTCAAAGCAAACCGTTGGAATCCGCCCCCTCAATCCTTCCCAAATCTGTCTCTTATGCCCCACCCAAAAAGATTGGCCTATCCTTCTGGCTTCTGATAATCGCCGCGGTCGGCGCCGTGATTGCTATAGCCATCTATTTTAACCGCTAACCCCACACCCTAAGGAGGTGACCTTATGCCCCGCGCAAAATATACCAAGCGCCCCGACGGTCGCTATCTTACGCGCATCTATCTCGGCCTCGATGAAAACGACAAACCCAAATACAAATCCGTATACGCCACCACCATCACCGAGCTGGAGCGTAAGGCTGACGAATTGCGCTACCAGCTCCACAAGGGCGGGGACGTTCTCTCCGGTGACCTGCCGTTTTCCACGTGGGCAGAGCGCTTCCTGCGGCTGAAGGAGGGTAAGGTGTCCCCCGCCTATTACTCCGGCATCCGCAGCCGCATCAACTACTGGTGCGACGTGGTAGGCGACCTCCCCCTATCCAAGATCACCCGCTCCGATCTGCAGGTGCATCTGGACGCGCTGGCGCAGAAATCCAACGGCACCGGCAAGCCGGCGGCCAAAAAGACCCTCGTGGATTATCAGCGCACCGCCGCCGGCGTCTTCGAGCTGGCGATCTCCGACCGCGCTGTCTATTATAACCCCGCCAATTATCTGGAGATCGACCGTCACGCCAAGAAGGAGCATCGCCGCGCACTGACCGCCGAGGAGCAACGCTGGATCCTGGACACGCCCCACCGGGCGCAGACCGCCGCTATGATCATGATGCTGGCAGGCTTGCGCCGCGGCGAGCTGATCCCCCTGCAGGTGCGGGATGTGGATCTGGACCGCGGTACGCTGGCGGTCACCCGCTCCGTAGGTATGGTGAACGGACGCCCCGTCGTCAAATCCGGCGGCAAAACACCCACCGCCGAGCGCACGGTGAATATGCCGCAGCGCCTGATCGACTACCTGCGCCCCCTCCTGGCTGACCGCTCCCCCTTCGACTTGGTCGTCACCGACACCCGCGGCCGAATGTTCAACGATACCGCCTGGCGGCGGATGTGGGATTCCTATCTGCTGGACCTTAATTTGAAATACGGTACGTTCATCCAGCAGCCCACCTCCAAGTTTGACCCCAAGGGCGTGCCTTTCGTCATTCCACGTCTGACGCCGCATATGCTACGCCACACCTGCGCCACCAATATGGTGATGGCCGGGATGGACGCTGTAACCGTGAAAGCGCAGATGGGCCACAAGGATATTCAAACCACCCTCAACATCTACACCCACGTCACCGCCGAGCACCAGCAATCGCAGGTGGATAAGCTGGACGCCTTCTTCGCCGCCCGCGGCATCGGGTAACCCCTCTAACGTGCATCATCTACGTAAACATGCACGTTAGAGCCGTCACCCCCCTCCTTAGAATCAAAAACGCACAAAAATGATTGTTATGTGAGTCAAAACACCCTCTTTCCTACTCTATGTGCGTCGAATGTGCGTCAACGAAAACAAACAAACCCAGTAATATCAAGCCTTCCCGCGATTTTCCCCCGGGCTTCCGATTCCAAAGGCCGGGGGTTCGAATCCCTCCGGGCGGGCCAGAAAACAGACGCATCACCGTGAGGTGGTGCGTTTGTTTTTTCGTCTGTGAGGGTGAGCAGAACCCCCGTTAGTTTGCGGAGCGACAGCGAAGCAAACTATATGCGGCTTGGCACGGCGTTCATCGCGGTGGCGTAACCGCTCATCTGCCAAGACGCAGGGTTCGAATCCCATACTTCCCCCCTCTTGCACCTTTTTCTTGTTTATGCTATACTATCCCTACCTTTATATGCAAAGGAGGTCTCCCTATGAAACGTACACTCTGCTTATTATTGGCGCTCATTCTCGCCCTCGCCCTCACCGCCTGCGGCGACGACGGCGGCGAGGCCATCAAAAAACGTCCCGAGAACGCGAAGCGGGGCAACCAAATCGGCGATCTCTGCTACGGCACCCAACTGACCGAGATCGACGAGAACGGCTATACCCGTCACACCTTTGACCCCACCGCACGGGGCAAAATCACCGTCATCAACTTCTGGGCCTACTGGTGTCCGCCTGCGTGGGGGAGCTGCCCCACTTTGATCGGGTGGCGCGGGAGATGGCGGATACCGTAGACGTGGTTGCCATCCACTGCGACGTTTTGGATAAAGCGCAGGAATTTATCGGTGCCAATTATCCCGACAGCTCCATCCTCTTTGCCATGGATCCTGACGGAGATGCCTTTGCCTACTATTCCGCCCTGGGCGGCAGCGGCAGCATTCCCTATACAGTGGTGATCGATGCCGCCGGCATCATTCGCCGCACCTTTGTGGGCGCCATCAGCTACGATACCCTGATGAGCGCCATTGAGGGATGTAAATAACCCGCAAAAAAGAGCGTAACCCGTGATGGGTTACGCTCTTTCTTTATGCACCTAAGGCATCGCTGACAGCCGCCCAATCGGTGAGGGTCAATTCCTCTGCACGGGCGGTGGCGGAAAGGCCCGCTGCCTCCAGGGCGGCGGCGATGGCCGCCTTGCCAAAGCCGGCGGCGGTGAGGGAATTGAGCAACGTCTTGCGCCGCTGATTGAAGCCGGCGCGGATGAGGCGGAACATCTGCCGCTCGTCCTGAACGTGGCAGGGGGGCTCCTTGCGGATGGTCAGCCGTATCACCGCGCTGTCCACGTTGGGGGCGGGTAGAAAGCTGCCACGGGACACACCAAACAGGGTCTGGGCCTCGGCGTAATACTGCACCGCCAAGGTCACCGCCCCTGCCTCGCGGGTGCCGGGGGCGGCGCACAGTCGCTGGGCGGCCTCCTTCTGCACCATAACGGTGATATTCTCCACCGGCAGACGGCTCTCCAGCAACATCATCACGATGGGAGAGGTGATATAGTAGGGCAGATTGGCGCACACCGCCACCGGGCGATCGCCGAACTGCTCGGCGATGATGGCGGGCAGGTCCAATTTCATACAATCGCCCCAGACAAAGGATACGTTGTCCTGCCCCGCCAGCGTTTCCGCCAAGACGGGGGGGAGGCGGTCGTCCAGCTCGATGGACACCACCTTGCCTGCCCGATGGGCCAGCTCACGGGTGAGCACGCCGATGCCGGGGCCGATCTCCAGCACCCCCGTATCGGGGGCGGCGCCGCAGGCCTCTGCCATGCGGGGGCACACCGAGGGATTGATGAGAAAATTCTGCCCCAGTTTTTTGGAAAAGTGGAAGCCGTGACGGTCCAACAAATCACGAATATATCCCACGTCGGTGAGACGGGGGGAAGCGTCGCTCATACAGCCACCTTACTTTCTGAATTTCACGCCCTTACGGCGCCGATTGTGGACGATGTTGAGGATGATGTAGGCCACGATCAGCAGCACCAGCAGGCCGACACCCGCCAGCACATAGGGCAATGCCCCGCCTACCGCCGCCTTAAACTCCTCCCACACACGAAGCAATTCGCTGCGGGGGACCGTTTGGGAGGCCACCAATTCCACCTCGCCGATCTTCTGATCCACGTTGACGTAGAGTTCCACCTTGCCATAGACGGCACCCTTTTCGATGGGGGCGAGGACGGATTTTTGGAACACCGTCACCTTGCGGATGATGTGATCGGCCTCCATATCCTTATCCACCACGGTGGCCACCTCTTTGGCGGGCACCAAATTCACGTGGTCGATATCCCAGGCCTGCTCCACCTTGACGCTGGCTAAGATCTCATTTCTGGCCAACACCGTCTTGTACTCAAACTGCTTAAACGCCCACTTGAACAAGGCCTTTACGTCCCGATAGTGGACACCACTCTCCCCGTTTGCGTTGTATTCGGGGGAGCCCATCACCACCGCCAGATACTCGTAGCCGTCCTGCCGCGCCACCGCAGCGCAGGTGCGCCCGTCGTTGTCCGACAAGCCGGTGCGGCTGTGTACCAGCGGCTCGTAATAGTGGATGCTGGTGGACAACATCAGATGGTTGTTCGTGGTAATGGTCCGCTGGCTGCCGCCGCTGACCGGTTTCACCGTCACCTGCGACACGCCGCAAAGGTCCTCAAACAGCGGCTGCTGCTGGCAATAGCGGACGATGCGGTACATATCCCGTGCGGTGGTGTACTGACTGAGGGAATCCAGACCGCTGAGCCAGTAGAAGTGGCTGTTGACGCACCCCAGCTCCAGCGCCAGCGCGTTCATCCCGTCCATAAAGGTGCGCACGTCTCCGTCCACCGCCTCCGCCAGCACCACTACGGCGTCGCTGGCGTTGTGGATGAAGGCGACGGTGAGCAGGTCGCGGAGCTTCCAGGTCTCGCCGTAGGCCATATTGACGGTGGGCACACCGGTGCCCGCTACGTATTCGTTGAACAAAGCGGTGGAATAGCTACCGGTTTCGGTGTCGATATCCAGCCCCTTTTCCTCAATGCGGTGGAGGGCATAGGCCACCACCATATATCGCATCATGGCGCCGGGGGCCCGCACCTCGTCGGCGGCCTTCTCGTAGATAATGGTGTCGTTTTCGGGGTCGCCCGCCAGACTCACCAATATGGCGGAGGACGCATTGACCGTTACGTCCGCGGGCAGGGGGTATCCCACCGCCGCGACGGGCACTGCCGTCGCCAGGAGGCTCACCGTCAGCATCACCGCCGCCAACAGAGCCGCTATCCGCTTTTTCATTCCGCCACCGCCTTTCGTTTTGCTACCCTTTATTATAGCACATCCTATCGGGATTGCACAAGAAAATTTTGCGCGCCTTAAATTTTTGCGTTTTTCCGGTCTCCCCTCTTGCATTGTGTGCCGATTTGGAGTAGAATAAGGGGGAAAGAAGCGGCATTTGCCGTAAAAAGAAGGAGTGTATTCCCATGGCTAAGAATATTTTAGTTGAGACCTCTGCCCGCCACATCCACGTTTCTCAGGAGCATCTGGAGATTCTGTTCGGCAAGGGCTATGAGCTGACCAAGAAGAAGGATCTGTCCCAGCCCGGCCAGTATGCCTGCGCCGAGCGCATCGACGTCGTCGGCCCCAAGAAGACCCTGCCCGGCGTGTCCATTCTGGGCCCCGTCCGCCCCGCTACCCAGGTGGAGCTGTCCCTGACCGATGCCCGCAGCATCGGCGTGGCCGCCCCCATCCGCGAGTCCGGTGACATCGCCGGCTCCGGCGCCTGCAAGCTGGTGGGCCCCTGCGGTGAGGTGGAGATCGCTGAGGGCGTCATCGCCGCCAAGCGTCACATCCACATGACCACCGCCGACGCCGCCGAGTTCGGTCTCACGGACAAGCAGATCGTGTCCGTCAAGATCGCCTCCGAGGGCCGCGAGACCATCTACGGTGACGTGGTGGTCCGCGTCAGCGACAAGTTTGCGCTGGCCATGCACATCGACACCGACGAGTCCAACGCCGCCTGCGCCGGCAGCGTGGGCGAGATCATCCAGTAAGATCTTACCAACGAAAGCACCGCTACCACATTTTGGGTAGCGGTGCTTTTTCTTTATCCTATCGTAACGGAAAACGCCTTTTCGGTGGCGGTGACGGAAAGCCCGGTCAGCGGCTGCAACACCCGCTCCCACTCGTAATCGGGTACCACCAGCTCGCGGTCGGCGCCTCCCCACTCCAGCACATACACCGCACGCACCGTAAAGACGTCATTTTCGTCATCGTAACGAATGCGGTAGGGCTTATACGGCTCCTTGTTGGGCTCCTCCTCTTTGTTCCAGCTGTGGACACGGATCCTGCCCTCCCGCCGTGTGACAGCGGTGACCTCGGACAGCGGTAAGGCATAGAGGGTGACGGCGTCGGCCAGCATCAGGCATCCATCCTCCGCAAAGACCGTCATCTCCATGGCATCGTAGTGCTCATCCGCGATCTTCATCAGCTTCTCTTTCCCCTTTTTTACCTCGTAGGAATAGCCCAGCACGTCCATCGCGACGGCATCCGCGGGAATCCCCAGCTCGGCACGGGACAGGAGGGCGTAGGCATCTGCCTGCTCCATCTGTGTGTTCATCTCGTCGGTCTCCAAGCGGGCCGTGATCAGCTTACGATAGGAGTAGGCCACCGCCAACAGCAGCAAAAAGGCCACCACGGCGGCGGCGAACCATAGCCAAGCCGCGGCAGGAACGTGGTCCGCCTCATCGGTGATGGCATCAAAAACAGCGAAGCAGACCACGCCGGCAATGCCGCAAGCGCCCATACCGATGATGTGCGGCAGGGATCGGGTGGCCTTTTCCACATCCTCTAGGATTTGGTCGGCGTGCTCGTCCATCTTCTCCTCCAGCGCCGCATTCACGCGGCGGCGGCAATAGGCATCGGCAGGGACAACGGGATGGTTCTCGTCGGTGAAGTCCACGGCAAACAAGTTTCTCATACGCATCCTCCTCACGTGTATTTGTAAGAAGTCTATCACGGTAGACTCTTTTTGTCAATAAAAATATGCAAAAGACCGCCACCCTCACGGGCAGCGGCCTGTTATAGCTTATGCGCGGGCGGCATCCTCTGCCGCCTTTTCCTTTTTCTTGGCGCGGTGGGCGTAGATCTCCCGCACCGCCATCTGCACCACCGCCATCAGGGGCGGCCCCAGCAGAATGCCCCAGAAGCCGAACAATCCACCGAACAGGGTGATGCCCAGCAGCACGTAGAAGGGGCGCAGACCAACGGAATCGCCGATGATGCGCGGCTGAATGATGTTGGCATCCACCTGCTGGGACACCACAATATAAACAGCCACGCCGATGGCAGTAGGCAGGCCATTGGTCAGCAGAGCCACAAAGGAGATGCCCACACCGCCCACAATGGCGCCGAAATAAGGCACCAGATTCATCACGCCGAGGATCATACCCAACAACACCGCATAGGGCACGCGGAAGATGAGCAGGCCGATGGACACCACCACACCCACCACTAAGGCGTCCAGCAGGGCGCCATAGATGTACTGGGAGAAAATATGACCGGTGCGGCGGGTATAGTGCCGCAGACGGGCAAGCGTCCGAGGACGGATAAACAAACTCATAAAATTACGCAGAGCGCGGCACAGATGCTCGCGACCCGCCAGCATGTAGATGGACACCACAAAGGAAATGACCACATTGATCAGGGAGGAGGCCACGTTGCCCACACTCTTGATGGCGGTCAAGACGTTCTCGGTAGTGACCATTCTGGTGGCAGCTTGGATCAGGTAATTGTAAACGTTGTTGATCGGATTCTGCAGATGGAGCATACCCAGAGGACCGTCGGCGGCAAACCAAGCCTGCAACTTCTCCTGTGCGGCGCGCAGATACTCCGGCATAGCGTTCACCAAATCGGTGAGGCTGCTAATCAGTACGGGGATCAGCAAAGAAATCACCGCTGTCAGCGCGCCGAGAAACACTACATAGAGGATAAACAACGCCAGCGGACGGGCCAGCTTGGGCCACGCCTTACCGTTCAAACGGAGAAAACGCTCCTCCAACCAGCGGCTGGGACCCAGCAGCAGAAACGCCAGCACAAAGCCGCCCACAAAGGGGGACAGCACGTCTATGAGCTTGCCGATCAACCCCAAGGCCTCGCCGAAATTATCGTACAGCTTGTATAGCAACACGGCGGCGGCGGGAAAACTGAAATACCACAGCCATTGCTTTATTTTTTCCTTATGCTTCATAGGGCTCCTCCCTCTTCGCAATCGATCTGTAGAATAGTATAGCAAACTACCGCCGCAAAAACAAGCAATTTTTATGAATTGGCAGTTGTGAAAGAATTTCACGGCGTTTCGTCGCGATTGTGGTTGTGTTGCCGCCGCGGCCGTGGTATGATTGTCCTGTGAAGATTGTGCACATAGGAGGTGTCGGTATGGCGGAATATTCCTTTGGCGAGCGGTTGCTCCACCTGCGCAAGCAGACCGGCCTGACCCAGCAGGCCGTGGCAGACAAATTGAATATCCACCGCACCTCCTACACCAAGTATGAGACGGGTGTGGTCACCCCCGATCATCAGGGCTTGGTGGCACTGGCAGAGCTGTTTGGCGTTACGGTGGACTATCTGGTGGGCCACGACGAGCCCTCCACCCCCTCCGTCACCGACGCCGAGGGCGAAAGGATGCACCTGACCCTGCAGGAGCAACTACTGGTACAGATGTTCCGCCAGCTGAACTATGCGGACCAACAGACCCTGGTGCAGCAGGTGCAGCGCACCTGTCAACAGCTGAAGCGGAATCGAACGAAGTGAAACCCTCGGATATACCGAGGGTTTTGTTTTTTGTGGGGGGGTTCGAAACCTGCGTCTTGGCAGGATAGGCCCTACGCCGCCGACTTTTCCGTGCCAAACCGCATATAGTTTGTGTTGCACCGCAACACAAACGAATTGGGGTTCTGCTTACCCCAAATGAGCACAAACAGAAAGGCACCACCTGTCGGTGGTGCCTTTCTGTTTGGTGACCCATCGGGGATTCGAACCCCGGACACCTTGATTAAAAGTCAAGTGCTCTGCCAACTGAGCTAATGGGTCGTATGGTCGCTTATGCAATAATTTGCCTACCTATTATATCCAACCGCCTGTCAAAAGTCAAGCACAAGTTATCCTTTTTGCATTTTCCTGTGTATTTTTCCCTTTTTCTCCGCATTTCCTCCGTTAAAACCGGAAAATGAGGAAAAATTCACATTTTATCTTTACCTTTTCCACGATATTTGATACAATGAATTTGCCAATAACCCGAAAAGGAGATCACATATATGAAAACCGTAGCCGATTACATCCGCACCATCCCCGATTTTCCCGAAAAAGGCATTCTGTTCCGCGACGTCACCACCGTGATGCAGGACGCCGACGGCCTGCATCTGGCCGTGGACGAGATGGCGAAACTGCTGGAGGGTCTGGACTTTGACGTCATCGCCGGTGCCGAGAGCCGCGGCTTTATCTTCGGCGTGCCGCTGGCCTACAATCTGCACAAGCCCTTCGTCCCCATCCGCAAGGCAGGCAAGCTGCCCTGCGCCACCATCAGCAAGACCTATGCGCTGGAGTACGGCACCGCCACCATCGAGATGCACAAGGACGCCATCAAACCCGGGCAGAAGGTGGTGCTGGTGGACGACCTCATCGCCACCGGCGGCACCATCCGCGCCGCCGCCGATCTGGTGGAGGAGCTGGGCGGCGAAGTGGTGAAGATCCTCTTCCTGTTGGAGCTGAAGGGCCTCAACGGCCGTGAGGTGCTGAAGAATTACAGCGTAGCCTCTGTGGTGGCCTACGATGGAAAATAACGCTGCGAACACTCCCTTACACATCGATCCTTTAGAGAACGATCTGTTTCGGGAGCAATTTCACGACTTTGCCAAGCTGATGGCCTATTACCGCTGTGCCATGATGGAGATCGAGACTAAGCTAAACGTCCTCAATCAGGAATTCTCCCTGCGGTTTGACCGCAACCCCATCAACAGCATCAAGAGCCGCCTGAAAACCCCCATCAGCATTCGTCAAAAATTGGAGCGCCGCGGTATGGCCGTGACGGTGGAGAACATCGAGGCCTGCCTCAACGACGTGGCGGGCGTGCGGGTGGTCTGCGCCTTTCCCGAGGACGTGCGCACCCTGGCCAAAGCCCTGCTCAAGCAGGACGACGTGGAGCTGATCGAAAAAAAGGATTATATCCTCAATCCCAAGCCCAACGGCTACCGCAGCCTGCACCTCATCGTGGCGGTACCCATCTACCTCGCCCACGAAAAGCGGAAGATGCGGGTGGAGCTGCAGCTGCGCACCATCGCCATGGACTTCTGGGCCAGCCTGGAGCACCAGCTGCGGTACAAGAAAGACGTAACCTTCACCGAGGAGATGGCCAAAGAACTAAAATTCTGCGCCGACCTCTCCGCCGAACTGGACCGCCGCATGGACCACCTACGGGAGTCCGTACAGGAAGGAAAATGAGTAAACCACCGCTGCCCTGACGAGTAGCGGTGGTTTTTTGCAGGCGGCAGGTTGCCGCTCCTACGGATTCTAACCAGGGTTGGTGCAAATACAACCCCACCGATATCGATCAGAATAGCGGTGGGGTTTTCTCTTGACAATAGTTGTCTATTATGGTAGACTGTTAACAAATTACCAAGGAGGCGCTTTTATGAAACAAAAATTCTATCGTCTATGCAATCGCCACCGCTGGGTTCCCGTGGCGTTGTCGCTGGTCTATATCACCCTGTGCTTCTGCATCATCGCCCCCGGCGATGCAACGGTGATGAAAACCGTCTTCTACATCGCTGCCGCCATGCTGCTGTTGTCCTCCTTTGTAGTCGGGGCCGGCTGCGGCGGAAAGCGGATGAATCCCGCCGTCAAGATGTTAAACGACCGCTGTGACCCCCATCCCCTGCTGGCAGAATGTGACGATCAGCTCTCCTACGTGAAAAACCGCGGCAATCGCCAACTGCTCACCGTCAACCGCGCCGCCGCCCTCATCGAGCTGGGGCGGGAGGAGGAAGCGCTGGCCGCGCTAGAGGCGCTGAACATCGACAACCCCACCCCCCTCCCGATATGGCGGTATATCTACTACCACAACGCCGCCCTGGCGGCGCTTTCCTGCGGGCAACGGGAAAAGGCGGAGATCTACCGCCACAAGGCCCATCAGCAGGCCGCCACCATCACCCACAAAAAGTATCAAGACCTGATCTCTTCCTCTACTCAAGGGCTGAACACGGAAATGTGTCTGGATGCGAAGGATTACGACGGTGCCCGTCGCATTTTGGAGCAAAGCAGCATACCCGCCGGAACCTCGTCGCAGGTAAACCGCGCCTATCAGATCGGGCGCCTGGAGCTGGCGCAAGGCAACCACACCGTGGCGCGATTTCAACTGGAATTCGTGGTGCAAAACGGAAATCGGTTGGCCATTGTGGATAAGGCCCGTGCCCTATTGGAAGCAATGTAACGATAAACCACCGCTGCCCTGACGGGCAGCGGTGGTTTTTTGCAGGCGGCAGATTGCCGCCCCTACAACGGGATCCTAGACAAGGGTTTATCGGATCTTCCAGATCTGCTTGGCGTATTCGCGGATGGCGCGGTCGGCGGAGAAGGGGCCGGCGGCGCAGACGTTGCGCCACTGCATCGCCGCAAAGCGGCGGCGGTCACGGCCATAATCCTTGGCCACCCGCTTTTTGGTCTCCAAGCAGGCGGCAAAATCCCCCAGCACGTAGTAGTGGTCCGGGGCGTGCCACGACGCCCCCTCCAAGAGGGCAGAGCGCAATTCGGCAAACACGCCCGTACCGCCGTCGTCTAAGGTGCCGTCCACAAGAGCGTCCACACAGCGGCGGATACGGCTGTCCTGCTCATATAAAACGCGAGGGTCATAGTCCTGCTCCGCCAGCTCCTCCACGCGGGCGCCGAAGATATAGTTGTTCTCCTCCCCCGCCTCGCGGACGATCTCGATGTTGGCGCCGTCGTAGGTACCCAAGGTGACGGCACCGTTGAGCATCAGCTTCATATTGCCCGTGCCGGAGGCCTCGGTACCCGCCGTGGAGATCTGCTCCGACACGTCGGCGGCGGCAACGATGCGCTCGGCGTAGGATACGTTATAATCGGTAACGAACACCACCTGCAGACAGCGACTCACCACGGGGTCGGCGGCGATGAGGCGGGAAACCTCGTGGCACAGCTTGATGATGCCCTTGGCACGGACGTAGCCGGGGGCGGCTTTGGCCCCGAAAAGGAACACCGTGGGAGTGTAATCGGTCAGAGAGCCTTCTTTAATTTCAAAGTAGAGTTCGAGAATGCAGAGGATGTTTAAGAGTTGCCGCTTGTATTCGTGGAGACGCTTGATCTGAGCGTCCAGCATCCAATCGGAGGAGATCACCACCCCCTCCTTTTCGGCAAGGATGGCGGCCAGACGGCGCTTGTTCTCCTGCTTGACGGCAACAAAGCGATCAAGCACCGCATTGTCCGCCGCAAAGGGAGCCAGTTTTGCCAACTCCGACAGGTCGGTGACCCAATCCTCGCTCCCCAGCAGGTCGGTGATCAACGCGGACAGCGGGGGATTGCACAGCCGCAGCCACCGCCGCGGGGTGATGCCGTTGGTGATGTTTTTGATTTTCTCGGGATACAGCTTGTGCCACTCTTTGAGCACGTCCCGCTTGAGAATCTCGGTGTGGAGCGCCGCCACCCCGTTAATGTGGGAGGAGTAGCGACAGGCCAGATGAGCCATATGCACCCGATCCCCCTGCACGATCTGCAGACGGGGACGGGTGTCGGCGGGAACGTCCGCCCGTTCCAGCTCCTTATCAAAACGGGCGCTGAGCCGACGAAGGATCTTGGCGATTGCGGGATTGACGCGGCGCACCAGCGACAGATCCCACACCTCCAGCGCCTCCGCCATCACCGTATGGTTGGTGTAGTTGAACACCTGTGCCGCCACATCCGCCGCCTCGGAGAAGGACAGCCCTCTCTCTGTCAGCAGGCGGCAAAGCTCGGGCACGGCGATGACCGGATGGGTGTCATTGAGCTGAACAGACACCGCCCGGGGCAACAGCGAAAAATCCGTGCCACAGGTGGCCTCGTACCGCCGCAGAATGTCCTGCATCGAGGCGGAGGCGAAGAAATACTGCTGGCTCAAACGCAAGAGCTTACCCGCCGGGGTGGAGTCGTTGGGGTACAGCACCCGCGACAGGTCCTCGGCGCGGTTCTTCTCCTGCACCGCGCGGTCGTATTTCTGCTCGTTAAAGAGAGAAAAATCAAAGGGGCTCATGGGCTCCGCCTGCCACAGACGCAGATTGGCCACGTGCTTGGCGCCGTAGCCGATGACCGGCATATCGTAGGGCACCGCGCGGACCAAACGGTCCCCGAAGGACACGGTGACCGTATCCTCCTCGCGGCGCAACGACCAGGGGTCGCCGTAGCGCGTCCAATCGTCGGGGTCCTCCTGCTGAAAGCCCTCGGCAAACCGCTGGCGGAACAGACCGAAGCGATAGCGGATGCCATAGCCGTCCAGCGGAAGGCCGCAGGTGGCGGCGGCATCCAGATA
This sequence comes from Clostridia bacterium, assembly GCA_017520705.1. GTDB lineage: Bacteria > Bacillota > Clostridia > Oscillospirales > Acutalibacteraceae > UBA5905. The sequence goes on along the minus strand of JAFXFF010000004.1, from coordinate 5,951 downwards.
GCAGGCCGCCAGCCGTCCCAGACCGCCATTGCCCAGGGCGGCATCCTGAATCTCCTCCAAGCGGGAGGGGTCGACACCTGCCTCCGTCAAGGCCTCGGTGGCCTCGTCCAGGAGGCCGCTGCACAGCAGATTGTTATGAATCAGCCGCCCCATCAGGTACTCGGCGGAGAGATAATAGGCGCGGCGACGGCTGTCGTGGCGGCGGGCACTGCGGCTGCGGACGGCGGCGATGCGGTGAAGCACGCAGTGGGCCAGCGCCTCGTGAAGCTGAGGCGCGGTGAGGGCGGCAGGCTCCGCCTGCCACGTGGCGCGGGCGTACCGCTCCAAATCGCGGGAAATGGTATTCATAATGAGCCCCCTTTTTTAGGAATGAGAAATGAAAAATGAGGAATTAAGAGTCAGGAGTTGGGGGGTGGGGTGTCCGAATCATCCCTTGACTGCTCCGGCGACCACTCCGGAAATAATATACTTCTGTCCCACGAGATAGAACGCGATGATGGGGATGATGGCCAGCACCAGCATGGCCATCAGGCCGCCGTAATCGGTGGAACCGTAGGCGCCCTGCATCGCAATCTGTATGGCCACGGGAACCGTCTTTTGATCGGTGCCGAGAATCAGATAGGGCAACAGATAATCGTTCCAGATCCACATGGCATTGAGGATGGATACCGTGACGGCGGTGGGACGCATCACGGGAAAGATGACCCGAAAGAAGCACTGAAGCGGCCCCGCCCCATCCATCATGGCCGCCTCCTCCAGCTCGTGGGGGATGCTGCGGACAAAGCCGGACAGGATAAACACCGTCAGACCCGACCCAAAGCCCAGATACACCGGCAGGATGCCCACCACCGTGTCCAGGCCCACCTGCCCCACCACGTAGGTGAGGGTGTACATCACCATCTGGAAGGGGACGATCATACTGAACACAAACAAGAGATACAGCACCTTAGGAAACCACCCCTTGGCCCGTGCCAGATACCAGGAGGTCATGCTGCACCCCACCACCAGGAGCAGCACCGACCCCACGGTGATGAATACGCTGCGCCCAAAGGCGGCGGCGAACCCCGCCGAGCGCAGACCGTTCAGATAATTCTCCCACCCCACAAAGGTCTCGGTGTCGGGCAGGGCAAAGGGGGCGGCAGAGATATACAGCCGCGACTTGAAGGAATTGAGCACCACCAAGATCACGGGCAGCAGAAACACAAGCGCCAACACCAGCAGCAGTGCCGTCAGCAAACGGTTTGTGCGCTTTTCCCGACGATGGGTCATGCGTCCACCTCCCGACTGCGGGTCAGCCCCAACTGCAAGGAGGCGATGACCGCCACCAAAAGGAAGAACAGGACGGCCTTGGCCTGCCCCACTCCCTGCCAGCCGATGCGACCGTAAAAGGTGTTGTAGATGTCCAGCGCCAGCCCCTGGGTCTGCCGCTCGGGGGCGCCGGCGGTGAGGGCGAGGTTTTGATCAAACATTTTCAGAGAATTGGTGAGGGTGAGAAAGGTGCAGATGGTGACCGAGGGCGCCACCAAGGGTAATTTTACGTGGAATAGTGTCGAGAGAAAGCCCGCCCCATCGATGGCGGCGGCCTCGGTGAGCGAGACGGGCACATTCTGCAGGCCGGCGATATAGATCACCATCATATATCCCGTCAACTGCCACGTGTTCAGCGCCACTAGCCCCCAAAAACCGTAGGTGGCGGCGTAGGTGATGTCCACACCCCAAAAGCCCAGCAGACCGTTGACCAGGAGGCTAAACACGTAGCCCAGCACGATGCCGCCGATGAGATTGGGCATAAAGAAAACACCACGGAAGAGATTGACCCCCCGCATCCGACGGGTCAGCGCCAGCGCCAGGGCAAAAGCCAGCACATTCACCGTCACCAGGCTGACAACAGTGAAGGCGGCAGAAAAGGTAAGCGCCCTCACAAAGCCGTCGTCGGAAAAGGCGCGGACATAATTCTCCAGCCCCACAAAGTGCGTATTGCGAATGGTGGTAAACCGATGAAAGGATAGCCACACACCCATCCCAAAGGGGATGAGAAAGGCCACGGTGAAGGCCGCCAGTGTAGGCAACACAAACACCGGAAACCACCGATAGAATCGTTTATACACGGCGGCCAGACTCCTTTCGTCGAGGATCAGCCGATGGCGGAAGCCTCGCGCTTCCAGCCCTCACGCATATCCCGTACCACGTCCTCCCACTCCTTGGTGCCCTGGGCGTATTTCAGCAGAGAGGCACCGAAATCTTCCTTGAAGCGGGAGGAGGGGAACAGCGTAAAGTTCCACGGGACGAGGGTCACTTCCTCCCGATTCATCCAGCGCGCCACCTCACGGGCCAAGGGATCGTCGGGCAGATCGTCCTCTTCAAAGGTGTCAAAGGGAGCGATGAAGCCCAGCTTTTCGGTGACCTGCTTTTTGCCCTCCTCAGAGGAGTAAAGCCACCAGATGAAGTCGGCGGCCGCCTTTTGCTCCTCCTCAGAGGCTTGGCTGTTGATGGCGTAAAAATTCTCGGTACCGATGGCGAGACCTTGCTTCTCCTCCCCCTCGGCGCCCACATAGATGGGCAGATAGCGGAGATTCTCCGCCTTTACTTTATTGCCGGATACGTCCTTGATCTGGCTCCACGCCCAGTTACCGTTCTGCACCATGGCGCACTTCTCCAGCGAAAACTCCGCCATGGAGTCGCTGACCGTTTTGCTTCCCACCAGCTTGGGATCGGTAACGGAGTTATTCAGATACAGGTCAAAGATGCCGCGGTACTTATCGCTGTGGGCAAACTGCACCTCGGACAGGGCCTTGTTGTCGTTAAGGTCCACCTTGCCCTCGGTCCACTCGTAGTAGAGGGGAATGTTCAGCAGGTGGGTCTGCCAGCGCCAGTCCTCGCCCGCCTTCATAGAGGTGGAGGCAAAGACGCCGTCAATGCCCAGGGCGGACCTGTGCTTCTGCATATCCTCCACCACGGCCTTCAGCTTTGCAAAGGTGTTGACCTCGTCCATGGACTTGATGTCCACCGCCTTGTCGGGGAGAGCCAAATACTTGTCGGTGATGGCCTTGTTGTACAGGATGCCGTAGCCCTCCACCACGTAGGGGATGCCCACCACCTTGTCCCCGTCCTTGATGGCGAGGGATTGGTCGGTGAGGTGCTTGTATAGCTCGGTATCCTTCAGGTCGGCGCAGTAGTCCTTCCACGCTCCATAGCCACGGGGCCCGTTGATCTGAAACAGGGTGGGGGCTTCGTCGGTAGCCATCTTGGTGGCAAGAGTCTGCTCATAGGTGTTGTTGGCGGCGGTCTGGACCACCACCTTCACGCCCGTCTGCCGCTCGTAGATGGCGGCCAGCGCCTCATACTGGGCGGCGATCTCGGGTTTAAAATTGAGATACCGTACGGTGAGTGTCTTATCCTTTCTGCGGCAGCCCACAAGGCCCACCGTCAGGGCACACAGCAAGCTCACACACAGCAAGACGGCGATCGTACGCCGCGAGAAAAACCGTTTCATACACATTACCTCCATTGTTTTGGTGTGCGGATAGTGTGTGCGATTGCCAAAGGAATATGCAAAAAAAACACGACATCACGTGGTGACGTCGTGTTTTTTGGGGTTATTTTCTCTTTTCTCTGGCCTCCGCTTTCAGCCGCAGCTCCTTTTGCAGGATGCGCTTGCGCAGGCGCAAGCTCTCGGGGGTGACCTCTAAGAGCTCGTCGTCGTTGATGAACTCCAGACACTGCTCCAGACTGAGAATGGTGGGGGGCACCAGGCGTAGCGCCTCGTCGGAGCCGCTGGCGCGGGTGTTGGTGACGTGCTTTTTCTTGCACACGTTGACCACGATGTCCTCGTCCTTGGGGCTCTGGCCCACGATCATACCCTCGTAGACGGGTACACCGGGTCCCACGAACAGGGCGCCGCGGTCCTGAGCGCCCCACAGACCGTAGGCGCAGGTCTCGCCGGTCTCGTGGACCACCAGAGAGCCCTGCACGCGCTGGGGGATCTCGCCCTTATAGGGCTCGTAGCCGTCGAAGAGGCTGTTCATGATGCCGTTGCCGTTGGTGTCGGTGAGGAACTGCTGGCGATAGCCCATCAGGCCCCGGGAGGGGATGCGGAATTCCAGATGGCTGATGCCGGTGTCACGGGTGCCCATATTGACGATCTCCGCCTTGCGGTTGCCCAGACGCTCCATGACGGAGCCCACGTACTGCTCCGGCACCTCGATGACCAACAGCTCCATGGGCTCCAGCAAGGTGCCGTTTTCATCCTTTTTATAGATGACCTGGGGACGGCTGACGGCGAACTCAAAGCCCTGACGGCGCATGGTTTCAATGAGGATGGAGAGGGACAGCTCGCCGCGGCCCGACACTTTGAAGGCGTCGGTGGTGTCGGTCTCCTCCACCCGCATGCTCACGTTGGTCTCCACCTCCTTAAAGAGGCGGTCGCGGATGTTGCGGCTGGTGACGTATTTGCCCTCCCGCCCCGCGAAGGGGGAGTTGTTCACCATAAACACCATGGAGATGGTGGGCTCGTCGATGCGCACAAAGGGCAACGCCTCGGGGTGCTCGGGGTCGCAGGCGGTCTCGCCGATGTTCAGATCGGCGATGCCGGTGACACAGATGAGATCGCCCAAGGCGGCGGAGTCGCACTCCACGCGGCGTAAACCCTCAAACTGGTACAGCTTGCCGATCTTCACGTTTTTCTGGGTACCGTCCTGACGACACAGCACCAGCGTCTGACCGGTCTTAACGCTGCCGCGCTCCACGCGGCCGATGCCGATGCGACCGGTATAATCGTCATAGTCGATGTTGGAGAAAAGGATCTGCAAAGGGCCGTCCGTCTCGCCCTCAGGGGCGGGGACGTATTGCAGAATGGCCTCGAAGAGAGGGCGCATATCCCCCTGACGCACGTCGGGGGTCAGCCCCGCATAGCCGTTGCGGCCGGAGGCGAAGATGACGGGGAAATCCAGCTGCTCGTCATCGGCGTCCAGCTCGATAAACAGGTCCAGCAGCTCGTCGATGACCTCTAAGGGGCGGGCGCCGTCGCGGTCGATCTTGTTGACCACCACCACCGGCTTTTTGCCCAGAGAGAGGGCTTTTTTCAGAACGAAGCGGGTCTGGGGCATACAACCCTCAAAGGCGTCCACCAGCAGCAGCACGCCGTCCACCATCAGCAGGATGCGCTCCACCTCACCGCCGAAATCGGCGTGACCGGGGGTGTCCACGATGTTAATCTTGGTGTCGCCGTAGCGCACGGCGGTGTTTTTGGACAGGATGGTGATGCCGCGCTCACGCTCCAGGTCGCCGGAGTCCATCACCCGCTCTGCGACGGTCTCGTTCTCGCGGAAGGTGCCGCTCTGACGCAAGAGCTGATCTACCAGGGTGGTTTTTCCGTGGTCAACGTGGGCGATGATAGCCACGTTGCGCAAATTTTCTCTCTTTCCCATATGTTTCGCTTCCTATCTTATATGGAATTGGTATGTGAGGCCCGTATTGCCCCATTTTCCGGGTTAGTATAGCACAAAATTTATGACGTTACAAGGGAAAATCATCTTCAAAGGGCAAAAAGATAAAAATTTTCAAAAAGAATGAAAATAATGCTTGCTTTTTGCAAAACACCGTGCTATAATACCGTTTGCAATCGCATCCGGGTGTGGCGCAGTTGGTAGCGCGCTTGACTGGGGGTCAAGAGGCCGTGAGTTCAAGTCTCGCCACTCGGACCAAGAAAAAGAGATGGACATCCGTCCATCTCTTTTTCTTTTTCCACGTGGTGGATGGAGGCCCTTGACTCACCTAATTTTGCACCTTTGGTGCAAAATTACAGGCAACTGCGCAAACTACCGCCTATCATAGGCGCACAAACCGCTCTTGCGCAGGTGCGGAGTTCAAGTCTCGGCACATCTACGCTCTGCGACCACCTCATCCGTCTTTTCGCCTATGGCGAAAATCCACCTCCCTCAAGAGGGAGGCTT
>JAFXFF010000025.1 GCA_017520705.1 Clostridia bacterium | reverse complement strand
TGGCCAATGGCCACAAGATCCTGGCCCACATTTCCGGCAAGCTGCGTATGAACTACATCCGCATCCTGCCCGGTGACAAGGTCACCGTGGAGATGAGCCCCTACGATCTGACCAAGGGCCGCATTACTTGGCGAACGAAGTAAGCGGAGCTGAACGGCTCCATTAACGGAAAATCGTGTAAAGCACGAAGGAGGTATTCTCAATGAAAGTCAGACCTTCTGTAAAGAAAATCTGCGAAAAGTGCAAGGTCATCAAGCGCAAGGGTCGCATCATGGTGATCTGCGAGAACCCCAAGCACAAGCAGCGTCAGGGCTAATCAGCCGGCGCGACAGAAAGGAAGGAATATACTATGGCACGTATTGCTGGTGTCGATCTGCCCCGCGACAAGCGCGTGGAGATCGGCCTGACTTACATCTTCGGTATCGGCCGCAAGTCTGCCAATGACATCCTGGCCGCCACCGGCATCAACCCCGACACTCGCGTGCGCGATCTGTCTGAGGACGAGGTTTCTAAGCTGCGTGAGCACATCGACCACAACTACGTGGTGGAGGGTGACCTGCGCCGTACCGTCGCTTTCGACATTAAGCGTCTGATCGAGATCGGTTCTTACCGCGGTCTGCGTCACCGCAAGGGCCTGCCCGTCCGCGGCCAGCGCTCCAAGACCAACGCTCGTACCCGCAAGGGTCCCAAGAAGACCATTGCCAACAAGAAGAAATAAGTAGGAGGGATATAAAATGGCTGCCAAGACTACTGCGCGTAAGGGTGCTACCCGCCGCCGCAAAGAACGCAAGAATATCGAACGTGGCGCCGCCCATATCCAGTCCACGTTCAACAACACCATCGTCACCATCACCGACCTGCAGGGCAACGCTCTGTCCTGGGCTTCTGCCGGTGAGCTGGGCTTCCGCGGTTCCCGTAAGTCCACTCCCTATGCTGCTCAGACTGCCGCTGAGACCGCTGCCAAGGCCGCTATGGAGCACGGTCTGAAGACCGTTGAAGTTTACGTTAAGGGCCCCGGTGCCGGTCGTGAGGCCGCTATCCGCGCCCTGCAGGCCGCCGGTCTGGACGTCACCATGATTAAGGACGTTACCCCCGTTCCTCACAATGGTTGCCGTCCTCCCAAGCGCCGTCGTGTCTGATTGATAGGAGGTATATTGTTATGGCAAGATATACTGGTGCGGTGTGCAAGCTCTGCCGCCGCGAGGGTCAGAAACTGTTCCTGAAGGGCGAGCGCTGCTACACCGGCAAGTGCGCCATCGACCGCCGCTCTTATGCGCCCGGTCAGCACGGCCAGGCCCGTATGAAGAAGGCTTCCGAGTACGGTAAGCAGCTGCGTACCAAGCAGGTTGCTAAGCGTTACTACGGTGTTCTGGAGAGCCAGTTCTATCACTACTTTGAGCTGGCCGAGAAGATGCCCGGCGCCGCCGGTGAGAATCTGCTCACCCTGTTGGAGAGCCGTCTGGACAATGTGGTGTACCGCATGGGTCTGGCCTCCTCCCGTGCCGAGGCCCGTCAGCTGGTGGGTCACAAGCACTTCTCCGTGAACGGCCGTACCGTTAACATCCCCTCTTTCCTGGTGAAGCCCGGCATGACCATCGCTCTGCGCGAGGGCAGCCGCTCTCTGGACAAGATGAAGAACATCATCGAGGCCAACGGTTCCCGTCCCGTGCCGAAGTGGCTGGATATGGACAAGGCCAACAGCCAGGCCAAGGTTATCGCCCTGGCCAAGCGCGAGGATATCGATCTGCCCATCGAGGAGACCCTCATCGTCGAGTTGTACTCCAAGTAAGCAGCCCATCCCAACGCAACCGAACATTCACAGCGTGTGTATGGCCGCCTGAGGGCGGCGATACCCGCCATCAATAAAGGAGGGTTTTTGCATGATCGAAATCGAAAAGCCCCGGATCGAAGCTCTGGATCTGGCCACCGATGGCACCTACGGCAAATTCGTCGTGGAGCCTCTGGAGCGCGGCTACGGCACCACCATCGGCAACAGCCTGCGCCGTATCCTGCTCTCCTCTCTGCCCGGCGTGGCTGTGACCTCTATCAAGATCGACGGCATCCTCCACGAGTTCTCCACCATCGAGGGCGTCAAGGAAGATGTCACCGAGATCGTCCTGAACATCAAGGGCCTCATCGCCAAGATCAACGGCGAGGGCCCCAAGGTAGCCTATATCGAGGCTGAGGGTCCCTGCGAGGTGACCGCCGGCTCCATCAAGTGCGACAGCGAGGTGGAGATCCTGGTGCCCGATATGCACATCGCTACCCTGGGCGAGGGCGGTCGTCTGTTTATGGAGCTCACCCTGGATAAGGGCCGCGGCTATGTGCCCGCCGAGCGCAATAAGCAGCTGATGAACCCCGTCATCGGTGTGATTCCCGTAGATTCCATCTACACCCCCGTGGTGAAGGTGAACTACACCGTGGAGAACACCCGTGTGGGTCAGATCACCGACTATGACAAGCTGACCCTGGAGGTCTGGACCAACGGCGTGCTGCACGCTCAGGAGGCCGTATCTCTGGGTGCCCGCGTGCTCACCGAGCACCTGAATCTGTTTGTGGATCTGTCCGGCGACACCCTGGATGGCAAGTCCATTCTGGTGCAGACCGACGACAATCCCAAGACCACGGTGCTGTCTATGACCATCGAGGAGCTGGATTTCTCTGTGCGTAGCTTCAACTGCCTGAAGAGAGCCGGCATCAACACGGTGGAGGATCTGATCAGCAAGACTGAGGACGATATGATGAAGGTCCGCAACCTGGGACGTAAGTCCTTGGAGGAAGTTGTCAACAAACTGGAGTCCCTGGGCCTGGCCCTGCGTGACGACGAAGAATAATCCCACATTCCGGCGCATCCGCCGGATGGAGAAGATAAGGAGTGAATATCCATGCCCGGTACGAGAAAGTTAGGCAGACCCACTGCCTCCCGTATGGCTATGCTGCGCGCGATGGTCACCTATCTGCTGGAGAACGGCAAGATCGAGACCACCGTCACCCGCGCTAAGGAAGTGCGTTCCCTGGCCGAGAAGATGATCACCATCGCCAAGGAGCCCACCCTGCACAACAAGCGTCAGGTGTTTGCTTTCGTGACCAAGGAGTCCGTCTGCAAGAAGCTGTTCGACGAGATCGCTCCCAAGTATGCGGAGCGCAACGGCGGCTACACCCGCATCATCAAGACCGGCGCCCGTCGCGGCGACGCGGCCGAGATGGCCATCATCGAGCTGCTGTAATCAGCGGCACGACCAAGTGCATCAAAGAGCCTACCCGATTTCGGGTAGGCTCTTTTTTTAATCGGCAACGCTCGCAGGAGACGGTGTAAAGATTGGGTAGAATCCCGTCTTTCGGTTTTTAATCGGCAACGCCCGTAGAGGGATGTGCAACCTTCGTCGCCACCACGCAACACGTTTCCTCCGTACCAACGTCATCTTGCCTCCTCTTGTCAGGGGAGGGCAGTCGCGGAGCGACAAAAGGGACGATGTGGGCATCGTCCCCTGCTAAACCGATCCAACTCATTGATACACCGTAGGGCGGGGGCAAGGTCTCGCCCTACAACCCTGCACCAAGGTCGGATAGAATCCGTAGGGGAGGGCGTCCTCGACCTCCCGCAAAAAACATTTCGGGCGGATATAGAATCCGCCCCTACAATCTCTATCCAACCTTGTTGTAACATGGTAGGGGCGGTCTGTGACCGCCCGCGGGCGAACGCAGTTCGCCCCTACAATCCCGCCATAGGTCGGATAGAATCCGTAGGGGCGGCAATCTGCCGCCCGTCAACACAGATTATGGTAAAAAGCAAGCCAAACCATCCCATTTTATCGAAAAAATCCGAAAAATGTCGAGCGAAAATTCCGAAAAATGCCACATATCCGTCGATTGGGCTTGATTTTTGTCCCGCAAAATGGTACTATATCCTTGCGAGACAAACTTAATATATCCCTATTGCAAGTCAAGTATTTTTACTTTGGTAAAAATGCTGGCTTATTTATGCTTGCCTTGTGGTAGGGTGTAAAAGTTTGTCTCGCAGCAACGAAAGCTCAGCATTTTTCGGTGCGTAGCTTTTGCTGCGCACTTTTTTATTTGGGGGCAAACGACGTGAGCGAGCTGTTTACTTTTTATCGCAGCATTGACAAGATGGGACGCATCGTCATCCCGCGGGACGTAAGGCAGACCGTGGGGCTGAACGCCGGCGACAGTGTCGCCATCCGCATCACGAAGGAGGGTATCCTGCTGTGCCCGATCCAATCGGAATGATGGCTTAAAAGAGGGGAGAGATCCCCTCTTTTTTTGTGTTGCGAAACGGGGCTCTCCATCGACATCGTAGGGGAGGGGTTCCATCCCCTCCCGCACGGTGGCAATCTGCGGCCCTCGCCCTATGATGTTACACCGACATTTGGTTCATTCCTCATTTTTAATTCCTCATTGCCAATTTTCACAATCTGTGCTATAATGGCTCTGTAAAACCATACGTATCTTGGAGGTGTGCTATGAAAACACCCTATACATTCTATTTTGTGGTGCCTTGCTACAATGAGGAGGCGGTGTTGCCCGTCACTGCGCCGCAATTTATCGCCAAATTGGAGGCGCTGCACGCCGCGGGCCGCATCACGGCGGATAGCCGCGTGCTGTTTGTGGACGACGGCAGCCGCGACACCACGTGGGAGGTCATCTCCGCCCTTTCCGCGGAGCATACGTGGGTGGAGGGCGCCCGCCTGACCCGCAATCGGGGTCATCAAAACGCCTTGTTGGCCGGCTTGATGACGGCAAAAGAGCGCGCCCACGTCACCGTCAGCATCGACTGCGACGGGCAGGACGACATCCACGCCGTGGATAAGATGCTGGACGAGTACGAGGGCGGCTGCGACGTGGTATACGGGGTGCGCGCCGACCGCAGCAGCGACACCGCCTTTAAGCGGGGCACCGCCCGCGCCTTCTACCGTTTGCAGAATCGGCTGGGGGTGGAGAGCGTCTATGACCACGCCGACTACCGCCTGATGAGCCGCCGCGCCCTGGAGGGGCTCTCTCAGTTTGAGGAGGTCAATCTGTATCTGCGGGGTATGGTGCCGCTGGTGGGCTACCGCAGCACCTCGGTGTATTACACCCGCACCCCCCGTGTGGCGGGGGAGAGCCACTATCCCCTGCGGAAAATGCTGGCGCTGGCGGTCAACGGCATCACCAGCCTGTCGGTAAAACCTCTCAAGATGATCACCACCCTGGGCTTAGGCGTGTCCTTTGTCAGTCTGATTATGATCGTGTGGAGCCTTACGCAGCACTTTCTTGGTGATACCGTGTCGGGCTGGTCCAGTCTGATGTGCGTGGTGCTGTTTCTGGGTGGTGTCCAGCTCCTCTGTGTGGGTGTGCTGGGCGAGTACATTGGCAAGATTTACGCCGAGGTCAAGCGGCGCCCCCGTTATCTGATTGCCGAAACCACCTTTGAGGAGGAGAAAATATGAAGAAAATTCTCGCTCTCTTTGACGTGAAGATGTGGAAATTCATTTTGGTGGGGATTGTCAACACCTTGGTGGGCTACGGCATTATGTTCGGCCTGTACAATCTGGCTCACGTGGGATATTGGCTGTCCTCCGCCGCCAACTACGTCCTCACCAGCATCCTCAGCTATTTTCTCAATAAGCATTTTACCTTTAAAAACACCGAAAAAGGGTGGCGCCCCATCCTGCGCTTTGCCGTCAATATCGCGGTGTGCTATGGCTTAGCCTACGGCATTGCCGAGCCGCTGGTACGCTGGCTGTTGGCAGATGCCACCGCTTCCCTGCGGGATAACGTGGCTATGCTGGTGGGCTCCTGCTTCTTCGTCGGCTTTAATTACCTCGGTCAGCGCCTCTTCGCCTTCCGCGAAAAGGCACAATAAGAAAGGAAGACCGCTATGCTGAGTACGGCTCGTAGGCGGCTGCGTATCCGCCGCATAGGGTTGGTGACGGGCGCGGCACTGTTGGCGCTGTGTGTGCTGGCGGCGGCGCTGTGGTGGTTTTTCCCCATCCGCCGCGCCAATACACGGGTGCAGGCTCTCCGCGAGGCGACCCTGCCCGATTACGTCACCGCCGATCTGATCCCCACCGTGGGGACGGCGCGCAGCGGACGGACGCTGTCGGATTTTAGCGGCATCGTCATCCACTACGTGGGCAATCCCGGGTCCTCCGCCGCAGGCAACCGCAACTATTTCGCCACCCCCGGCACACAGGTGGTGTCCCACTTTGTGGTGGGATTGGAGGGGGAGGTCATCCAATGTCTGCCCCTGTGGGAGCAGTCAGTGGCCAGCAACCACCGCAACAAGGATACCATCTCCATTGAGGTGTGCCACCCCGACGAAACGGGGCAGTTTAACCCCGCCACCTACGCCGCGGTGGTGCGGCTGACGGCTTGGCTGTGCGAGGTGGGGGACCTATCCACCGAGCGGGTCATCCGCCACTACGACGTCAGCGGTAAGGAATGCCCCCGCTATTACGTGCGCAACGAGGCGGCGTGGGAGCAATTTTTATCCGACGTGCAGCAAGCGAGAAACGACTAAAACAAAAACGCCTATGCAACCATCGTTGCATAGGCGTTGCCTTTTCTTACAGCTCGGGGTCGGCGAGGATCTTCTCGGGGGGTTCCTCCAGCAGGGCGGGGTTCTTGAAGTACTCCTTCATCCGGCGGAAGGCCTGGGCGAAATAATAGCCGCTGGCGATGCGCTCGTCCATCACCAGACCCAGGGGCAAGCACTTCTCGTGGACGATCTCGCCCTCACGGGTGCGGCGGGGCACCTCGCGGGTATTTCCTGCGGCCATCACCAAACTGGTGGTGCCGAAATCGTAGGCGTGGTGGTGGATGTGATTGGTGCGGATGGAGGCCAGATTGGTGAACACCATCGTGTTGTGGAAGGGACTGGCGTCAATGATGGCCTTGGGCAACAGATTGTGCCAATCCATCCACTTGAGCACCGATACCGCACCGCGGAGCAGGCCGGGCAGACCCACCAGGGTCTTGATGATCTTATCGGTGGCGTTGTTACCCTCCACGTCGCGGTTATCCGCCACAAACTTCTGGATGCGGTTTTCCACGTCGAGGATGGTGTCCTCCTGTTGCAGATACATCTTGCCCATGGTCTCGGCGCCGGTGGCACCCGCGCGAAGCACCACCATACCAATGGCCACCTCTTTACGGGCGTACACCCGCTTATTCACCACAAAGCGGTTGAGGGCAGGGTATTCGCAGACCGTGCGGTTGAAGGCGGCTAAGATGACCGCCATGTGGCTCATGCTCTGGCCCTCTTTTTTCTTCATGCGGATATATTTCTCGATCGGCTCCAGCGGAATGTCTAAGGTGATGGAATTAAGGGCATCGCTGCGCTTGACCATAATATGGGGCACAATGCGGTACATGGGGTCGGTGTGGCGCAACAGTTTTCCGTCGGCTCGTCCCATAAAAGTCCTCCTACAAAATCAAATTGAGTTTACATTTTGTTCACAATTTGAAATTATAGCATAAACATCGGCAAAAATCAACAAAAAATGCGAAATTTAACAAAACTCTAACACGGTAAGCACTCCGTCCGCCACGGTGAAACGGACGTTGTGGCCGGCAAAGGCCATTCCATACACCCGCTCGGGGTCGTTTTGATAGGTGGGGCGGGGATCGTGGGCCAGCACCGCCAACAAACTACGCCGCGTTTCTTCGGACAGAGCCGAGAGAAAAGCGGGGTCGCACACCACCTGCACCGAACGGTCGGTGAGTCCTTCGATAAAGCCCCCCTTGGCCTCGGGGTGGCTGTCCGCATAGGCGAGGTAGGGTTTGATATCAAAGATGGGGGTGCCGTCCATCAGGTCGGCCCCCGCCACGGTGATGACGGGACCCTCGGAGGTGTGGAGGTCAACGCTGAGGATGCGTACCGCCGATAAGCCCAGCGGATTGGGGCGGTAGGGGGAACGGGTGGCAAACACCCCCATGCGGGTGTTGCCGCCCAGACGGGGCGGACGCACGGTGGGGCTCCATCCCTCCTGCTTCACCTCGGAGAAGTGCCAGATGAGCCATAGGTGGGAGAAATCCTCAAGCCCCCGTAGGGCGTCGGGATTGCGATAGGCGGGCTCAAAGACGATGCGCGCCCGTAGCTCCTCCACCACGCCGCTTTGCCGCGGCACGCCGAATTTGGACCCGAAATCCGTGCGGATGTGGGCGATAGGGGTGATTTCCATAGCCTTCCCTCCCGAAAAAAGTGTGATTACAGCGGCATTATAGCACAAATGCGCACACGTGGCAAGTTAGGAGTTAGGAATTCGGAGTGTGGAGTGATGTACCAACCAAGCCAACGCCCAATTCCTCGCTTTTAACTCCTCGTTTATGAAATTCTCTCTTGTATTTTACAGATTTTGGGATATAATATAAGTAACCCATTATAGATTTACAGGAGGTATTCATTATGGAACTGAAAGGAACCAAGACCGAGCGCAATCTGGCAGAGGCTTTTGCCGGCGAGAGCCAGGCCCGCAACAAGTACACCTATTTCGCATCCGTCGCTAAGAAGGAGGGCTATCAGCAGATTGCCGCCATCTTCGAGGAGACCGCCAATAACGAGAAGGAGCACGCCAAGTTGTGGTTTAAGGCGCTGCAGGGCATCGGCGACACCGCCGCCAACCTGAAGGCTGCCGCTGAGGGCGAGAACTACGAGTGGACCGATATGTACGCTCAGTTCGCCAAGGACGCTGAGGAGGAGGGCTTCAAGGCTCTGGCCGCCCAGTTCCGTATGGTGGCCGCCATCGAGAAGACCCACGAGGAGCGCTATCGCAAGCTGCTGTCCAATGTCGAGATGCAGCAGGTCTTTGAGAAGGCCGGCGAGTGCATCTGGGAGTGCCGCAACTGCGGTCACCTGGTGATGGGCAAAAAGGCCCCTGCCGTGTGCCCCGTCTGCGCCCATCCTCAGGCCTACTTCGAGGTTCACAAAGAGAATTATTGATCCCCGCACCCAACGCCTCCCGATTTCGGGAGGCGTTTTTCTCGTTTATCGCCGCGCATAAGGGATGAACATATGCATATTTTTTGTCAAATTGTGTATATATGCACCTAATATGCATAAAAACACCAAAAAACTTGAAAAATATTCAAAAAATATTCAGAAAACCTATTGACAAATGCGTGAAAAGGGTGTATTATCGCACTTGTCAACCAAACAACCCAATTTGTAAGGAGTGTATATTTATGAAAAAATTTATTGCTGTTCTGTCCGTTGTGGTCATTCTGGCCTCCCTGTGCTGCGCTTGCGGCAAGAAGGGTGACGACTCCGCCGAGAAGGTCAAGGTCATCGACATCGCCCTGTCCGAAGAGGAGTACGCTTTCTGCGTGAACAAAGAGGATCCCGAGCTGCTGACTAAGGTCAACGAGTATCTGAAGAAGATCAAAGAGGACGGCACCTTCGACAAGATCTGCAACAACTACTTCGGTGACGGCACCCCCAACAAGGTTGCCTCCGCTAAGAAGGACGCGGCTAAGGATCAGCTGGTCGTGGCCACCTCCACCGGCTTCGAGCCCTTCGAGATGGTTGAAAACGGCAAGTTCTTCGGTATCGATCTGGAGATCGCCGCCGGCCTGGCCGAGTACCTGGGCAAAGAGCTGGTTATCGAGGATATGCAGTTTGAGGCTGTGGTTACCTCCGTGCAGCAGGGTCTGTGCGATATCGGTATGGCCGGTCTGACCATCACCCCCGCCCGTCAGGAGGTCGTCACCTTCAGCGATTCCTACTACAGCGCCAACCAGAACCTGGTTGTCCCCGGCGATTGCACCGACTTTGACAAGTGCAAGACCAAAGAGGACGTGGAGAAGATCCTGAAGGGCAAGAAGGACGCCAAGATCGGTTGCCAGCGCGGCACCACCGGCGCCATCTACATTGACGGCGACGCCGACGATCCCGACGGCTACGGCTTCGAGGGCCTGCCCGCCACCAAGATGGAGTACGACTACGCCGCTCTGGCCTTCACCGCCATGATCAACGGCGAGGTGGACTACGTCATCGTGGACGACGCTCCCGCCAACGCTATCGCCAAGGCCATCAACGCCAATTAATTGTAACAAATAGCAGAAACCTCGCCGCCACATTTGGCGGCGAGGCTTCTGTTGTGAAAGGAACGTTTTATGGATATTCTCAGAAAATGGGAAGTGTTTTGGGAAAAGTTCAGCGGTCCCGAGGGCGCCTGGCACCGTGTGCTGGAGGAGGGCTTGAAAAACACCCTCATCATTGCCTTCTTGGGTCTGGCCATCGGCATCGTGCTGGGCACCCTCATCGCCTCCATCAAGGTGATGCCCAAATACAAGCTGCTTCCCCGCGTGTTGGATAAGATCTGTAGCGTGTACGTGGGCTTTTTCCGCGGCACCCCTATTGTGGTCCAGTTGCTGCTGGCCTATTATGTGCTGTTCCCCCTGATGGACGTGCAGCTGGGCTCGCTGAACACCTGTATTCTGGTGTTCGGTCTCAATTCCGCCGCCTACTGCTCCGAGATTATGCGCGGAGGCATCCTGTCGGTGGATGCGGGCCAGATGGAGGCCGGCCGCGCCGTGGGCCTGAGCTATTTCACCACCATGATGAAAATTGTGGTCCCCCAGGCCATCAAGAACATCCTGCCCACCCTGGGCAATGAGCTCATCGCTCTGGTCAAGGATACCTCCGTGGTCAGCTTTGTGGCCGCTGTAGACCTGTACAAGACCTTCAACGAGATCGGCAACCGTACTTACGAGTACCTCATCCCCTATACAGCGATGGCGGTCATCTATATCGTGCTGGTGGCCATCATCTCGCTAGGCATCAAACTGATGGAAAGGAGCTTGAGAAAGAGTGATCGACGTAATTAATCTGACGAAAGTCTACGATAAGCTGGTTGTGTTGGATAACATCACTGAGACCATTCACGAGGGTGAGCGCGTGGTCATCCTCGGCCCCTCCGGCAGTGGCAAGAGCACCTTTTTGCGGTGTCTTAACTGCATGGAGGATCCCACCTCCGGCTCCATCATCTTTGACGGTGAGGATTTGGCGGATTTCAAGGTGGACATCAACCGCCACCGCCAGAAGATGGGTATGGTGTTCCAGCAGTTTAACCTCTTTAACAACAAGACGGTGCTGCAAAACATCACCCTGGCCCCCCTGCACGTAGGCCTCAAAAAGATCAAGGGCCGCGCCGCCCGTGCCGCATTCAGGGCCGAGGTGGAGGAGAACGCCCACAAGCTGCTGCAGCGCATCGGTCTGGATGAGTGGGCGGACAAGTATCCCTCCACCCTGTCCGGCGGACAGAAGCAGCGCGTGGCCATTGTCCGCGCTCTGGCGATGAATCCCAAGGTCATCCTCTTTGACGAGCCCACCTCCGCTCTCGACCCCGAGATGGTGGGGGAGGTGCTGGACCTCATCAAGCAGTTGGCCGATGAGGGTATGACCATGGTGGTGGTCACCCACGAGATGGGCTTCGCCCGCGAGGTGGGTAGCCGTGTGCTGTTTATGGACGGCGGCCACATCATCGAGCAGGGCACTCCCGAGGAGGTCTTTGACCACCCCAAGCACCCCCGCCTGCAGGAGTTCCTCTCCAAGGTGTTATAAGACGAAAAAGAAGGTTTGGCATTCGCCAAACCTTCTTTTTTGCGCGTAGGGTGTGGTTGCTGTATTAGGCCCCCTCCGGGAGGGGGCTGTCAGCCGTCAGGCTGACTGGGGGAGAATGCGTTACCATAACGGCTCGCAAATCTCCCTCCGTCACGGCTTTGCCGTGACACCTCCCTCTCGGAGGGAGGCTTTTACAGTATCATCGATATATTCACACACGCCACGAAAGTTTTTGTTTATGTCTTGATTGGTAAAACGAATGATTTTCAAACCATAGTTTTCCAACTTTTCGGTGCGAAAGGCGTCTGCCATTAACCCTGCATCGGTGAAATGCTGCGAGCCATCGATTTCAACCACCAATTTTGCCTTGTGGCAGTAAAAATCGGCAATAAAATCACCAATCACTTTTTGCCGCTGAAATCGGATGGGGTAGGAGGATAAAAAATCGTACCACAGTTGTTTTTCTTGCGGTGTAGCATTTTTGCGAAGATTTTTGGCAAGAGGAATGTTGTTTTTGTTGTATTCCAGCGACATAGCAGCACCTCTCGTCCCTATCAATCCCATATTTTCGCTCCGCGGAAATCCAGCGGCGATTGATACCGTCCGCCGCCAAAGGGGCGGGCCACGATGCCCTCGGTATCCGCCGCAAAGCCGTAGTAGCGGCAGGGGAAGCCGATGGGGATGGCGGGACACGCCTCCCACACCGCCTGCTCCAAGGCGGTCAGCGCCTCTCGGCCGCCCTCCTTGGCGGCGTCGATGGCGGCATCCACCTTTTTATCCACCAGACGCGGGAGATTGTCGGTGGCGGCGGAGGCAAAGGAGGAGAGGTTTTCCGCCCCCGTGAGCCCCGAGGGGGTGTGGGTATAGAGGGCGGCTTGATAGTTGCCGTTTTTGACGCGGCTTGCCAGGTCGCTTTCAGGGATCAACTTCAGCGTCACGGTGATTCCCAAATTCTTCTGCCACGACTGCAGGATATACCGCGCCAGATCGGCGCTGACAGGGTCATCCGCCGCCAGCAGTTCAATACGGATGCGGGATGCGGAGCCGCCCCCATCGGGGTACAGCTCTTTCAGCCCCGCCTGGAGGCTCTTGACCGCCCCCTCTGCGTCGGTGGTGCGGGGCAGTGCGTTGTCGGTGGTGCGGTAGGTCTCGCCGTCCACGGTGGCGGCAGGGGGCACGTAGCCGTTCGCCACGGCTTCGCCCGCCGATTGCAGGTAGGCGTCCACGCTGCGCCATTGGATGGCGTCCCGGAGGGCAGTGCGGATGTTGGCCACGGTCAGCGGGTCGGCGGAGGTGTTGAGCCAAACGCTGCGCACCGCATCGCGGAGCAGCGCGGTCTTCACGTTTTTGCCTACCTTCAGTGCCTGCGATAGGGTGAGGGGAGCGGCGGACAGGTCGCCGCTGTTCAGCGCCTCCACGGCATCGGCTGTGCCGATGACAAAGCGCACCGCCTCGGGGGCGATGTTTGCCGCCTCGTGATACTGCTCGTGCTTATACAGCAGCAGGCTGTTTCCGTGGTCCCACTCGGTCAGGCGGAAGGGGCCGTTGGTCAGCAGGTATTTGCTCTCCAGCCCGTACCGCCCTGCCGTGTATTCGAAAAAGGCGCGATGGCAGGGGAAAAAGGGGCTGGTAGCCAATTTGGCGGGGAAATCGTCGTCGGGGGCAGAGAGGGTAATGGTGAGCGTTCGGTCGTCCACCGCCTTGATCCCCAATTCTTCCACCGGCTTTTTACCGGCGATCACCGCCTCGGCATTGGCGATGCCGATGAGCTCTGCCGCCAGGGGGGATGCGGTGGCGGGGTCGGCGATGCGGGAGAGACCGAACACGAAATCGTCCGCGGTCACCGGCAGGTTCTTATCCCAGGGATGGGTTTCCCCCTTGACGGTGTTGATGCCCCAATAGGATTCGCGCAGTGCGAAGGTGTAGGTCAGTCCGTCCTCGGACACCGTCCAGTCGGCGGCGGCGGGGATGGCTTTGCCGCTGTTATCCAGACGGGTGAGCCCCTCAAAGAGGGCGCACAGCACGGTGATAGCGGAGTCGTCGGTGGCCATTTGAGGGTCCAGCCCCGTAGGTTCTGCGGCGATGGGGAAACGGAATCCGCCGCCGGTGCCGTCTTTGTTTTTTCTACAGCCTGTCGGCGTGACGGCGATCCAAACCGCCAACAGCAGACACAACAGTCGTTTGCGCATATCCGTTCCCTCCTTTCTTACATTTTATTATAGCAAAATCCCCAAAGGGAATGCAACCCTTCGGGGATTTTTAATCGGCTTTATTTTTGCTTTTTTGCACACCTTCGGCGAGTAGCACCCACACTATGGAGGTCGGCAGAATGGTCCGTTTGTTTTACGCCCGTTCGAAGTGCCGTTCGATGACCCGATGGCACCCTTCGGGGGAGTAGCGCCAATGGGTGAGGGGTCCGTCGGTGATGAAATACTCCGGCTCGGCAGGGGGTTGGTCGCTGTCTTGGGCGTCGATGAGGGCCAGCTTGATTTTCAGCTTCTCCGGCTGCACGCTCTTGATGTACACCGCCGCCTGCTGACCTACCTTTACCCCCGGGTGGGGCTCGGCCAGCCCGGCTAAGTTGGGGGACAGCTCCACAAAGATGCCGTAGGGCTCCACCGAGCGGACGATGCCTGCCACCGTTTCTCCTACACGGAAACGGGCGGCGTTCTCTTCCCAAGTGCCCAGTAGCTCCCGATGGGAGAGGCAGATGCGGTCGTTGTCCAGCGAGGACACCACGCCGAGGATCTCCATCCCCACCCGCAAGCGATCGGAGGGGTGGAGGATGCGGCTGACCGAGATGTCCGCGATGGGGAGTAGGGCAGGGAGCCCGCACCCAATGTCGCAGAAGGCGCCGAAGGTCTCCAGCCGCGTAATTCTCGCGGGGATCACGTCCCCCAGCTGGAGTCGATCCAAAAATTCCTCGCGGCAGCGTTGCTGGGCGATGCGACGGGAGAGCACGGGGCGGCACCCCGTGTCGGTGTGCTCAAATCCGACGACGGTGAAGCACACCGGCTTGTTGACGCGGGTGATGAGCACAATGTCCTTGGTGGTGCCCTCCGCGATGCCGAGGGCGCCCTCGTGGTGGGGGATGATTCCCTCGCCGCAGGGTAACTTTACGTACAGGTTGTGGTCCACGTCACAGCGGACGGCGCGCCCCTCCAGCAGACGGCCCTCGGTCTGGGCCTGCATCAGGGCGGTGAGGCTGGCGGTGGCCGCCAGATTTTCGGGGGTGTCGATGAGATCTCCCTCCGGCAGATAGAGCCGACGTTTCTCCATAGCGGTATCGTTCCTTTCCTTTAACTGATGGATATATATGTGTCCTTTTCAGTAAATATACCCCTCAGTGTCGGAACGGAATCAAGCGAACAAGGCAATGATGGGGTCCAACAATCCCCACACCAGCAGGCCCACGATGACAGTGGCGATGATGACACCCAGCAGGATGGCAGGGAACGCTTTTTTGAAGGGAATATTCAGCATAGAGGCGATGAGGGCGCCTGTCCAGGCACCCGTGCCGGGGAGGGGAATGCCCACAAACAGAGCCAGACCCCAAAACCAACCCTTTTCCACCCTTTCACTTTTGCCCATGGCACGGGCCTCCAGCTTTTCTACCATGGGGCGGAACAGCTTGGTCTTTTTCAGCGCGCTGAAGACGGGGGTGATGAACCACAGAATAAAGGGCACGGGGATCATATTGGCGATGATGCAGATGGGCACCGCCAGCCAGATACTCATACCGAGGGCGTAGGCCACGGGCAGACCGCCGCGCAGCTCAATCAGCGGCACCATGGATACCAGTGCCACAAACGCTTCATTCGGCAGCCAGCCGAACACCTTTTCAAACCAATTTACCAAACCGTCCATTTTTCATATCCTCCCGATGTTAATGGGGAATTGCATTACGGGATTTATTGTACCACAAACATTTGGAATAATCCACCGTTTTTTGTCGAGGTGCGTTTTTAATTTCTTCCGCCACCCAATATGGTGTATTTGTGCACTCAGCGCAAAAATTCATCGGGGGTTTGTGGATGGGCAGAAAAAGAATTGGTTTACAAACCCGATGGGCTGTGCTAAAATAAAAGAACATTAGGAGGTGCGTACCATGCGTATGTACGATATCATTCAACGCAAAAAGGCTCACGAGGAATTGACCGAGGCGGAGATTCGCTTTCTCATCGCGGGCTATACGATGGGGGACATCCCCGATTATCAGATGGCCGCCTTTGCCATGGCGGTGTACTTTAACGGCATGACCCCCGCCGAGACGGCGGTGCTCACCGACGCCATGATGCATTCCGGCGATACGGTGGACCTGTCCCGCTTCGGCACCCTGTCGGTGGATAAGCACTCCACCGGCGGCGTGGGGGATAAGACCAGCCTCATTGTGGCCCCCATCGTGTCCGCCTTGGGCGGCAAGCTGGCCAAGATGTCCGGCCGCGGCCTGGGCCACACCGGCGGCACGGTGGATAAGCTGGAGTCCATCCCCGGCTTTTGCACCGAGCTGTCTGCGGAGGATTTTCTTGCGCAGGTGGAGCAGGTGGGTGTGGCGGTCATCGGTCAGTCGGGCGATTTGGCGCCCGCGGATAAGAAGCTGTACGCCCTGCGGGACGTCACCGCCACGGTGGACAGCGTTCCCCTGATTGCCTCCAGCATCATGAGCAAGAAGCTGGCGGCCGGAGCCCACTCCATCGTGCTGGACGTAAAGGTGGGCAGCGGCGCCTTTATGAAGACCCGCGAGGACGGCGAGGCGCTGGCACGGCAGATGGTGGACATTGCCGCCGCCTGCGGACGGCAGGCCGCCGCGCTGGTGACCAATATGGATATCCCCTTGGGCAGTGCCGTGGGCAACGCCATCGAGGTGATGGAGGCGGTGGAGATCCTGCAGGGTGGCGGCGACCGCCGCCTGCGCAGCCTGTGCGAGGCCTTGGCCGCCGAGATGCTGTGTCTGTGTCAGGGCTGGACACCCGAGGAGGCCGCCGCCCGCGTTACCGAGGCGGTGGACAGCGGCGCAGCCTTTGAGCAGATGTGCCGCTGGGTGTCCGCTCAGGGCGGCGACGCGGAGTATCTGCGCGACCTCTCCCGTTTCCCCACCGCCCCCGCTTATGATGTGTGTGCCCCTGCCGACGGCTATATTGCCGCCATGGACGCGGAGCGCATCGGCATCGTGGGGGTGGCGCTGGGCGCCGGCCGCGCCAAGAAAGAGGACGCCATCGACTTTGCCGCCGGCATCCGCCTGCTGAAGAAGACCGGCGACGCCGTGACGGCAGGCGAGCCCATCGCTCTGCTGTATACCAACCGCCCCGAGGCGGTGGAGGGGGCCAAAGTCGCCTATCTGGAGGCCATTACTGTTTCTGCGGACGCCCCCGCCGCGCAGGAGCTGATTTATACCGTAGTGAGATAAGCAAAAAGCCTCCGCAGTCGATGACTGCGGAGGCTTTTTCACGCCTTATCTCCACTCTTGCCCACCAGGGCGGCAATCAGCCCCAGCGTTACAGCCGTGGTGATGCCTGCCGCGGTGGCGGTGATGCCCCCCGTAACGGCGCCGAATAATCCCTTTTCCGCCACCGCTTCCTTGACCCCCTGCGCCAGCGCATAACCAAACCCCGTCAAGGGAATGGTGCCGCCGCAGCCGGCCCAGTCCACCAGCGGCCCGTACACCCCGATGGCGGTGAGCGCCACCCCCAGCACCACGTATCCCACCAGAATCCGCGCAGGGGTCAGCTTGGTGTAGTCGATGAGCAGTTGCCCGATCACACACAGCCCGCCACCTACGAGAAACGCTTTGGCCATCATCCAAACGTCCACAAAAACACCCCTTTTCCTCGCTATTGTGGCCGTCGCGGTGGCGGATATGCAAATAATGCTGGACATTTTCGCTTTTTCTGTTATAATGTGTGCCAGTAAGTCCTATTTTTAATTTTAAGGAGTTGGAACGACACAAATGGACCCCGATAGTATACGATCGATTTTATTGATGCTGATCTGCCTGATCTTGTCCGGCTATTTTTCCGCCACCGAGACCGCTTTTTCCACCTTCAACCGTCTTAAGATCAAAGGGTTGGCGGAAAGCGGCAACAAACGGGCCTCCCTTGTGCTGAAGATGGCAGAGGACTACGATCGCCTGCTGTCCACCATTCTGGTGGGCAACAATCTGGTGAATATTTTACTCACCACCATCGCCACCATTTTCTTCGCCAAATTGATTATTGAGGAGAGCGCGGCCACCGCCGTGTCCACCATCGTCACCACCGTGGTGGTGCTCATCTTTGGCGAGATTTCCCCCAAGAGCTTGGCTAAGGAGTACGCCGATGGCTTTGTGATGACCACCGCCCCTCTGTTGCGGTTGATCACGTGGGTGCTCACCCCCGTCAACTGGCTCTTCTCGGGTTGGAAGTGGCTGCTGCGCCGCATCTTCAAAACCAAGGGCGAACAGACCGTTACCGAGGAGGAGGTTCTCACTATGGTGGACGAGGCCGAGGAGGACGGTACCCTGGGCGAGCAGGAGAGTGAAATGATCCGTCAGGTCATTGTCTTTAATGACCGTGAGGCAGTGGACATCCTCATCCCCCGTGTGGATGTGGCGGCGGTATCCGTGGATGCCACGTCGGAGGAGTTGGCCGCAGCCTTTATTGAGACGGGCTTCTCCCGCCTGCCGGTGTACGAGGAGACCATCGACCACATCGTGGGCGTGGTGTACCATAAGGATTATTATAAGCGCGCTGCCGAAAAACCCACCCCCGCCGATGTGATGAAGGAGGCGGTGTACATCCCCCCCACCATGAAGATTCGCCTCCTGCTGAATCGGCTGCAGGCGGAGCGGTCCCACATCGCCATTGTGGCCGACGAGTACGGTGGCACGTTGGGCATCGTCACCATGGAGGATATTCTGGAGGAATTGGTGGGCGAGATCTGGGACGAGCACGACGACGTCATCCGCAACATTGAGCCCCAGCCCGACGGCTCCGCCTTGGTGCTGTGCTCTGCGGAGCTCATCGACCTGATGGAGCACTTCGACACCGAGACCGAATGCGCCGCCACCACCGTCAGCGGTTGGGTGATGGAGGCTATGGGTTGCATCCCCAACGTGGGGGATACCTTTACCGCCGACGGCTTGTCGGTGGAGGTTACCCGGGTGGAGAAGACCCGCCCCGACCAGATCCGCGTATGGAAAGCGGAGGAAGAAAAGGAAGAATAAATGAAAAAACTCCCGAACCGATGGGTTCGGGAGTTTTTTGCTTATCAATCCTGGTTGGGATGCAGGAAGCCTAAGCCCCGCACCTCGTCGGTGGACAGCACCATCACAAAGGCGTCGGGATCGATCTTAAAGGTGACCTGCCGCAGGTGGTACAATTCGTCACGCCGCAGGGTGCAGAGGATCATTTTCTGGTCAGCGCCGGAATAGCCGCCTTGCGCCTTCAGCAGGGTGCAGCCGCGGTTGACCTCTTTCATGATGGCCTCGGTGACCTCGGGCTGCTTTTTGGTCATGATGAGCGCCATCTTGCCTCCGCGTCCGCCGTATACCACGCGGTCAATGATCTGGGAGCTGATGAAGACGAACACCACCGCGTACATGGCGTTCTCCAGATGCCCGTAGACCACGGCGGAGATGGAGATGACCACCGCATCCACCGCGAGGATCAGGTTGCCCACCGACATGTGGGGATACTTTTTCTCCAGCAGGCGGGAGATGACCTCGCTGCCGCCGGTGGTGCCGCCGCGGCGCATAATCAGACCCACAGCCAGGCCCAGAATGACGCCGCCGAAGATGCACACCAGAATGGGGTTGGCCTTATCGCCGGAGTAGAGGGCGTTGAGATAGGGGTCCATGATGTCTACCAACACGCTGGAGGCAAGAATGCCCCACAGGGTGCGTACCGCCAGACGGCGCCCCAGCACCTTCCATGCGGCGATGATGAGAGGGATGTTCATCACGATGGTGGCCACACCGATGGGGATCTCAAAGGGGAAACCCCAGTGGATACTGATGTAATTGAGCAGGGTGGCGATACCCGTCACGCCGCCGGGAGCGATGTTGTTGGGGGCGCTGAACATGGCAATGGCCACGCCGTAGAACACACTACCCGCCACAATAAACAGGCAGTCTACAAAGAGGGATCTCCAATCTATTTTTTTCAGATTCAGCATACTCATTCCTCCACGCACAGTTGGAACAATTCCCGCACCCGATCGATGCGGCCTGCCAGATATAGATAGCCAAAGAGGCATTCAAAGCCGGTGGCGCGGTGATAGTCCGCCCCTGTCCGCGCGGTGTGGGCATTGCGCCCTCGCTTGAACACCGCCTCTTCCTCCTCGGTGAGAAGGGGGAGCAGGCGGTCCATGGCGGCGGATTGCGCCTCGGCGCGCACCGCCTTCACCGCCAACTTATGCAGGTCATTGACCGGGCGGTTGGCCTGGCTCAGCAGGCGTTCCCGCACCATCAGGCTGTACACCCCGTCCCCCACAAAAGCCAGTGCCAGAGGGCTGAGGGTGTGCAAATTGACATCCTGAGGGTATAATCTTTCCATTTTTATACGCTCCGTTAATCTTAATCAATGAAATCGAACTCAAAATCGTAGATGCTGACGGTGTCGCCCTCGCCGCAGCCTGCCGCCCGCAGGGCGTCGATGACGCCGGAGCCGTCCAACACCCGCTCGAAGTACAAGAGCCCGTCGGGATCGTCAAAGCGGATGCCCCGCATGACGCGGAACAGCCAGTTGGCCTCCACAAAATAGATGCCGTCACGGTTGACGATCTGTACCGAGTGGTCTTTGAGCTCCTCGGGGGAGGGGAGCACCGGCGCCTCCGCCTCAAAGCGGCGGATGGGGGGCAGCTGGCTCAGCAGGGTGCCGCAGCGCAGCGCCAGCTCCTGGGTGCCGTGGGCGATGGGAGCCATCAGGGGGAAATACTCGTAGCCCCGCTTTGCCATCTCAGCGGCAAAGGTCTCCAGCTGCTCGTCGGTGGCCAGATCGCACTTGTTGCCCGCCACGATCATGGGACGGGAGGCCAGCTCGGCGTTGAATTTCTGCAATTCTTCGTTGATGGTGTCAAAGTCGGCGATGGGGTCGCGCCCTTCGCTGCCGGACACATCAACCACGTGCACCAGCAGACGGCAGCGCTCTACGTGGCGCAGGAAATCGTGGCCTAAGCCCACGCCCTCGGAGGCGCCCTCGATGACGCCGGGGATGTCCGCCATCACGTAGCTGACGCCGGCGGTGGGACGCACCACGCCCAGCACGGGGGTGATGGTGGTGAAGTGGTAGTTGGCAATCTCGGGTTTTGCCTCGCTGACCACCGAGATGAGGGTGGATTTGCCCACGTTGGGGAAGCCCACCAGACCCACGTCCGCCAGCAGCTTCAGCTCTAAGCGCAGCTCGTACTCCTCGCCGGGCACACCGGGCTTGGAGAAGCGGGGCACCTGGCGGGTGGCGGTGGCAAAGTGGTTGTTACCCCAGCCGCCGCGGCCGCCCTTGGCTGCCACAAAATCCTCGTCACCGGACATATCCGCCATCAGGCGGCCGGTCTCATTGTCGTAGATGAGGGTGCCACGGGGCACGCGGATGACGCAGTCCTGGCCGCTCTTACCGCTTTTGCGGTTGGATTGACCGTTTTCACCGTGGGTGGCGGCGTATTTCCGCTGATAGCGGAAATCGGACAGGGTGTTCATGCCGTCGTCGGGGCGGAAGACGATGCTGCCGCCGCGGCCGCCGTCGCCGCCGTCGGGGCCGCCGGCCGCCACAAACTTTTCGCGGTGGAAGGAGACGGCACCGTCGCCGCCGTTGCCGGCGCGCACCTTGATGATGGCTTTATCCACAAACATATTGAACATCCTCCTTCATGAGGGTAGTATAAGCACATACACATCTATTATATAATAAACTTAATCGGATAGCAATAAAAAGTTTTGCGGTTTCTATGGTAGAACAGATAGAATCCGTAGGGGCGGAGTCTCGCTGCGGCTCGGTCCACTCGCGGTTTTTGAATTAACCTACCAATTACAGAGAATGGCAAAGCTATTCTCAAGGGGTGGCCAATAAAACCTACAACAAGTACAACCTACAAGCCACCCCGGTCCGCCGGACTGTCATTCATTGCCGCTCGTGTCGCTTCGCTACCCACATCCGCCCGGGACGATGTAGGCATCGTCCCCTACACATTCTATCCAATGTGATTGTGTGACATACGCAAAGACGGGCGACGGCGTGGAGGTTACCCTCCGTCCCTTTTGCGTTGCCGATTAAAAACCGCAAAAAAATTCCCACCTGCGACTGCAGGTGGGAATTCCTTTCGCAATTACTGCTCCTTGGCGTAAACGCTGACGCGCTTACGATCCTTGCCCCAACGCTCGAAACGAACGATGCCGTCCGCCTTGGCGAACAGGGTATCGTCAGAACCGATGCCCACGTTGTTACCGGGATGGATGTGGGTACCACGCTGACGCACCAGGATGTTGCCGGCCAGAACAAACTGACCGTCGGCACGCTTCACGCCGAGACGCTTGGACTCGGAATCACGGCCGTTCTTGGTGGAGCCGACGCCCTTCTTGTGAGCGAACAGCTGGATGTTCAGTCTTAACATAGGAATTACACCTCCGTATTCATTAGGTGTACCCGCTTCGGGTACTGTTCTTGCAGTGCCTCAAGATGAAGTCGAAAGCCGGAAAGAATATCCTGACAGTCTGCGATCTTGTCGGTGAGCCGCACATCCATATAGCCGTCGTCGACGGTGATGTTGGCGGTGGCGCCGAGGATCTCGGTGACGGTGTTGGCCGTCATATAGGCTGCGCTGGATACGGCCGCACAGACGATGTCCTGTCCGCTTGCCCCTGCACCGGCGTGGCCGGATAAGGAGAAGCCTACGATCGCATCATCGGCGGTATGAAACCGGACCCGAATCATAATCAGGCGTTGATGGTGTCGATCTGCACCTTGGTGTAGGGCTGACGGTGACCCAGCTTACGGGCCTTACCCTTCTTGGGCTTGTAGGTGAAGACGGTGATCTTCTTACCCTTGCCGTTCTTCAGCACATTGGCGGTGACGGTAGCACCCTCCACATAGGGAGCGCCGACCTTCAGGTCCGCATCGTCGTGCAGAGCGATCACCTTATCGAAGGTGACAGAGGCTTCCTCAGCAACATTCAGCTTCTCAATGTACAGAACGTCGCCGTTCTGAACCTTGTACTGCTTGCCGCCGGTTTCGATAATTGCGTACATTAGGCGTACCTACCTTTTCTATAGACTCGCTGTTATAGGGCGGATGTTGCCATCGCTTGTGCTCAAAATGGGCGCCCGTTACATGCGGCAACAGCCATTTTAGCATATAAAATAGTGGTTGTCAATACATTTTTTACAAACTGTAAAGGTTTTTCCTTGACGAGGCAAATCTCCAAAATTCCACACTTGTGTATTTTGCAAAAGCGGTGTATAATGGTTGAAAACCCGACATTCTCTCTGTTAAAGGAGCATATAGATATGAAGCATACGAGATGGGCCGCCCTATTGCTGGCGGCAGTGGTGATGCTGGGCTCCCTTGCCGCCTGCGGCAAAGCGGCGCAGGGCGACCCAGTGGATGCCCCCACCACGGTGACCACCACCACGACAACGGCCGACCCTGTGTGGTACGTCACCGCGGACGTCCTCAACGTGCGTAAGGGGCCCGGCGGCGAGCACCAGGTCATCGGCTCGCTGACCTATGGCACGGTGGTGGAAATTCTGGCGGAGGAGGAGGGCTGGTGCCGCATCCTCTACGAGGGGCAGGAGGCCTACGTCAGCGCCGACTACGTGTCGCAGCAGACCGCCGCATCTGCCGCCACAACCACCACGACGGAGGTGACCACCACGACCACCACCACGACCACCCCCACGAGCAAACCCACCACCCAAAGCCCCACCTACGACGACCGTTACATTGACGAAAACGGGATGCTGCAGTTTGAGGCAGGGGATCATTACGTACAGACAAAGAGCTATGGCTCCGCCGCCATCCCGTGGAATCTGTTGCTGGTCAACGACTGGAACCCCATGAAAGAGGGTTATGACGAGTCGGTGACTATGAAAAAGCTGGACACCAAATACGCTCAGGTCAACGGCAATCAGCGGGTGGACGCCCGTATGTACGAGGACCTCATCGCCATGCTGGAGGCGGGCAAGGCCTACAACATCGGCGTCCAGTCCTCCTACCGCCCCTACGCCAAGCAGAAGGAGCTGTATTGGCGGCAGGTGGACAAGTGGAAGAATACGTATTCCGACCCCGTGGAATTGCAGAGCAAGGCAGGCGAGGTGGTCAAGCGCCCCGGCTACTCGGAACACAACACCGGCCTGGCGGTGGACCTCTACGGCAGCGGCGATACCTCGCTGTCCCCCAGCTTTGCCAATACCGCCGCCTACAAGTGGCTGATGGAGCATTGCGCCGACTATGGATTCATCCTCCGCTTCCCCAAGGGCAAGGAGGCTATCACCGGCGTCATCTACGAGGCGTGGCACTTCCGCTACGTAGGAAATCCCGACGTCGCCCACAAGATTATGGATGCCGGTCTGTGTCTGGAGGAGTATCTGGCGCAGGTTCAGCAATAACCGAAAGACAAAATTTGCAAAAAAATATTGACAAATGCCCTCGAGTTTTCTAATATAGAGGGGCAGGGACGCAGGTCCCTCTCATCCAACGACGCCATCCGATGCCTCGGCAGAGCCGCACATCGGAAAACGAAGGGAGAAAAAGATTATGGTTTTGGAAAAGATTAAGGCAATTCTCAGCAACCAGTTTGACGTGGACGCGGACAGCATCACCGTCGATACCGACCTGGTGGACGATCTGGGTGCCGATTCTCTGGATCTGGTGGATATGCTCATGTCCCTGGAGGACGAATTCAATATCGGTGAGGTTCCCGACGAGATGGTGGAGAAGATCCGCACCGTGGGTCAGCTGGTCACCTACATCGAAGAGAATATGTAATTTGTGCAGAGACGGGGGCAGAGATTTCTGCTCCCGTTTTTCACGCATGGCATTACGATGGAGCGGAGGTGAGATCCCTATGACGGTTATTCCTATGCAACAATCCCATATTGCCGCCATCGCCGCCTTGGAGCAGGCTTGCTTCTCCGAGCCTTGGTCCGCTGTCGCGCTGGCGGAGGAGTTGTCCAACCCCCACGCCGTCTTTCGTGTGGCGATGGAGGGGGATTCCCTCTTGGGTTACGTAGGGATGCACCATCTGGTGGACGAGGGATTCATCACCAACGTGGCGGTGTCTCCCGTCGCCCGCCGTCGCGGCGTGGCGCGGGCCCTGCTGGCGGATCTCGCCGCCTACGGACAAGCCCGCGGTCTCTGTCGTATCACGCTGGAGGTGCGGGTGAGCAATCACCCCGCCCGTACCCTTTATGAGTCGGAGGGATACACCCTTGACGGCATCCGCCCCGGTTTTTACCGTGCCCCCACCGAGGACGCCGCGATTTATTCCCTGTATTTTCAGTGAGGAGTTAGGAGTTAGTTTACTATGTTAATTCTTGGAATTGAATCCTCTTGTGACGAAACGGCGGCGGCTGTCGTCCGGGACGGACGGCGGGTACTGTCCAACGTCATCGCCTCCCAGGTGGAGGAGCATCGCAAATACGGCGGCGTGGTGCCGGAGATCGCCTCCCGCCGCCACGCCGAGGCCATCTCGGGCGTGGTGCGCCGCGCCCTGGACGAGGCAGGCGTGACCCTGGAGCAGATCGACGGCATCGCCGTCACCTATGCCCCCGGTCTCATCGGTGCCCTGCTGGTGGGCGTCAGCTTCGCCAAGGGTCTGGCCCTCGCTGCGGGCAAGCCGCTGATTCCCGTGCATCATCTGCGTTCCCACATCGCCGCCAATTATCTGGCCCACCCCGACCTGAAGCCGCCTTTTCTGTGTCTGGTGGTGTCCGGCGGACACAGCCACATCGTGCGGGTGGAGGATTACACTCATTTCGCCGTCATCGGCCGCACCCGTGACGATGCCGCCGGTGAGTGCTACGATAAGGCCGCCCGCGCCATGGGTATGCCCTATCCCGGTGGCGTGGCGCTGGATAAATTGGCCCACGAGGGGGACCCTACCGCCTTCCACCTGCCCCGTCCCCGTGTGGAGGGCAGTGAATACGATTTTTCTTTCTCAGGGCTGAAGACGGCGGTCATCAACCGCCTGCACAATGCCCAGCAGAAGGGGGAGGAGCTGAACATCGCCGATCTGTGCGCCTCCTTCCAGCATACCGTCACCGAACTGCTGGTGGGCAACACCATGAAGGCCGCCGCCGATTTGGGCGAGAGCACCATCGTGCTGGCGGGCGGCGTGTCTGCTAATTCGGGCCTGCGCGCGGGGATGGAGGCCGCCTGTAAGGAGCGCGGCTATGGGCTGTATGCGCCGCCCCTGTCCCTTTGCGGCGACAACGGCGCTATGGTGGCGGCCCAGGGCTATTACGAGCTGCTGGCCGGCCATACCGCCGGTATGGAGCTCAACGCCGTGGCGAGCCTACCGATTACCGAAGGATAAATGTAGGGCGAGGGCTTGCTCCCGCCGCAATAGAAAAAGCCGATGCAACCAAACCGGTTGCATCGGCTTTTTTGTGTATGCTAAAACGGACACCGTAGGGGAGAGCCTCTGTGCCCTCCCGCACCGCCGTAGGCGGCAAAAAAGCCTCCCTTGTGTAAAGGGAGGTGGCCGAGCGATAGCGAGGTCGGAGGGATTGTCAAGGTTTGCGCTTGTCGATGGCGAGACTTGAACTCCCATCCGTTGCAAGGAAAGTTTTCGTTTCTACGGCAGAAAGCAGGTTGCAACGGATGCTGTAATTTTGCACCAAAGGTGCAAAATTAGGTGAGTCAAGAACCTCCATCCACCAAAAAGAAAAGACGGCGCAAGGCCGTCTTCTTTTTGGCGAGACTTGAACTCCCATCCGTTGCAAGGGGAGCCAAGCCTTCCCCTCGAGGGGAAGGTGGATTTTCGCCATAGGCGAAAAGACGGATGAGGTGGTCGCAGAGCGT
>JAFXFF010000024.1 GCA_017520705.1 Clostridia bacterium | reverse complement strand
GGACTACTGCATCAACATTCTGGACACCCCCGGTCACCAGGACTTCTCGGAGGATACCTACCGCACCCTGATGGCGGCGGTCTCCGCCGTGATGGTGATTGACGCCAGTAAGGGTGTGGAGCGCCAGACCATCAAGCTGTTTAAGGTGTGTCTGCTGCGCAACATCCCCATCTTCACCTTCATCAACAAGATGGACCGCGAGGCCCGCAACCCCTTTGACCTGATGGAGGAGATCGAGTCGGTGCTGGGCATCCGCACCTATCCCATGAACTGGCCCATCGGCTCCGGTAAGGAGTTTAAGGGTGTGTACGACCGTAATAACAGCAGCATCATCGCTTTTACCGCCAACGACGAGAACGCCAACGCCCAGCACGAGGTGGCGGCCACCCGCGTGGATCTGAGGGACGAGAGCCTGAAGGATATGATCGGTCCCTATCTCCACGAGACCCTGATGGATGACGTGGAGCTGTTGGACGGCGCGGGCTACGAGTTCGATATGGAGGAGGTGCGCCACGGCCGTCTGACCCCCGTGTTCTTCGGCTCGGCGCTGACCAACTTCGGCGTGGAGCCCTTCCTGCAGGAGTTTCTGAATATGACCACCTCGCCCCTGCCCCGTAAGGCAGGCGATCGGGAGATCGATCCCTTCGGCAAGAATTTCTCCGCCTTTGTGTTTAAGATTCAGGCCAATATGAACAAGGCCCACCGCGACCGCGTGGCCTTTATGCGTATCTGCTCCGGCAAGTTTGAGAAGGGCATGGACGTCTATCACGTGCAGGGGGACAAGAAAATGCGCCTGAGTCAGCCCCAGCAGCTGATGGCGGAGAGCCGCGAGATCGTGGACGAGGCCTATGCCGGCGACATCATCGGTGTGTTCGATCCCGGCGTGTTCTCCATCGGCGACACCATCTGTTCGGGCGGTGAGAAGTTCACCTTTGAGGGCATCCCTACCTTTGCGCCAGAGCATTTTGCGCTGGTGAGCGTGGTGGATACCATGAAGCGCAAGCAGTTCGTCAAGGGTATCACCCAGATCGCCCAGGAGGGCGCTATCCAGATCTTCCAGGAGCTGAACGGCGGTATGGAAGAGGTCATCGTCGGCGTGGTGGGTGTGCTGCAGTTTGAAGTGCTTACGTACCGTCTGAAGAACGAGTACAATGTGGACATTCGGATGAATAACCTGCCCTATCAGTATATCCGCTGGATCGAGAACGAGGACATCAACGTGAAGGCCCTCAACCTCACCTCCGACACCCGTCGCATTCAGGATCTCAAGGGCAAGAAGCTCCTCTTGTTCACCAACCCCTGGAACATCACTTGGGCCACCGACCACAACAAGGAATTGATTCTCTCCGAGTTCGGTAAAAACGAGGCGTAACAGTGCTGAATGAAGAAGGACGAGGTTCGTAAGAACCTCGTCCTTCTTATCTTTTATTGACGGGACAAATGCCCGATGCGTATGTTGTTAGGGAAGGTCATAGGAGGAGAAATCGTAACTGCCCTCGGAATGATAGAGAATGAAACTTTTGACGCCGCCCTTAACGCAGGCGGAGATGGCGTCATTCACCTGTCCCGTGGTGAGGCTGTCGGCCATCAGCAGAGGGGCTAAGGTGGGTTTCTCCTCCAGCACCTGAGTGCGGAGAATCATCTTCTCCACCGATTCCTTCACCTTGGAGGTGAGGGTGGGGGAGGCGATGGTGGCGCCAAAGGTGAGGGGATTGCCGCCGTAGACCTTGGTGTCGGTGCCGAGGGCACTCTCGGCGGTGCAGGCCAGCATCAGGGGACAATTGGTACCCAGCAGGGTGCGGGTCTTCGCCACAAAGGTGGCGAGGGCGGCGTCCTTCGTCACGGTGGCGGCGTCCTCGCCCAAGTAGGCGGAGGAAAGCTGCCGCGGGAACTGCACCCCGTCCAGCATTACAGCGGCGGCACCCTTATCCTTCAGTTCGGTGGCCAAGGCGCCGATGTAGGCGTGGGCTGCCTCAGAATAGGGGTTGAGCCACTTTTTGCCCCCATCGTTGGGGTCGCCGTCGTACCATGCCCAGGAGTGGTTGCTCTCCAGAGCGATGCGGGCGTCGGTGATTACCGAGGCGGCCGCGTTATCGCAGAAAGCGTACAGGCGAGGGATGGGGGACAGACCGTTTTCTTGGATCAGATCGAAAAGGGCGTCCAGATTGGCACTTGACAAGGCGTTGTCGGCATAGCCCACCTTTTTCGCATGTGCATTGGCAAACTGATAGTAGAGGACACCGTCGGCGTCTTTGAGATCAAAGACCACCGCGTTGAAGCCTGCCCCGCGAGCCGCTGTGAGGATACCGCTACTGCGCAGAGTATCCACCGACAGAGCGGAGGAGGGCAGGTAAAAAGCGCGGATATCCTCCGTCACGTCGGGGGTGTTGACGGGAGGCTTGGGGGTGTCGGGGGTGGTAGGCTCGTCATCGGTGTTACCGCCGCCATCGGGGGTGTTGGGATTGCCGGCAGGATTCTCGATGTTGGAAGAGGGGGTGTGGGGTTTGGTGGGCAGGCCCCCGTCGGAGACCAGCATGGCACCGAAGTAGCCGACGGCCACCACCGCTACACAAACCACGATCCACAGCACTGTCTTGAGGGCGGGGGGCATGCCCCGCTTACCAAAGACGGAGCGGCGTCCGCGTTTTAGTTTTCTTCTCATAACCGTCACCTCAAATCAAGGAGAAATTGGATACGAAGCCCATAAGGGCCAAAGCCAGAATGCCCACATACAACAGTGTGGAAGGCATACCGCGGAACGCCTCCGGCATATCGGGGTTATCCATCCGCTCAATGCCCTCGGCGGTGAGCCAGGTGAGGATGCCAAAGCTCAGGCAGGAGCCGATAGCCAGACCCACGTTGCCTGCCAGATTGGTGCCGAAGTGGGCGTTACATACCAATGCAATGCCGGTGACCAGATTGTTGAAGGCCGCCATGGGAAGCAGACGGCTGACGCGGCTGTAGAAGTCGGGGAGCAACCATTTG
Organism: Clostridia bacterium; assembly: GCA_017520705.1. Lineage (GTDB taxonomy): Bacteria > Bacillota > Clostridia > Oscillospirales > Acutalibacteraceae > UBA5905. The sequence continues at coordinate 24,362 of JAFXFF010000024.1, read as the reverse complement.
AGTAGCAGAGTCACGGCGATATACAGTACCACGGTGATGGCCACCATCATAAAGGGGCGCCAGAAGTTTGTAGCGTCAGTGCCGAAATACTGATCCAAGGGATAGGCGATGACCACCGTCAGCACGGAGAAAAAGCCCAGAATGCCGCTGAACAGCCAGATGCTCTTAGGCTTCTTCACCACATGGAGCATCACAGAGGAGCCAAAGCCGGTGGTGAGGATGACGTTTTGCAACAAAGCGACCGAAACAAAGAAGGACAACAGCTCGGCTAAATTCGGGTGGATGCGCATCAAAAATTCTCTCATTCCTCATCCTCCCCCTTTCTGCGGAAAAAGGCGGAAATGCGCTGGCGGGTCCACTGCAGGGTGGCTGCCAGGAAAGCCAACAGAATAAAAGCGGTAAAGGGGGCGGTGACCCCGGGCAGGGTGAAATCGGTGCCCACGGGAATCGACCACAGCGTACCGTAGGCTAGCACCTCGCGAATGGCGGATACGGCGCAGATCACCAGGCCGAAGCCGACGGTGCTGCCGACGGAATCCATCACGGTGGCCACGGGGTGCATAATGGAGGAGAAGCCCACGGTGCGGGCATACAGCAGATTCACCGCAATCAGCGGGATAAAGTGGTGCAGACCGGCGTACAGCTCGGTGGAGATGTAGCGCTCAAGGATAAAGGAGCAGCCAACCAGCAGCAAAGAGGCCAGAATCGCATAAACGGCGGGGCGCAGCCACTTGGGCATCACATTACCCAACAGAGCCATCACCAGGCTCAAGGGAATCATCACCGCGGCGGTGCAGGCCGCCATCACCACGCCGTTTTGCAGGGTGGTGCTGATGGCGATGATGGGACACAGACCCAAGGCCTGAATCAGCACAATGTTATTGGTCACCGCGTTCTCCACCAACAGGTGGGTGGTGCGCCAGAATTCGCGGCGCATATTACCCTTCTTTCTCATTCCAGCACCTCCTCACGTTTCTGACGCAGATGGGTCAGACGGTACCAGCCGTGCCAGCTCCAGCGGTCAATGATGGGAGCAAAGGCGTTGATGAGCAGAATGGCAAAGCAGGTGCCTGCCTCAAAGCGGCCCACCCGCTGCATCAGCAGAATCAAAGCGGCGGACAGTACGCCGTACACCAGCCGTCCCAACCAAAAGCGAGGAGCGGTGACGGGATCGTTGATGAGAAATACGCCGGCAAACAGCACGTAACCACTGCCTAACTGCAGCAGGAAGGAATTGACAGGGTTCATACTGGATAAGGGGAACAGCCAGGTGATCAACGCCAACGTGGCGAAATAGGGGATCACGATCCAAGGAGATACGGTGCGGCGCACCATCAGGTAGCAGGTTAGCGTCAGCAAAATCAAAAACGCGGTGGTACCGATGGCACCGGTGTAATTGCCCAGCAGAATGTCCAGACGGTCGATGGAGGGGATGGCACCGGTCTTTAACTGAGCGGCCAGAGAAACCTCGGTGACCACCTCGCTCTTATCCAGTATCAGCTCCATGGGCAGAGCATGCTGACTTTGAATGGAGGGGTAGGTGAACATCTGCTGAGGGAAACAGTAAGTAAGCAGAGCCACACCGGCGGCGGCGGGATTGAACACGTTGCGTCCGGTGCCGCCGAAGGGGGCCTTGGCCACCACGATGGCGAAGGCGGTGCCCACCATCGGCACCCAGGTATCCACCATCGGGGACATCAGGAGGCCCACAGTTAGACCGGTGACGGCGGCAGTGCCGTCCAGCACCATCCGCAGCGGACGGCGGCCGATGATGCAGCATACCGTCTCGCAGGCCAGTGCGGTGATTAGGCTGATCGCCATAACGAGCAGGGGGCGGGGGCCATAGGTGACCGCGGAAAACACGCCCAACACCACAGCCGCCAGAATCATATCGAACACCATACGGCTGACACGGGCTTCGGTGTGTAGATAAGGACCTTTTTTGTTACTCATGGTCATCCTCCCCCCAGTGCAGGAACACGGTTCCCTTGGTCTTGCCGGCCTCTATGACCTCTGCGGCCACATCCCGTCCGGCAGGGCAGATATAGGAGCAGGCACCACAACCATCGCAAGCCGTCGGGGACAGATGCTGCAAACGCTCGTAGTGCATATTCTCGGATCGGCGGACAATCTCGTAGGGGAGCAGACCCGCGTGGCAGATATCGGCGCAGCGGCCGCAACCGATGCAGGGACCGGGGGTGCGGACACGGCGGGGCATCATAGCCAGTATGGTGGTCATACCCGGCAGAAGCGGAACGTGGCGGTATTCGCTGGTGATACCCGTCATCGCGTCGCCCAATACCAGGCGGTAACCGCCCTGTGCTTGACAGGCGGACAGCAGAACGTCGATGTCCGTACCGAACGGTACGCGGAAATTACGGGGGGCGGGCAGAGCGCTGCCGGCCACGGTGACCACCGTGTGCGTATGGCGTTTGCCTTGCTTGATGGCCTGTGCCAATGCCAAGCAGGCCTGCACACCGATGCGGTAGGTCTCCATATGCTTATCCGCGAAGACGGTGACGGGGTATTCGTCACCCACAATGTAGACGTTGGCGCGGCCCACTGCCTTTTTCAGGGCACGGCGGCGCTTCTTGGGCAGCATGGTGGCAATATGGCACCGGGTAAAACGGATGGCCTTGGCCGCCATCTGCAGGCCGTACAGCACCATCCCCGGCTGATCCTTCAGCACAGCCCAGGGGGCGGAACCGAATACGTCGTTGGCGGTGCCGTCCGCCACCAAAACGGAGTGGAGGGGGGCCAAATCCTCATCGGTCATCTGCCAATGGGTCAGCTTCTCCCACAGTGGGATGCCGTCCAACTCGTCGTAGACAGCAGCCTGCCGAGCAATCTCGATGATGGCATCGGGGGTGAGCTCTTCCTCCTTGGGGATGGGCAGGCGGGACTCCGCCGAGCCGGAGGCCAGTACGTCGGCGCACTGGAGGGGGCCGTAAAGGGGATGGTGGATCATCAAGGTGCCCTCTACGGTGCCGCTGATGGTGGATACCACCGGCATACCGTCCAAAAGGCACAGCTCTTCGCCCTGTCCCTTGAGGGTGTCGGGAGATAATTGCGCCAGCGGGAATACGGAATCGTCGGTGGCCACCGGCAGACGGACGCTGTCGGGGGTCAGGTTTTCAATGCCGCGCTCTAAGGCTTTGCCTTTTTGAAACGGCAGCACAATGCCTCGCAAAAACAATTGCATATCATTCACACCTTTCTGTGGGTGGAGGAAATGGTTTCCGTCGTTATTTACCGCTTGATTTCGGTATGCGTTACCCACTATGATGGAAGTATCTCAGTAGAAACAGGGGGGATACCGTGAACATCGAACCGATCTCCAACGGCAATCTGCGCATCTGGTTGGCAGAGGAGGAAATAGAGGAATGGGGGCTGGAGGATAGCCACGGGGATGGCATACGCCGTCTGGTACGGCGCGCTCTGTCCGCCACGGGACGGCGGCCCACATCGCGCATGTGGGCAGAGATGATACCCGTGGAGGGGGGGTGCGTGGTGCTGATCAGCCCCACCGTACATAAACGCTGCCAGCCTGCGGTGTACGCTGTGGAGGGGGATGCCCTCTTGGAGGTGTATGCCCGCTTTACGGGTGAGGCGGCACAGGTATATGCCGTGGAGGATATCTATCACGTGGTGCTGTACGGCGAAGAGGGGGACACCCTACTCAGAGAATACGGGCATCCGTTGGGGTGTGGAGAGGAAGTCGCGGCACACACCGCCGAATACGGTCAGTGGCTGTTTACAATGCCTGCACCTGCGCCACCAGTTGGCGAGGATCGGGCGCATTGAACACGGCACTGCCCATGACGGCTACGTCGGCACCTGCTGCGGCGGCGATGGGGGCGGTGGCGGCACCGATGCCGCCGTCCACCTGAATGGAGACGGATAGGCCGCGGCGGTGGATCTCCTGCCGCAGGGCGGTCACCTTAGGCATCATATCCTCCATAAAGGACTGTCCGCCGAAGCCGGGCTCCACCGTCATCACCAGCACCATATCCACCAGCTCGAGGTAGGGGAACGCCTCCTCGGCGGGGGTGGCGGGCTTGAGGGTGACAGCCGCCTGCTTACCCAGGGTGCGGATGTCCTCCAGCGTTTCGCGGATGGGGTCAGCGCACTCTAAGTGGATGTTGATGAGATCGGCGCCTGCCGCCGCAAAGGCGGGGAGCAGGCGACGGGGATGCTGCATCATCAGATGCACGTCGAAGAATAGGTCGGTATGGGGCCGCAGAGCGGCGATGACGGGAGGACCGAAGCTGAGATTGGGGACAAAGACGCCGTCCATCACATCCAGATGCACCATATCGGCACCACTGTCCGCTACAAAGCGGACCTCGTCGGCGGCGTGGGCAAAATCGCAGGTGAGAATTGATGGTGAAACTTTCATAACGGTGTCCTCCCGATGGTTGTGTCTGTCTCTATTGTAACGAATTGCGGCAAAAAGGTCAAGTGGGGGTGTCATCCAGCAGAGACAGCACCTCAGAAATGTGGCGAATGGTGGGGATATCCTCGGTCAAGGGGTAGTGCTGAATGGGATGGTCGGCATCGAAGTCCCAAATTTTGCGCACGGGGATGAAGCCGGCGGCGCGAGCCCCCTCCAGGTCGTTTTGGGGATGGTCGCCCACAAAGAGGCAGGCAGTGGGAGGGACACCCAGCCGTCCCGCCGCTAACCGAAAGATGCGGGTATCGGGCTTTTGGATATTCTCCTCGCCGGCCAAAACCACCAGATCGACGTAAAGCCGCAGACCGCTGTGGTCCATTTTCAGACTCTGGGTGCGGGGGGTGCCGTTGGTGATGATGCCTGTCAGATAGCCCCTCTGCCGCAGGGCGGTGAGGGTGGTGCAGACGTCGGGGTGGGGCTGTCCCGCCGCGGCAAAGGCGCGGATCATCCGCCGATAGGCGGTGTGGACGTCAGTGGGAATCTCGGGAGGCCACACCTCCAGGAAGTGAGCCAGCATATCCCGATAGTAGATGATCTCACCGTAATGGCCCCGCTGGAAAAAGAACATCTCCTCGCGGCGGGAGGCGATCTCCTCCTCGTTGAGGGAGGGGTAATAATAGCGTAAGAAAGCGGACAAGCCTACGCGGAAAGCGGCGTCGCGGTTGTCCAGCGTATCGTCAAAGTCAAAGAATACGGCCTTGATGCCGCTGTTTTTCTCCTCATCGAAGAGGGAGGCGGCAGCGGCGGTGTCTTTCTCGATCTGTGCCCTCAGTGCCTCCAAAGAGGGGAAGGACTGCTCGGGGCGCAGATAGGTGAGGGGATAGACGCGGGGGGAATGGCCGTATAGGTCCCCCGAAAAGCCGAGAATGTAGGTCTCTGCCAAGGGGGTGGTAGCCCCTACGGTGGGGTGCACCCCGATGTTGGTGACGGCGGGGTAGGTCTCGCCCTCGGTCTCCACGCAGGAGGCGTACACGCCGAAACGGGGATGGGCCAAGCCCTCGGGGAGGGGCTGATTGATGGTGGGGAAGCCCAGCTGATTGCCCAGACGCTGCCCCTCCATAACGGGGGTGCGCAGGCAATAGGGGCGGCCCAGCAGACGGCGTGCGGTAGCCATATCGCCGTCTGCGATGCATCGACGGATGGCGGTGGAGCTGACGGGGATGCCGTCAATGTCAATCTCCGGCACCACGGTGACCGCGATGCCCACTTCAGCGCACAGCTTGGTCAGTAGGGCGGTATCGCCCTGACCGCGGTAGCCGAAGCGGTAATTGTAGCCGCAGGACACTTTAACGGCACCCAGTTGCGCTTTGAGGACGTTATGTACGAAATCGGTGGGAGAGAGGTGCTGAACGGTGGCAAAATCCACCCGAAACAGCTCGTCCGCTCCCATCAAATGAAGGAGGTGTTCCTCCTCGTCCACGTCGCACAGCAGGCCGCTGACAGCCTTGGTGGTGACGGTGGTGGGGTCAAAGGTGTATACTGCTACGGCGGTATCGTCGTCGATGTCCATGGTGGCGGCCAGAATCACCTGACGGTGGGCGGGATGGAGTCCGTCAAACAGACCCAACGCCACCGAACGGGGACAAGTGGGGATATTCTCGCAAGAAGTATAGGTGTTCACAGACTCACATCCTTTCTTTTAAACGTGTAATAAGCAGGTCATTTTCAGTTCGCCGTCGGCGGGGGTGCCGAGGGCGATGCAGGTGCCGTCGGGATCGTAGACTCGGACAGGACCATCTACCTTAGCTCTCAGCCGTTCCAGCGCCAGAGCGCCGCCGTTGCGAAAGCGGGCGGCCTGAGGGGCGGAGACGGTGACGGCGGGATAGGCGGCTAGGGCGTTCTCCAAGGGGAGTAGGCGGTCGGTAAGGGTGCCCGCCTCGGCCAATGCTCTGGCCTCGTCAATGGTGATACAATCGGTCAGCGGAAAACCTGCCGCCATGGTACGGCGCAGGGCGGTCATCACCGCGCCACAGCCCAGTACGCGCCCTAAATCGTCGCAGAGGGTGCGGATATAGGTGCCGGAGGAACAGTGGCAGGAGAGGGTCAACAGACCCTCTTTTTCGTTATACTCTAACAATTCCAATGCATAGATGGTAACCGGTCTGGCCGGTCGCTCCACCTCGATGCCCTGACGGGCCAGATCGTACAGCCGCACGCCATCCTGCTTTAAGGCGGAGGTCATAGGGGGGATCTGCATGATCTCGCCGCGAAAGGCGGGCAAAGCCGCCTCGATGGCGGCTAAGGTGGGGAGGGGAGCGCCCGTTTCGGTAACCTCGCCCCACACGTCCAGCGTGTCGCTGACTGCGCCGAAGCGCAGGGTGGCAGTGTAGCACTTATCGTGGCAGGGCAGGTGGTCTAAGAGCTTGGTGCCCCGACCCACCAGAATAGGTAAAACGCCGGTGGCGTTGGGGTCCAGAGTGCCGGCGTGGCCCACTTTTTTCTCCCCCAATAGGCGGCGGAGGATGGCCACACACAAAAAGGAGGTCATTCCCTCCGGTTTATCAATGCATACGATGCCGTCCATGGAATGTCCTCCTTTCTTAGTGTTGGTGTTGTAAATCAGCTCGTTACGATACGGGGAATCGCCTGCTCGGTGGCGGCAAGGATGGCAGCCTTGGCCTCGGCTAAGGTGCCCTCAACGGTGCAGCCGGCGGCGCGGACGTGTCCGCCGCCGCCCAGCAGAGTGCAGATGGCGGTGGCATCGACGTGAGTGCCGGTGCGTACGCTGATCTTGTAGTTGCCATCCGCCTTCTGGCGTAGGGTGATGCCCACCCACACCCCCTCAATTTGGCGGGGGATGGGGGTCATACCCTCCAGGTCGTTTTCGGTGGCGCCGCTGTGAGCGATCATCTCGTTGGTGATGGGCATCACCGCCACACGACCGTGGTGGTGAAACTCCATCCCCTCCAGAGCCAGTCGCTCCAGCTCGATGCGGGCGCGGGATTTGATGTCAAAATTCACCCGATTGATCATATCGTAGGGGGCGCCTGCCTCGATGCAGTCCGCCGCCATGCGGTGGGCGGTGGCATCGGCATTGAGATACTTAAAGCAACCGCTGTCGGTGGCGATGCCGGTGTAGATGCAGGCGGCGATCGCAGGGGTCAGGTCGATCCCCAGCAGGGCGATCAGGCGGCGTACCACCATGGCCACGGCGGCACAGGTGGCGTCCACACAGGTGGCGGCGGCGTAGCCCACGTTGGTGCTGTGATGGTCGATGCACAGGTCAACACGAGAGCCGTACTGCGCCTCGACGGCGGGACCCAGCAGGGTGGGGTCCGCCACGTCCACGGCACAGATAAAGTCCGGCTCGAAATCCGGCATCTCCACCCCCTCGGTGATGTAATCAAACCGTTCGGGAATGGGGTCGCCGCACAGCACCCGCACCTGCTTGCCCATAGCACGCAGGGCCAGACACAGGGCGTAATTGCTGCCCACGGTGTCGCCATCGGGGTACTGATGCGCCAGCAGCAGGATGTTGTCCGCCGCCAACAGTTGATCGGCGGCCTCACGCTCGGTGATGAGTTGTGTCATTGGGCGGTCTCCTCTTTTTTGATACGGTTGATGGTGGCGGCGATGCCCGCGCTGTAGGCGATGGAATCGTCCGCCACAAAACGCAGCTCGGGGGTGTGACGCAGGCTCAGGGCATAGCCCAGCTCACGGCGCATATAGCCGGCGGCGGATTTGAGCCCCTTGACCGCCTCTTTGGCGGCGTCCAGGCCGTCCATAGAGCTGACGTACACGGTGGCGTAGGACAGGTCGCGGGTGACGTCCACCCGCACGATGCTCAAGAGAGAGCCGGACACACGGGGATCCTTGACGGTGCGCAGAATGGCGGTCAGCTCACGCATAATGTCCTCTCCGGTGCGGTCCATACGGTAGTTAGGCATAGCAATAGCCTCCTTTGCATTAGGAGTTGGGTGGGAGGGCACAGAGGCCCTCCCCTACAATTTGATAGGGGAGTGTCAATCGCGATACTCCTCGATGATATAGGTCTCGTAGATGTCGCCCTCTTTGATATCGGTGAATTTCTCCAGACCGATACCGCACTCATAGCCCTGAGCGACCTCCTTCTGGTCGTCCTTAAAGCGCTTCAGGGAGATCATCTTATCGTCGCCGATGATGATGCCGTCACGCACGATGCGTAAGAGGTCGTTGCGGTAGACCTTGCCGTCCAAGATATAGCAACCGGCAACCAGACCCACACCGGTGATGCGGTAGACCTGGCGCACCTCGGCGCGGCCGTGGAGCACCTCGCGGGTCTTGGGGGCCAGCATACCCTTCATAGCGGTCTCCACCTGCTCGATGGCGTCGTAGATGATGCGGTACATATGCATATCCACGCCGGCATTGTCGGCGGCCACCTGAGCCAGAGGATCGGGGCGGACGTTGAAGCCCACGATGATGGCGTTGGAGGCGTCGGCCAACATCACGTCGTTCTCGGAAACGGCACCCACGGCGCCGTGGATGACGCGCACGCGGACCTCTTCGTTGGTCAGCTTCTCCAGAGACTGGGTCACAGTCTCCACGGAGCCCTGCACGTCGGCCTTAACGATGATCTTCAGTTCCTTCATCTCGCCCTCGTTCATCTGATCGAACAGGTTGTCGAGGGTGACCTTCTGGTACTTGCTGAACATCTCTTCCTTGGCCTCGGTCTTGCGCTGCTCCACCAGCTCGCGGGCCAGACGCTCGTCGGTAACGGCGTTGAAGATGTCGCCGGAGGCAGGAACCTCGGCCAGACCCATGATCTCCACGGGAACGGAGGGACCGGCCTCGGTCAGCTTGCGGCCGTTCTCGTCAGTCATAGCGCGAACGCGGCCCACAGACATGCCGGCCACCACCACGTCGCCGGCCTTCAGGGTGCCGTTCTGTACCAACACGGTGGCGATGGGGCCACGGCCCTTATCCAAACGGGCCTCGATGACCACACCCTTAGCGGCGCGGTCGGGGTTGGCCTTGAGCTCTTTCATCTCCGCCACCAGCAGGATGTTCTCCAGCAGGTCACTGATGCCCATACCGGTGTGAGCGGAAACGGGCACGCAGATGGCGTCGCCACCCCACTCCTCGGGCACGATCTCGTGCTCGGTGAGCTGCTGCATCACCTTGTCGGGGTTGGCGGTGGGCTTATCCATTTTGTTGATGGCAACGATGATAGGCACTTCGGCAGCCTTGGCGTGGTTGATCGCCTCGATGGTCTGGGGCATGATGCCGTCATCGGCGGCCACCACCAGAATAGCAATATCGGTAGCCTGAGCACCGCGGGCACGCATAGAGGTAAAGGCGGCGTGGCCGGGGGTGTCCAGGAAGGTGATGCCTTGACCATCCACATTGACGCGATAAGCGCCGATGTGCTGGGTGATGCCGCCGGCCTCGCCGGTGGTCACATTGGTCTTACGGATGGCATCCAGAATGGAGGTCTTACCGTGGTCAACGTGACCCATAACCACCACGACGGGATCGCGGGGGAGCAGGTTGTCGTCCACGTCCTCGCTGTCGTCGATAATACGCTCCTCGATGGTGACGACCACTTCTTTCTCCACTTTGGTGTGGAACTCCTCGGCCACCAGATAGGCGGTGTCGAAGTCGATCTCCTGGTTGACGGACACCATCATGCCCAGCATCATCAGCTTCTTGATGACTTCGGCGGAGGTGGCCTTCAGGCGAGCCGCCAGCTCACCCACGGTGATGGTCTCGCCCACCTGGATGGTGGCCTGCTTCTTCTTGCGCTCCAGATCGATACGCTTCAGGCGCTCCTGCTCGGTCTCCTTGCGGCGAGGCTTCTTATACTGCTGTTTGGATTTCTGGTTGATCTTCTGCTTCTTGATGCCGCTGCCGTCACCGCGCACGTGGCTGGAGGTCTGGGCCATCATATCGAACTTCTCGTCGTACTTGTTGGACGCTATCTGCTGAGGCTTACGGGTGTCGACGGTGCGGCGCTCCACCTCAGCCTTGGGCTGGGGGGCGGGCTGCTGAGCCTTGCCCTGAGCAGGCTTCTGCTGGGGCTTGCCGGCGGGAGCCTTACCCTGCTGAGGCTTCTGAGCGGCCTTGGGAGCGGCCTCTGCGGCGGGGGTCACCACAACAGCAGGCTCCTCCTTCTTGGGCTCCTCCTTGGGCTTGTCGTTGGCGGTAGCAAAGTACGCGTCCAAATTGTCGGTGTTGTGCTTTTGGGTGTAGTGCTCAAAGATCACGTTGAGCTCCTGCTCCTCCAGAGCGGTCGCACTCTTTTTGCCGGCAAAATTGTGGTCGGCCAGGACGGCAATAATCTCCTTGGCGGGGACATTGAAGTCTTTGGCTACGTCGCTTACGCGGTATTTAATCATCATAAGGCAACATCCTCCTTTGAGTTAGGTGGTAATGGTTTTCATCATAGCGGTGGCGAAGCCACGGTCATCGGTGGCGATGACGGCAACGGGCTTTTGCATCCCCAAGGCGGCGGTGAAGGCGTCTTTATCCATCTCAACCTTCACCACGGGGCAGGTCTTATCCTCGGCGGCAAAGCGCAGCTCTTTCTCCGTCTTGGGAGAGCAATCCGACGCCAGCAGTATGAGCTGGGTCTTGCCTGCGAGCAGGGCTGCCCGCACTGCGTCAAAGCCGATGAAGATGTGTCCGGACCGACGGGCGATGCCCAGCAGGCCGCACAGCTTGTTATTCACCCTGCATCATCTCCTCTTCCAATCGATCGTAGATCTCGGAGGGAATGGCACAGGCAAAGGATCGCTCCAGTGCCTTACGCTTGCGCGCCGTGCGCAGGCAGTCGATGCTACGGCACACGTAGGCGCCGCGGCCTGCCTTGCGGCCGGTCAGGTCCATGGACAGCTCGCCCTCGGGAGAACGTACCACCCGGACCAATTCGGTTTTTACTTTCATCTCGCCGCAACCGCTGCATTTACGCAGGGGCAGTTTGCGTTCTTTTGCCATTCGGCATCCCTCCGTTTGGGTTAATGTGAATTACTCCTCGTCTTCGCCGTAGAATCCGCTCTCGGGGCGGATGTCGATCTTCCAGCCGGTCAACTTGACCGCCAGGCGGGCGTTCTGACCCTTGTTGCCGATGGCCAGGGACAGCTGGGCATCGGGAACGGTGACGCGGCAGGCCTTGGCGCCCTCGGGGTCCATCTCCACGCCCAGCACCTTGGCGGGGGCCAGGGCGGCGGCGATGAAGGTGGCGGGGTCGTCGCTGTATTCCACGATGTCGATCTTCTCGCCGCCCAGCTCCTCAACGATGCCGTTGACACGGGAGCCGCGCTGGCCGATGCAGGCGCCCACGGCGTCTACGTTGGCGTCGTGGGACAGCACCGCCATCTTGGTACGGCTGCCGGCCTCACGGGCGACGGACTTGATCTCTACGGTGCCGTCGAAGATCTCGGGCACCTCGTTCTCGAACAGGCGGGTCACCAGACCGGGATGGGTACGGGACACCAGAGCGCGCAGACCCTTTTCGGTCTCCTTGATGTCCACCACGTACACCTTGATGTGGGCACCCTCGACGATCTTGTCGCACTCCATCTGCTCACTCTTGGGCAGGATGGTCTCGCCCTTGCCCACCTGGATGGTGGCGGCGCCGCTGCGGGGATCCACACGGGTGATGACGGCGGTGACCAGCTCCTGATTGCGGCGCTGGAACTCCAGTACCTGCTGATTCTTCTCTGCCTCGCGGATGCCCTGACGGATCACGTGCTTGGCGCTCTGGGCGGCGATGCGGCCGAAGTGCTTGGGCTCCAGCTTGATGTCGATGGACTTGCCCAGCTTGGCGCGCTTGGTATACTGCAGAGCCTGGTCCAGGGTCAGCTCACGGTCGGGATCGGTGACCTCTTCCACCACGTCCTTGCGGATGACCACCGAGAAGTTGCCGGCCTCGGGGTCCATGGTGACGAGGATGTTCTCATCGCCGCCAAAGTCCTTTTTGACCGCTACCACGATGGCGGCGCGGATGCGCTCCAGCAGGTATTCGGGGTCGATGCCCTTTTCCTTAGCCAGCATCTTCAGGGCTTCGAAAAATTCTACGATTTCCTTGTTCGTCATGGTGTTAACCTCCATTAAATTATGCTTCTTCATCGTCGTCCCACACATCGATGGCGTGGACGGCGGCTATTTGCTTTTTATCAAAGACGACGGTTTCGTCCTCTTCGGTCTGGATGGAGATGCCATCCTCCCACGCGAGGAGAATGCCCGCGATCTCCTTCTGCCCCTTTTCGTCGGGGCGGTAGAACTTCAGCGTGACGGGATAACCCTCGTAGTAGGCAAAGTGCTCGGGGCGGGTCAGCTCACGGTCGGCACCGGGGGAGGTGACCTCCAGACAGTAGGACTGGGGGATGGGGTCGGCCTCGTCCAGCACGGGGCTGAGCTTGCGGGAGACGGCTACGCAGTCGTTGATGGACACCGGCTCATCCTCGCGGTCAATGACCACACGGAGGATCCAGGTGGCTCCCTCCTTGACAAAGCGGATGTCCCACAGGTTGAGTCCCAGCTCGGCGGTGATGGGCTCTGCCAGCGGTGCTACGGCACCGGCAATGCCACCGGGGGCGGTGTTTTGTTTTGCCATCGTCATTTCTCCTTTCGGACAAAACAAAGGAGCGGGTCGCCCCACTCCTTTCCGTTACACAATATTTACTGTGGATAGTATACCACACGGCGGCAAAAAATGCAAGTGTTTTTCCGTTTTTTATAAGGAATGTATAATATGGGTACGTAGGGGCGGTGGCTTTACCTCAAAATGAACAAGAACGCGCAGTTTTTCCTTGCGTAAGGAGGGGGAGTATGGTAGAATAAGAGAAGAAAGGTGGGAGTGCTATGAAGAAAGTATTGCTGCTGGGCGACTCCATTCGGATGGGGTACCAGAACGACGTGAAAGAACTGCTTGAGAGCGAGTACGAGGTGCTGTGTCCCGAGGATAACGGCCGCTTCGCCGCCTATACCCTATGGCAGGCCAACCAGATGTTTAAGTGGAACCCCGACATCGCGCTGGTGCATTTCAATAACGGCTACTGGGATATGAACATCGAGGCGCCCATGATCGAAGCCATCCACCCTGTGGAGGAGTACAAGAGCTTCCTGCGCCGTATCGTGGCGCTGTGCCGCCAGTGCGGGGCTAAGGTGGTGTTTGCCACCACCGTGCCGATCTTAGAGGCGGGGGCCGCCGGGGATAATACCGGCGTACAGGGCACCATTAACTATTCCAACGAGTGGGTCAAGGAGTACAACGCCGCCGCCACCGCCGTGATGGCCGAGCTTCAGGTGCCGGTGAACGATCTGTACGGCCTGTGTATGGAGGACGACCGCCGCTACAAGTGTGAAGATCTGCTGCACCTCTCTGCCGAGGGCAGCCGCCGCTGTGCCGAGCAGGTGGCGGACTACGTGAGAAAATACGCGAAGTAAAAAAGAACGCCCCCGTTTGCCGATCGGCAAACGGGGGCTGTTTTTGCTTATACTTTCTGCTTCATCAGGCCGTGCTTGTTGCAATACGCGTAGAGGTAGCCGCCGCCGCGGAGAGAAAAGCGGGTCTCGGCGTTGCCCTCGGGGTAGAATTTCACCAATTGGAGGCGGTCCATTGTGACGTGAGCGAGAAAAGAGATAAAATGCTCCTTGGTCATATCGTGGCTCACGGTGACGAAGTATTCGTCCTCCGCCCTCTCGATGGCGATGCGGTGGTTGTCGTCGGTCTCCTCCGCCTCCAGCGGCGGCAGGAGGATGCCGCAGCAGCTGACCACCGTTTCCCCCGTGGTGTGGATGACGTTACCGCATACGGGGCAGACGTAGAATTTGGAACGGAGCATATTGGAGGAGACGTTCTTGTTGGTGACAGTGGTGCCGGACATCAGCTCCGACACCGAGACCCCCAACGCCTTAGCCAGCGGCCGGATGAGGGTGATGTCCGGCAAGCCCTTACCCGTCTCCCACTTGGATACGGCCTTGGCGGTAATGCCCAGAATATGTGCCAGCTGTGCCTGTGTCAGTGCTTTCGTTTCCCGCAGCTGTTTGATGGTGATACCGGTGGTATAGGCGTCCATAGCGATCACTCCTTTGCGTATCCATTATACAAGATGCGGTGGGTTTTCGCAACCCACTCTCCGTGGACTGCGCGGCGATCTATCTAAAAAACAAGTGCGCCGCATTGCTGCGGCGCACCGTTTTGTGCTTCTTTCTTTATTTGTTTGGGAAATGGAAATTAGTCAGCGACCTCGAGCTTGTAGTACTTCTTCAGGATCTCAACAGCCTTCTCGCAGTTGCCCTCGAAAGCCTCGGGGGAGACATCGAAGTAACCGATGTAGCCGTTGGCGGCCTCGTCACCGGCGTTCTGATAGAACTCCTTGCCGTTGGAGTCGGTCAGACCCATGGCGACGAAGGAGGAAGCGGGAACCTGACCGCCCTGAGCAATGCTCTCGCAGATGTAGTTACGATCCAGCAGCAGAGCGATGGCCTTACGGACCTCAGCGCGCTGCTCCTCGGTCTCCAGACCCAGGGTCTCGTTGACGTTGAAGCAGACGTAGTAGGTACCCAGCTGACCGGCGATAACGAACTCGTTAGGATAATCCTTCTTCAGGGTGGCGATCTCGTTGGTGGGAACGTCGTCGATCATCAGCCAGTCGCCCTTCTTGAAGTTGGCCAGCATATTGTTGGCGTCGTCGGACAGGTAGAAGTTCAGGGTGGGCATGGTCACCTTGTCAGCGTCGATGAAGTTATCGTTCTTCTGCAGGGTGATCAAGCTGTCGTGCTCCCAAGCCTTCATGGTGTAAGCACCGTTGGAGATGTAGGTCTCGGGTTTGGTAGCCCAGGACTCGTCCTCCACAACGTCCTTACGCACGGGGAAGTAGGTGGGGAAGGCCAGCAGCTCGTTCCAGTAGGCAACGGAGTTGGACAGGGTGACGGTGATGGTGCGGGCGGCGTCGTCGGCGGTGACAGCCAGATCGTTCTCGGCATAGCCCTTCACAACGTCGAACATATAGCCGTAGTCAGCGGCGGTCTCGGGATCGGCAGCGCGCTTCCAGGCAAACTCGAAGTCGCTGGCCTTCAGCTCCTTGCCGTCGGACCACTTCAGGCCCTCACGCAGGGTGTAGGTGTAGGTGACGGTGCCGTCGTCGTTGACAACGGGGGCAACCAGCTCTTCGGCGCAGTCAGCGACGATGACCAGCTGGCCCTTGTCGTCCTGAGCCCACTTGGCCAGACCGGCGAACAGGTGGGAAACCAGAGTAGCGCCGTCAACAGCGGAGTTCAGAGCGGGGTCGATGGTGTCGGGCTCGGAAGCCAGACAGACGTTCAGAGCATCCTTGCCTTCCACGGTGGTGCCGGAGAAGTACTTGTAGCCCAAGGGGCTGGAGAAGAAGCCCTTAACGGAATCGTCGATCATGTACAGGTCGGTGTAGTAGTAGATGGGAACGATGGTGCCGGTGCTCATCAGCAGATCCTCAGCGGCGTGCATCATCTCCAGACGCTTGGCGTTGTCGCTCTCCTTCTTGATCATACCGATGATGACGTCATAGGTCTGGGCCCAGGTGCCGTTCTCGACCTTGGAGCCGCCCCACTTGGTCATATCCAGATCGTAGATAGCAACGTCCTTGTGGGCACCCTTACCCAGCTGGCAATCGTTGTTACCGGAGGCGGTGATCCACATATCCAGGAAAGAGATGGGGTCGTTGTAGTCGCCCAACCAACCGTTACGGGCGATGGTGTAGTTGCCTTCCTTACGGGTGTTCAGGAAGGTGTTCCACTCCTGAGACTCCAGCTGGATCTTCAGACCGGCAGCAGCCAGAGCGCTCTGCATATACTCGCCGATGGCCTTATGGGCATCGCCTTCGTTATACAGATAAGTCATCGTGGGCGCAGCCTTACCGGCTCCGGTCTCGTTCTTCTTACCGCAAGCGGTCAGGGAGAACAACATAACAGCGGCCAACAGAATAGCTAATACTTTTTTCATCAAAATCTTCCTTTCTTAAAGAAAATCAATATATTCCCAACGGCGTTGACTCCCAAAGCACGAGAGGAGTGCACCATTTAGAACCAAAAATGAAGGATACGCGCCTTAGCCGATCTTATCCAGATTGTGGCAGGCGACGAAGTGTCCGGCGGACACCTCTTTGAATTCCGGCACCTCTGCCGCGCACTGCTCGGTTGCGTAGGGGCAACGGGTGCGGAAGGGACAGCCGGAGGGAGCGTTCAGCGGGCTGGGGATGTCGCCCTGCAGCATCACGCGCTGGTTGGCACGGGCGATCTTGGGATCCGGCACCGGAACGGCGGACAAGAGAGAGATGGAATAGGGGTGCAACGGATGATTGTAGATCTCGTTGGCCTCTGCCAGCTCCACCATCTTGCCCAGATACATCACCGCAATGCGGTCACTGATGTGACGCACCACCAGCAGGTCGTGGGCAATGAACAGATAGGTGAGCCCCAGCTTCTCCTGCAGGTCGTCAAACATATTGATGACCTGCGCCTGAATGGACACGTCCAAGGCGGAAACCGGCTCGTCACAGACGATGAAATCGGGGTTGACCGCCAGAGAACGGGCGATGCCGATACGTTGGCGCTGGCCGCCGGAGAACTCGTGGGCGTAGCGGGCGGCGTGCTCGCTGTTCAGACCTACGTAGTTCATCAGCTCCAGGATGCGTTCCTGCCGCTCCTGCTTGGAGCTGTACAGTTTGTGCACGTCCAGCGGCTCGCCGATGATGTCCGCCACCGTCATACGGGGGTTCAGGGAGGAGTAGGGGTCCTGGAACACCATGGTGGCCTTCTTGCGGAATTCGTGAATCTCCTGCTTGGTCTTGACGGGGGCGCCGTCAAACAGGATCTCGCCGGAGGTGGGCTTGTACAGGTTCAGGATGGTGCGACCCACGGTGGTCTTACCGCAGCCGGACTCGCCAACCAGACCCAGTGTCTCGCCGCGATGGATGTTGAAAGAGACGCCGTCCACCGCCTTGAGAGGCTTGGTGCGGAAAAGGCCGGTGTTGATATCAAAGTACTTACAAAGGTTGCGCACCTCAACTAACGGCTTCTTCTGATTCTCACTCATGATCGGCACCCTCCTTTTCCAGCGCATTCTTGATATACATCCAGCAGGCGGTGCGGTGCCACTCGTTTACCCGTACGTTCTCGGGACATTCCCGCGTACAGATCTTCATCGCTGCCTCGCAGCGAGGAGCGAAGGGACAGCCCTTCGGCATATTCAGCAGGTCGATGGGGGTGCCGGTGATGGGCTTGAGCTTGCGCTTTTCGTCATCCACGGTGGGAATGGAGTTCATCAGGCCCTTGGTGTACTCATGCTGAGGGTTGTAGAAGATCTCGTCTGCCGTACCCTGCTCGCAGATGGAGCCGGCGTACATCACGATCACCTCGTCGCACATCTGAGCCACAACGCCCAGGTCGTGGGTGATCATAATGATGGCCATATTGAACTCTTTCTGCAGGGATTTCATCAGCTCCAGGATCTGTGCCTGAATGGTTACGTCCAGTGCGGTGGTGGGCTCGTCGGCGATGAGGATATCCGGTTCGCAGGCGAGAGCCATCGCGATCATCACGCGCTGGCGCATACCGCCGGACAGCTCGTGGGGATACTGCTTGAGTCGCTTTTCGGGTTCGTTGACGTTGACCAGCTTCAGCATCTCCAAAGCACGGGCCTTGGCCTGCTTTTTATTACGGTTGGTGTGGAGCAGGATGGCCTCCTCCAGCTGATGGCCAACGGTGTAGGTGGGGTTGAGAGAGGTCATGGGGTCCTGGAAAATGATGGACACCTTGTTGCCTCGCACGGTTTTCATCACTTTTTCGCCGGCGCCGACCAGCTCCTGACCGTCCAACTTAATGGAGGAGTCGGGGGAGATGGTGGCGGTGGGCGCCAAAATCTGCATAATGGAGTAGGCGGTCACCGATTTGCCTGAGCCGGACTCGCCCACGATGCCCAGTACCTTGCCACGCTCGAGGAAGAAGGAAATACCGTTTACGGCGTTGACGATACCGGCGTCAATGTTAAAGGAGGTATGCAGATTTTTGACTTCTAACAATGCCATAGGTTGTCATACCTTCCTTTCTTAGGTGTTGAGCTTGGGATCGAAGGCATCCCGCAGACCGTCGCCGAACAGGTTCAGGGACAGCACGATGAGAGAAATCATAATCGCGGGGATGACCAAGCGGTAGCCGTAGGTGTTGATGCCGTTGAGGGCGTCGCTGGCCAGCGAGCCGAGAGACGGCATGGGAGCGTTGATGCCCAAGCCGATGAAGGACAGGTAACTCTCGGTGAAGATGGCGCTGGGCACCTGCAGAGCGGTGGAGATGATGATCACGCTGATGCAGTTGGGAATCAGGTGCTTGCGGATGATCCAACCGCCCTTGGCGCCTGCCGCCTTGGCGGCCAGCACGTACTCCTGCTCACGCAGGGAGAGGATCTGGCCGCGGATGAGGCGGGCCATAGACACCCAGTACAGCAGCGCGAACACGATGAACAGGCTGATGATGTTGCCGCCGATCTCTTGGAACATGGTGCCTTCGATCAGCTGACCCAGCGAGGTCTTGAAGGCGGCGGCCAGCAGGATGACCATCAGCATATCCGGCAAAGAATAGATGATATCCACGATGCGCATAATGACCAGGTCCACCTTGCCGCCCACATAGCCGGCCAGTGCGCCGATGGTCATACCGATCACCAGAACGATGATGCTGGCGAAGAAGCCCACAGCCAGAGAAACGCGGGCGCCGTAGATCACGCGGATGAAATAATCGCGGCCGGCGGAGTCGGTACCGAAGATGTGGGGGAAGACCTTTTCGGTTTCACCGCTGTAGCCGCTGAGATAGACTACAGAGTAGCCGTTTTCGCCCTCGATGACGGCGGCGTCACCCGCAGTGCGGGCAGCCTTACCGGAGAGCTTGACCTCCCAAAGCCATTTGGCAACGTCGGTGGAGAAGGTCTTGTGGGGAACCTCTTGGTGGTGGGTGTAGGTGATGGTGAGGAAGGAGCTGGTCAGCTCGGAGGTATCGTGCTTTTTCAGCTCGGCGAAAGCGGCCTCGCTGCCATCACTCTTTTCAAATTCTGCCAGAATGTCTGCGGCACGCTGCTTGGCAGAGGCGACGATGGCCTTGTCGGTGGTGGAGGGGCTGAACATAGGTGCCTCGATGAAGATCTCGTGGGCGGTTACCTTACCCAGCATACGCTCGCACTCGGTGAGACCGTAGCGGAAGGGAGCCAGATTCATATAGGAGGCATCCACGGGTCTGCCCAATTTGATGCCCAGCTGCTGCTCGTAGCTGTAGGGCCACACCATCGGCAGGATGACGGTGCTCAATACGATGAGCACGATGACGATGAAGCTGACGGTGGCTACCTTATCCTTCAGCAGACGCTTGACACCGTCCTTGAAAAAGGTGGAGGAGGGACGCATCTGCACCATATATTCTTTTTCTTCTGCAGAGGCCGGCAAAAAGGAATCAAGGTTGGCATGCATACTGAATTTTTTGAGATCCATATCCGATGCCTCCTTTAATCCAAGTTGATGCGGGGATCCACAACTTTATACAGAATATCGCTGATGAGGTTCATCACCACGATCAGGGTGGCCAGTATGATGGTGGTACCCATAATGACGGGATAGTCGCGGTCGGTGATACTGCTGACGAAGGTACGGCCGATGCCGGGCACCGCAAAGATCTTCTCCACCACCAGAGAGCCGGTGACGATGTACGCCAGCATAGGCCCGAAATAGGTGATGACGGGGATGAGGGAGTTCTTCAGTGCGTGGCCGAAGATGATCTTACGGCCGGAGACACCCTTGGCCTTGGCGGTACGGACATAATCCTGACCCAGCACGTCCAGCATAGAGGAGCGGGTCAGACGGGTGATGTGCGCCATAGGGGCCAGGGACAGGGCAATCACCGGCAGGATGAGGCCTGCTGTGGTGGTGCCGTTGGCCGGTAGCCATTGTAGCGTCACTGCGAACAACAATAGCAGTAACGTACCCATTATGAAGCTTGGCATGGAGACGAAGGCGGTCATGGTGACCATAATACCTTTATCGTATACGGTGTTGCGCCGCAAGGCCGCGCTGGAGCCCAGCACCACGCCGAAAATGAGCGCGATGCCCGCTGCACACAGACCCAGAGGGACGGAGGTCTCCATACCGTCCTGAATAATATCCATTACGGTACGGCCACGCTGCTTGATGGAGGGGCCGAAATCAAAGTCGGTGACGATACGTTTGAGATAGTTACCGTATTGCACGTGTATCGGCTGATCCAATCCGTACTTTGCTTCCAGCGCCGCCTGTGCCTCTTCCGAAACCGCCTTTTCACTCATGAAAGGGCCGCCGGGAACGGCGTTCATCACAAAGAAGGTGATGGTGATCACAAACCAAATCGTAAACAATGCCAAGAACACACGTTTCACGATGTAAAACACAGTTTTGGAACTCAAAATAGCCAACTCCTTACTTTCGCTGTCGGCACCAATAGGGTGAGTGTGCCGTAGGGTAACCCAAGCCTGCTGTGCAATGAGAGCAGGAGAATCCCCAGATTGTTTTCGTTATTTTAACACTTTAAAGCGATTTTGTCAACCGTCTTTTTGTTAGATGGTAATATTTTTTATTTTTTTTAGTACAATAATAGGATAAACAAATCGCCCCACCAGGGATCGGTGGGGCGGGAGGGGTTATTTTGCAATATCTCTTGCCACGTGGATGCCGCTGGCGGAGGCGTGGGAGAGGGAGTGGGTGATGCCGCTGCCATCGCCGATGATGTACAGACCGGGATAGCAGGTTTCCAGCCGCTCGTTGACCTCTACCTCCATATTGTAGAACTTGACCTCTACGCCATACAGCAGGGTGTCGTCGTTGGCGGTGCCGGGGGCCACCTTATCCAACGCATAGATCATCTCGATGATGCCGTCCAGGATGCGCTTGGGCAGCACCAGACTCAGGTCGCCGGGGGTTGCCTGCAGGGTGGGGGTGATGAAGGCCTCCTCGATGCGGTTGGCGGTGGAGCGACGTCCGCGGATGAGGTCGCCAAACCGCTGGACAATGACGCCGCCGCCCAGCATATTGCTCAGGCGGGCGATGGACTCGCCGTAGCCGTTGGAGTCCTCAAAGGGGGCGGTGAAATGCTTGGCCACCAGCAGGGCGAAGTTGGTGTTGTCGGTCTGCTTGGCAGGATCCTCGTAGCTGTGGCCGTTGACGGTGATGATGCCGTTGGTGTTTTCGTTGACCACGGCACCCTTGGGATTCATGCAGAAGGTACGCACGCGGTCGCCGTATTTTTCGGTACGGTAGACGATCTTGCTTTCGTACAGCTCGTCGGTGAGGTGGGCAAACACCGCCGCGGGCAGCTCTACACGCACACCGATGTCCACGCGGTTGGACTTGGTGGGGATGGCCAGCTCGCCGCACACCCGCTCCATCCATTTACTGCCGCTTCGGCCCACGGAAACGATGCACTTGTCGCAGGCATACTCTCGGTCGGCGCACACCACGGCATAGCCGGCGTCCAACCGCTTTACGGTCTGTACGGGGGTGTCGAAGAAAAAGTCCACCTTGTCCTTGAGTGCCGCGTAGAGATTCTCCAGCACCACATAGTTGATGTCGGTGCCCAGATGGCGTACGGAGGCGTCCAGCAGGTGCAGGTCGTTCTGGATGCACACCGTCTTGAAGCGGGTGCCGGCGGTGGTGTACAGTTTGCACCCTTCGCCGCCGTAGCGCATATTGATCTCGTCCACGTAGTGCATCAGGTCTAAGGCCTGCTTTTTGCCGATATACTCATACAGCGTGCCGCCGAAATCGTTGGTGATGTTGTATTTTCCGTCGGAGAAGGCACCGGCACCGCCGAAGCCGCTCATGATGGAGCAGCTTTTACAGCCGATGCAGGATTGAATCTTCTCGCCGTCGATGGGGCAGTGGCGTTTGTTTAAGGCGTGGCCCGCCTCGAAAACGGCCACCCTCTTATGCGGTGCGTGTTGCATCAATTCGTAGGCGGCGAAAATGCCTCCGGGGCCCGCGCCGATGATAATCACGTCGTAATTCATAAACATTCCTCCTGTTTGAGGTGTGATGGGCGCACTCTTCTGTGCGCATACATCATCATTATACCACATCCTAACGGAAAAGTAAATAGACCTTTTTGCGGGTGTGATGACAACAGAAAACCCCTGCCGCGTTGGCGGCAGGGGGAGGGGATGCGGATTACTTGAGGGCTAAGCCGTCGTGAAATGCGCGGCCAACCACTTCGCCCAGCACGCGATAGGCGTGGCTGACAGGGTCGTAGGTGATGGGGTGCAGCTTGGCGGCATCGATCTTGCCGTTCTCACCGAGAATGGATTCGTCGGCGCTGACGTTAATCACCCGTCCCACCAGACGGCAGGTGTCGGTGTCGTAGGAGAGCACTTCGCACTCCAAGGCCATGGGCAATTCGTCAATGAGAGGGGCGTCCACAAAGGTGGATTTGGTGGCGTGGAATCCCGCACGGGCGAACTTGTCCACCACCTTATTGCTGCTGACCACGCCCACGTAGTCGCAGGCCACCAGCGTATTCGCCGTGGCCATCGATACGGTGAAGGCTTTGCGTGCCAGTAGGTTTTCGGCGGTTTTGTGCTCGGAGTCTACGCAGATGGTGATTTCGTTTTCCTCGCTGACACCGCCCCAGGCGGCGTTCATGGCGTTGGGGGTGCCGTCGGCATTGTAGGTGCCGATGATGAACACCGGCATCGGGTAACAGATGGCTTTAGTGCCAAAGTTTTTGCGCATAGTGGATCACTCCTTGTTATATATTAAAGGGTTCAATTTAAATGATTACTTCCGAAAATCTTCCAAGAAGACCTGCACGGAGCGGGTCATCTCGCGGGAGAAGTCGGAATTGTATTTTCGGGTGCAGAACGCCTGAATCCACTCTTCAAATTCCCGCACGCCGGCGTTCTTGGAGAGCATTTGCTTCAGCTCGTCCTTGTCCATATCCCGATAGCCGTTTTCGTGGACGATATGGCGCAGATCCGCTCGGGGCGGCTTGGGGCGTTCCCTCTGCTGGGCGGTGGGATAGCCGAACACCAGCATAGCCGCGGGGAACACGTAGGGCGGCAGGGAAAGGATGTCACGCTGCACCTCAGCGTTTTCCATGATGTCGCCGATGTAGCAGGAGCCGATGCCCAGACTGTGGGCGGCGACTACGGCGTTTTGGGCGGCGATATTGGTATCGCTGACCGCCAGCATCAGGTCGCCTACGCCCAGCTCGCGAGGCTCACAGCCGTATTCCGAAAAGGCGCGGTACCATTTGCGGCAATCGGCGCAGAATACCAGCACCAGGGGCGCTTGGGCGATAAAGCCTTGATGGTCGCAACTCTCCGCCAGCCGCTCTTTCAGGCTTTGCTCGGTCACGTGGATGATGGTGTACAGCTGCTGGTTGCCGGCGGTGGGGGCGTTGACCGCGGATTCCAAAATCGCGGCGACAGCCTCCGCGGGAATCGGCTCTTCCGTAAAGACACGGACCGATTTTCGGTCTTTTAACTGCTGAATGGTCTGGTTCATAGCGATGCTCCTTTTTGCCACATCTTTTTACCATTATAACATACTTTCTACCTAATAAAAAGAGTTTTGAAAAGAAAAATCCCCGTGGATTTCTCCACGGGGATTTTGTTATGCGTTATAGCGCGTCAGGGGTTAGCAATTACTTGCTTGCCTTAATAGCAGCCTGTGGTGCTATCAGCAAAAGAGGGAAACTTTATTACAATATCGTCACGCTACATAGTGGTTTAATAGTATTTTTTATACAGCTCTATTTTATACAAACAGTTATCTTCCATATTTGCAAGAAAATGTAGAATATCCATCTCTTGAATATGAACTGTTTCTTGTTTGCTATTAGTTTCTTTCCACCAGTTCTTACTTATTAAAACATATTTTATTCCACGAACATTTTGTAAATTCAATAGTAAATCTTTTAGTTCTTCCAGCCCTTTTTTGTT
>JAFXFF010000023.1 GCA_017520705.1 Clostridia bacterium | reverse complement strand
GAATCCACACGGACCTGGCCGCCGGACATAGTGCAAGTGAAAGAATCCACGCCGTTCAAAGCAACGGAAACCACTTTGTCATTGACAGCAGCACCGTCAATGGCACCGGCCAGAGCGGTTGCATAGGAAGCGGTGTTGCAGTTGAAATCGATCTTGGTCATGCCGGGATACTCAACAATCAGATCGGAGTTCTTGTAGAAACGGGCGGGCTTTGCATAGTCGGCCACGTTGCTGGTAGAGCTTCCTTTGTTGTTGGTAACGGTGATACCGTTCTCTTCCCATACCTGATGATTGGTGTCAAACGCAGTACGCTTGCTCACATCGTCAAAGGTAATGGTTGCAGAAGTGCCTTCGGCCGCCGCAGAGAAGGGAACAATGCTGCACAGCATCATAACCACCATCAACATAGCGACCAATTTGCGCATTTTCATGGGTCTGTTCCTCCTAAAATTATATTTTCGGTGAGAGTAAACCTCATCATTTTAACCATAACATATTATGACAAAAAATGCAAGGATTGGAATCCAAAAAGAGCAAAAAAATATCGGCAGAGAGAGCTCTCTGCCGATAACCGTTTATCCTTCGGATAAAACCTGTTGCAACAGACCCAGATCGCGGTTGGTCACGCTTCCGTTGCCGTCTATATCGCAGGCGGCAAGGTAGATGTTTACGCTCCAATCGCTGAGGTGCTGCTGCAGCACGCCCAGGTCACGATTATTCACTTTTCCGTCGCCGTTAGCGTCGCCGCGCACGATGGCGGGGGCCACGTAATAGGCATTGATCAACCACGCCGACTCTTCTATGAACTTACCTTGCTTGATGAGAGTAAAGGGAGAAGAATCCTTGCGGAACCAACCTTGATTCTTACCATAGGTCTGGATGTAAGTGGCCAGATCCACCGTCAGGTAATAATATCCGTCGCTGTCCAGGGCCTCGGCATAGGGGCGCATCGCGTCAATAAACTCATAGCCACGCTTTTTCCCCGCATCATCCACGTACACGCCGTGCATATAAAGGGCACCTGTGCCGCTGGTGGGATGATAGCAGGCGTACAGATCCGCATAGGTGGCAGCGCGCATATTTACGTAAAGAACAGGGCCGTTAATCCCGCCCAAATGGTAGATACCATCGTCATCCGCCACCAACG
Source organism: Clostridia bacterium (assembly GCA_017520705.1). Lineage (GTDB taxonomy): Bacteria > Bacillota > Clostridia > Oscillospirales > Acutalibacteraceae > UBA5905. The sequence continues at coordinate 30,372 of JAFXFF010000023.1, read as the reverse complement.
TCTGGGGTTTGGTAACGTCCACGCGGGTCAATTCGTCCGAGGGCATTGCAAAATCCGACACGGGAGTGTGCCGATTCACGTAATGCTCAAAGATAACCTCCTCGGGAGGGACGTATCCCTCCACTTCGGTGATGGTGATCACAGAGGTGTCCACGCCGCCCAAACCAATCAAGAAGGACTGGCCCGCCGACGAGCACTCTACAACCAAGGATCCGTCCACTGCCTCCTCGGCCAAGCCGGTGACGTAGAATTTCGAGCCGTGCCAATAGCTGAGTATAGCGGCGGGATCCTCCACCGATACCGAATAGGCACCCACGGTTGCCGGCTTGAACACGTACAGCGTGGTGAGAACCGTACGGTCCGTCGCTACCGCGTTCTCACCCAAGTGCAAAGCCGTGGAGGACACCTTATATTCCGCCGCCCGCACCACAGGAACGCAGGCCCACAGCAGCAACAATGTCAACACCAAACACAACGGTTTTTTCAGCACTCTTCTCATAACGTTCTCCTCACTTCGGCACTTTACCGCTTTAGTGTATCACATTATAGAGGCAGATGCAAGAGGAAATTGACGGATTTGATGGAAAAATTCAACGAAAAAGGAGCGATGTTACCATCGCTCCTTTGTTTTTGCAGAAATTATGCTTTGCCCTTGCTGCCTTTGGCACCAAAGGTGGTGCCGGAAAGGATGTTGCTCTCGTAGGTGAAGGTCAGCGCCTCCCGCTCCCGCTGACGCTTGAACGCAAGGTTCACCAGCTCATCCATCAGCGCAGAGAAGCTGACACCCACCTCCTGCCACAGATAGAAGGACAGAGAGCCGGGGATGGTGTTGATCTCGTTGACCCACAGTTCGCCGGTCTCCTTATCGTTGAGGAAGTCGATGCGGGCCACGCCCAGGCAGCCCAGCGCCTTAAAGGTGGCGACGGCCAGCTCCTGCACCCGCTGGGTCATGCCCTCGGGCAGCTCGGCGGGGCAACGGCGCTTCAGGTCGGTCATACCCTTGGAGCCGCCGGATTTGCCGCCGTTACCGGAGAGGTACTTATCACCAAAGGTGAGGATATCCTCCGCGTTCAGCGGCTCCTCGCAGGCGGAGGGACGGGCGGTCTCGTAGTCGCCCAGCACCGAACAGTTGATCTCCCGCAGGTTGGGTACGGCGCGCTCCACCAGCACGCGGGCGGAAAAACTCACCGCCAGATCCATGGCGTCGGTAAGCTCCGCGCGGTTCTTCGCCTTGGAGATACCCACAGAGGAACCCAGATTGACGGGTTTCACAATGACGGGGTAGCCGATGGCGGACTCAATGTCGTCCAACACGGCGTCGTTGTTCACCGCATACTGCTTACCGGTGTACTGACGGGCCTCCAGCACGGGGATGCCCGCCTGACGCAGAGCGCCCTTCATGGCAAATTTATCCATACCCAAGGCGGAGGAGGTGACGTCACAGGAGGCATAGGGCACACCCAGCATCTCCAGATAGCCCATCAGGGTGCCGTCCTCCACGTTGGTGCCGTGGACCACGGGGATGGCCACGTCAAAGGCGGCCACCACGTTTTTACCAAACTTCTTCATGGGATAGCGCACCAGCTCCACACATCCTTCAGCGGGGACGGGCAGCACACGGGTGGCCGCCGCCAGACAGGAGGGCATATCGCGGTAGGAGGCAATTTCGTGGAGGTTTTCGCCTACGTAAAAGCGATTATCCTTGGAGATATACAGGGGGAACGCCTCATATTTGTCTTTGCTCAGGGCGTTCAGCGCCTGCAGACCGGAGATGATGGACACCTCGTGCTCCACGCTGTGTCCACCGATGATGACAGCCACTCTTGTTTTCATAGAAACATCACCTTTACTCAAGCATTAAAAATTGTCGGGCAGGTCGTTTTCCAACAGAACGATGCGCTCTCCCTCGCGAGGGAGGTTATTCACAAAGTTAAGACCCTCCTTGAGGGTGGCGGCTACGAAGATTCTCTCCTCGGGAAAGCCGCCCGCCAGCAGCCCCTCTTTCAGAGGCGGTGCCTGCTTCTCCCCCACCAGCACTGCCCAATCGCAGCGGGTGGCGGCGTATTCGCCCAGGTCGCGGTTGAGGGCGTCCTGGCGCTCGCCCAGCTCCACCATACCGGGGGTGACCAGCACCCGCTGGGCGGCAAAGCCGGAAAGCGTATCCAGCGCACTGCGGAAGCCCGCGGGATTGGAGTTGTAGGCGTCGTCGATGTAGCCGTTGGGCAGTAGCTGCAGGCGGTGCTCCACCGGCTTTAGCAGGCGGATGGGATACACCATCTCCTGCAGGGAGATGCCCAGATGGTGAGCCAGCGCCATGCAGCCGGCGAGGTTTTGAATATTATGCGCACCCAGCAGACGGGTGGTGTAGCGGCAGGATTCCCCATCGGGGGCAGTCAAGGTAAACTGACAGCCGTGGGTATCCACCGCGATGTCGCTGTATCGGTAGGCCGCACCGCTGTCCGCGTCACCATAGGTGAGGTTGGGCACGGATACGTGGCGGTTGCGGATGTATTCATTGTCGTAGTTGAGGAAGGCCATACCCTGAGCAGGAATGGCATCCACCAGCTCAAACTTGGTGGCGATGATGTTCTCCACCGAGCCAAAGGTCTCCAAATGCTGCTCACCGATGGAGGTGAGGATGCCGTAGGTGGGATGCACCAGATCGCAGATCTCCTTGATGTCCCCTGCCTGCTTGGCGCCCATCTCGGCAATGAACACCTGATGGGAGGGGCGCAGCATTTCCCGCACGGTGCGTACCACACCCATGGTGGTGTTGTAGCTGCCGGGGGTCATCAGCACGTTATACTTGACCGCAAGGAGAGCGGAGAGGAAATTCTTGACGCTGGTCTTGCCGTAGCTGCCGGTGATACCCACCACCGTCAGGTCGGGGCGCTCCTCCAGCCGTCGGCGCGCGTCCTTGACAAAGCCCTCGGCGATCTTATTCTCAAAGGGGGTGTTGATGCGGTTAGCGAGGCCCACAAACAGCCAGATGACCACGTGGGCAAGGCCCAAGAGAGCCGCGCCGCGCACAGGCATAAACCAGAACATACACAGAAGGGCGGCGCACAGCACAGCCTCGGTGACAAACAGCCGCTTGACGCGGGCGGTGACCACCAGCGGCTTCTTCGCCTTGGCGGGCCAATTGAGCAGAGCGGTCAACAGCAGGATGCCGCCGCAGACAGCGTCGGTGATCCAGCCCATATGTTTGGAGGCCAACCAGATGCAGAATACGCACAGGCAGGGCAGTATGCGGGTTAAGGTGACCAGCTTTTTCTCGTTGTCGTGGCACCATTTCTTGTACCGTTCGGGGCGGTAGGAGTTGAGCTGCAGCATATGGGTGAAATACCAGCCCTGCACCGCAAAGTTGAGGATCGCCGCCTCAACCACAAACAGTTTCATCCACAGTTCCATCTTACTTCCCCTCCTTCAAAAAAGAGTCCAATACGCGGCTGCACAATCCCCACTGCTGGGCAAAGGCGAAGTGCCCCGCCCCCTCCAGCACCACCAGTCCCGCGTCGGGGATGAGGCGCTCCATCAACTGTCCGTCGGACAGAGGGGTGGCGGTGTCCGCCGAGCCCCAAATGAGCAGGGTGGACACGGGGTTATCCTTCAGCAGATGGGTCAGATCCTCGTTGATACACCGCACCATGGTCTGCCGCATCAGAGGCGACGCGTTGCGGTAGTCGGAGGAGCCCACCTTGCCCTGCCGCTTGGCGGCTAAGCCGGGGAACAGCTTTTTCATCGCTTTGTAGGTGTAGACCTTGTAGTAGTATTTCAGTCCCCGCTTGGGCAGGATGCCCGCGGCGTCCATAAACACCGCCTTCTTCACCGAAAAGGGCAGAGGCTTTTGCGCCAAGAGTTTGATGCTGATGCGACCGCCGAAGGAGTGGTTCATCAGCACCACGTCGCTCAAATTCAGGGCGGCGGCAAAATCCACCGTCCATTTAACGTAGTCGTCCACGCACCAAGGGGACTCGGGCTCGGCGGAGCCGCCGAAGCCGGGCAGGTCGGGGGCCACCACCCGGCAATAGGTTGCCAGATGGTCGATCATCAGCCGATAGGTCTCGGCAGGGGCGCCCCAACCGTGGAGAAACAGCACCGTGGGCTTGTTCCCTTCACAAACGGGGTCGGTGTCGATATAGGCGACGGTGCGCCCCTGTACGGTAACGGTCACGGTGATGCCTCCTTTCGGTATGGGTTGTGTATCGGTTAGGTATCGGTTTGCAAGGAATTTTCGGGATTATTTCTCGTCGCCGGCGCTGTACTCCACGATCTCGATGGTCTCGATGATGACCGAGGTGGTGGGCTTTTTGTTCGCGTCCACCTCCACGGCGGCGATGGCATCCACCACGTCCATACCCTGATAAACCTGACCGAAGACGGTATGACCGCCCACGTAGCGCCAGGCGCCGTCCAGATGGATGTTTCCGCCGTGCTGGGCGTACAGCTCCCACACCTCATCGGGCACCAGATCGGATGCGGGGGTGAGGCTGGCGTAATAGTCGTTGTAGAAATCCTGATAGGTGGGATAGACCGAGGCAAAATAGCCCTCACCGTAGTAGGCGTCGTAGTAGGCCATCGCCTGCTGATACGACTCGAGGGTATACTGCTTCTTCGCCTGAGCATTCCGCTCCACAACCTCCTGCTTGAGCTGGGAGGCGCTCTGACCGGTGGGGCCGGCCTGGTTGATGAAGAACTGGCTGCCGTTGGTGTTGACGCCGGAATTGGCCATGGCCAGAGAACCGCGCAGATTCATCAGCTTGGCGTTAAACTCATCCTCGAACTTGCCGCCATCGTAGATGCTCAAGCCGCCGGTACCGTCGCCCTTGGGGTCACCGCCCTGAATCATAAACTCATTCATCACGCGGTGGAAAGTCAGGCCGTTATAGTAGCCATTCTTGGCGTGGGTGGTGAAATTCTCCACCGCCTTGGGGGCCGCCTCGGGGAAGAAGCGGATGCAAATATCGCCCATAGAGGTGTGCATAATCGCTACGGTATCGCCCTCGGCGGGGCCCTCCAGCTGGAAGCCGTAGTCCTTATCGGCATAGGCGTTGTTGAGGCCCACCTGCTTGGGGGGCTCGCTGACGGTGCTGCCGTTGCCGGCGTTATCCTCGGGGGTTTTCTCACCGCAAGCGGTCAGGCAAGCGCACAGCAGAATCATGGAAACAAACAGAGACAGAATTTTGGTGATTTTCATAGAAAAACACTCCTTCCTTTTTTTCGACGGTTTTCGGTTGTCAGCGGACGCGCCGACGGGCAATGGGAGGACGCTCCTCCTCTAAACTGAGCAAACGGTTGAGGTCCGCGATCTCCTCGCTCTGCAGCCGCAGGAAGGCGGCGCAGGCAGGATCGGTGGTGAGGATGCGTCCGGCACGGCGCACCGCGCGAACGAAGCCGCGATCCAGCGGCACGTGAGCGCACTCCCGCACCAAGGGGCACATACGGTATCCGCGGGGGTCGTACACCGCCCTCACTCTCCCCTCCTCTGTCAGGATGGGGAACAGCGGGAACATACGGCAGGCCAGCGGACGCTTAGTGCGATCGCAGGTGCCGCCGCAGGTAAGCAGAAGACCGCCCTCGGCAGGACGGATGGTGAAATCCGTATCCGCAAGCAAAGCCTCCTCGCCGGGGAACAGGAGCATACCCTCGCTGTCTGCACTCTCGCGGCAGCAGCGGCCGTCGCAGACGGCGCCGCAATCGGTGGTGAGGGGGGTGACCTCCTCTAACAGAGCGTAGGCGCGCTCTAACACGTTATTCATAATCCTTGACGTCGATGCCGAGGATCACCACGTCATCCAAAGGCTTGTCGGAAGAGTTGGTCGCTACGTTGGCAATGGCGTCCACCACATCCATACCCGCATACACCTGACCAAAGACGGTGTGGCGGAAATCCAGATGGGGGGTGCCGCCCACCTGCTCGTAGGCGGCCACGGTCTCGGGTGGGAAGGCCTCGGACAGGCGAGGCTCCTTCATCTGCTGAAGCAGAGCGGGGTGAACGCTGTCCGCCTGCACGATGAAGAACTGGCTGCCGCTGGTGCCGGGGCCGGCGTTGGCCATGGACAGAGCGCCGCGGAGATTGTGCAGCTCATAGCAGAACTCGTCCTTGAAATTGTGACCCCAAATGCTCTCGCCGCCGCAACCGGTGGCGGTGGGGTCGCCGCCCTGAATCATAAAGTCCTTGATGACACGGTGGAACACGATGCCGTCGTAATACCCATTCTTGGCGTGGGTGGTGAAATTCTCAACGGCTTTAGGAGCATATTCGGGATAGAGCCGAATGGAAATAGCGCCCATATTGGTGTGCATAATGGCAACCAAATCGCCGGCGACAGGCAATGCTAACTGATTCATAGTCATAACCTCTTTCAATCAGGAGTTTTAGCTGACGAAGTCAGCGTGCCTCCCTTGTGTAAAGGGAGGTGGCACCGCCAAAGGCGGTGACGGAGGGATTGTCTTTTTGCTATGCCATCTACGATGGCTACAATCCCCCACCCGCCTGCGGCGGGAGCCCCCTTTACACAAGGGGGCCTTTGCCCTATATTAGTATGCCTTACCCCAATAGACCAACTGATGGGCGGGCTTGCCGCAGCAGACGCAGGTGTCGGCAATGATCTCCTGGTTGAGGGGCAGGCAACGGGAACCGACACCGGTGGTCTCCTTGACCTTATCCTCGCAGGCCTCGTCGCCGCACCACATAGCCTTGATGAAGCCGTCGCCGTTCTGCTCCAGAGAGGTGATGATCTCCTCCATGGTCTTGCAGGCGTAGGTCTTCTTCTCACGGTTCTGCAGAGCCTTATTGTAAATGCCGTCACGCACAGCGGTCAGCAGCTCGGGAATCTTCGTCTCCAGCTCGTCCAGAGACACCACGATCTTCTCACGGGTGTCGCGGCGGACGATGACGCACTGGTTCTGCTCCATATCGCGGGGGCCGATCTCCAGACGCAGGGGAACACCCTTCATCTCGTACTCGGCAAACTTCCAGCCGGGGGACTGGTCGCTGTCGTCCAGTTTTACTCGTGCTACCTTGGAGAGGCGCTCCTTGATCTCAGCCGCCTTTTCGGTGACTCCGGGCTTGTGGGCGGCGATGGGCAGCACCACCACCTGGATGGGAGTCACAGCGGGAGGCAACACCAGACCGTTGTCGTCGCCGTGAGTCATAATGATGGCGCCGATGAGACGGGTGGTGACGCCCCACGAGGTCTCGTGGACGTACTGCTGCTTGTTGTTCTTATCGGTGAACTGGATGTCGAAGGCCTTGGCGAAGCCGTCGCCGAAATAGTGGCTGGTACCGGCCTGCAACGCCTTACCGTCGTGCATCAGCGCCTCGATGCAATAGGTAGCCTCGGCACCGGCAAACTTATCGCTGTCGGTCTTGCGGCCCTTGATGACCGGCATCGCCAGATACTCCTCGCAGAACTTGGTGTAGATATTCAGCATCTGCTCGGTCTCGGCGATAGCCTCCTCGGCGGTGGCGTGGATGGTATGGCCCTCCTGCCACAGGAACTCACGGGAACGCAGGAAGGGACGGGTGGTCTTCTCCCAGCGCACCACGCTGACCCACTGGTTGTACAGCTTGGGCAGGTCGCGGTAGGAATGGACGATATTGGCAAAGTGCTCGCAGAACAGGGTCTCGGAGGTGGGGCGCACGCACAGACGCTCCTCCAGCTGCTCGCTGCCACCGAAGGTGACCCAAGCCACCTCAGGGGCGAAGCCCTCTACGTGATCCTTCTCCTTCTGCAGCAGGCTCTCGGGGATGAACATAGGCATATTCACATTCTCGTGGCCGGTCTCCTTAAACATACCGTCCAGAATGCGCTGGATATTCTCCCAGATGGCGTAGCCGTAGGGACGGATGACCATACAGCCCTTGACGCTGGTGTATTCAATCAGCTCCGCCTTCTTCACAATGTCGGTGTACCATTTGGCAAAATCCTCTTCCATGGAGGTAATGGCCTCCACCATTTTCTTGTTATCTGCCATTTTAATGACCTCTCTTTCTGCGGTATGGATACCGCACACTTAGACAGTATAGCATTATATACTATTCTTATGAAAATTTCAACCATTATCGCAAATTTATGCTCCAAAAACGTGATTTTTTCGTTCCTCGGCAACGGTGTAAGGGGGCATCAACTTTTTGTAATGTTTTTCTCCCGATTTTTCGACAAAAAAGAAAAACTTTCACACCCTAAAATTTGGAAAAACCCTTGCTAAATGCAGGGTTTTTCACATTTTCCACCGAGTTTTCCACCGTTTTCGGGGAAGAAACCGATGGTTTTCCACAGGGAAAATGTTTACAAATTGTATTATCGCATATTTTTACCCAACCCCGTCCATACTGTGGGGTGAAAACGAAAAACGGGGGAAACTGGCTATGATTAAAGGCGTAAATCGGCAGATGATCGAGGTGACTCACACGGGAAGCCCTTATTTTGAGCGGGCTATTTTGGTGGTGCGGGGCGGCGCCACCGCCGAGGAGGAAAAACTGCACCGTATGGCGGAAAAGGTGGTGGAACAGGCCGGCACCTATACCGGTCTGCGGAGGCAAAAATGGCGACGCGCCCTGCAACGAGGCGTGTTTGCCCTGCTGTGCGGCGGGGCAGGCGCGACGGTGATGTGGCTCATTGAGAGACTGGGGTGACGCGCAAAAAAACGCCCGTGTGTTTGAGGTGACACACGGGCGTTTTTCGTATTATTCGGCGGTTTTGCGGTCGTGGATGAAATTCTCCAGAAGAGTCATGCTCTGCTCGTACAGCTCGGTCGCCTTACCGGCGGTGCCCTTGGTGGCACGGATACCGAAATACAGAGAGGGTGCCTTTTTCTGCAGTTCTTCGATGGGACGGGGGTCCCCCTCCCAATCCCATACAGTGGAGTCGCCCTCCAAAGGAGCGAAAAACTCCTGCTCGGAGACGCTGCTCTGCAGTGTGCGGGTGAAATACTTGTAGGCATCGGGCTCCATAATGAAGAACATTCTGTCTGCCGCCACCAGATGCGCCTGCACCTGCTGGATGCCGCTGTTGCGGGACTGCTCCACGTGGGGGCCGTACTGGCAGTTCTCCACCTGAATCTCCACCTTGCCGTCGCCGTCCAGATCCTCACCATACTGCTCCAGCAGCGTCTCCAACGCCGCCAGGTCCTGTGTGCCGTACAGCTCCTCAGTCAGCAACAGGACGCGGTAGTCGGGGTCGTCCTTTTTGACCGCCTGCACCACCATAATGACCAGCACCACCACGGCAAACAAGCAAAGCCAGAACTTGAATTTATGATGATACCAAAAATTCTCCCACCGACTGCGGGGGGTCTGAGGACCCTCGTCCTTGGGGGTGGGCTTCAATTCTTCCGGGTCGACGCCCCGGAGCAACCATTCACGTGCCATAACGCTATCCTTTCGGGTGGATTGATGAGATTAGTATACCACGCATTGCGGGGAGTTGCAAGGGGCGGATGTAAACATTTCGTAACGAAAAAGGCCGCACCCTGACGGATGCGGCCTTTGCGGAATATCTTATTTCACGGGCTTGGCGTGCCAAATGCGGTCGTTGTAGTCGCGGATGGAACGGTCGGAGGCAAAGATACCGCTGCCGGCGGTGTTGAGCAGCGCTTTCTTGGCCCATGCCTGCTTATCCAGATACAGGCGACCGGACTCCGCCTGAGCACGGGCGTAATCCTCATAGTCGGCCAGCACCATATAGGGATCCTTGGTCAACAGAGAGGTGGCGATCTCACTGTAATTGCGGCCGCCGAAGCCCTGATACATAAAGTCAATGGCACGGCGAATGTCCGCATTATTCTCATAATACCAGCGGGGGGTATAGTTGGGCTTGCGCTGCTCCACCTCGGGGGTGCGCATACCGAACAGGAACATATTCTCCTCACCCACCGACTGGCAGATCTCCACGTTGGCACCGTCCAGCGTACCCAAAGTCAGAGCGCCGTTCATCATCAGCTTCATATTACCGGTGCCGGAGGCCTCGGTGCCGGCCAGCGAAATCTGCTCGGAGATGTCGGCGGCGGGCATCAGCAGCTCAGCCAGGGTGACGCGATAATCCTCGATGTAGACCACCTTCAGCTTGCCGCGGACAGCGGGATCGCTATCGATGAGCTTAGACAGATTGCAGATAAACTGGATGATCTCCTTGGCCAAACGATAGCCGGGAGCGGCCTTGGCGCCGAAGATGTAGGTGCGGGGGGTGAACTCCATGTCAGGGTTCTCTTTGAGCTTGAGGTAGGTGATGAGGATGTGCAGAGCGTTCAAATGCTGACGCTTGTACTCGTGCAGACGCTTGACCTGCACGTCGAACAGAGAGTCCACGTTCAGCTCCTCGCCGGTCTGCTTCTTGACATAGGCGGCCAGACGCTCCTTATTCTTACGCTTGATATCCATAAATTCTGCCAAAGAGGCAGGATCGTCGGCGTAGGGGGTGAGCTTAGACAGCTCGGAGGCATCCAGCACAAAACCGTCACCGATGCGCTGCTCGATAAACTTGGTCAGGTCGGGGTTGGACTGGCACAGCCAGCGGCGGTGAGCGATACCGTTGGTGACGTTGGTGAACTTCTCGGGATGGATGCTGTACGCCTCGGGGAAGACGGTGTCCTTGACGAACTCGCTGTGGAGCTGGGACACGCCGTTGACCGAGTGGCAGGCAGCCACACAGAGGTTGGCCATCTTGATGACGCCGTAGCTGAGGATGGCCATGCGGCTCACCTTCTCGCTGTCGCCCATAGTAGCGGCCATCATCTCCTCGCTGTAGCGACGGTTGATCTCCAGCACGATCTGATAAATGCGAGGCAGGCGCTGACGGAACAGATCCTCCGGCCAGCACTCCAACGCCTCGGCCATAACGGTGTGATTGGTATAGGCAAAGGTGCGGTGGACGATGTCCCAAGCGGCCTCCCAGCTATAGCCGCACTCATCCAGAAGGATGCGCATCAGCTCGGGGATCGCCAAAGTGGGATGGGTGTCGTTGATGTGCACAGCAGCCATCTCGGGCAGATTGTCCATGGTGCCGTACTTCTCCAGATGGCGCTGGACGATGTCCTGCACCGAGGCGGACACCAGGAAATACTGCTGAGAAAGGCGCAAGCTCTTGCCCTCGCGGTGGTTATCGGCGGGGTACAGCACCTGGGTGATGACCTCGGCCATCGCCTTGCGCTCCATAGCGCGCATATACTCACCCTGATTAAACAGGGACATATCCATGCCGGGGGCAGTGGATTTCCACAGACGCAGGGTGGACACACCCTTGCCGTCCTTACCCGCCACCATCAAGTCGTAGGGCTGGGCGATCACCACGGTGGCATCGTTGTGCATCACGTGATGATAGCCGTTGTCCGCCCACCACTCGTCAATGTGGCCATCAAATTTGACCTCCTTGGCCAGCTCGGGACGGGGCAGTAACCAACACTCGCCGCCGGGGAGCCAGAAATCCGGCATCTCGGTCTGCCAGCCATTCTCCAACTTCTGACGGAAGATGCCCAGCTCATACAGCAGGGAATAACCGATGGCAGGGATGCCGTTGGCGGCCAAACCGTCCAGGAAGCAGGCAGCCAGACGGCCCAAGCCGCCGTTGCCCAAGCCGGCATCCGGCTCTAGCTCAAACAGATTGTCCAACTTGGCACCGTAACCCTTGAGGATGGCGGCGGCATCGTCGGTCAAATCGAGGTTATACAAGGTGTTCTTGAGGGAACGACCCATCAAAAACTCCATACTCATATAATAAACCTGCTTGGCGTTCTGCTTATGTGCCTTATGGATGTAACTGACACGGCTGCGGCGCATACGGTCGCGCAGCACCAGCACCAATGCATTGTACAGATTGGCGTCGGTGGCGTCCTTGCCGGTCACAGAGAATTGTTGCTCCAGTTTTTCCTCCAGCTCCCGCTTCAACAGCTGACGCTTATTCAGCTTGGGGGCGGCGCCCTTTTCTGCCGTCTTGGTCGTTTTTTTGACGGTAGTTTCTTTACTCATTGAGGATCTCTCCTTCAGGAATATGGTTCGGGAATATTATCCCACAATCTTAAAGTATACACTATGATATCCAAAAATGCAATACTTATTTGAAAATGACGAAAATTTTTTATTTTTCCTTGTTTTTTGCCCGAGCATTTGTGCAATATGCACAGAAACACGTCCGTTTTTCAAACATAGAAAGAGCCGTCGCAGCTTTCATAACCGCAACGGCTCATTTTTATGGGACATTTTTCTCTTTTTCGGAAGTTTCCTCAGGGGGGCGGGGCAGGATCTCCTCCTCCGGGACACTGGGAAGCAACCACCCCAGCACCCGTCCGCTGCGCCCCTTTCCCCGATGACGGATGTAAAAATAGCCTAACACACTAAATACCACGGCGCCGATAAAATTGACGAACAGATCCGCCATCGTATCGTGGAGGCCGATATCCAGATAGCCCCCCACATTCAGCGGCTGTCCATTGACCGTGACGGAGGAGATGTCCCGCAACACCGTGATGCTGCCATCGGGAAGCACCTTGACCGTGGCCATGGTATGAATAACGGTATCCTTTTGCATATCCGTTAGAAACACCGTATCCATTCCGTATTCAAAAAATTCCCACAACACACCCACCGTCATGGAAAAGCAAAAGGCCACCAGCGACACATACAGCGGAGACAGGCGAAACTTCTCCTGCCGATTGCGGGTGAGGATATCGATCAGAGAAAAGCCGAAGGCGGCACAGATAAACCCGTTGACTGTGTGCAGCATCGTATCCCAGTAAGGGTACTGCCCGTAGTAATTCTGCAATTCGCCCAATATCTCCGCGCCAAAAATAAACAGAAGGATCACCACCTCCATCAGGGACGGAATCTCGATGCGAAACCGCCTTTCGATAAATGCGGGGAGCAGGAACAAAATCAGCGACAGGCCGCAAATAAACGCACTTTCATAATCCTTCTCCAACAGGTTGACCACCAACATAGCCACCACAATGAACCGCAAGATAAAATACACCGCCGTTAAGGCGGGGTGGTTCTTGATCTCCTCCTTGCTTTTCCTCCACCACCTCTGTTTGTCACGAGAATGTTTCAATGCACTCACCTTTCAAGCCATACGCTGTTTAATGAATCAGCGTTATGGCGTCTTTTAGATTGCGGATACGGATGGTGGCGGCACCGCTGCCCCACTCCCCGTCCAGCGACCATTCCATCGTTTCCTCTGCCGTCACGGTGAAATCGGAGCCCTTCAGGAAGGTGATAAACTCCGAATCGTAGCGGTGCTCTACCAAAGCGCGGATGCACTCGTTCAGCTCCACCGCGTTGCGGGGCATACGCACCAACAACAGCTCCAACAGGCCATCGTTCATATCCACGGCGTCGGGATCCAACGTCAGCACGCCGCCCACCGAGGTGGAATTGCTCACCGCGCCGAAAATGTAATCCCCCTCCACAGCGTTGCCGTCCGTCTCCACGCGAACGTGCCACGGACGAATGGAAAACAGCTCCTTCATCCCCTCCAACACGTAGGCCAGATGGCCCAAGGCATTCTTCACATTCTGCGGAGTGGCATAAGAAGTGCGGGAGAAGATGCCGAAGGAGGCCACATAGGAGAAATGGCGATTCCCGAACAGACCCACGTCGTAGGTATGGGGCTCCCCCTTCAGGATGGCGTCAATGGCGAGGGTGACGCTCTTCTCCAACCCAATGGCGGAGGCAAAATCGTTGGTGCTGCCGCAGGGAATATAACCCATAGGGGTGGCGTGGCCGCCCTCCAGCAGGCCGCTGACCACCTCGTTGAAGGTGCCGTCACCGCCCAAACACACCACCAAATCCGCCGCGCCGCCGTGGGCACAGGCCACCTCCCGCGCATTACCGCGGCCGGTGGTGACGAAAACGGTGGGAATATAATCCGCGCGACAAAACCGCTCCAGCACATCCGCCAGATGCCGTTTTCCCGCCCGTTTGCCCGACATGGGGTTGAGGATCAACAACAATCGCCGGCTCATACTCCTACACCTCCTTATCATACGTTGCATTGTAGCACAGTATACCGCCGCCCGACAGGAAATACAACCCATTCGAAAAAAGTTTACAGAAATGTAAAAAACAGCCCCAAGCGCACGATGCGCTTGGGACTGTTGGAAGGCATTAGCCGCGATGCTTGTCCAGCAAAGCCTGAATCTTGGAGTGGGAATCGATGAGCTGGCTGATGGAGATGTTGTGATTGAGGGCGGCGATGTAATACGCCACGTACTTGGAGCAATCCACCTCGTGGAACCACTCGCGCTGTAAGAGCGCGGGAGTACGGTAGGTCAGGTTGGTACCGAACACGCCGTCGATGATGCCGTCGGCATACGCTTTGTCAAACTTCTCCAGGCCGGCGGTGAAGATGGCGTAGGTGGCGTAAGCAAAGATGCGGTTGGCCTTGCGCTTTTTCAGTTCGTAGGCCAGATCCAGCATAGACTCGCCGGAGGCGATGATGTCGTCGGCGACGAAGACGTCCTTACCCTCCACGGAGGTGCCCAAGTACTCGTGAGCCACGATGGGGTTGCGGCCGTTGACCACGCGGGAGTAGTCACGGCGCTTGTAGAACATACCCATCTCGACGCCCATATTCACCGCATAATACATATTGCGGTTGAGGGCGCCCTCGTCGGGGCTGATAACCATCAGATGGTCACGGTCTACCTGCAGGTCGGGGATGTGCTTGAACATCGCTTTCATCACCTGGTAAGAGGGCATCATATTATCAAAGCCCATCATGGGAACAGCGTTGCACACACGGGGGTCGTGGGCGTCAAAGGTGACGATGTTGTCCACGCCCATGGCCTGCAGCTCCTGCAGCGCAACGGCGCAGTCCAGACTCTCGCGGTAGCTGCGGCGATGCTGACGGCCGCCGTAGAGGTTGGGCATAATCACGTTGATGCGGTGGGCCTTGCCGCTGGTGGCCTGAATGATGCGGCGCAGATCCTGGTAGTGGTCGTCGGGGGACATGGCATTCTCGAAGCCGTACATCTTATACTTGCAGCTGTAGTTACCCACATCCACCAAGATGTACAGATCGGTGCCGCGGATGGAGGATTTGATCAGGCCCTTGCCGTCACCGGAGGAAAAACGGGGGCAATCCACCTCGATGGAAAGATTTTCCTCCTCCTTGCCGCAACGGTGCGCCCAACGCAGCAGATGCTCCTCGATCTTGGCGCCCAGCTCTTGTGCGCCGTTCATCGAGATGATCCGCAGAGGTGCTACGTTAGCCTCTAAGTTAAAGACGTTCTCACTGGTGATTTTTTCCATGATTGCTATCCCCTCTCCCGCATTTTATGACGACATTTCTGTCTTTTTGTTAATTATATCACATCTTCTGCCGATTTGCCACAGCATTATGCCATTTTCGCCGCCAAATTTTTACCCCGTTTTACCCCGTTTTACTGGAATGTTGCACAAGTGTCCCGCAAACGCGGATTTTTCCTTGCTCCGTCGGTAAAAATGTGATATGATGGGTTGGATACAAAGGAGGTGTGGGAATGGAACTGCACGAAATACAGCAAGACGCCCCCGAGCGTGTGCTGCTGGTGTCGGTGGACACCGGCGAATTTGACGCCCAGGTGTCGCTGGCAGAGTTGGCGGAATTGGTGAATACCGCCGGCGGCGAAGTGGTGGGTGTGGCCACCCAGAAAAAAGAATCCCCCGACAAGGCCACCTGCCTCGGCAGCGGCAGAGCGGAGGAGATCGCCCTGCAGTGCACGGCCGAGGGCATCGATCTGGTGGTAATGGACCGCGAGCTCTCCCCCACCCAATTGCGCAATCTGGAGGAGATCTTCCCCTGCCGTCTCATTGACCGTACTATGCTGATTTTGGATATTTTCGCGGGGCGTGCCCGCTCCGCCGAGGGTCGACTGCAGGTGGAGCTGGCCCAGCTCCAGTATATGCTGCCCCGACTGACCGGTCAGGGTGCCGCCCTCTCCCGTCAGGGCGGCGGCATCGGCACCCGCGGCCCCGGTGAGACCAAGCTGGAGAGCGACAAGCGGCACATCCGCCGCCGCCTTTCCGCCATCCGCGAGCAACTGGAAAAGGTGGAGAGCCAGCGCAAGCTGCGGCGGGAGCGCCGCCGCAAGGACGGCATCCCCACCGTGGCGCTGGTGGGATACACCAACGCGGGAAAATCCACCCTGCTCAATCATCTCACCGACGCCGGTGTGCTGGCGGAGGACAAGCTGTTTGCTACCCTGGACCCCACCGCCCGCGCCCTGCGGCTGCCGGACGGCAGAGAGGTGATGCTGGTGGACACCGTCGGCTTTGTGCGGCGGCTTCCCCACCAACTGGTGCGGGCTTTCCACTCCACATTAGAGGAAGCGGTGGAGGCGGACGTGATCCTCAACATTTGCGACGCCTCCAGCCCCCACGCAGCGGAGCATCTGCAGGTGACGGGGGATCTGCTCAACGAGTTGGGTTGCGGCGAGACTCCCGTTCTGCGGGTGATGAACAAGTGCGATCTCGCCCCCGAGATCGGGGACAATCCCAACCACATCCGCATCAGCGCTCTCTCCGGTGACGGCGTAGAGGCTCTGTTAGAAGCCGTGGCGGAGGCACTCCCGCCCGATCGGAAACGGGTGAAGCTGCTGCTCCCCTTCTCCAAGGGGGCACTGGCAGAGCAATGCCGCCGAGACGGACAGGTAGAGTATGAGGAATACGTACCCGAGGGATTGGCGATGACCGTCATTTTGGGTGCGCGCCTGCTGGCGGAGACCGCGGAATACGTGGTAGAAGAATAAACGAAAGAGCCTGCGGCACCGCAGGCTCTTTCGTTTTGTCATGATTTCTTCTCGTCGGCACAGGATTTGATGTAATAGGTGCCTTTGTCCCTATTACGGGTCAAGGTGTAGGTCTGGAAGTGGGTGGCCTGCTCCGCCGTGGGGGGAACGGTCTCGCCGTGCTCATCGTACTTGATATCCGTCACGGGGACAAAGCCCACCCGCACCTCATAGCTGTCCTTGCGCTGCTTGATGGTGTCGATGACGATCTCATAGCCGGTGTTGGCCTCCCAATAAGGGATATAATAACAATCGTCGGACTTGCTGTACTCGATGCCGCTGCCCTCGATGGTGCGGTGGGTCAGCTTGGCCTTGGGACCGAAGAGGGCGCGGTAGGACTCCTCCACCACCTTGACCGGTACGATGTAGCAGTTCATCTCCAGCTCCACGTCGTATTGGGGGTACTCGTCCCCCTCCATCAGCATACGATTCTGCTCCGCCAGCATCACCCGATAGGCGGCGGCGTTGAGGAAAGCGTCCTGCTCCTGCTTGGCGGCATTGCTGAAGGGCTCGGGAGAATACACCAGCAGAGGCTCCAGATAATAGTACAGCTCTTTACGCAGTTCGGTGTCGTCGTTCTTCTTTTGAAAATAGCCCACCACGCTCATAATGATGGCGATGACGCCCACGATGCTCAGCAGGGACACCAAAAAACCAACGGGGGCGGCGTAGGCGTACTTGCCGCGGCGCTTGCCGCGCTTATTATACCGACGGGTGACGGGACGCTCCTCGGCAGAGGTCGCCTCAGTCAACTCGATGTCAATGTCGTTATTTCTCTCGATCTGCTCACTCATACGAATACCTCCTATGAATCATCGATTCATTATAACATAGTTTTTTTCGTTTGCCAAGAGGGAATTCGCAAGAGTTAGGAGTTAGGAATGAGGAGTGAGGAGTGTGGCAACGTGGTGCGTGATCGTAGGGGAATGACGCCGGTTTGAGGTGAGTGCGAAGAAACTCCCTCCGTCACGGCTATGCACTATCTTGGGAATATGGCGTCAGCCATATTCGAGGAGCGGCGAACGAAAACTACGACACGCACAATCTACGAGCCGCTCCGCACCTCCCTCAAAGAGGGAGTCTTGAGAAGCGGATGCAAAAAGATGTGAAAAAGCCGCTACCGAAATCGGTAGCGGCTTTTGGTGTTACAAATCAGCGTATCGCAGTCAGCGATCAGCGATGGTCGCGGCGGGGACCACGGCCGCCGTCGCGGCGACCGCCCTCACGGCGGGGAGCGGCGGGGGTGGCGTAATCCTCGGGGTTCAGGCCCTCCATCTTGATGATGGCGTCCTTGCGGGACAGGTTGATACGGCCCTGCTCGTCGATCTCGGTGACCATAACGGCGATGGTGTCGCCCACGGCGACCACATCCTCCACGCGCTCAACGCGACCCAGATCCAGACGGGACACGTGGACCAGACCCTCCTTGCCGGGGGCGATCTCCACGAAAGCACCGAAGGTCATCAGGCGAGTAACCTTACCCTTGTAAATAGCGCCGATCTCGGGATCCTTGGCGATGGTCTCGATGATCTGCAGAGCGCGGTTGGCGTCAGCCAAATCGGTGGCCAGGATGGTGACGGTGCCGTCCTCCTCCACGTTGACCACGCAGTTGCAGTCAGCCTGGATCTGCTGGATCACCTTGCCGCCCTTACCGATCACGCCGCCGATCTTGTCGGTGTCGATCTTGGTGGACAGCATCTTGGGAGCATACTTAGACAGCTCGGGACGCACCTCGGGGATGGCCTTGAGCATAACCTCGTCCAGAATGTGGCAACGAGCGGTGTAGGTCTTGTCCAGAGCCTCGCGGATGATGGCGGGGGTCAGGCCGTGCACCTTCAGGTCCATCTGGATGGCGGTAATACCCTTCTTGGTACCGCCTACCTTAAAGTCCATATCGCCGAAGAAGTCCTCCAGACCCTGGATATCCACCATGGTCATAAAGCGGTCGCCCTCGGTGATCAGACCGCAGGAAATACCGGCAACGGGAGCCTTGATGGGCACACCGGCGGCCATCAGAGCCAGAGTAGAGCCGCAGATGGAAGCCTGAGAGGTGGAGCCGTTGGAGGACAGCACCTCGGACACCAGACGGATGGTATAGGGGAACTCCTCCAAAGAGGGCAGAACGGGCACCAGAGCACGCTCGGCCAGAGCGCCGTGACCGATCTCACGACGGCCGGGGCCACGGGAGGGCTTGGTCTCGCCTACGGAGTAGGAGGGGAAGTTGTAGTGGTGCATATAGCGCTTCTCGCGCTCGTCGTCCAGGCCGTCCAGCAGCTGAGCGTCCTTGGAGCCACCCAGAGTACAGGTGGTCAGCACCTGAGTCTGGCCACGGGTGAACATACCGCTGCCGTGGGTGCGGGGCAGCAGGTCAACCTGAGCGTCCAAAGGACGCATATCGTTGATGCCGCGGCCGTCCACACGCTTGCCCTCGTCCAGCAGCCAGCGACGGACCACGAACTTCTGCAGCTTGTACAGGCACTCGTCGATCTTCTCGATCTGCTCGGGATACTGCTCGTCAAACTTGGCGTGGACAGCATCGTACACGGGCAGCAGACGCTCGTCGCGGATGCGCTTGTCATCGGTGTCCAAAGCGGCCTTGACGTCGTCAATGGCGAACTCCTTGATGGCCTCGAACATAGCGGGATCGGGATCGTTGGAGACGAAGTCGAACTTGGGCTTGCCGATCTCGGCAACGATGCTGTTGATGAAGGACACAACCTCCTGGTTGGCGGCGTGACCGGCCATAATGGCGTCGAACATGGTGTCGTTGTCGATCTCGTTGGCGCCGGCCTCGATCATAGCCACCAGATCGGCGGTGGAGGCGACGGTGACGTGCATCTCAGAGCGCTTCTCCTCCTCGGCGGTGGGGTTGATGACGAACTTGCCGTCCACCAGACCCACGACCACACCGGAGATGGGGCCATCCCAGGGGATGTCGGAGATGGCGATGGCGGTGGAGGCACCGATCATAGCCACGGTCTCGGGCTGGCAATCGGGGTCCACGCTCATCACGGTGCAGACCAGGGTCACATCGTTACGCATATCCTTGGGGAACAAGGGGCGGATGGGACGGTCGATGACGCGAGAGGTCAAAATAGCCTTCTCGCTGGGGCGGGACTCGCGGCGCTGGAAGGAGCCGGGAATCTTACCCACAGAGTACAGCTTCTCCTCATAGTCCACGGACATGGGGAAGAAATCCACGCCCTCACGGGGCTTGGCAGAGGCGGTGGCGGTGCACAGGACGACGGTCTCGCCATAGCGCACCAAGCAGGAACCGCTGGCCAGCTGAGCCATCTTGCCGGTCTCAATGACCAGAGGACGGCCTGCCAGAGTGGTCTCAAACTTGCGGAAAGTCTCGAACATAAGAATTACCTCCTAAAGATTTTATATTCCAAACGGAGAGGTAACCGGTTTTTAGCAAGGAAACCAACCTCGAAACGGCTCGTTTCGGGACTCGTTTCGCTGCTAAAAAGGTGTTTCTCTCCGTTGTGGTACAGTGTTTATTTCGCAACACGAGGCAGGAGGGGATGTCTCCCCGCCTGCCTCACGCATGCAAAATTATTTACGCAGACCCAGCTTTTCGACGATAGCACGATAACGGTTGATATCCTTCTTCGTCAGGTAGTTCAGCAGGTTGCGGCGATGGCCGACCATCTTCAGCAGACCGCGGCGGCTGTGGTGATCCTTCGGATGAGCCTTCAGGTGCTCGGTCAGGTCGTTAATGCGCTTGGTCAGCACAGCAATCTGAACCTCGGGGGAACCGGTATCGCCCTCGTGGGTGGCATACTGCTGCATAATGGCGGTTTTCTCTTCGGGTAACATCATGATACATACACCTCTTCTAAAATATTTTCGTGCATCTCAGAATCGGGAAAGGGTGCTTCCCCATCGGGGCGTCCTCCGCGATCCGAGAAACCGAATTGCCCTTTGCAGGCAGAATATACTATACCACAGGGTTTGGGAATTGTAAAGTGTTTTTTTGCGATTGTTATTTTTTCTATATATATGACAAAAACCGCCCCCGAGAGATGGGGGCGGTTGGGCAGATCATGCATGGATTTTGATCTTTCTGCGGCGGGGGGCAAACACACGGCGCAGGCCTATGGCGAAGAGCAGCATAATATAGGCCGCCAGAGTGAAAGCCGCCACATAGATGATGAAGCTCAGAGGGTTATTCACACCCAGAGCGTTCTGTACATTGGAATACACCGGCAGGTGGGGGTCGGCGTAGGGGCTGAAATAGAACATATTGAAGAAATGATCCTCTAACAGACCGCTGCGGTAAGCCCACTCATTGAGGCCCATGGCGATGGCCACCATCACGAAGAAAACGGGGATGGCCTTGAAGATGGTTCGGTGCTCTGCCTTGACGTAGCCACTGCCGAAGAGGTAGATGCCCACCGTCAGCATAGAGCTGTGGCAGATCATGGTCTGGACGTTGATGCCGGCGGTTTCGATGAACACGTCGTTGGGGTACACCATGACGCACAGGCCGGCAAACACCGCGAAGGTGGCGAGATAGGCACACAGGCTATCGTGGATGCGACCCTTGCGGAACAGACCCACCAGCAGGCCCACGTACATCGGGGTGGAGCAAAACTGGAACGGGAACGACCCCCACGGGAAGGAGTAGGATATCCCGTTTTCGTACTCAAAGCCGAAATTGATCATCTTGTACACTTCCAGCAAGAAGACGATGACGGCGGTGGTGAACACGATGCGGGGGGCATACTTTTTGCCGTTTTTGAACACCAGACACAGAAAAATGCCCGCCACAACGGACAGCACAAAAAACGTAATATGAAACCAGCCATAGGAAGGGGGCTCTGCCATAGGGGTGTCCAGGAACTTCAGCACATTGACCCAAAACATAGCATAACGTCCTTTCTGTTGACAATCTGCGACCAGTATAGCAAGTTTGCGAAGAAAAGTAAAGAGGGAGATTTTTGCGTAGGGTGAGCAGTGAAAACACCCCTCTGCGAAAGAGGGGTGTTGAAGGGGGACTATTGATCCCACGTATGGGTATAAATGCCATCGACAAAATAATCGGCGGCTTGACGGCATCCCACGATGCGGGAACTCATTTGCTCCGGCAACTCGTCGGGATAATAACGCAGCTCCCACGTAAAGGTGCTGACCACGCCATAATGACTCTCCATAGTGAGCAGGCACCCTGCCGCATTGTAGGTCTCCTTTTCCCACGTGCCGTCGGGTTCAACGGTTTCCTTGGAACGTTGGCGACCGTTTTCATCGTAGGTGTGAGCGACACTCCAATACGTACCGTCGGGATAGGTGGTCTTTTGACTCAGCACCTTTCCCTCCGCGTTGCGGGTGTACTCCGTCCTGGTGACCTCGCCATCCTTGGCTTGCTCATCGAAAATGACGTCACCGTTTTCATCAAAGGTAAACTTGCGGTAAGAGCCGTTCAGATTGTCGTATTCCCACACCAAGGAGCCCGCGGTATCCTCATCGTTCCGATAGACATAATAGTCACGGGTCCAGCTGCCGTCCTCGTTTCGGCTTTCCGCTGTGTAAACGCGGCCCAAATCGTCATAGGTATACACGGTCTTGGTGCCTTTGCCCTTGCCGGCGGTCTGGGTTCGCTCGGTGGCCTTGCCATCCGCACCGTAGACGTAGGTGTAGGCTTGGACGGTATCCTCCAAGGTGGAGGAGCCCTCCCGATCCTTTTCGTCGGTGTAGGTGTATTCCTCCTCCGACAGCAGATTGCCCTTGTCATCGTAAGTCCAGAGGGTGTAGCGTCCGAAACTCCCGTTGGGGAGCTCCCACACATCGGGATGACAGCCCACCCATTGACGGTCGCAGAGAGGATTCCCCTTATCGTCGTAGGTCTTCTCGATCTCGGTCCACCTGCCCTTGGGGATGACGTTGCCTTCCCAATCGTGTGTCTCTTCGTAGGTGATGCTGTATTCGTACAGAGTGGTGATACCGTTTTCAATCTTCTTGGAAGAAGAGCCGTTGGCCTTCTTAGTCTCGGTGATCTTTTTGGTGCCGTCCATATACCATTTTTCCACATTGCCCTCGGAATCGGTCTCCTCTTTGGACGTTTCATTGCCATCGGCGTCGTATGTGCAGACAGTCTTCTCCCACGTGCCGTCGTCCCGCGTGCGGTAAGAGGTCAGTCGATTACCCGCCTCATCGTAGGTATAATCGTAGTGAGACGCAGAATCGCCGTACACGTAATCGTAGGTGATGCGATTGCCGTCGGCATCATAGGTATACGCCATCGCGTAATTCTGACCGTTGGAATTGCTGTGCGCCACCGTCAGCAGATTGCCGTCGGCGTCATAGGTGCAAACACCCTCGGTCCACGTGCCGTCGGAGGCGGTGCGCTTCTCGGTCAATCGGTTGCCGTCGGCATCGTAGGTGCAGACAATTTCCTTGCGGGTCTCCTTGCCGTTGACGACAGTAAGCGAGATTTTCTTGAGCAGATTGCCCCTCTCGTCATAGGTGCACTCCACCTTGGATCCGGCGGGCTTCCAGCCTGTGGAATCGGGCCAGTCGGAATCGGTCTGCTGCAGAATGGGATAGCCCTTTTCGTCATAGGTCCAGCGGCCCGTGGCGTACACCTCCCCATCCATAGTCTGAGTTACCTCGACGGGGACGTAGGCAAACTTCTGTCTCAGCTCCACCGCCTCGTCGGAGGGGTCGGTGAGCAAGTAGAGGTAGGCGGCCTCGTAATGTCCGTCCGCGATGGCGGCCTCGGCCTCGGCCAGCGAGGTGACGGCCACTTCCGCGGCATGCTTCTTGTCAGAGTCGGCGGGATCCTCCGCCTTTTTGCCGCAGGCGGTCAAGATGCTCAACAGCAGCACCACCGTCAACAGCAGAGATAACGTGCGCATCTTTTTCATTCGATCCAACCTCCTTTGCACGTTCTTTGAAAACAAAAAGCGGTCCACGACGGGGACAGAAGCCTTTTGTACGGTACTAACAGCATACCATATCCTGCCGAGAAATGCAAGAAAAAGCGCAGGCGGTGAAATCCGTCTGCGCTTTCGCTCGTCTTATTTGCCTTTACCCTCTTTGATGACGTACACATTGAGGTTGCGGCGGCCGAAGGTGTTCATCTCCACCACCGAATCCATATAGAGATCCACCACCGTTTCGCTGTTGTGGATGAAGCCGCCGGTGTCGCCTGCGATGGCGTAGCCATACACGAAGCTGCCGTCCTTGGACACGATCCACAGCACGCTGCCGTAGGGAATCTCGCGGGGATCCACCGCCACCACGCCCACACCGGGCTTGCGGCCCGTAGAGGTGGCACTGTCGCCGTGGTAGGCGGTGCAGCTGCCGTAGATCTTGCGAGAATAGTTGATGGGCTGGTTGTTCTCATCCAGATCAATGTCCACACCGGAGGGGGTCTTGGAAATGGGGGTGCCGTAGGAGGAGCCCTTCAGGACCACCTTGTTGCGGGCCTTCTTGGTGATCTCCTCGTCCACCTTTTCGGTCTTCACGACCTCACCGTTGACGATCACCTTACGATAGGTGATCTCCTTCTCGCCGTTGCGTCCGGAGATGTCCACCTTGGTGGCGCCGGGCTTCAGCACGCAAGACTAGCGGTAGGTGGTCTTGTAGGAAACGGTCTCGGTGACGGTGTACTCCTCGTAGGCGACGCGATCCACCTGCACCAGCATACCGTCGGTGACAGGGGCGTCCTTGTCCGCGCTGACCTGATCCAGCTCGCCCACGGTGACGCCGGCCTGCTCGATGGCATCCATCACGGTGGTGTCCTTATCGGTGACCTGCACCAGCGTGGACAGGCCGTCGGCGGAGATCTCCACCGACCAGGTGGCGTCCTCGGCGGAATCCTCCTTCACGGGAGCGTCCACCCACAAGAGGTCGTCGCCGCCCAGATTCAGATAGGGGGTGTCGGACAGGGTGATCACCACGCGGCTGCCCTCGCCCTCGGTGACGGTGTACACACGAGAGTGGCTGGAAACGCCCATTACCATAGACAGGGTGACGGCGCACATCAGCACAGCGGCAAACACACGGCTACACACGGTGCGGCGGAAACCGTCCCACACACGGGTAGCGATCTTCTTCATTCGTTCCATCTTCTCTTCCTTTCTGTCATGGCGGCCCGAATATCCTCTGTTATAGTGTGGTGCATACGCTGAGGCGTTATACACCCTATGCATCGCCGACGGCGATGCGGCACGCCACGGGGGACGAGGCACATCCGCTCAGAAATCGCGTGTGCCCCGTAGGGGGGTCAAATCCGGTACGTCGCTCATTATACCCGTACGAGTTGGTGCTGTCAACCAAAACGAAGGGGACGATTTTTGTGCAGGGTGCACAAAGAATGGCGGCTTTTCCCCTCGTGAAAGCCGGTTCCTCTCCTGCTCAATTTGTGCAGGACACCACACAGAGAACCCGCCCGAAAGGGAGTGATTTTTGGCGGTTTTGCAAAGGGAAACGGGGATTTTGGCGCAAAAATCGAGGATTTTACACCGATTATTACCATTTTATGACAGAAATGGTAATAAATTTGCCGATTTTTAAAAAACGAGAAAATTTTGTGCAACCAGCCGAAATGATCACACCGATTTGCCACAAAACTCGCCTTTTGGAGGCATTTTGGGGACGAAAACGGTCGTTTTTCCGGTTTTGCGATGTATGTTTTTACTTTTTAGGGTATGAATATACAGAAACGGCGAAATTACCATTTGCCGAAGCGTGGTTTTGCCGGAGTTGAGGGGGGAAGGTCGGGATGCCGCTTCATCAGACAGTCACAAAGATGGGGTGCGAAAGATAATGGGCAATGACGGAGGTGGGCGTAAAAGGTATGGGCAGAAGTGTAAAGGGCGGTGAGAAAAAACGACCGAAAACGTGGGGGCGTTTTCGGTCGTGAGTGATGATTGGGTGGTGAGGCTACCTATTATCAGGTGTCCTCTTCCTCTGCGGGAGCCAAATCGGCGGCGGGACGCAGGCGGCGGGTATCGTCAAAAGCCATTAAGGTGGCGTCGGAGCGGGTGTACTTGAGGATATCCCGCATACGGTATTTATCCTGCTCGGTCATAAAGGTGTAGGCGGCACCCTGCCGCTTAGCGCGGCCGGTGCGGCCGATGCGATGGAGGTAATACTCGTTCTCATCGGGGATGTCGTAGTTGAACACCGCCTCCACGTCCTCCACGTCGATGCCGCGGGCGGCCACATCGGTGCAGATGAGCATCTCCAGCTTGTTCTCGCGGAACTTCTGCATCACCTTGTTACGCAGGGACTGGGGCATATCGCCGTGCAGGCAATCCACCGAGCCGTGACGGCGCTGCAGGCGCTCGGTAAGCTGCTTGACCGACACCTTCATATTGGCAAACACCAT
The DNA here is from genome assembly GCA_017520705.1 of Clostridia bacterium. GTDB lineage: Bacteria > Bacillota > Clostridia > Oscillospirales > Acutalibacteraceae > UBA5905. The sequence continues at coordinate 4,268 of JAFXFF010000023.1, read as the reverse complement.
CACGCGGTGGTAGTCCTCCTGCCGGATGATATCCAGCATATCCTCCATGCGCTGAGAGCCGGAGGAATGGATGAGATATTGGTGGATCTTGGGGCGACTGTCGCCCTGAGAGGCCACCTGAATCTCCACCGCGTCGTGCTGGTACTCCCACGCCACGTCCATCACCTCACGGCTGATGGTGGCGGAGAACATCACCACCTGGGTGTCACCGGGGGTGGCGTTGAGGATGCGGCGCACGTCCTTGATGAAGCCCATCTTCAGCATCTCGTCCGCCTCGTCCAGAACGGCGGTGTAGAGGTTGCCCAGCCATACGTTGCCCCGGGACATATGATCCAGCAGACGGCCGGGGGTGGCGACCACGATGTGGGGATGCTTTTTGAGGGCGTCGATCTGGCGATTCATGGAGGCGCCGCCGTAAATGGAAGCAATGCGGATGGCGGGATTAAACCGCACCAAAGCGCGCAGGTCGGCGGCGATCTGCTCGCAGAGTTCGCGGGTGGGGCACAGCACCAAAGCCTGCAGGTCCTTCATATCGGGATTGAGGCATTCAATGAGGGGGATGCCGAAGGCGCAGGTCTTGCCGGTGCCGGTGGGGGCCTTGGCGATGACATCGCGGCCGTCCATCACCAGCGGAATGGTCTCGCACTGGATGGGGGTGGGCTCGGCAAAGCCCATGGCCTCTACGGCGCGCAGGGTAACCTCGCTGAGGCCTAAATCGGAAAAGCCGATGGATTCGTTAGACATAAATGAGGGGTTCCTTTCGTGTTAAATACATCATCCGTTTTATTATATCACATCGATGACAAAATGCAAGACGTGTACACAAAATAAACCAAGCAACGGCAAACCCGCTCTTGACAAGCCATAAAATAATGGTATAATATATGGGTTGAATTATAAGGGGCGGTATGCCCGCTCCCCAAATACTCCGAAAGGTGAGTGACAGATATGAAAGAAGTCATTATGACCAGCGAGGGCTACAAAAAGCTCTTAGAGGAACTGGAATACCTCAAAACCGAGGGCCGCGATCAGGCCGCCGAGAAGATCCGCGTGGCTCGCGGCTTTGGCGACCTGTCCGAAAACAGCGAGTACGACGAGGCTAAGAACGATCAGGCCATGCTGGAGGCCCGCATCGCCGAGCTGGAGGTGCAGGTCAAGCACGTGCGCATCCTGGACGAGAGCGAGATGAGCAGCGAGCACGTGCACGTGGGCTCTGTGGTGACCATCCGAGATGCCAAGGGTAAGCAGGCCACCTACACCATCTCCGGCGCCACCGAGGCCAACCCCTTTGAGGGCCGCATCTCTGACGAGTCCCCCGTCGGCAAGGCCGTGATGGGCCTCAAGGTGGGCGAGAGCGGCGAGGCAATTCTGCCCAACGGCACCACCGTGATCTACACCGTGGTGGAAATCAGCAAATAAGTTCGATAAATTAGTAATGAGTGATGAGAAATGAGTAATTAAGGAGTGCCTTCGGCACGATTTATCATTCGTCGGCGCAGCCGACACCTCCATTACTCATTGCTCATTCCTAATTCCTCATTGAAAGGAAGTACCCTATGAGCAATCAAGTGAACACCCCCGATACCGCCCCCATGACGGAGCAGCAGGTCAACGAGCTGGTGCAGGTGCGCCTGGACAAGCTGGCCGCCCTCTGCGAGGCGGGTCAGAACCCCTATGAAATTACCAAGTATGATGTAACCGCTTATCATGCCGAGATTCGTAAGGATTTCGAGGCGGTCGAGGCCGCCTGGATCGCCGAGCACGGCGCCCCCGAAGAGGGCGTGGGCTTTGAGCCCGCCACCCCCATCGAGGTGTCTGTGGCCGGCCGTATGATGAGCCGCCGCATTATGGGCAAAGCCAGTTTCATCGACCTGCACGATGCCACCGGCCGTATGCAGGTGTACGTCAGCCGCAACGACGTGGGCGAGGAGGTCTACGCCGGCTTTAAGAAGTGGGATATCGGTGACATCATCGGTCTCACCGGCTGGGTATTCCGCACCAAGATGGGCGAGATCTCCATCCACGCCACCGGCATCAAGCTGCTGAGCAAGTCGCTGCGCCCCCTCCCCGAGAAGTACCACGGTCTGAAGGACACCGACACCCGTTTCCGTCAGCGCTACGTGGACCTCATCGTCAACCCCGAGGTGAAGCGCAACTTCATCATCCGTAGCCAGTTCATCAAGTACATGCGTAAGTACTTGGACGACCGCCGCTACATCGAGGTGGAGACCCCCGTGCTCAACACCATCGCCGGCGGTGCCGCTGCCCGTCCCTTCATCACCCACCACAACACGCTGGATCTGGATATGTATATGCGCATCGCCACCGAGCTGCCGCTGAAGCGTCTGATCGTGGGCGGTATGGATCGCGTGTACGAGATCGGCCGTATCTTCCGCAACGAGGGTATGGACCCCAAGCACAACCCCGAGTTTACCACCGTGGAGTTGTATGAGGCCTACGCCGATTTCCACGATATGATGGACATCGCCGAGGGCATCCTCTCCGGTGCCGCCAAGGAGATTTTGGGCACCTATGAGGTGGAGTGGCTGGGCGAGAAGATCGACCTGACCCCCGGCTGGCGCCGCCTGACCATGGTGGAGGCCGTCAAGGAGTACGTGGGCATCGACTTCGGCGCCATCACCGACGATGCCGAGGCTGTGGCCGCCGCCAAGGCCATCGGCGTGGAGCTGTCCGATGCCGCCGAGCCCACCTGGGGCAACGCGCTGTATGCCTGCTTCGATCAGCGGGTGGAGGAGAAGCTGATTCAGCCCACCTTCATCACCATGTATCCCGTTGAGGTCTCTCCCCTGACTAAGAAGTCTCCCGTGGATCCTCGTGTCACCGAGCGCTTCGAGCTGTTCGTGTGCCACAGCGAGCTGGCCAACGCCTACTCTGAGCTGAACGATCCCATCGATCAGCGGGAGCGTTTCCTCAAGCAGGCGGAGCAGCGTGAGCGCGGCGACGACGAGACCGAGATGCTGGATGAGGATTTCCTCAACGCACTGGAGTACGGTATGCCTCCCACGGGCGGCATGGGTATGGGCATCGACCGCTGCGTCATGCTGCTCACCGGCGCCGACACCATCCGCGAGGTTATTTTGTTCCCCACAATGAAACCTTTAGACTGAGAAAAACCGCATAAACACTGTGTTTTTCGAGGTTTTGAACCGCTAAAATCGTAAGCCATAAGCCAAACTTAAGCCAATGCATGTTTTCGTGCAAAAAATGACGGTTTTAAGTGGGCAAGGCAAGAGCAAAAGTTCCAAAAATCTTTAAGCCATTTACACTTGAAACCGAGTGTAAATGGCTTAATTTTTTTGGAGGCTACTCTATGAAAATTCGGCTATTTGGCTTTGCCGTTTTAACGGCAATCAACATTTACGTTACCTATTTCTTGTGGGACACACTTTTAATCAGTACACTGCCTGTGTGCTTAATTCTGCTGTCTATTATTTGTAGTGGCTTATTTTTAGTTAATGTAAAATCAAAGTTGCAAAGAACGATAACCTATTTCTTCGCAGTCGTGATTATGGTTATAGGTCTATACTTTGCAATTTACTATCGCCGTCCACTTGGTTTTCTTGCGGTATTTTCGTCAGCAACAGTAATAGTTAAGAACTTTATCTGTGGACCAAATTCCAAAGAAAAACTCTTGACTAAAATTATCGGCACGATATTGCTTCTGGCGATTGCTCTGACAATTGTATTTATGGGACTGACATTTTCGTACACAAACAAATCCCTTGCTAACGGCACCGGTGTTCTGTGGGATGCTAACCACGAAAAACAGTTTGATGAAATCTACTCAGGGACCTTAATGGATGAAGAAAAAGCAAAAGTGGCCTACGCTTGGATTCTAAATAATATCACGTACGATTATGATTGCAATCCGGTTTATCAGTATTCTAACCTCGATAAAACTTTGCGGACGAAAAAAGGTATCTGTTATGATATTGCGAACCTCTTTACTGCCATCTGCCGCAGTCAAAATATCCCTTGCTATTCTGTAGATGGTTACCGCAAGGACGATTATCAATACAAACACACATGGAATCGAGTTTGTATTGACGGTGTGTGGTATAATGTGGACATTACCGCGGATCTAACGAACTCTACACCTTACGGGTTTTATAAAATCAATTCTTATGACTCTTCCGAAGAAGAGTTTAACATTACGAGAATATACTAACGAAAAACACTCTGCTGTTACGGCAGAGTGTTTTCAACATTTTAAGGTTATTTATTCTTCAAAACAGATTTGGTAGTCT
>JAFXFF010000022.1 GCA_017520705.1 Clostridia bacterium | reverse complement strand
TGGTTGAATATAAAAAGTTTCCCTTGTTCCTGCTGATAAGGGCAAAAACAAGGGAAAATACATAACAGTTGAGTTGAAAACCACGGAAAAACCCAGTAATATCAAGGGTTTTTAGAGAGATTGTATTTTTAATTCCAATTTGTTGGCCAGTTTCAACCTTGATATCTTTTTCGGTGCTACGAGCCACATTGAGAAACGCTGGAATCCTAGTGATTCCAGCGTTTTTTCGTGTTTGTTCGCTTTCCGATGTAGCCGTAAATAGTCGATCTATTCCCATTGTTACTCTCCATCCAGCCCACCGCACCATCGGATACGATAGAAACAGCCCCCCACAGCGTTACGCTATAGAGGGCTGTTTCATTAGGGTTTATTTTTCGACATAAGGCTCATCCGTGTAGGCGGTGACAATGCGAGGGCCATCGTAGACCGTCTCATTACCCACCAGATCGCCGTCCAACTTGGCGTTGGGCTTGCCACGGGACTTCAGGTTGTGTTCGCCCATAAAGTCGTAGCGGTTGATGACCACCGAGCCATCCGCCAAAATGCGGAAGGTGGTCAAGGTCAATTCGGTATCGGCGCCACTGCCGTGGTCGGCGTAATTGTTGACGTAGCCGGCATTCATATAGGTGAAGTTCAAAGCGACATTCTCATAAGCCTCGTGGTTCTGCAGGGTGGGAACCAGCATCGAGTCGCCCTTCTTCAAGTAGATAGAAGCGCCGCCCAAATAATCGTCGTAAGCGGAGGAATGGTTATGGCCGAAGAGAACGATAATGTTGAGACCGGCCTTACCCGCCGCATTGAGGGCGTCCACAATGGGCATGGCGGTAGCTCCGCAACGCTCGTCGATGGCACGGCGGCTGTAATGCAGCGGCACGTGGGTGAGCACAAAGATAGGCTTTTTGCCCCAGCTGTCATTGGTCGCCTTCTCGGTGAGGTAGGCGGTCAAATCCTTGGCCACCTGATCACCGCCGGCGCCGTACTGGCCGTAGTTCTCCTCGTGGATGACAAATACGCCGTAGGTGCCACCCCTGGGATCGTTGTTGCCATAAGGAGCCAGACCCACCGTGGTGGGGGCGTCATGGTTACCCTCGGTGTAAATCTTGTTGGTTTTAACCACCTCGGAAACCGTCTTGTCCAAATAGCTCAGGCCGACGGTACTGACCTCGTGACCGCTGGAGGAAGCATAGTCACCCACGGCGAAGAAACCGTCGAACAAGCCGTAACCTTCATCGGCCAGGGTTCCCAGTAGATCCTGCACCAGTGCCACGCCGTCCTCCCAAATGACAGGCTGGAAATCGGAGCCGGCAAACAGTACCGTCTCGGTCAGGTCGGTGATAGCATAGGGCTTATAAGCTGCGTGCGCCGCCGCACGGGCCACATCATAGTGGTGGGCCAGGATGCTCTCGGGGCGATAGTCGATCTGATCCAGGCTCTCACCGGTCAGGGTGACGAACCAGGTCAGGGCCGCAGTGTAATCGCCGTAGGAATCTGCCAGACGCTGCGCGTTGATGATCAAATCATCGTCCAGCGCGGTGGTGCGCAGGTTGGCGATGGCGGTGCCCACAGGTAGAATGCCATCGATGCCATCGGTGGTCATCACCGTGCTTTCAGCGACAGCGGAGATGGCCTTGTAGGCGGCGTCGTTATCTGCCCAAGCGGTCTGCCAGTAGATGGCGGTGTCGGGATCCGTCTTGTTGGTGTCGATCCAATCCACCAAACTCTTCAGGTTGCCGTAAGAGGCGGCGTTGGCCGCATCGGCAGCGGCCTGCTGTAGCACCACCACGTCCCAGCGCTCCTCCTGCAAAGCCGACAGGACACTGCACTTGGGGTTGGTGACCCAGGTGCCGTTGTCGTCATTCTTCTCGTAGGTGTAGACAGCCGCGTTGGCGGAAATATTGTTCCAATGATCGTCCAAGGAGGCCCCGTTTGCGTACAAGTGACCGATGATCACTTGATCGTAGTCGGCGCTCTTGAACACGTCGTAGAGGTGCTGCTTAACCGCATCATCGGCCAAGCCGTCGCCGATGGCCAGCACCTTCAGAGAACGGCGAGCGCCCTCAACCTCATTGTAGTTGGCGTTGACCGTTTCGCCATAGATGGTAATCTGCTCGCCGTCCAACTCGTAGGTATAGTAGGGACGGACGTAAATGGCCGCATCGGCGCCGGAATCGGGGATATCGACGACACGAATGGCGTAATCAATGGAGGTTTCGCTCCACTCCATCAAATACTGAACGGGAACGCGGACGGTCTTCTTACCATCCACCACATCCAAAGACAACTTATGGGATACCGCGCTGTTGTTGGACACCACGGCACCCACTTCCACCAGCGCGCACATCTGGTCAGAGTACTTATAAATCTTGACCATACCCGAGCCGTCCGCCAGCCGGTTGGCGCCTTCAATCTTCACGCCGGTGATGTCCGCCGTGAAGCGGAAGGCCAAGCCGCGCCGATTGTCAACGGTGTCGCGAATGCTGTTGCCGTTGAAGGTGAGCAGTTCGCTGCGATCCATCTCGTCGCCCGACAAGTTGACCAAGACGATATCGTCGATCCACACCTCGTCTCTGGTGCCGGCGCCGGATTGGGACAAGCCAATGCCCGAGCCGGAGAAGTTCAGCGTAATCTGGGTGCTGTTACCCGCCTCAAAGGTGACGGTGTACTTGCTCCAGCTGGTGGTGTGCTTGGAATTGTAGTAAACGGTGTGAAGCTGACCGTTCTTATTGCTGTTGATTGTCACGTTGACGCCGTTGCTGATCGGCTTATACCGCATGGTGAGTTGGTAGGTCTTACCGGGCTCCACGGTAAACCGCTGGGTCAGCAGGCCGCCCCAATCCGCATTACCCTTGATACGTACGCCATAGTCGCCGCTATAGGCAGCTTCGGCGGTCACCTCGGTGTCGGAGTAGTACTCCCACTTCGTCAGGGAGCCTGCCTCAAAGTCACCGTTGTAGATATATCCGTCAAAGGAGGGATCCTTCAGCTTAATCACCGTCAGGGCATCGGCGTAAACGGTGGTGGCCACGTTGTTGCCTGCACCGCAGACGTTGACACGCACTTTGGTGCCGGTGGCTATGAAGTCGGTGGTCATCTTGGTCCAGCCAGAGCGATCAAACCACATCGCCTTCAGCACCTCACCGTCGGCCACGTTCACAATCTGAATGTTCACGCCGCCGCTCAGAGCCTTGAAGTAGCCGGAGAAGTTGTATTCCTCGCCAATTTCGGTTTCGAAATCTTGATAAGCCAGACCATCCCAATTGCCGGGGCCAACCAATTGCAGACCGTAATCACCCTGATAGAAGGCGTCGGCAGAGACGGTGGTGTCATAATAAGTGGTCCAATAAGCGGTGGTACCGGTTTCAAAGTCGCCGTTCACCAAATGGCCGTCGTCGGCCAACGGGATGACCGCTACATCGTCCACATACACCGTAGCACCTGCGCCGTTATTGCGAGCGGCGAAATCCAGATACAAGGCATCGGTGGTGGGGGTGACGATGTAGACGAGGCGACTCCACGCCGTGCCGCTGTAATCCTGTTGCGCCAGCACGGTGGCGGTAGCGGAGCCATCCTTGATTGCCACGGCGATGCCGCCGGAAACGGCCTTGACCCACGCGCTGACGGTGTAACTCTTGCCTGCGGTGACCTGCACGGATTGACTCAGCAAACTCTTGCTGTCGCCCTTGCTCGTCAGGGAGGCGCCAAAGGTGCCCTCATAGGAGGCAACCGGCAGGATGACGGTGGAAGCGTCCGCAGTCCAGCCGTTTTGGTCACCGCTCTCGAAGGAGCCGTTGACCACCATCGGAGAAGGCCTGACGGATACGTTATCCAGATACACGACCTCGGCAGCGCCGCCGCCCAATCCGAAGCAGTTGATGTACAATTCACCCGTGGTGGAGGTGATACGAAACACCACGTTGGTCCACTTGGTATCGGTGTATTTCAGCTGTGCCAACACGGTGCCGCCCTTGCCGTCGCGAACCTCGATGTTGACACCGGTCTTGAGAGTACGCACCCACATGGACACGTCATAGGCGGTGTCGGTGGACACCTTGACCACCTGATTGGCCAAGCTGCCCCAACTGCCGGTACCGCCCAGCATAGCGCCGTAAGAGCCGCCGTAGGCAGCGGTGCTGTTGATGACCGTTTCCTGATAGATGGTCCAGCCGGTCTTGTCGCCGGTCTCGAAGCCACCGTTGGTCACATTGCCATCGTCAAAGGGGGTCTCGTCGGGAATGCGCTCCATCACGATGTCATCCAAATAATAGGTGCCACCGCTTCCCGCGGTACGGTTTTGCCACACCAAGGAAACCTGCATATAGTCGCCCGTCTCGAATTCCATCGTGCCTTCATACCAGGTGCCCGATGCTTTCGGTGACAGGGTGACGCTGTGAATGTTGATTTTGTTGGTTACGTCTTGGGCAAACAAATAGAGAGAAGGGGATGCAGAAGAGCCGCTGTAATAGTACCAGAACGTGACCTTGTAAACCGTGTTGGGATTGACTTCGATGGGATTGATTTTGGTCAGGGACTGATACTGGCTGGCGGTGTTGGTGGACGCAAGAGCATACTTGCCGCCGTGCGCCACGACGTTGGAAACGGTGGTGCCAGCATAATCGGCAAAGCCTTGGGTATCACCCATTTCAAAGTCACCGTTGGTGATGTAGCCGTCAAAAGAGGGCTGCTGAACCGAGACGAAAGCGGGACCCATCACAGAAAAGTCATCAAAGTAATAGGTGCCGCCTGCGCCGGCAGTCTTATTCTGCAGGAAGATGGCCACGTCCTCATTCTCACCAGAGTTAAAGATCAGCGTGGCCTGATACCAGGTGTTAGGCTTTTCAGCGATAAAGGTGCCGCTGGCCAGATCCTTGCTCTTATCCCCATTCTTGACAAAAAGGTGGAAGGCGGGCTGGCTGTAGGAGCCGTCGTAACGATACCAGAAGGTAATGGTATACTGCTTCTTCATAGTGGCTTTGAAGAACTGGGACATCATCACCTGATAGGTGGTGGCGGTGTTGCCGGTGACGGCACTGTATTTGCCGCCGTGAGCCACGTCGTCGTTGAGACGGGTGCCGCTGTTGAGGTTCCAGCCGGTCTTGTCGCCGGTTTCAAAGTCGCCGTTCTGTAGCATTTCAACGGCCTCTTCGTCGTCACCGCCGTCGTCCCCCTTCTCGGGACCAATCAGGGAGATGTCGTCGAAATAATAGACGCCGCCGTCCCCCACCGTGCGGTTTTGCAACAGGATCAGAATGGTGGGTTCATCCGCCATATCGAAGACACACTCGGCATAATACCAAGTGCGGGCCTTTTCGGGAGCCAGAATGCCTTCGGCGATGTTATAGCTGTTGGCGCCATCCTTGATGTAGAAGTAGAAGGAAGCATTGGCGGTGCTACCGTCGTAATAGTACCAGAAAGAGAATTTGTGCTTGGCACCGCCCTGAACAGCGATGGGCTCGGACTTCAGCATCGTCTGCCAGTTGCTGGCGGTGTTGGTGGTGCGGATGGACTGGCTGCCGCCGTGAGCCGCCTTGTTGGAAACGGTAGTGCCGGAGAGGGTGGCCCAGCCTTCACGACCATCCTCGAAGGTGCCGTTGGGTACCAGCTCCACGCCGCTTACAGCATTCTCGTCCACATGCACGCCCATCTGAATGTCGTCGAAATAGTAGGTGCCGCCGGTAGTCGTGTTGTTCTGCAGCAGCAACAGGATTTCGCTGTAGGCGCCGGTATTAAAGGTCATCTGTACCCGATACCACGTCTTGGTTTCCTCGGGGATGGGGGAAGCGTACCCCAGATTGACGGAATTGCCACCATCTTTGGCATAGAGGAAGAAGGAAGGTCTGGGGCTGGTGCCGTCGTAATAGTACCACAAGGTGACCGCATAGTCGGTGTTGGGCTGCACCTTGATCTTCTGCGACTTAATCATAGTCTGATACAGCGAGGTGGCAGAGCTGCTCTTGAGGGAGTATTTGCCCTCGTGCACCACGCCGGAACTGATGGCGGGGTTATACCATCCCTGATCCCAGCCGTCGAATGTGCCGGTCTCAAAGCCGCCGTTAGATAGGATGTTGTCTTTGACCTCGATGACAGGCTCTTCCGGCTCTTCCGGCTCGTCAGGGGGCGGCAGCACAGAACCGTCTCCCTTCTCCAGACGCACGTCGTCAATCACCGCAACGGCGCCGGCCTCGTTGCCGATGAGCAACACGCAAACGGAGGTTTCATTGGCGGAATTAAAATGTACCTCGTATTTGGTCCATTCGGTGCTGTTGGGAACCGCCACCTCCGCAATATTGGCGGAGTCGTTACCCTTTTTCACCATCAAAGTGAAATTGATGGCATTCTTAACCCAGGCGGAGAGCACGTAGTGGGTGTTCTTCTCCACGGGAACGCCATCTTGACGCACCTGCTGCCACTTGCCGGACTCGAAGTCCAGGGCGTGGTTACTCTCGCGGCCCTGCACAAAACCCACGGAACAGGAATTCCACAGGTTGTACCAGCCGGTTAGGTCGCCGGTTTCAAACCCACCGTTTTGCAACAGGTTGTCGTCCGCTGCCACAGCCAGTGCGCCCAAAGGCAGCATGGCGCACAGCATCAAAACAGCTGCGAAGACAGCAATCAATTTGCGCATTTTCATACTTCTTCCTCCTTAAGAAATAAAATGGAATCCCAGCAGAGCGGCACCGCAAAACACGTATGTGGATTATCGGCAAAACAGCTTGACGATAACGCCCCTCTATTGTCCATCATAACATAGCCTCATATGCGAGGATAATGCACAAAATTGTCAATAATATGCACAAAATGAAAATAACCAATTGACGGCACACGCGTTTTTCGATACAATGGATATGGAAAAGCGAAGGAAAGCGGTGATGGTATTGTATGTGAATCGCGGCGACATGGGCAATCCGCACGATGCGATAGTGGATACGTCCCACCCCCTTATGGTCACGTCGGCGGGGCATTATCGCCTGCACACCGTGCCCCAAATGCGCACCTATCGTCCCGATGGACGCGCGGATTATCTGCTCATCTACATAGCGGACGGTGTGGTTCGTTTCCTAATAGACGGACAAGAACGACCTTTGGAAAAAGGAACGGCGGTACTGTTTCGCCCCTACGAGGTGCAGGACTTCTGTGCCTCTGCGGAGAAAAAATCGGAATATTACTGGTGCCATTTTACCGGTGCCGAGGTGGAAGCGGCGCTGACAGACAGCGGCATACCCACCCGCGAGACGGTATTTTACGCCGGCTCTTCTTCCGACTATCAGTGGTTGTTTCTGCAAATGGTCCGCGAACTGCAAGCAAAACAGCAAGGATACGAGGAAATTCTGCGGATGAACCTGCGTCACCTATGTCTGCTCATCGGACGGCATCGGACAGCGGAGCAAACGCCCGACGAAAAAACTCTCGGCGAAATCGAAAGTGCCATCCGCTTCTTCGGCGTACGCTATTATCAGAATTTTGACATCAAAGCATACGCCAAGCAACACTGGATGACCCTCCATTGGTTTGCCCAGAATTTCAAGAAGGCCACCGGCGCCTCTCCCAAACAATACATCATCGCACTGCGCATTGCGAACGCCAAGCATCTGCTGGACAACACCTCCGATACGATTGCCCAGATCGCCGCCGCTGTGGGTTATGAGAATACCCCCTATTTTCATCGCCTATTTCGCAAACAAACGGGTATGACCCCGCTGGAATATCGCCATCGACCGCGATAACTACGCAAACCGAGACCGCTCCCTCTCGGCACAAAACCATCTTTCTCCATACAAAAAGACCGCATCCGAGGGATGCGGTCTTTTGATTTGGCACAAGGTGTGCTTCTTTTTCATTATTCCATTGCTTTGATCCTATTCTCAGCGCTTTTGTTTTCGTGTCTATTTAACTGGGATCGGTCCACCCGCATGGGACAAAGAGACTCTTTTTTTAGCTTTCTAGCACTATCAGATACTCGTCTAGCCGCTCGTTGACATACTCTGCAATGAGGTCAATCATCTTACCGGCATCGCCGTCACGGTAGTAAGCGTCGAAAGCATCGTAGTAGCGCTTGCGATCGGTAAACTTCACGTTAATGGGCGGGTAGCCGTTGCGAATCAGCTCCAAATTCAGCAGCAGACGACCGGTGCGGCCATTACCATCAATGAAGGGATGGATGCCCTCGAACTCCAAATGGAAGCGCGCCACACGCTCCACCACCGGCATGGTTGCCTTGCGCCACTCATCCGTCGCAAGCAACTCGGTAATCTTAGGCTCGATCAAATAGGGCTGGACCGGCTCGGTATAGGCTCCCATAATACGCACAGGAATGCGACGGAAGGTACCTCTATCCTCGGGGCGATTCATGAGCACCAACGAATGGATATTCTTAATTACGCTTTCGGTAATCGGCATCTGATCCTGTGCAATAACCTGCACGTACAAGAACGCATCACGATGACCCACAGCCTCCAAATGGTCCTTCATCGGCTTCTGATCAATCGTCATACCCTCTAGGACCATGGCGGTTTCTTTCAAGGTTAGCGTATTCCCCTCGATGGCATTGGAGTTGTAAGTGAACTCCACCATGAACTCATCCCGCAAGCGTTCGACCTCACCCTGGGTCAAGGGGCGCAGAGTCTCCAAACGTGCTTTCTTAGCTTCCACGATGTCTAACAGACTGGTTTTCGCACGGCGACCGTCTTGGGGTTTCTCGGCATTTTCGGGAATCATATACAGGTTGCCCTTGCGGGTCACACCATCGATTTTCCCCTCGGCGCATAGGACACGCACACGGCGATCGGAAATGCCCCATTTTTTTGCCGCTTCAGATACTTTGATATAATTCATAAGAGTTTCCTCCTAACCGCAAGTTTTTCTTTGTTCCGATTATAGCATATTTCAGTGAGAAACACAATAGCTTTATTCCTATTTTTGATAAATTAGGAATAAAAGGATCGGTACTAAAAAGCACCTCGCTTGTTTTGCGAGGTGCTTTCAGTGTTTTAAGTAATTTTAAGCAGAGAGTTTACAAGCTTCGCAGTCATCGTTTGGACAGGCTTTACACTCATCGCTCTCCAGTTGTGTTATTTTCCTGCTTAAGCGTTTTTCTTCCGGTAAAACAGGCCGTTTAGCTAAGAAAGATTTAAGATGCGTTGTTGTCATCTTTACATCATTTAAACTGTGATAGAGAATTGCCAGACCTAAGTGTAGAAGAGGTCTGTTGGGATCCGTCTCTAGTACGCGTTCAGTAAACATAATGATGTCAACAACATTGTATGTTGTTTCTAACGCTTCTTCGTACTTTCTAATTACCAAGCAAACATCCTCGTTTGAATAAGCGCGCAAAAAAGCATCGCTATATTTCCAATAGTTGTCACCCTTAATTCTTTTGCATACAGCAAGATGCTTATGGGCTGCAGCAACATCATTATACTTGCTAAACTTTATCATCGCCATATCTAGGTTGTAGCCGTATGTGTTTGGGAATAACGCATTCATTTTCTCCAAACACCGCTCTGCCTCATCAAGTCGTGACATATCTCCCGTTTGATAAAACTGGTCTAAGTTTTCCAACTCAAGCCCTAGACACGAAGTATAGTACGCCTTTTTCACAGACTCGGAAAAACAAAACTCTTTTCCAGATGTAAGCAATTCTTCCAACAGCACATTAGACACGGAAAAGTCATTTGCCAAGATAAGTGCAAGTGCGGTGATGTATTTGGTGGCCAAATTCAAATGCGTTGCCGCAAATTGTAGTGCATCCAGTTTGCGATTGCTTTGAAACTTCATGGCTTTTACTGGCTCAACCATCCGCTTGATTTCACCATCCAAAAAACGGTTTTTTTCTTCCGAAAAATCAGGATGAACAGCATGAACATTTATCTTCATTTCATAGCATTCTCTTTTGTCGGCATCGTTTGTTTGGTACACGACATCCACACATAGCGCACAATTAGTTTTTCGCAAAAGCTTTGTAATCAATGCGCTGTTGCCGCTGTTATAGTCTTTAATGCGATTAGCACTAATGCATACTGGAGTCATTTTTACCTTAAACTTCTCAGAAATCTTAGCAAAGTCCTCCCGCAAATTAAACTCGACCTCACCAAATAGCGATTCTGTTTGCGCATGGAAAACAAACAGAACGCCTGGCTGTCCCTTGGCCGCAGGCATTTTATTTACGCAGTATACCCAAATGCCGTAAAAAACGGTTACAACGCTAAATAAGACGACGCAAGCCCAAAACTTAGTGTAGGAATCACCTTCGTTCGGCAACGCATCGATGCAGCACCCGATCTCTATCAGAGTTAACACTATAACACTGATAGGCTGTAAAAAAACTTTTTTAAAAATATCGGCTAACGGCATATAATCCCCCTGAAATCCCAAAACTTCACGAAAATTATACCATAATAGTCATTTTTCGTCAAACCAATTTACCTACATTAAGTATGGTTTTTCTTAGTTTCTCCTCACCACCTCCGCTATCACCCTCGATCACCGTTACTACTATCGCTTTTTCGTGGTTGGGCGGCGGGAGGTCGGCGTGGAGTTTTTGGAAAGGCCGTCTTAGCCTCGATTGACTGGCTCGAATGGGGTCTGATTGCGACGCTCATAACCCGAAGGTCGGAAGTTCGAATCTTCCTCCCGCAACCAACATTGCGAACCGAAAAAGATATCGGTTCGGAAAACCCAGAAACCACAACGGTTTCTGGGTTTTTTCTTGCCATTTTTCAAGGTGCAATTCAAAAGATATCATTTCTCCAAAACGACCTTTGGGGAGGACCTGAACTAAAACATATTGCAGTCGGAACATGTTTTTGATATAGGTGGAAAAATCTGCATTTATATGATATAATAACATTAGTTTAATAAATAAGAATTTGATGAGGTGATTTCATTGGAGCAGATTATTGAATACATTAAGCGAAAATACAATCCTCTTTCCATCATTCTTTATGGCTCATATGCTAATGGAACAAACAATCTAAACAGTGATTTTGACTCGTTGGTTATATCGTATGACCACGAACAATTCCACGATACATCATTCGTAAACGGCATTCAACTGGATGTTTTCGTATATCCTGCTTCTTATTTTGATGGAAACTATGACTGCAATGACTTTGTTCAAATTTTTGATGGAAAGATTGTTGTAGATAGTGATGAAAGAGGAAAAGCGCTCCAAACGAAGGTGCAATCTTATCTGCAAAACCGTCCACAAAAATCAAAGGCAGAAATTGATGCAAGTGTCGATTGGTGTGTCAAAATGCTTGCACGGGTAAAACGATACGATGCAGAAGGAATGTTTCGATGGCATTGGGTATTGAATGATAGTTTGGAGATTTTCTGTGATGTAATGCATCATCCTTATTGGGGGCCAAAAAAGTCTTTGAAATGGATGGAAGAAAACCATCCCACCGCTTTTGATTGCTATCAAACGGCTCTTGCGGATTTCAGCGTGGATAGTCTGGAAAACTGGATTGCATACATAAAAAATGCCAGTGGAACAATTTAACAAATTCCAATTTAGGTCAGTTTTAACCTTGATATCTTTTTCGGCGCGACGTGCCAAAAAAAGAAGCGGACACCATTTTGGTGTCCGTTTTCTTTTTTCGTCGAGAGTTTGGAATGAGAACTTCTGAAATGGCGACAGCCGTTTCTAAGGTTTTGCGCTTGGCATACCTACGATAACCACCTGCTCGGCGCAAAACCGAAGTTCGAATCTTACAGTTGCAACCAACATACCATACATTCCGTCCAATCAAGATTTCTGTTGCTTTACAATCCAGTGAATCCGTGCTATAATGAATCCGATAAGGCGGTGATATGTTGGAAATTGTTTTATATGAATTTGTTTTTGATTGGTCAAAAATCATTGGATTTTTACCGATAATCGTTATAGGCGTTTGTTTTTTCTTTGGAGATAAAATATTCGCAGTTTCTTCCGATACACCCAATATAAATGTAAAAAACATCCATCCAAAAGTCGCAAGACGTATTCTTAGGTCGATGGGTATTTTTTGTGGAATTGTTTTCGTAGTGTTTTTTGCCGCGCATATGCGTGAGTATTACGAATATAGCAACATACTGAAAAATGGTGATTTTTTGACGGTAGAGGGATATGTGGAAAACTACGATCCTTTGCTGTGGCACGAAAAAGATGCCGAGCGTTTTGAAATCAACGGGGTTTCGTTTGAATATGATGATGCGGGAACAAATGGATATCAAACCACAGCAAAACGTGGCGGTGTTATCACAGAAAACGGACAGCATTTGAAGGTGAAATACATAACAAATGAAAGCGGCGAAAACGTTATTCTATACATAGCGGAAATACAATAGAGTTCACGGATGATTTTCATGCAGCCACACAAAAGACGGACACCCACCACGGGTGTCCGTTTTCATTATTCTTACACCTGTTCGCTGAGCAGTTGGGCGATCTGGGTTTTGACCAACACAAAAGCCTGCTCGTTTTTGCCGCCGTTGAGGATAATGTCCGCAAACACCTTGGTGGGCTCCACGTAGGTATTATGCATGGGCTTGACCGTAGACAAATACTGGTGGATGACGCTGTCCAGATCGCGACCGCGGTCCCGAATATCCCGTCGGGCACGGCGGAGGATGCGCTCGTCGGCGTCGGTCTCCACGTAGATCTTCAGATCCATACAGGCGCGCAGGGCAGGGTCGTGGAAGATCAAAATGCCATCAATGAGAATAATGGGGCGGGACTCGATCTCGGTGACGGCGCTACTGCGGGTGTGGCGGGTGAAATCGTACACGGGGCACAGCGCCGAGTGCCCGTTTTTGAGCGCTTCCAGATGGCGCACCATCAAATCGAACTCCAACGCCTCAGGGGCGTCGTAATTCAGTTGGGCTCGCTTCTCCAGCGGCAAATCGTCGTGGGGCAGATAGTAATTATCGCAGCTGATCAGCGATACGTGATCGGGAAACGCTTCCTTCAAACGTCGGGCAAAGGTGGATTTGCCGGAGCCGCTGCCGCCGGCGATGCCGATAATGTACGGTTTCATAATATATGCTCCTACCCTTTTATTTTCATTGTGCGCCATCACAAGTATACCCCATTCCCCGTCCCAGTGTCAAGGCACAGGTGGGAATCCTCTTGCATTTTTTGACATTTCACGGTATACTGAAAGCATCAATGCTCGAGGTGAGAATATGCGTTATATTGTCGATCACGATCTGCACATCCATTCCGGCGGGTCCATGTGCTCCGGCGACCCCAATCAAACCCCTGCGCGTATCCTGCAATACGCGGTGGAGGAGGGCTTCGCCGCCGTGGCGCTGACCGACCACTTTTGGGACGAAACCGCGCCTATGCTGCAAGGCGGCTGGGGACCGGATTTTTATACGTCTCAGAACTGGGCCCATATCACCAAGCAGTTGCCCCTGCCGCAGGCGGAGGGCGTACGCTTCCTATTCGGTGCCGAGGTGGATATGACGCTGGACGGTGCGGTGGGTGTCAGCCCCGAGCGGTTGGCGCAAATGGACATCCTGCTCATCTCCATCAGCCATTTTCATATGACCGACTTCACTATCTCCGCGGCCGACGCCGCCACCCCCGAGGGACGAGCGGCGGTGCTGCTGGATAAGATGGAGGCATTGCTGAGCCGCGATCTGCCGTGGCACAAGATCGCTCTCGCCCACCTGACGGGGCCCAAGCTGGGCGGCGGCGACCCCGCCAACCACTGTGAGGTGCTGCGGCTGGTGCAGGGGGAGCGGCTGACCGCCCTGCTGAAGAAAGCCGCCGAGCTGAGGGTAGGCATTGAGCTGAACACCGCCACCTTCGGCTTCGGCAGCGAGGAGGAGCGGGAGGCGGTCACCGCCTTCTACGCCCACGCCAAGGCGTGCGGCTGCAAATTCTGCTTTGGCAGTGACGCCCACTGCCCCGACCACTTCCTCCCCCACCGCGAGCGTGGTCAAAGGATGGCGGATGCCTTGGGGCTGACCGAGGCGGATATTTTCAGACTGTGAGAGAAAAGCGCCCTGTATGAATAGGGCGCTTTTTTATTGGAAAATTGCACGACTTCTCCTTGCTTTTCTCTCGACGAATTGGTATAATGATAGTATAACGCATAGGAGGAAATTCCGATGTCCAAACTGTACTTTAAATTCGGGGCTATGGCCTCGTCCAAGACCGCCAACGCCCTGATGACCCGCTTTAACTATATGGAAAAAGGCAACCGCGTCTGGCTCATCAAGCCCGACCTGGACAACCGCGACGACTACACCGACGAAAACGGTGTGCGGGTGACGGTGGTAAAGTCCCGTATCGGCCTGTCCGCCGTGGCGGACGTGGTGGGCCGTGACGAGGATATCCACGCCCGCTTTGTGGCGCTGAACGCCGCAAACCACATCGACGTCATCATCTGCGACGAGTGCCAATTCCTCACCGCCGCCCAGGTGGACCAGATGAAATACATCGCCGAATATTGCGACACCCCCGTGCTGTGCTTCGGCCTGCGCTCCGACTTCCTGACGCAACTGTTCGAGGGCTCTAAACGCCTGTTTGAGATCGCGGACAGCATCACCGAGATCAAATCCGTCTGCCGCTGCGGCAAAAAGGCCATTGTCAACGCCCGCATCGCGGACGGCAAGGTGGTCACTGAGGGCGACCAGATCGAGATCGGTGGCAACGACAAATACGAGGGTATGTGCTGGGGCTGCTGGCAAAATCGCATAAAAGAGGGAAGATAATCAAAAAACCAAGGAGGAGAATAGGATGAAGAAAACCATCATTACCGTCGGCATCGTGCTATTGGCTCTTTTAATCACTCTTGTCTCCGCCTACGCTATTGGCACCGCTCCCAAGAACAAAGGAACCTTCTCGGTGGAGGACTATGCCGAGTATATCGACGAGCCGAACTTTCAGACCGAGCGCACCTACGACGCGGTGATCGATTGGAAATCTGCGGCAAAAGTGGGCAAGCAAGCCATCCTGGACCGCTTCGGCGAATCGGCCGAGGGTGGGCTGTTTGAATGGATGGGCTGCCACGTGCAATACGACAAAGAAAACGACGCCTATTATGTACGTATCTATCACATCAGCCGAAACGTTAAGGGCGGAGCATTTGACGTGATTCTCAAGGCCGATGGAACGATATTGGCCATTTGGGGAGAAAACTAACAAAAAAGGACACCCTGTCGGGTGTCCTTTTTTATATGCGGAAAATTATACCAAAATGAAAGTGCAGCCGCCGGGGGCAACCTCTACGGTGCCGCTGACGGTCTCGCCGCACAGGCAGGGCAGAGCGTCATCCTCACCCAGCACCAAATCCTTGCCATTGAGCTGCATCACACGGGAACGCAGGCCGGTCTTGCCGGTCAGGGCGTAGACCTGCGCCTCGCCGGACAGCTCCACGGTGGTGGGCTCGGCGGAATTGTTGATCACCAGATAGGCCACGCCATCCTTGCCATCGGCACGGGAATGGGCGTACACGTAGGCACCCTCACGGATGGCCTCGCCGCTGTCGTAGACGGTGGAGCCCATCAACCGCTTCCACAGCAGGACGGCGAAATAGTTGGGACGGGGCTCAAAGGTGCCGTGCTTCAGATAGCCGTAATCGGAGGAGGCCAAGGTGTTGTGGAAGATGATACCGTCGGTGACGGTGGCGAACTCGCCCAGCTCGTTGAGGGTGCGGGGCACGTCGGCATAGGTGGAAGCCCAGGTGTTGCCGCCGCAGCCGGCATCGCCGGACTCGGTGACCCACATCTGACCGCCGGGGACGTACTTGTCTCTCTTGGGCACATACTGACGGGCACAGTGAGCGGCAATGCCCAGATAGGGCTCGGTCAGAATCGCCTCATAGGGCCAGTGACCGCCCATGGCGGCGCCGCGCTCGGACACGCCGTTGTAATAGTGGTAGCTGAAAACGTCCATCTTGGACTTATACTCGCCCAGCAGCTCCTCGGTGGTGACCATCTGGAAGCCGGCGGCCATACCGCCGCCTGCGCCGTCGTTGCCAAAGCCGAACATATCGATATCGCCCACCGTGCAGGGGCCCACAAACAGGCACTCGGGGTAATTCTCGCGCAGCCAGGCGCCGAAGAGGTCGTGGTCGCGGGCGTGGTCGGCGGCGGTGTAGCCCTGGGGCAGGCCCGACAGAGCGATCAGGTTGGGCTCGTTGGTGAACTCGGCGGCGGCAATCGGCACGCCGTACTCCTTGGAGGTGCGGAACAGCAGATCCGCCTGCTCGAAGGGCATCGGCTCGTCCGCCGCGTGGATGCCGGGGCAGTTGGCGATGGACACCAGCAGCTTGCCGTCAATGGCACGGACAAAATCCAGCAGGCTCAACCACTGCTCCTTGGACAGCACGTTCTGGAAGCCCTCGGGCACCTTGCCGCCGTACTTGTTGTCAAAATCGTAATAGGTCTTGTTCGCCCAAGTGCCGGAGACGCGCACCCAAGCGGTGCCCAGCTCCTTGGCCATCTTGATAAGGCGGGGATTCTTGGTGTCGATGGGATCGTACCACTGCTGCAGATTGCCCATATTGGACCAATCTTTGATGACGGGGAAGGGCTCGGTGCCATCCACCTGGGCGTCGGTATACGCCTTCCAGAAGGTGCCGCCGGTAACCTCGGTCATCTCCACATTATAGGAAATCAGACGGGGATCGATCTGACGCAGCTCCTTGAGCGCGTCGGGGTTCAAACGTACAAACTCTGCCATACCGTTTCCTCCTTATATTTTCTACTCTATATTATAAAATTGAATGGCGGTGCTGTCAAGTGTCATCCGCTGTCAACAGCGGCTCGGTGACCGCCAAGAAGCAGGCGGTGACCTCCTCAGGCGAGCGGGTGCACTCCTCCGAAAGCCACCAGCGTACCGTCTGCACAAAGGCGGCGGCAATATGCTGGACGAGGTAATCCCGAGGCAGGTGGATGCTCAGGCGGGCGCCATAGGTGGACTCCACCAAGCGGCAGACCTCGCCACGGAAATAATCCAGAAACAGACCGTCGTTCTCGGAGGAGAGCAGGTCCAAAATGCCGCGGTCGTTCTGCCGCAGATGGCGCACCAAATGGAGAAACACCGAATCCGCCGCATCGCCGCAGGCGCAGGATACCTGCCCCAAAGCGGTATCTGTGACGTGGCCGAACAGGTCGGCGCACAGGTCGCGCAGCAGATACTCCTTGGTCTCGAAATGGGCGTAGAAGGTGGTGCGCCCCACGTCGGCGGTGTCCAGAATATCCTGCACCGTGATTTGATGATAGTTTTTCTTGGAAAGCAAGCTCGTGAAGGCGCGAAAAATGGCTTCGCGGGTCTTTTTTTGTCGTCGGTCCATACATTTCCTCCCGAACATTTCGCCGCTTTTGTTTCGTAAGGAACAGGCGGCGGTTTTTGGTTATAGCCAATGCTTACGCAAAAGCATATACTGATTACAGAACAAGTTGTTCGCTATCAAATACAGTATACGGCAAGCTTGGCCGTCCGTCAAGAGTGCCCCGGAGGGATTTTTATGAAAACCGAGAAAAACATACTCATCGCCTTTCTGCTCAACTTAGGATTTTCCGTGTTTGAGTTTTTCGGAGGGTTATTTACCGGCAGCGTAGCGATTCTATCGGACGCGGTGCATGACCTGGGGGATGCCGCCGGCATCGGGGTATCCTGGTTTTTGGAGCGTAAGAGTAAGCGTGCCGCCGACAACACCTACACCTACGGCTACGCCCGCTTTTCGGTGCTGGGCAGCGTGTTCACCTGTGGGATATTGCTATTGGGGTCGGTGGGGGTTGTGGTCAGCGCCGTGGGGCGGCTGATGAACCCCGTGCCCATCCACTACGACGGCATGATCCTCTTCGCCATCGTAGGGGTGGCGGTGAATCTCGCCGCCGCCTTCGTCACCCGCAAGGGAGAATCCCTCAACCAAAAGGCGGTGAACCTGCACATGCTGGAGGACGTGCTCACCTGGGTTGTGGTGCTGGTGGGTGCGGTGGTAATGCGCTATACCGATTGGGCTATCATCGACCCGTTGGTATCCATCGCCGTGGCGGTGTACATTTTCATCCACGCCGTCGGACATCTGCGTGCGGCGGTGGATATTTTCCTCGAGAAAGCCCCCGACGGCTACTCGGTGGAAAACATCAAAGATTGTGTGGAAGAGATAGAGGGAATCCAAAACGCCCATCACATCCATATCCGCAGTATCGACGGCTACACCCACGCCGCCAGCCTGCACGTAGTATCCGATGACGACCCTGCCGCCGCTAAAGCGGCGGTGCGTGAGGCGCTGGGGGCGATGGGGATCGCCCACGTGACGGTGGAGGTAGAGCGTGAGAGCGAAACCTGCGGTCAGCCCTGGTGTACCTTGGTGGAATGCCACAACCACGGCGGCCATCACCACCATCATCATTGAGGAGGCGAGTTAATCGCATAAAAAGTTCTTGACAGCATAGGTCTACCGTGATAGACTAATAATAGAAACCGTGCTGAAAGGAGCGATTGGGAATGAAAAAATGGTTTGCGTTACTGTTGGCGGTGCTGATGCTGTGCACCTTGGCTGGGTGCGGCGACAAGGCAAAACCCGACGACAAAGACACACCTACCACGACCACCACGACCACGACACAGGCAGAGCAGGACCCCACGCCGTTGAGCGCAAAACAATTAGTTGCCATCGAAGCCTTCCTCAACGATGAAGAAAACAACGGCTTTGTGGCGTTTAACGAGTACGACAGCCCCGAAGAGGTATCCCTGCACTATGCGCTGTACGACATCGGTGTTCACAGCATGGATTGGACCGAGGAAGAAATCGTCGCATATATGAACGCCACCGGACAAACCGACCGAGAAGAGGCTTTCTTAAAGCCTGTTCTCCGCCACGACCGCGCCGAAACCGAAGCGCTGATACAGGAAAAGCTGGGCATTTCCATCACGCTCACCATCGACAATATGGAAATGCGCTACATTGAGGAGCTGGACGCCTTTTTCGATTCCCACACCGACTCCGGGTATCGCCCCGTCCACCCGCTCTGCGGATGGACGGAGGGCGGTCTGTACGTGGTCGATTACGAAATCGGCTATAGCGGTGACGCGGGGCGTGTGACCCTTAAACCCACCGAGGACGGTTATCAGTTCGTCTCCAATCACTACACCTTGCCTCTGCCGGAGGACACCATCAAGCAATTGAACGCAGAACAGCGGGACGAGATCGAAACTTTCCTCAACGATAAAGAAAACAACGGCTTTGTGGCTTGGAACACCTATTCCCATCCCGAGGAAGTGTCGCTGAGTTGGGCTCTGTACGACGGCGCGGGTATCGGCGTCGGCTCCTGGGAATGGACCGACGAGGAAAAGCAGGACTATATGGCCGCCGTCGGATGGGAGGAATGGTACACCGGTGCCACACGCTTCAAACGCTCTGACGTAGAGGCGTTGTTGCAGAAGAAACTGGGCATTTCGATTTCCGATTTGACCACGGACATTGATATGCTCTACATCGAGAAATACGATGCCTATTACCACGCCCACAACGACACCCAATATCAACTCATCGAGGTAGAAAACGGTTATATCGGCGGCGATCGTTGCGTGGTGTATTATAAGACGCGCCAGAGTGAAAGTTTTCCGTACGAATATCGCACGGTCATCCTTTGGATCACCGAGGACGGATATCAATTTGCCTGCAATCGATAAATAACAAATGCGCCGAGGTGTCCTGCGGACACCTCGGCTTATTTGCGGGGCGATGTGGGCATCGCCCCCTACGGATTCTATCCGACCTCGGTGCGGGATTGTAGGGTGGGAACTTGCTCCCGCCGATTTTTGTTGCGCTCCGCGACCACCTCATCCACCGCCATTCGGCGGTCTCCCTGTCTCGCTGCGGCTCGGTCCACTCGCGGTTCTGACAGTCCACCGGACTGCCATTCATTACCGCTCGTGTCGCTTCGCTACCCTCGAGAGGAAGGCTTGCCAACCTCGGCAGGTGATGATAGGGGCAATTTATGGATCGCACAAAAAGTTCTTGACAGCATAGGTCTACCGTGATAGACTAATAATAGAAACCGTGCTGAAAGGAGCGATTGGGAATGAAAAAATGGGTTGCCTTACTGTTGGCGGTGCTGATGCTGTGCACCTTGGTCGGGTGCGGCGACAGCACAAAACCCGACGACAAAGACACACCTGCCACGACCACCACGACCAAGCAAGAGATCGTACCCATCGAGCTGGTAGAGGGCGAGATTCCCTCCGACTGCTACTGGACGGAGGACGTTTCCGCCCCTGCACGCAATATGGCGGTGATGATCAAGGCCAACGTCAATCTGACGGACGTCCAGTGGTTGGCGCTGAATCCCGATCCTCCCACGACGGATCAGGTGCTGGACCACCGCGCCCTGAAGAAGGGCGAAATCTGGACGGTCAACACCTACATCAACGATGCCGTCCCCAACCGTGGTATCGCCTGCGTGGACGAAAGCGGCAAGACCTACTATTACGCCATCGCTTGGTCGGGCAAGGACGGCTCCATCAGCCTGTCCGAGCTGAACATCGAGGCGCTGAGCGAGGAGCGGCTGACCGAGATCGAGACTATGCTCAACACCGAGGAAAACAACGGCTTTGTGTCCATGAACGAGTACAGCTGCCCCGAGGAGGTGTCGCTGTTCGATGCACTGTATAGCGGCGCGGGCATCGGCGTGGGCTCCTGGGAGTGGACCGACGAGGAAGTGCAGGACTATATCGTCGCTGCTGAGTGGGAAGAGCTTTATACCTCCGTCTTGCGCTTTGCCAAAGCGGACGTGGAAGCCCTTTTGCAAAAGAAACTGGGCATTTCGCTTGCCGATCTGACCAAGGACATCGATATGGTGTACATCGAGAAATACGACGCCTACTACCACGCCCACAGCGACACCCAGTATCAGCCCGTTGAGGTGCTGGGCGGCTGGCTGGAGGGCGGCGAAGGCGGCCTCTTTGTGGTGGATTACAAAATCGGTTGGGGCGACGGCAAGGGTCGCGTGACCCTCAAGCAGACTAAGGACGGTTATCAGTTTGTATCCAACATGAAAATCTCTGAGGTGACCAATACCATCCAACTTTCCAAAGAGCAACTGGATGAAATCAACACTTTCCTCAACGACCCCGACAATCTGGGCTTTGTGCAGCGTAGCTTTGACCGCCCTGAGGAGGTAAAATGGAGCGCGGTGCTGACCGCCGACGTTACCTTCGGCGTGGATGTGCGCGAGTGGAGCGATGCGGAACGGCATGCGCTGTCGGACGCTCTTGAATACGATATGAGCGGATCACCGATTCGTTACCCTCGTGCCAAAGTGGAAGAGCTCTTCCAAAAGCGGCTGGGCATCCCTCTGTCGGCGTTGGAAAAACCCATCAGCGCGGTCTATTTGGCGGAATACGATGCCTACTACCGCTCTTTCTTAGGCATCGAGTGGGTGCCCGTCTATGTGAAAAGCGGCAAGATTGAGAACGGCATCTACATCGTCGATTACGAGATCGGCTCCGGAGAATACGTCGGGCACTATCGGGTGACTATGCGCGCCACCGACGACGGTTTTCAGTTTATCTCCAACGTCTCTATCGAAGACTAATCGAAAATCCCGAGGTGTCCGTAGGACACCTCGGGATTTTTTGCGGGGCGATGTGGGCATCGCCCCCTACGGAGTCTATCCGACCTCGGTGCAAGAAACAATCCCTCCGTCAAAAATCTTTGATTTTTGCCACCTCCCTTTACACAAGGGAGGCACGCCGACTCCGTCGGCTACGGGCGGCAGGTTGCCGCCCCTACGGGGTCTATCCGAAGCTGGTGCGTGTTTGTAGGGGCGGATATCATCCGCCCGATATTTTTGCGTTTTTAGGGTTGCAATTTCTGTCGGGTTGTGCTATGGTGAGGGCAGTTTGTGAGGTGTTACTTATGGTTTCGCTTTTATTAGC
The DNA here is from genome assembly GCA_017520705.1 of Clostridia bacterium. Taxonomy (GTDB): domain Bacteria; phylum Bacillota; class Clostridia; order Oscillospirales; family Acutalibacteraceae; genus UBA5905. The sequence continues at coordinate 50,726 of JAFXFF010000022.1, read as the reverse complement.
ACTCATCTATATGGCCTTTATCAGCCTCGGCTTGCCCGACGGGTTGCTGGGGTCGGCGTGGCCGGTGATGCACACCGAGATGGGTGTCCCCGAAGCCTATATGGGCATCGTATCTATGATCATTTCGGGTGGCACGATCGTATCCAGTCTCTTCTCGGATAAGCTGACCCGCCGACTGGGCACCGGCCTCGTCACCGCCCTGAGCGTGTTCCTCACCGCCGGTGCGTTGCTGGGATTTGCGCTGTCCGATCGGTTCATCTGGCTGTGCGTGCTGGGTGTCCCCTACGGTCTGGGCGCCGGTGCGGTGGACGCGGCGCTGAACAACTACGTGGCCCTGCACTATTCCTCCCGCCATATGAGCTGGCTGCACTGCTCCTGGGGCGTGGGTGCCTCCATCGGCCCCTACATTATGGGCTGGGCACTGACCACCCAGCACGGCTGGCCGCTGGGTTACAGCGCCGTATGCGCCCTGCAGGTGGTGCTCACCGCCGTGCTGTTTCTCTCCCTGCCGCTGTGGAAAAAGAAGAGCAACACCACCGACGTCACCGCCGAGGACTACGAGGCTCCCATCGGGGTGCGGGACGCGGTGAAGATCCGCGGCGTCAAGGCGATTTTGCTGGCCTTTTTCGGCTATTGTGCGCTGGAGTCCACCGCCTGCCTGTGGGCCAGCTCCTATCTGGTGGACCACCACGGGGTGAACAAGCCCACCGCCGCCACCTTTGCCCTGCTCTTCTTTGCGGGCATCACGGTGGGACGGTTCCTCAACGGCTTTGTGGCGGACAAGTTCGGGGACAAAACGATGATCCGCGTCGGCTTGAGTGTCCAAGGGGCGGCGCTTTTGCTCATCCTGCTGCCCAACATGTACACCGCACTGGTGGGATTGGTGCTGCTGGGCCTGGGCTGTGCGCCGGTGTACCCCTCCATCATCCACTCCACCCCCGCCCACTTCGGACGGGAGAACAGCCACGCCATCGTGGGTATCCAGATGGCCTTCGCCTATTGCGGTGCCACCTTTATGCCGCCGCTGTCCGGCGTGCTGGCACAGCCCATCGGTATGTGGTGCTACCCCGTGTTTATGGGCGGGTTTGCGCTGTTGGAATGGGCGATGACCGAAAGAGTGAATCGGGTGTGTGATAATTAAACCTTGAAACAGCCTACGGAACGTTCCGTAGGCTGTTTTGATAGGCTCCCTCTCCGAGGGAGCTGTCAGCCGTCAGGCTGACTGAGGGAGTCATCCCCAAAAACTCCCTCCGTCATTTGCTGCGCAAATGCCACCTCCCTCAAGAGGGAGGCTTTTTTATTATCCTTTTCCGGGTATACTAACAGCGACTATTGCGTAAAGGAGCGGTTTGGTATGAACTACGCCATCGTATTGGCGGGCGGTACGGGCAAGCGGCTGGGGGCGGCAGTACCTAAGCAATTCACCGAGATGGCAGGGCGGCCCGTCATCACCTACGTGCTGGAGGTGCTGGAACAAGCCGCCTGCGTGGACGGGGTGTGCGTGGTCACCGTCCCTGCCTATGAGCAGGCGATATGGGAGTGGTGCGCGGAATACGGCTATCACAAAGTGAAATGGGTGGTGGAGGGCGGCGACACCTGCCAAGCCTCCACCTACTGCGGCTTTCGTGGGCTGGAGGGCATAGCCAAGCCCGAGGACGTGGTGGCGGTGTGCCTGAGCACGGGGGTGTTTCTCACCGAGGAGATTTTGGAGGATACCTTTCGGGTGGCGGCACGATACGGCAACGCCATGGCGGCCATGCCCTGCATCTATAATTTGGCGGAAACCTTTGACGGGGTGACCTGCGACGCCATCCACTACAAAGAGACCCACCGCACCCTCAACCTGCCCTGGACAGCGCAATACGGCATCGCCAAGGCGCTGTATGACCGGGCGTGGGAGGAAGGGGTGCAGATGAGCGAAACGGCCTATTTGCCCACGTTACTGCTGCATTACGGGCATCGGCTGTATTTGTCCAAGGATACCTCGCTGAACAAACTGCACCTCACCACCCCCGAGGACACCGAGATCTTGACGGCGATTTTGGAGAGGAGAAATCACAATCCCTCCGTCGGCTAACGCCGACACCTCCCTTTACACAAGGGAGGCACGCCGCTGACGCGGCTACGGGCGGTCGAGGGTCTCGCTGCGGCTCGGTCCACTCGCGGTTCTGACAGTCCGCTGGACTGTCATTCATTGCCGCTCGTGTCGCTTCGCTACGCCCGCCCCTACAAGTCCTATTCAAGGTTTTCTGCATTTCGACTTTACAAATGCTTCCACATTTGATAGAATGAAAAAGATAACGACGTCGAAAGAGCGTGAACGATATGAACGAGAAAATAAAGCAAGATTTCCTCGCCATCCTCGCTGAGGAATTGGTGCCTGCCATGGGCTGTACCGAGCCGATTGCGCTGGCCTATGCCGCCGCTAAAGGACGGGAGGCTCTGGGGTGTGACCCCGAGCGCATCACCGCCTGGTGCAGCGGCAACATCATCAAAAACGTGCGCTGTGTGCGCATCCCCAACTCCGGCGGTATGACCGGCATCGAGGCGGCCTGCGCCCTGGGTGCGCTGGCGGGCAACGCCGACCGCCACATGGAGGTGCTGGAGAGTGTCTGCGACGAGGGACGCGTTGCTGCGGCACAGTTTGTGGCGGCCAAAAAATGCAAGGTGGAATTCCTGGAGTCGGCCATCCCCCTCCACTTCATCATCGAGCTGGATGGCGACGGCCACCACGCCGAGGTGGAGGTGCGCTACAGCCACCAGAACATCGTGCGCATCACCCGCGACCGCGACATCCTCCACTGGGTGGAGGATCTCCGCGAAGCCACCGAGGTGGCGGACCGCAGCGGCCTGAGCATTGAAAACATCTACGATTTCGCCAATGAGGTGGAATTAGACCTCATTCGTCCCTTCACCGACAAGCAGATTGCCTGCAATATGGCGATTGCGGGCCGCGGTATGCAGGGCGACTACGGCATCGGCATCGGCAAAGCCATTCTGGATACCTACCAGAACGGCGTGTACGCCAAGATGCGCGCCTACGCTGCCGCCGCCTCCGAGGCACGTATGGACGGCTGCGATATGCCGGTGATCATCACCTCCGGCAGCGGCAATCAGGGCATCACCTCCACCGTCCCCGTCATCGTCTATGCCCGAGAGAAGCAGATGAGCGAGGAGCAGATGATGCGGGCGCTGGTGTTCTCCAGCCTGATGACAGTGTATCAGAAAGAATACATCGGCAAGCTGTCCGCCTTCTGCGGTGCGGTGTCTGCCGCCTGTGCGGCGGGTGCGGCCATCACCTATCTGGTGGGCGGCACCATCCAGCAGATCAAGGACACGGTGGACAACACCCTGGCGGACATTCCCGGCATCATCTGTGACGGTGCCAAGGCCTCTTGCGCGGTGAAGATCTCCTCCGCACTGGATGCAGCGCTGTTTGCCCACACCCTAGCCATGCAGGGCAAGGCCTACTCACAAGGAACCGGTATCTTGGGAGAGGACACGGCAAAAACCATCCGCGACGTGGGTCACATCGGCCGCGTGGGTATGCAGCCCACGGATGAGGAAATTGTCAAGTTGATGATTGAGTGAGATTGCGTAATCTTATTGTGGGATTGTAGGGGAGAACTTTGTTCGCCCGCGGGCGTTCACAGAACGCCCCTACGGGTTCTATCCAACCTACCTACGATACAAAAAGGCTCTGTGCGATTGCACAGAGCCTTTTTTTCGTTAGGGTGCTTTGGGATAATCGGGGTGGAAGACGTAGCGGTCAAACACCCAGTCGCGCAGGGCTTGATCGTCGCCGTAGATAGCATCCACAAACTGGCGGTAGGTGTAGGGCGCATATTCGAAATGGTCGGTGGCCTTTTCGTCCAGTTTGTCACCCCAGCCGTAGGCCTCGATAAACTTCTCGCGGGGAATACCCGCAAACTCCACGAAGCCGATGATGCTCTCACTGTCGCCCGACAAAGAGCGATAGACCTTATAGGAGGTATACCCCTCCAGATTGTACAGCGGATCTTCGGGGTAGCTGTACAACCGATAGCAATACTGATACGGATAATCGGGGTCATTCAACACATTGGCCGCCCTGCGGTGAAACACCCACGCCGTCAAGTGGGGATCGTCACCGTAGATGGCGTCGAAATAATCCCCATAGGTGAACAAGGAATAGGGATTGCCGAAATCATACGGCAGATTCAGAAACGCCTCCACGCCTCCCACAGAAGCAATCCAATCCTGACTCCACACTGATGCGATAAATTCCTCTTTGGTAATACCGGTAAACTTAACAAAATTCACAATATTACTTTCAGGATAGTGGCACTCCGTGAAAGGATAGATCAGATCGGGGTCGGGAATGGGTTCATCCTTATCACGGCCATAGGTTTCAAAAAAGGCATCGTATACCTCTTTACCCACGGCATCGGGGCCGACAGGGATGCTGTGATAGAGCAGACTGTGCACCACGCACTCTTTATTATCGCCGCCGGTGTCGGGGGGATTGTCAGGGGTGGTGGTGGGTTGGGTGGTGGGCTCGGTAGTGGGTTCGGTAGTGGTGACGGTAGTGGTGACGGTAGTGGTCGTGGTGGTGGGGGTAATCACGCCACCGATGGTGGTGGCGGTGATGGGCTCATTCGTCGTAGTCGTGGTGGTGCTATCGGCAGGCGGTGTAATCGGCGGCTTATCGGCGGGGCGATTGAGCCACCACGCGCCCAAACCCACCACCATCACCGCGGCGGCGGCCACCGCCGCCACCCACCGCAGGGGCAAAACCTTACGAGGGCGCTGTGCCGCCCGCTCCACCAAATCGGGGTCGATATCGCCGATGGCGTTGAGCAGCCAAAAATTCATCATACGTAGATTCCCTCCTTCTCCAGCACAGCACGGAGGCTATCCCGTGTGCGCTTGAGCGTCATTTTCACTTTGCTTTCGCTGTAGCCGTACCGCCGTGCGATCTGCGCCACCGAATCAAAATACCAATAGCGGCGCAGGAACACATCGCACTCGGCCGACGGCAGGGAACGAAGAAAATCCGACAGGATGGCGGCGATCTCCCCTGCCTCCACCGCCTCGGGGACGGTGTCGGGGTGGGACACGCACTCGCCCAACTCCTCCAAGGACAGCGCCACCTCACCGCCTCCACGGCGCTGTGCGCGGCTCTGCCGCCAGCGGTCCAGCGACAGCCGTCGGGTGATGGCGCCCAAATAGGCGCGCAACCCCTGAGGGCGGTCGGGGGGCATATTATTCCACGCCCGCAGATAGGTGTCGTTTTCGCACTCGGCGGCGTCCTCGCGGCTGTGCAAGATCTGCCACGCAATGGCGTGGCAATAGGCGCCGTATTTCTCACGGGTATGGGTCAGGGCAGACTCATCCCTCTCCCAGTACAAAGCGACAATGCGGCTATCCTCCATCGGTTTTCCTCCCCTCTGCTTGTGAAAAGATCCTTTCACATATCAAGACGTGTAAAAAAACGTTTCGTCACACACATTATAGCAAAATGCGGCAAATAAGGCTATGTTTTTTCAAAAAAGTGTGCTATAATAGGGGTAATCTATAAAAATAGGAGGGTTTCCTCTATGCTACTGAAAGAAATCTACGATTTTTTGGGTGCGAAAGCGCCCTATGACACCTGCGAGGAGTGGGACAACGTGGGCCTGATGGTGGGCGGCTACGACCTGCCCGTCAGCCGCGTGCTGGTGGCACTGGACGCCACCGACGGGGCGCTTCAGGCCGCCAAGGCCATCGGCGCCGACCTGATCATCACCCACCACCCCGTCATCTTCCACGGTATGAAGCAACTCACCGCCGACAGCATGCCCTACCGCCTGGCGGCGGCGGGCATCAGCGCCATCTCCGCCCACACCAATCTGGATAAAGCGGTGGGCGGCGTCAACGACGTGCTGGCGGCCCGACTGGGGCTGACCGACGTGGAGACCGCCGCCGACGGCATCTCCCGCATCGGCACCCTGCCCGAGGAGATGACCGCCACCGCCTTTGCCGCCCACGCGGCGGCGGCGCTGGGCACGCCTGTGCGTGCGGCAGGTGACAAGCCGGTCAAGAAAGTCGCCGTCTGCGGCGGCGGTGGCGGCGGATTCATCGCCGCCTGCATCGGGCTGGCAGACTGCTTCGTCACCGGTGAGGTGAAACACCACGAATGGCTGTATGCCGCGGGACGCATCAACGTCATCGACGGCGGCCACTACTCCACCGAGGCTCCCGTGGTGGACACCCTTTGCCGCTGGCTCACCGAGGAATTCCCCGCTCTTCCGGTGGTGCCCTATCACGAGGGTGAGAGCTTTTCCGTTGTGAAATGATTTGATTTTTTAGAAAGGTGGTGAGTGAAGTTGGCGTTAGACGGTGCATTTTTGGCCTGCCTTCGGCAGGAATTGGCGGACACCCTGACGGATGCCCGCATTGACAAGATCCATCAGCCCGGACGGGAAGAATTGGTCATCGCCCTGCGGTGGAAGGGCGGTGCGGAAAAACTGTATCTGTCGGCAGGTGCCAACGCCCCTCGCCTTCACTTCACCACCCAAATGCTGGAAAACCCTGCCCAGCCGCCTATGTTCTGCATGCTGCTGCGCAAGCGACTCACCGGCGGACGGCTCTGTGCCATCCGTCAGGAGGGGTGGGAACGGGCGCTTTACCTCGACTTTGATTGCATTAACGAGCTGGGCGACCCCGTCCGCCTCACCCTGGCGGTGGAGATCATGGGCCGCCACAGCAACATTATCCTGATCGGGCAGGACGGCATCATCATCGACTCCATCAAGCGGGTGGACCCCGCCATGTCCTCGGTGCGCCCCATCCTGCCGGGTCTGCGGTACGAGGTGCCGCCCCCTGCCGAGGGGTTGGATCTGTCCGTAGCCACCCCCGACGAGGTGGTGACCGCCATCCGCGAGGGGAAAGACGGGCCTCTGTCCAAGGCGATTCAAAAAACGGTGACGGGGCTCTCTCCCCTCTCCTGCCGCGAGATCGCCTACCGCGCTACAGCGGGGGAGGATTCCCCCGTCAGCGCCCTCACCGACCGCGAATGGAAAAAACTGGCCGACTGCCTTGCCCGCACCCGCAATGCGGTGCTCACAGGCGAGCGGCGGGTGCCCTATCTGCTGGTAAAACCGGACGGCACGCCCCAGGAATTCAGTTTTCAGCCCATCATCCAATACGGCCCCTCGGTGTCGGGACAGGAGATGACATCCTTCTCGGAGCTGCTGGACGCCTTCTATGCCCGTCGCGCAGCGGCGTAGCGGATGAAGGTGCGCAGCCACGACCTACTGCGCGTATTGCTGAGCGCCACCGAGCGTGTCAAACGCAAGCTGGGCAACCAGCGGCAGGAATTGGCCGCCGCTGCCGACCGCGACAAGATGCGGCTGTACGGCGACCTGATCAACGCCTCACTGCACCTCATCCCCGTGGGCGCGGCGTCTGCCCAGCTCATCAACTACTACGACAAAAACTGCGCCCCCATCACGGTGCCTCTGGACCCCGCCCTCTCCGCCGCCGCCAACGCGCAGAAGTATTACAAGGACTACCGCAAGGCGCAGACCGCCGAGCGGATACTGACGGGGCGGATTGCCGAGGGTGAGCAGGAACTGATTTACCTCGACTCAGTGTTCGACAGCCTTACCCGCGCCACCTCCACCCGCGAGCTGGAGGAGCTGCGGCGGGAATTGGAGGAGCAGGGCTATCTCAAGCGGCAGAAAGGAAAACAGAAGCCCCCGCCGCCGATGAAAGCGCTCTGCTTCCGCTCAGACGACGGTTTTACCATTTACGTGGGGCGGAACAATCTGGAAAATGACCGCCTCACCCTGCGCACCGCACGAGGCGGCGACATCTGGTTCCACACCAAGAACATCCCCGGCAGTCACGTCATCGTGGTCACCGAGGGACAAACGCCCCCCGACCGTACCCTGGAGCAGGCGGCCATCCTCGCCGCCACCCATTCCAAGGCAGCGGACAGCGTGCAGGTGCCAGTGGACTATACCGCCGCTAAATACGTCAAAAAGCCCTCAGGCGCCAAGCCGGGTATGGTGATCTACACCGACAACCGCACCGCCTACGTCAACCCCGACCCGCAACTGTGTGAGAGATTAAGGGTGGAATAAAACCGTGATAAGGAGGGATTAAATGTCCTCTGCCAAATACATTTCCGAAGTTTGTTTTGACAACCGACTAAACGAGGATTCCTATCTCAACAAACTCCCTGTCATACGGTTTTTAGCCAAAGAAAAACGGTTGTCCTTTTCCTCCAACGTAACCTTTTTCGTGGGTGAAAACGGCACGGGAAAATCCACTCTTTTGGAAGCCATCGCCGTGGCCTACGGCTTTAATGCCGAGGGTGGATCGAAAAATTTCACCTTTTCTACCAACGCGACCCATTCCGAACTGTGCCAGCACATTACCCTGGCAAAACGCGGTTATGCCAAAGATGGTTTTTTCTTGCGGGCAGAAAGTATGTATAACGCCGCCACCTATATCGACCAAGTGCGCGCCGCCGGTAGTTACGGCGGTGTTTCTCTCCATCATCAATCCCACGGAGAGAGTTTTTTGGCTATTGTCCAAAATCGTTTTTTCGGTAATGGGCTGTACATATTAGACGAGCCGGAGGCGGCTCTGTCACCGATGCGACTGTTGACCCTGTTGGCAGAAATGGATGCGTTGGTTAAACAAGATTCTCAGTTTATTATTGCGACCCATTCCCCGATTTTGATGGCTTTTCCGGGGGCAGAGATTTTGGGATTCTCCGCCGACGGTATTCGGCAGATCGATTATCGGGATACCGAGCACTATCAAGTGACCAAGCGCTTTTTAGACAACCCCGAAAAGATGTTGCAGTATTTATTGGGCGAAAACGAAGATTAACAGAGGGGTATCGTCCATCATCATATCCCCCAGTCAAACGCTTCGCGTTTGCCAGCCCCCTTTAGGCAAGGGGGCCTTTCCCACAAGAAACCACACAAAACAACAGCCGTGCAGGCGATGCCTGCACGGCTGTTGTTGCATTTGTGATTATTTGTCGCTCTTGACGTGGATGTCCATCTGAGGGAAGGGAATGGCGATGCCGTTCTGATCGAAGGCCTTCTTGATGCTCTCGGTCATATCGAAGTACACGTCCCAGTAATTCTCCGTCTTACACCACACGCGCACGGTGTAGGTCAGGGCGCTGTCGTTGTGGGCGGTGACGCGCACCATAGGAGCAGGCTCAGCCAGAGCCATGGGATGGGCACTCGCCAGCTTAGTCACCACCGCCTTGACCTGCTCGATATCGCAGGCGTAGGCGGTATTGACGGTCAAGTCCACACGGCGGATGTCCTCAGCGGTGTAGTTCTCGATGACGGAATTGGTCAGAGAGCCGTTGGGCAGGGTGATGCGCTTGTTATCCACCGTCAGCAAAACGGTGTACACCACCGTGATCTCCGCGACAGTACCCGCCTCACCGCAGGCCTCGATGTAATCGCCCACCTTAAAGGGCTTGAACAGCAGGATCATCAAGCCGCCGGCAAAGTTGCTCAGAGAGCCCTGCAGAGCCAGGCCGATGGCCACACCACAGGATGCCAGAATGGTGATAAAAGAGGTGGCGGGGATGCCGATCATACCCGCGATCACAATCACCAACACGATGTACAAACCGATGCTGGCAAAACTGCTGATAAAAGAACGGACACCGGGATCCAGTTTGTCCAATCTGGGACTCTGCCTAATAAACTTTTTGAGCCAACCGATGAGCTTGAGGGCTACCACCAGCACGATGATGGCGGTGAGCAGCTTAATACCCCAGGTGGTGGCCAATTGAACGAGAGAATGTAAAATCGCTTCCCAATCCATAACGCATTACTCCTTTTCTTTTGCAACGATTTGATTTTTACGCGTCCACAGCCGATTGGTGACATAACAGGCGGCCAAGGCAATACCCACGCCCAACAAGGCGCCTGCCAGCACGTCGGTGGGATAGTGAACGAAGAGATAGAGGCGAGAATAGGCAATCAGCGCCGCCAGCACAAGGGCGGCGACACCCCATTTGCGGTGGTAATAGGTCAGAGCGGTGGCGGCCTCGATCGACACCAGCGTATGCCCCGAGGGGAAGGAGAAATCGTGGAGCTTGGCCACCAACAGCTGTACCTCAGTCATATCGTAGGGGCGGGTGCGGGCAAAGAGGTTTTTCATCCCCATATTGCCGATGAGATAGCCGCAGGCCATGGCGATGCCCATGGCCACGCCGGCCTTGCGGGTCTTTTTGAAACAGACGAGGATCAACGCCAGCAAAATCCAGAACTCGCCGTGGCGCGCCAGCGAGGAGATGTAGGGCATCACCGTGTCCAAAAAGGGATTGGTGAGATGCTCCCGTATCCACCAAAGGATGGGTAGCTCCGTTTCATTTAACCAATTCATTGGAATACCTCCATTACAAATCTTCCAACAGCCATTCCGCACAGCGGATACCGTCCACGGCGGCAGAGAGAATGCCGCCGGCATAGCCCGCTCCCTCGCCGCAGGGATAGATGCCCGCCACCGCCGACTGCCCGTGGCTGTCACGGAGCAAACGGACGGGGGATGAGGAGCGACTTTCCACACCCGTCAGCACCGCATCGGGGCGGTCAAAGCCGTGAAGCTGGCGCCCAAAGATGGGTAGGGCATCTTTTAGAGAGGATGCCACAAACGGCGGCAAACATTCCCGCAGATCCGTCCAGGTGACACCCGGCAAATAAGAGGGCTGTACCTCCCCCACACCGGTGGAGGCACGATTGGCGAGGAAATCCCCCACCAACTGGGCGGGTGCGCGGTAGTCGCCGCCGCCAAGGGCGTAGGCGGCCTGCTCCATCCTGCGCTGAAAGGCGAAACCCGCCAAGGGATGGTCCGAGCCGAAATCGGCGGGGGTGACCCCCACCAGCAGAGCACTGTTGGAATTGACCGCATCGCGGGCGTGCTCGCTCATGCCGTTGACGGCGACACCGCCCTCCTCCGAGGCGGCGGCAATCACCACACCACCGGGACACATACAAAAAGTATAGACGCCCCGACCGCCGTCGGGGGTGCAGGACAGCTTATAATCGGCGGCGCCCAGGGCGGGGTGTCCCGCCGCAGGGCCATACTGACTTTTGTCAATCATCTCGCGGGGGTGCTCGATACGCACACCCATCGCAAAGGGCTTCTGCTCCATGGGTAAGCCGTGAGAAAACAGCATCTCGGCGGTGTCACGGGCGGAGTGACCGATGGCAAAGATGGCGCGAGAGCAGGGAATTTCAATCGTCCCGTCATCGGTTTCTACGACCAAAGCGGACAGAGCGCCGTCCGCAATCACAATGTCGGTCACCTGATGACGGAAGAACACCTGACCGCCCAGACGGAGGATCTCATTACGCAAGCCGCGGACGGTGTCCTGCAGTTTATCGGTGCCGATGTGGGGCTTGGCCTGCCACAAAATCTCGGCCGGTGCGCCGGCGGCGACGAAGGTCTCCAGCACACGGCGGGAGCGGGGATCCTTGATGCCGGAATTGAGCTTGCCGTCCGAGAAGGTACCGGCCCCGCCCTCGCCGAACTGCACGTTAGAGGCGGTGTCCAACACGCCCGTGCGGCGGAAGGTATCCACCGCCCGGCGGCGGCTGTCCACGTCGCCGCCCCGCTCCAAGAGGATGGGTTTGGCCCCCGCCTGGGCCAGCGTCAGGGCGGCAAACAAGCCCGCAGGACCGCTACCCACCACCACGGGGGGCAGGTCGGGTGCCGTCGGCAAAGCGGAAATGACGTAGGGGGTGTCGGTGACGCGGGTGACCTTGCCGCTTTTCTCACAGCGGCGCAGGACGGTGGCCTCGTTGTCCACCGCCACATCCACCGTGGCAGTGAAATGCACGTCATTCTTCTTGCGGGCGTCCACCGACCGCTTACGCAAGGTCAGGGACTGAATCTTTTGGGGCGATACGCCCAGTCGGTCAGCGGCACACCGCCGCAGGTCGTCCTCGGTGTAGGACAAGGGAAGAGAGATTCCCGTGATACGGAGCATACCGCTCACCTCCTTGTTTACCGATTGTTTTGGATGGCCTGAGCCGCCACATAGGCACTGCTCCAAGCGAATTGCAGGTTAAAGCCGCCGCAATCGCCGTCCACGTCCAGCACCTCACCGGCGGCGTACACCCCGGGCAGACGCTTGATGGCAAAGGTGGATGGGTCGATTTCGGTGGCGGCGATGCCGCCGGCGGTGACCTGTGCGCCGCCAAAGCCTTGGGTGCCCGTGACGGGCAATTTCCAATTCTTAATCGTGCGGGTGATGCGTTTCAACTCATCTTCCGTAAGAGTTTCTACCTCTCGGGTGAGAGGCAACACCTCTGCCACACGCAGGATGGTCTGACCCACCCGCTTGTGCAGAAGACCCGTCAGCAGATCCTCCAACGTGCGGCCTTTCAGCTCACTGCGTTGACGGATGCGGGCACAAAGCGTGTCGCTGTCCCAATCGGGGAGCAGATCGAGGCAAGCTACCATCTCTCCCCTCTTCTGCCGCTCCCAATCCGCCACAGGGCGGGAAATAAACATCACCGCAGGGCCGGACAGGCCGTAATCGGCAAACAGCACCTCGCCGCGGCTCTGCGCCGCCACGCGGCCGTCCATCCGCAGGGTGAGGGCGGCGTCCACGCGGATACCCTTAACCGCACGGACATAGTCGGTGGCGGTGCGTATCTGCACGATGGAAGGGAACAGAGGCTTTTTTTCACAGCCTAGGTCGGTGAGCAGACGATACCCCTCGGCACTGCCGCCGAGAGCGGGGGCGGCGGCACCGCCCACCGTCACCAGCACCTGCTCGGCGACGTATTTTGCATTATCGCACATCACGCACCAGTCGTTTCCTTGTTTTTTGAGAGCGGTAACCTTACAGTCACAGATAATCTCCACGCCTAAGGCTTGCGCCTCTAAGCGCAGGGCGTCCAGCACCGCGCCTGCCTGCTCAGACAGCGGATACACCTTGCCATCCTCACGGACGGCACAGTCCACGCCGATGGAAGTGAAAAAGTCTATGGTCTCTGCCACCGAAAAGGCCTCCAACGCCGCCTGCGCCAGACGAGGGGCGCCGTGGTAGTCGGCGGCAGACGCCTTGACATTGGTGAGATTGCAGGTACCGTTGCCGGTGGCCATTAGCTTTTTGCCCACGCGGGGGGCTTTTTCAATGAGAAGAATGCGGCGACCCTGACCGGCACGGCCCAAAAAGACGGAGGCCGCCAATCCGGCGGCTCCGCCTCCGATAACCAATACATCGTAGGACATATTATCCTCTCCTTGCCAGCATCTTCAAGGCATCACGAACAAGGGTTTCCACCGGCAGCGCGCTATCCAGCTTGCCTACGGCGGCAGAAGCCTCGCCGGCGGTAAAGCCCAACACGGTCAGCGCCTCCACGGCCTGGGTGGCGTTGCCGGCGGCAGAAACCACGCCGACGGCAGGGGCGGCGGCACCCAAATCGATGCCGCCGGAGGTAGCGAGGCCGCCCACCTTGTCTTTCAGCTCCAAAACAATACGCTGAGCCAGCTTGGGGCCCACGCCGGCGGCCTTGGTCAGTGCCTTATAATCCCCTGCGGCAACAGCCAGCGCCACCCGCTCGGGGGTGAGCTCGGAGAGGATGGAAATGCCCACCTTGGGGCCCACGCCCGAAATGGAGGTGAGCTGCTTAAAGCAGGTCAGCTCGTTCTGGTCGGCAAAGCCGAACAGCTCCATGGCGTCCTCGCGGACCACCATCTCGGTATACAGCATGGCCTCGGCGCCGATGGCCGGCATCTGGCGGGCGGTGTTCATCGTAATCTGCAGGCGAAAACCCACGCCGCCGCACATAATGACCGCCATACGGGGTTCCAATTTTAACAGTTCACCTTTGACACAATAGAGCATTTATACTCCTCCTTTGAGCAAGGTTTGTTTGAGGGACGTGCCGCCGTACTGGGCGTGGCAGATGGCGATGGCCAACGCATCGGCGGTGTCGTCCGGCTTGGGGACGGCCTTGAGGCGGAGTAGACGCTTGGTCATCTCCATCACCTGAGGCTTCTGCGCCTGACCGAAGCCGGTGACGGCAGATTTTACCTGCAGGGGGGTGTACTCAAAGACCGGTACCCCGTGCTGCTGCAACGCCAGCATGGTGACACCACGTGCCTGCGCCACGTCGATGGCGGTCTTTTGGTTGTTCTGAAAATACAGCTTTTCCACCGCCACCGCGTCGGGGTGGTGGGTGTCCAGCAGCGTATTCAGTTGGTCGTAAATCAATTCCAGACGGCGGTTAAAGGGGGTTCCCGCATCGGTGGTGATGGCACCGAAATCCACGGGGATGTACTTGCCCCGCTCATAGCGGACGACACCCCAGCCGATGATGGCATAACCGGGGTCGATACCGAGAATCAGCATGCCGTCACCCCCTCCAATCGATGGACCAACAGCGACAAAACCGCCACAGCCGCCTGACGGCGGATGGCGGCGCGGTCGCCGTCAAAGTGATGCTCCTCCACCACAGTGCCGCCCTCATCCGCAAGGGCAATAAAGACGGTGCCCACGGGATGATCTTCGGCGGCGATAGGACCTGCCTCACCGGTGACGGACACACCCACAGAGGATTTCGCTACGCGGCGCACCCCCTGTGCCATCTGGGCGGCGGTGGCGGCGCATACCGCCCCCTCCGCATCCAGCGTAGCGGCAGACACGCCCAGCAGTTTCATTTTGCAATCGCAGGAATAGCTGACCACACCCGTGCCGAACACGCGGGAGGCCCCTGCCACGTCGGTGATGGCGGCAGCAATTAGGCCGCCGGTGCAGGACTCGGCGGTGGCCACGGTCAGCCCTTTATCTTTCAGCAAGGCCACCGCACGGGCGGCGTAAGCGTTGAGTTCCATACGGTGACCTCCTTACTTACAGTTTCAGCGTGCGGACACCCTCCAAGGCATCCTTCATCAGTGCCTCCACGTCCAGCACCGACTCCGCCTCCTCCACCAAGCGGCGCTTGGGGCGGGTGCAGGGATGACGGGGCGTGAAAACGGTGCAGCAGTCCTCATAGGGCTGGATGGAGGTCTCAAAGGTGTCGATCTTGCGGGAGATGGCGACGATCTCCTCCTTATCCATACCAATAAGGGGACGGAACACCGGCATATGCGCCAGGCAATCCACCACCGCCATGGCGGGGATGGTCTGGCTGGCCACCTGACCCAGACTTTCACCGGTAATCAAGGCACCGCAATCGTTATCGCGGGCCACCCACTGGGCCAGCCGCATCATAAAGCGTCGCATAATGAGGGTGAAATACTCCTCGGGACAGTTGCGCTGGATCTCCTCCTGAATACGGGTGAAGGGGACAATGTGCAGGGTCATATGGCCTGCATAACGGCCCACCTTCTCCATCAGGGTGATCACCTTCTGCTCCGCCCGCTCACTGGTGTAGGGCGGGGAAGCGAAGTGAATGCCGGTCAGCTGGATGCCCCGCTTGGCCATCATATAGGCCGCCACGGGGCTGTCGATGCCGCCGGAGATCATGATAGCGGCCTTGCCGCCCGTGCCCACCGGCATACCGCCCGCACCGGGCAGCTGCTGGGCGTGGATGTAGGCGCCGAAATCCCGAATCTCCACCATGATCAGCAGGTCGGGATTGTGGACGTCTACCTTGAGATGGTGGTAGTGGCTCAGCACGTAGCCGCCCACCTCACGGCTGATCTCGGGGGAGGTGTAGGGGAAGGATTTGTCCGCCCGTTTCGCCTCCACCTTAAAGGTTTTGGCGGTGGCGAGGCGGTCCCCCAAATACTCCACCGTGGCCTGCTGAATGGCAACCAGATCCTTGGCTGTCACTCTGGCACGGGAAAAGGCGGCGATGCCGAACACACGGGAGACGGCGTCGCAGGCCTCCTCCAGATCGGCGTAGTCGTTCTTGGGCTCGATGTAGATGGTGGACTGGGCCTTACGCAGGATAAAGTCGCCCGCGTGGCGCAGACGGTAGCGCAGATTGGTCATCAGCGCCTCCTCAAAGGTGCGGCGGTTGAGACCCTTTAAGGCCAGCTCACCGTTTTTGATGAGCAAAATCTCGTGGGGAATGTATTTTTCTTGCATCTGATCGCGTCCTTATTCTTCAGTAGGTTCGGTGGGCTCGGTGGGCTCGGTGGGCTCCGCCGAAGGCTCCGTGGGCTCCGTGGGCTCCACCGAAGGCTCCGTGGACTCCGTGGGCTCCACCGAAGGCTCGGTGGGCTCGGTAGGATCGGTAGAGGGCGTGGTGCTCTCAGTAGGATCGGTACCCTCCGTAGATGCGGTGCTCTCGGTGGGTGTGGTGCTCTCGGTGGGATCCGTGCCCTCCGTAGGATTGGTGCCGGCGGTGGGGACGGTGCCCTCCGTAGGCGCGGTGGTGCCGGCGGTGGGCGTGGTGCCCTCGGTGGGCTTGGTGGGCGCCGTGGTGCCGACAGGAGGCTTGGTGCCGGTGGCGGTGCCGGTAGAGGGCTTCTGAGCGGTGGTGGTGCCGCCGGCCGTGCCGGAGGTAGTGGTACCGTCGCCGCCACCCTCAGTGGTGGTCGTGGCCTCGGTGCGGCCGGTATGGATGGTGCTGTTGTTGGGTTGCTGAGGCGCGTCGGGGTAATCCAGGCCGGCATCGGTGTAATACTTATGGGGAGTCAGCTTCTGGTTGATGTACCAGTAGTAGGGCATAATGACATCTTCGTTCTTAACGATAGCGGCGGTGTTCACCACAGCCTCCTCATCCGCGCGGACGCGGCGGGCCACCACCACCAAACGACCATCTTTCACGTGGGCGCTGGACTTACAGGTGCAGGTGGACAACACCAAAATCTGATCGTCCCCTTTCACCTCCACGGGATAATCAAAGATGGAACGGGCGCGCATCTCATCGATATACTGGAGGAAGTCCGTATCGTTGGTAAAGGCGGTGCGGCGGGTGTTGAAATACCGTCCCTTTACCGTATCCGACTCGTCGGTAAGGATCACCGCAAACACCATGTACTGATCCTGGCGATACAGGGTGCTCATCGTCAGCGTGGTGGCGATGCGGGCATTGTTCACGCTTCCCAAAAACTTATTCAGACCTGCAAACATCTGTCCGCTGGCCATATTATGGCCATAGACGATGAGAGAACGGTTCTTGTCCTCAGCGCTGTTCAGTTTATTGGCGCGATCGAAGAACAGGGTGCCGTTACGGTTCTTGTTGCCGTCAAAATCCTTCTTCAGGTACTTCTCATTATCGCCGGAGTAGACGATGGGATATTCGATATCCAAGAAATCCTTTTTGCCATAGGCGTGGAAGGAGATCCAACCGCGCACCTCGTTGTTGCGGTCATACAAATCCTTGAAGGAGGCCAGCATATTCTCCGGATAGTTGCCGTTTTCCTCCGATATCACCACCTGCGACTGCTCCGGGTGGTAGAGATCGATCAGCTCATTTTTCAGCTGCGTATTCTTGGCGGGAATCAGGAGCAGGTCCACCGCCAGATACACCACCGCCACCAGCATCACCAGCAGCGAGGTCAAAAAGCCGTATTTGCGCACCTTGGTGCCGACAGAGTCCTCCTTGTGGGGCAGATTGCTGCAAAAACCGGCCCACAGCGCCCCAAAGGGGTTGCGACGGGCCCGAGGAGGCGCCGGCCGCTCCTCTTCATCCTCTTCATCCTCGGAATCGAACTCATCCTGATGGATCAGCAACAGATCCTGAATATCTCCCTCCGACCAGCCGTTGGGCTGAAAACGGGCAGGCTCCAGGTGCAGATCGGCCTCCTCCACCGCGATCAGATCGAGGGGCTCCGTTTCGGAAAAGGTGTGGATCCCGCCCTGGGGACGGTGCGCATCCTCCCGCTTCTCCAGACGGCCCAGCAGGTCAAACAGCGCCTGCATATCCTCCGTGCTGTGGTTTTGATTCTCGTTCGGCTTGTAATCAGACATAATTTCGATCCTTTCTGGCCAATTTCTCTACGGCCTCCAGCAGACCGTCGGCAAAGCGGTCCATATCCTCGATGGTATTATCGCGGCACAGGCTCACCCGCAGGGCGCTGTCAATCTCCTCGGCAGGCAGACCCATAGCGGTGAGAACGGGGCTCTTGGCTCCCTTGGAGCAAGCAGAACCGCTGGATACGTATATCTCTTTCTGCGCGAGGAAATGCAGGAGCGTTTCGCTCTTATACCCCGGCACAGACAGATGGATGATGTAGGGTACGCCGCCCACAGGCAGGTGGAAACGGACGCAGGGGTTGTCGCCTAAGCGGGAAAGCAAGTGGCGGCGCAAGGCGTCGTAATGCGCCATCTGCTGCGGTATCGGCGGCAATTCCCCGATGGCCGCGCCAAAAGCGGCGATGAGGGGTGCGGCCTCGGTACCGGGCCGCAGGCCATCCTCTTGCTTGCCCCCATATTGACGGGGGATGAGACGGGCACCCTTGCGCAGATACAAGGCGCCCACACCCTTGGGGCCGTGGATCTTATGGGCACTGATCGCCACAGAGTCCAGTCCCCAGCGAGAAGCGCGAATCGGCAACTTACCTGCCGCCTGCACCGCGTCGCAGTGAATGTGGGCGCGGGGCGCTGCACGGCGGATGGCGGGCACAGCCTGCTCAATGGGAAAGCGAGAACCGATCTCGTTATTCACCAACATCACCGCCACCAGCACCGTGTCGGGACGGCAGGCGGCGACGATGGCGTCGGCGGTGAGGGTACCGCTCTCGTCGGGGACAAGGCGGGTGACGGTGTAGCCATCCTTCTCTAAGGCGTCCATCGCCGCCGAAACAGAGGCGTGCTCCACTGCGGTGGTGACGATATGGCGCCCGTCACGGGGATGAGCTGCCGACGCGCCGAAGATGGCCAGGTTGTTGGCCTCGGTGCCGCCGGAGGTGAAGGTGATCTCCCCCTCCTCACAGCCCACCAAGGTAGCCACTTGGCGCCGAGCCGCGGTGAGCTCCTGCTCCGCACGGAAGCCCAAGGTGTGGAGAGAGCTGGGGTTGCCGTACACCTCGGTCATCAGCCGATAGGCGGCATCTGCCGCTGCCCCACACACCCGTGTGGTGGCGCTGTTATCCAAATACGTTGGCAACAAAGCCTACCCCTCCAATCTAACGTACTTATACAGAATAGATTATACTATATAACGTGGCATAATGCAACACTTTTGTGTCTGTCTGCCATCGATTGGCACAACAAAAAATCCCGACAGCGTGTGCTGTCGGGATTTTTCATTGAGGTGAGATGCGTCTACGCCTATCTCGGATTAAAACAAGGCCTCCAAATTCACAACCAGACGGATATCGTCAAAATAATAGGGCTTGTTAAAATACTTAGCATTGTTCTCAAGAGAAGCGTAGAAGTACAGACCCTTGATTACGGAATCTTTATTCAGTTTCTCAGAGCCATTAAGAAAATACTCTACGGGGAAAGCGAAATAGCCTTTTTTACCAACCATCGCCTGAGAACCACTGTCGCCGCTACCAAAGCAGCCGTCGCCACCATGGTACAGAGTCTGTATCTGGCTCATATCGGTGGCACCGTCGGGCAGATAGTAGAAGGAGGTCTTGTAGTCCGCATCGTCGGTGCGGTAGAAGCCGTCCATCGACTGCAAACCAAAGCAAGCCTTGCGGAAATTCACATTGGTGAAATCAGCCCAAACCACCAGATACTTATTGTTGCCCAGTCGTCCCATATTGTTCAGTTCAATGGAGAATTCCATATTCTCTTGGTTATTGCGGGTAATCTCGATGGCATCACCGCCATTCACACCTTTGCCATCCTTCAGGGTAACGGTAGCTTTGCCGTTCAGGGCGCCACCGTTCCAGTTGGTGATGGTAGCTCCCTCGATGGCCTCTTTAGTGAACTCCAGAGCTACATTGTCCGCCAAGGTCTCATACGTGCCGGGGTCAATGGGTTCGTACAGACTCTGCAAGCGAGTGACATAGGTGGGAATGTTGTCGAGAGTAGCCAGATTCAGATCGAATACGCGGCCGCCCTGCATACGGTGGTCGTGATACTCCAGGTCGCTGACATTGGGAGAGTTGCACAGCTTAATACCGTAGTAGTTGAACATATAATCGTTGATATGATCGTGGCCGGTGACAACTGCTTTGATGTCACCGCGCTCCAGCATGGTCTCGAACATATCGTTCTTATCGCTCTTAGAGGAGCAGATGTCCTCGTTACGCTCACCGTTCCACTCAGAAACGATGTCCTTGTTATTGCGGTTGTTATAAGCCAGGCGGTTCTCGTACAGCGGGATGTGGAAGGCCATCATACCCTCGACCAGTTCACCACCGTTGTACTTCTGCAGAAGTTCGGAGGTTTCCTTGTACCAAGCAACCTGATTGGCCTTGATGTAATCGTAGCCACCGCCGGAAGCATAGGCACCGGAATCCAGACAGTAGATGACGGAACCCAGCGAGCCGTCCTGCTTGTACACACCCAAAACGTAGTTGCCCACGCCGAAAATACCATCGGGTCCCTTCTTGGATACACAGTATTCATAGGACTCGTAGATAGCCTGCTGCTTGGACTTAGACATACCGTATTCCTCATCATGGTTGCCGTAGACGTGGCACCAGGGAATCTTCTTCTCCTCCACATAGCCGACGATGATGTCCAGATTGGCGCGCATATCGGCCTCGGTGTAAGAGTTGATGGTGTTGTCACCGGTGTAGATGACCAGATCGGGATTCTCGTGATCCACCAGCAACTTAATGCGATCCTTGACCTCCTGCACATCGGTGGCATTGGCCTTATGATTCATATGGCAGTCGGCGATGATCAGCACGCGGAAGGAGCCGTCCTCGTTGTAGGTCAGCTTGTGCTTAGTGGACAGGAGCTCCTCTACCTGAGCCTTAACAATCTCGTCCTCCCCATAAACAACGGAGTACTTAACGGTGGCCTGCACAGTGCACTTCTCACCATTGACGGTAATCTCCTTGTCCACGGTCAGAGGCACCACGTCATTCTCGTTAGCAGAAGCCATGAAGGGAATCACACCCAGAGCCAGAGCCACACACAGGAACAGGCTCATCATCTGCACGGTCTTCTTATACTTGAGGGCCACAAACACCAGACCGGCCGCAGAAGCGACGGTCAGCACGATCACCCAGCCATTAGCACGATCGTCACCGGTGTCAGGAGCGTCGGGGTCAACGGGGGTGTCGGGGTCAACGGGATCGTCGGGGTCCACGGGATCGTCGGGGTCGATGGGATCATCGGGGTCTACGGGATCGTCGGGGTCCACGGGATCGTCGGGGTCTACGGGATCGTCGGGGTCCACGGGATCATCGGGATCATCGGGATCATCGGGGTCCACGGGATCATCGGGGTCCACGGGATCATCGGGGTCGATGGGATCGTCGGGGTCGATGGGATCGTCGGGCTTGTCCTCAACGACGGTGACGGAACCCTCTGAACCATTGAAATACACAACGGGCATATCAAGGCCGGCTCCGTAGAAGTCATCCTCACAACTGAAGGTCAGAGTCAGAGGATAGGTGCCCTTAGCGGCATCCTCTTTGACCTTGAAATTCAGGGTAGCGAACAGCTCACCGGTGTAGTTCTCATCCGTAGCTGCGTCGCAGAAATTGATGGTAAAAGGATTCTTGGTCTTGGGGCCGAAGGAATAGCCCTTGCTGTTGAAATCGCCCGTGACAGCTTCTAACAGCTCCAGCACGGAGGACTCGTATCCAATCTTAACCACAGCAGAAACCAAACCGGGGTTGTTCTTGAACAGAATGGGCACCGAAATGACATCGCCGGCCTTGACCTCCATGACGGGCAGAACGATGGTGGGGTCGTCGGCGGGATCCTTGACGGTACCGGTGACCACTACCGTCTTTTGCTCGCCGGGCTTCAGCGATACGACACTCTCTTGCAGACTGCCGTCCTTCAGTTTAAGGCTGTCAGGCAACAGCGTTTCGATCTGAATATCGACCAGTTCTCTCGTACCGTTATTATTCAAGGTAACGGTGACGACGACATCCTCGCCAACAGCATAGGAGTCTTTGTCTGTGGAAATGGACACCTCCAGCCCGTCCTGCGCCGCAGTGCTCGCTGCGCTGACAGACAGAGGAGCCATCAACAGACAGCCGATGAGTAACAGAGCAAATAGTTTTTTCATGGGTTGTTTACCTCCTCAGTATATATAGAGAACTGTATCCAGTATATCACGCCAAACCAATGTGTGCAACTTTTTTAAATTAAAATTTCTGAATGTTTGATTTTTTTGGCTAAAATAGACAAAACATTAGAGAAAACTTCTACCATTCGGATAGCAAAAAGGCACCCAAACGGGTGCCTTTTTGACGGCGGGAGCAAGCCCCCGCCCTACGCTCTTGGGTTTACGGAGTAGTTATGCGGGAGAATGGCGCACAGCGACATTCTCGAGGAGAGGCAAACGCAAATCAGCGGTCTGTAGTGACTACGCGCCTCTCCGGCTGTCCAAGAAATCCTGCAGGATGATGGTGGCGGCCACGGTGTCCACCACCTGCTTGCGCTTTTTGCCGCGGACGTCGTTTTGATTGAGGTAGCCGATGGCGGAGACGGTGGTCATCCGCTCGTCCCAAAGCTTGACCGGCAGACCGGTGATTTCGCTCAATTTGGCGGCGAGATCCTCGGCACGCTTGGCCGCCTCGCCGCGACTGCCGTCCATATTCTTAGGGTGGCCCACCACAAGCATTTCGGCTCTCTGCTCGCGGGCGATATCCGCAATCTTCGGCAGCAGGCGCTCGTCCACGTATTCGGTGATGGTGCCCACAGGAGAAGCCAACCGCTCGCCAATATCGCTCACCGCGATGCCGGTGCGGGCATGCCCCAAATCCACAGCCATTATTTTCATTCGGGTCTCCCCCTTTCGCATCTTTTCTCCATTATACCACAGTTTTTAGCGGTTGACAACCGCTCATATTTGCAACATTTTCACCGCTTTTTCGTCACTTTTTGCCCTTGTTTTCACTTTCACGCTTAAAAGTGTGAAAAAATATGAAATTTTAGCAAGAATTTCTTGCAAACCGTGATTTTTCTGCTATAATGATACCATCGTTGAAAAACGAAGGCGTTTTTCAACCCTACTAACCCAAAAAGGAGTGTTTTTTATGTCTTACATTGACCGTGTATTGGACGACCTGAAGGTGCGCTACAAGGATCAGCCCGAGTTCCTGCAGACCGCAGAAGAGGTGCTGGGCACCCTGCGCCCCATTGTCGACGCCAATCCCAAATATGAGGAGGCCTCCCTGCTGGAGCGTCTCGTCGAGCCGGAGCGCGTGGTGATCTTCCGTGTGCCCTGGGTGGACGACAACGGCAAGATTCAGGTCAACCGCGGCTATCGCGTGCAATTCAACAGCGCCATCGGCCCCTACAAGGGCGGCCTGCGCTTCCACCCCTCCGTCAACCTGAGCATCATCAAGTTCCTGGGCTTCGAGCAGACCTTTAAGAACTCCCTGACCAGCCTGCCCATGGGCGGCGGCAAGGGCGGCTCCGACTTCGATCCCCGCGGCAAGAGCGACAAGGAGATCATGGCCTTCTGCCAGAGCTTTATGACTGAGCTGTATCGCCACATCGGCCCCGACACCGACGTGCCTGCCGGTGATCTGGGCGTGGGTGCCCGCGAGATCGGCTATATGTTCGGCCAGTACAAGCGTCTGGTCAACCGCTATGAGGGCGTGCTGACCGGTAAGGGTCTGCCCTACGGTGGCTCCCTCATCCGCCCCGAGGCCACCGGCTTCGGCGCGGTCTACTACACCGACGAGATGCTCAAATCCTTCGGCGACACCATCGTGGGCAAGACCTTCGCCGTCTCCGGCTTCGGCAACGTGGCCTGGGGTACCGTCAAGAAGGTCACCGAGCTGGGTGGCAAGGTGGTCACCATCTCCGGCCCCGACGGCTACGTCTACGACGAGGACGGCGTCTGCACCGAGGAGAAGATCAACTTTATGCTGGAGATGCGTTCCAGCGGTCGCGACAAGGTGAAGGACTACGCCGACAAGTTCGGTGTCCCCTACTTTGAGGGTCAGAAGCCCTGGGGCGTCAAGGCGGACATCCTGATGCCCTGCGCCACCCAGAACGAGGTGGGTATGGCGGAGGCGGAGCAGATCGTCGCAAACGGCGTGAAGTACTACGTCGAGGTGTCCAATATGCCCACCACCAACGAGGCCATGGCGTACCTCAAGAAGAACGGCGTCATCGTCGCCCCCTCCAAGGCGGTCAACGCCGGCGGCGTGGCGGTCTCCGGTCTGGAGATGAGCCAGAACTCTATGCGCTACAGCTGGACCGCTGAGGAAGTGGATGCGAAGCTCAAGCAGATCATGTACAACATCTACTGGAACTCCTACAAGGCCGCCGAGAAATACGGCATGAAGGGCGATCTGGTGGCCGGTGCCAATCTGGCCGGCTTCGAGAAGGTCGCCGAGGCCATGCTGGCCCAGGGCGCTGTGTAATAGCGCAGATAAAGGCAAAGCGAAAGCCGCTGTCCTACGGGATAGCGGCTTTTTTGCGGGACGTCGTGGGCGCCATCCCCTGCAGGGTTGCAGTGGGGTGGGTGCGTGACGTAGGGACGGGCATTGCCCGTCCGTTTTGCAGACGACCGATGGTCGTCCCTACAACATGGCACAGAGCAGCACCATCACAAACGAAAAACCCGTCGGGATATTTCCCGACGGGTCTATATCAGTTGTGCTTTCACCGGTTTTTGCCGGTGCTCATCGAATTAGTACATTGGTCTGTACCTCAAATCGCGGTTTATAGCTTACTCAAATTATCTTAGTTCATCGGAGTATACCTTAAATCACGGTTTATATTCGTACAAATCATTTACTTGTCCATTGGAATTCACCTTAAGTTTTCACGGTTTGTATACTTACATATAGGGCACGAATATCATTTGTGCATCGGTTTGTACCGTTTCCTTTTCGTGAATTGAATGGGATCATTACCTCAAAATTGACTAGGTCTTGGGACTCAGTCCTTTCGATGAATTTTTGATGAGGTTACTTAATCGACTAGGTCTTTGGACTCA
Organism: Clostridia bacterium; assembly: GCA_017520705.1. Classification (GTDB taxonomy): domain Bacteria; phylum Bacillota; class Clostridia; order Oscillospirales; family Acutalibacteraceae; genus UBA5905. Next base: position 25,767 of record JAFXFF010000022.1, on the reverse strand, counting down.
TTCCTTTCTGCATCGATTCGGTTTTCGTAGTTGGGCGGGGTATCACCAAATGCCATGGGAATCAGTCCTTTCTTTCCCGTCTTCTTCACGGTTATTTGTGTTTGGGTTTCTCTTTCTGGCTTCAGTATACCCGATGCAAGGGCCTTTGTCTATGCACAAAATGCCCAAAAAAATGGCTCAAACTTTTACTAACACCTTTGACGGAAAGTGTGCTATAATGGTATCTGTTGGGGCATCGAAAGAATTTTCGATGCCCTTCTATTATACCTATATTTATAAGAAAAAGCGGCTGTTCCCACGGAACAGCCGCTTTTTTTGCGTTAAAAATTTTTTGGAAGAAAAAGATTTTTTCGGCTCAAACAAGAGAACCGTTCTCTTGTATTTTTGTGTTACATGTATTTTGAGTAATAAGGAAACAAGAATATGTGTTTTGCCCATTCGAATTGTTGAGCAAGATAACCAATAACAAGCACCACTAAAATCCAAGCAAACACAGAGGTTAATGTTACAACCCATTGTAGCAACAGCGAGTATTTTTTATACCAACAAATAGACCATGGGACAAAGAGGGCGGCCTCCACTAATATGATCATTAATGGTAATTGATAAAAGAAAAAACTTCCTATCCCAACAACTGCACCAATCAAGCACAGGATAAAAATATTTCTATCTACTTTGCGCTGCATCAGGTTTCCTCCCTCATATGAACACAAGAGAACCGTCTCCTTGTGTTATCGCTTGTGTCTATTTATTAACCCGATGAAAGGTAATCCGATCTCCTTTTTTAAAGTAGGTTGTTTCATCAGAAACGACCGCAATAAATCGATCTGCTTTATTAAAGCGTCCAACCCACATCTCAACCAATTCTGTGCGTCCATCTTCTGTGATTACATAAACGCCAATGTCCCTATCTAAACCGGTCGCAAAACGTATATCTAAAATTTCGTCTTGAATGACCATAGTTCCACAACCGGCGCCATTCGCATCGGTTTCAAAAACAATAGTTTCATCCTCGGAAACCCATTTGGTGAAAGGTTGATTGACCGGCCTATTGGCAAACTGCTGTTTCGTGTAGAGCACAATGAGTAAAACAAGTACGAGAACTACATTCAGAACAACCACACATACCCATTTCGCTTTTCTCATTGTTGCTCCTCCTTATCACATATAATAACCATGCGCACACAAGGGGACGGTTCTCTCACACACAGGGGGACGGTTGTCTTGTGTTACAATTTGTCTCGCTTACCAACACAAGTGCATCGCCTCTGTATATAATAACGATGGAAACGGCTCTCTTGCGGCACGATCTTTAATTTTTAAACTTTTTCCTATTTCATCATCGCACACGAGCGCTATCCTGTCAACACGCGACGGCAAATTTTGGAGCAATGCACAATTTTCACCCACTTTTTTTGCGAAGTGCACAAAAACACCTGCGCGTAGTAGGGGCGAACTGTGTTCGCCCGCGGGCGGTCACAGACCGCCCCTACGGTGTAACAATGGGATAGATCAAAGCAAAAAACCTCCCCTTGAAAACAAGGGGAGGTTTTGAGATGCATTACACGTTCTTCATAATGGCCTCGGCGGCGACACACAGGGTGGCCTCGCAGGCGGCGGCGATCTCGGGGGTCTCGCCGATGGCGGTGACGTAGCCCTTGACCTTGGGCTCGGTGCCGGAGGGGCGGATGATGAGACCCGCGCCACCCTCCAGGGTGTAGGCCAACACGTTGGACTTGGGCAGGGTCAGGGGGGTGCGGTCACCGGTGGTGAGGTCGGTGGCGACCCGCAGGCCGTAGTCGGCGCAGGCCAGCACCTTGAGGCCGGCAATCTCGGCGGGAGGATTCTCACGCAGGCCGCTCATCAGGCGGTCCATATCGTGCATACCCTGCTCGCCCTCGAAAGCCACGTTGACCAGGGCGTTGCGATAGAAGCCATGCTCCTGATAGAGCTGCTCCATCCGCTGCAGGAGGGAAATGCCCTGCTTATGATAGTAAGAGGCCATCTCCACGATCAGCATAGAGGCGACGACGGCGTCCTTATCGCGGACGTAGGAGCCGGCCAGATAGCCGTAGCTCTCCTCAAAGCCGATGACGTAGCGGTCGGCACGCCCCTCCGCCTCCAGTACGCCGATCTGCTCGCCGATGTACTTAAAGCCGGTGAGCAGGTCGCGCAGCTCGCAGCCGTACTTATTGGCAATAGACTTGGCCATATTGGTGGTGACGATGGTCTTGATGACCACGGGGTCCGCGGGCAGGGTGCCGTTTGCCTTGCGGCAGGACACCACGTAATCCAGCAAGAGACAGCCCACCTCGTTACCGCTCATCAGGGTGTAGTCCTCGCCGTTCCACACGGCGATGCCCACGCGGTCGCAGTCAGGGTCGGTGGCCAGCAGCAGGTCGGCGGGGGTGTCCATAGACTTAGCCAGCTTCAGGGCGCACTCGAAGGCCTGACGAATCTCGGGGTTGGGGAAAGGAGCGGTGGGGAAATTGCCATCCGGCAACTCCTGCTCGGGAACAATGGACACCTCTTTGATTCCCACGCGGCGGAGAATCTCACGGACGGGCAGGTTGCCGGTGCCGTTGAGGGGGGTGTACACCAGACGCAGACCCGCCTCGGCGGACACGCCGGGATTGACCTGCTGGGCCAGCACCTGCTGAGTAAAACTCTCCAGCAGCTCGTCGCCGATGAGCTTGATGAGGCCGGCGGCAACCGCCTCGTCATAAGGCATGGTATGTACGTCTTCAAAAAGGTCGACCTGATTGATATAACCCAGCACGTCGCCGGCGTCGGCATCGGTCATCTGGCAGCCGTCGGGGCCGTAGCACTTATAGCCGTTGTACTTGGCGGGGTTGTGAGAGGCGGTGACCATAATGCCCGCCTGGGTGCCGTAATAGCGCACGGCATAGCTGAGCACGGGGGTGGGCTCCAGCTGGGGGAACAGGTGGACGGTGATGCCGGCGGCAGCCAGCACGCAGGCGGCCTCGCGGGCGAAGACGTCGGACTTGATACGGGAGTCGAAGGACACCGCCACGGCAGAGGACTCGTAACGGGCGTTCAGGTAGTTGGCGAGGCCCTGGGTGGCCTTGCGCACAGTGTAGATGTTCATACGGTTGGAGCCGGCGCCAATCACGCCACGCAAACCACCGGTACCGAAGGCGAGCTCACGGTAGAAGCGGTCGCGGATCTCCGCGTCGTTACCTGCCACAGAAGCCAACTCCGCCGCCACGTCGGCGTCCTCGGTAGCGCGCTGACACCACAGCTCATATTTTGCCATAATATCCATCATATAGATCCCTCCGATTTCAAAATTAGCCCTATTGGCCTATATTAAAATCAGTATAGCATACTTTTTCGCGGAGCACAACCATAATTTTTTTGCAAAGAAAAACCCCCACGGATTTCTCCGTGGGGGTCGGGGCTATTTAACTAATAGCGGTGCCGGATGAAATTAGCCGGCAATCTCAGCGTAGGAACCGACCATAGCCTCACCGTAGACGGTGGTCTCCACGCCGTCGATCTCCACGACGTAGTAGGGAGTCATAGTGATCTCGGCATCCAGCTTATCCGCGGGAATGTTGACAACGCGATACACGAAGGAGGCAACGCCACCCTCCAGCTCGCACATGTGCACGCCCTGGATCTTAGTGGAGGACTGACCGTTGGAGGCGATCACGCCAACCTCCAGCAGCTTGTGGCCGTTAAAGGTAGCGTTGGTGAAATCAGCCTGATTGTAGGTGTTGCCCTTGATGGCAACGCCCTCAATGGCCAGATCATACTTGAAGGCCAGACCGCTGACATCCTCAGAGATGGACTTGCCGCCGAACTCGACAGGCAGCTGGGGAACCTCACGCACGCCACCGCAGACATTGCAGGCGGCGTCGTAGATGTTGTCATAGGAGTGCTCGATGGTGGGAACAACGACGCTCAGATGGTTGGTGACCTGGGTAAGAGCCTCGTCAGCCCAGCAGGCGCCGCAATGCTCACAGTACCAATAGGCGATGTTGCCGTTCTCGGTGCAGGTGGCGTCCTTAGCCTCCACAGCCACGATGCTGTGAGCGGCGTCGGGGTTGGTGACCTCGTAGCAGATCTGGCAAACGGGATCGCAGGGATAGAAGTAGCTGTGAGAAGCCTCGCGGGTCGCGCCGCAGTTGTTGCAGTCAGCGTCGCAATCAGCGTCGTACTCGTGCTCGCAGAGAGAGATGGAGACGTTATCGAAGATGCCGTAGGCCTCATCGGCGCCGCCCATCAGAGAGAAGATGATGGTGGAGTAATCACCGGAATTGAAATAACCGGTAAACTCGGTCCACTCGTCGCCGGCATTGACGCCAACGTTCTTCAGATCCTTGGTGTCGCCGCCGTCCTTGACCAGCAGGGACATATTCTTGGCATTCTTAGCCCAAGCGGTGATCTTATAGCCGGTGTTGGGCTCAACGGCGATACCGGTCTGACGCACGTGCTTCCACTTGCCGGAAACCACGTTCAGAGCGTAGTCGCTGTCCTTACCGCCCTCGATCACCTCAGCGGTGGGGCAGGAACCCCACAGGTTGGTCCAAGCACCCAGTTTGCCAATCTCGAAGTCGCCGTTGTAGATGTAGCCGTCGTAAGAAGGATCCTTCACCTCAACCAGCTTAATGTTATCAATCAGGATCTCACCGGCATCACCGGCACGCTCGGAGGTCCATTTGATCAGCATCTGAGTATTGTCGCCGGTGTTAACAGTGAAAGAGTTGGAAACCCAGTTGCCGGAGGTCTCGTTCATCCAGTTCTGACCAGCCACCTGGGTGAAGTTGGCCCAGGGAGAAACGGTCTGGCACAGGATCACATTGAAGGCGCCGGTGCCGGACAGACGTTTGCTGTTCCAGGTCAGCTCATAGACGGTGTTGGCCTTAACGGTCACGGTCTGAGTAGCAGCACTGGCATAGTAGCCGGTGTTGCTCAGCTTCAGAGCCTGGTTGCCCTCGTAAACATCGTCGGTAACCAGAGAAGCGGAAGAATCGGTCTTCCACTTTGCGGTATCGGCCTCAAAGCCGCCATTGTAGATGTAGCCGTCGAAAGAAAGCTCTGCGAGCTTAACATCATCAAAGTAGTAAGTGCCGCCGTCATTCGCCATACGGTTGGACCACACCAGAGCAAGCTCAGTGTTGTCGCCGGAATTGAACTGCAGCGTCACCTGATACCAGGTGTTGGCAGCAGCGGGATAGTTGGTGATGCTCTTGATGTTGGTCGCATTATCCGTGGTCTGGGCATACAGGTAGAAAGAGGCAGCGCTACCGGTAGCGTTCTCGCCCACGTAGTAGTACCAGAAGGTCACAACATAATCCGTGTTGGCCTTTACAGCGATGGGGTTCTGCTGCATCATACCCTGATACTTGGAGGCGGTGTTGCTGCTCTTGTGAGCATAAGAACCGCTGTGGACGATGTCAGACTGAACCACACCGTTGTAGCTATTCTTCCAACCGGTCAGGTCGCCGGTCTCAAAGTCGCCGTTGGTAACATAGCCGTCGAAAGAAGGCTCAACGGGGACGCCGGGCTCTTCGGGAACGGCACTCACGATAACGTCATCAAAGTAGCACATCAGGCCTTCGGTAGCGCTCCAACCGGACTGGAAGCCGAACACAACAGTAGTGTTGTCGCCGGGATTCATCAGCACGGTGTACTCAACCCAGCTCGTGTTGAGGGTCACCTTTTTGTTCATGATGCCGGCCCAACTACCATTCAAAAAGTTGATAGAGATGCCGAGATTGTTGCTGCTGGCCTTGGCCTTAAAGCTGACGATGTAATCCGTGTTAGCGGTCAAATTCAGGTAGGTGTAAATCTGAGCGTAGTTGGCAGTGCCGCAATCCAGCGCGGCGCTGTTGCTGCCGTTGGCTGCCTCCTGAGAGATAACAGCTTTGCTGAAAAAGGCATTGCCATCCTCGAAATCCTTATCGAGAACCGCATTGCCGCCGTCATAGGAAGGCTTGTAAGCAGACTTCTCGATAACGGTGATATCGTCGAAATAGTACATCAGGCCTTCGGTAGCAGCCCAACCGGACTGCAAACCGAACACAACAGTAGTGTTGTCGCCGGGGTTCACCGTAACGGTGTACTCGGCCCAGTTATTATTGTTGATGGTAACGGGGGCCTTCATAATGCTGCTCCAGCTGGTGTTCAACAAATAGACACTAATGCCAGCCGTCTTGGTGCTGAAAGCCTTGAAGTTAACGACATAGTCGGTGTTGGCCTTCAGGTTCAGATAGGTGTAAACCTGAGCATAGTTGGTGGTACTGCAATCCAACTGAATGCTTTTGGTGCCGCTACCGACCTGAGTGTCGCAAATAACGGCGTTGGAGAGCTTGGCGTTGCCATCCTCGAAATCCAAGCTCAGAACCGCATCAGCCGCAGCCACAGAGACGGCAGCCATAGGAATGGCGGCGCACAGCAGCAGCATAGCAGCCAGAACGGCAATGATTTTACGCATGTTCATAATTGTTTTCCTCCTAAAATTTTTTGGGGTTTGCGATGGGGTTTCGCGTGACGGAATCGTATTCCGTTTCGGGAAAAGGGGGCGCCTTCTCAGGAGGCGGCATACGATAGTCCCTGAAGGGAAAGCGATTCTATGAATCGGTTACCACTCCAACTCACCGTCATTAAAGGTCTTGCTGCCATCCAGCTCGGCACCGATGGCCTCCATGGAAGTGAAGGACAGGGTCTCCAAAGCAGGGGCGATGTACAGCTTCATGTCGGGGTCTCTCCTTTCCGCGTCGTATTTTTATGAAACTCATTCTTGGAACAGGGATACCTAACATTGATTATATAGGTATCTTTTAATGCTGTCAAGGGAAAAACGGGAAAATCCGGACAAAAACCCGTTGTTTTTACTGAAAGAATATGCTATAATGCGAATAAATCTAGGAATAATCCCGAAGAAACGAGGACCGTGTATGCTAAAGAAACGTCATATCGCCGTGAATATTCTCACCGCCATCGCGGCGGTAATCCTCAGCGTCCTGCTGATTGCAAGTTTGCTGGCCGCCTCCCTCTATGGTGTGGTGATCCAAAGCGTATCCGCCAAGTCCATCGGCGAAATGCTCCGTACCACCGTGGTGGAGCTGGTGGAGAGTGTGGACTTTGAAGAGGTCATACTGAAAAATGAGATCGTCAAGGAAAACATCGAAGAGCTGGACATCTCCACGGACGCGGTGGGTCAGCTGATGCAGAGCGATGCCGCAGACGAAATCATCGACCTGCTGGCCGCCGATTCGGCCAATCTGCTCACCGGACAGGAGACCAACCTTCAACTCACCGCCGATGCGTTGGTGGACATCGTCAAGGAGCACGCGGACGATCTGGCCGATATCGCGGTGGAGATGACCGACGCACCCCTCAAAAAAGAGGAGCTGAAAGCCCAAATCGTGGAGACCGTTGAACGGGACGCGGAAGAAATAACCAAAGCCCTGCCCGATATGAAAGCCATCCGCACCGAGATCGTGAAAGAAATCCCCGTGGACGACATCGGCGCCCTGCTCAACCCCGCCATGCTGTGGGCCGCCTACGGTGTGTGTCTGGTGCTCGCAGCACTCATCTACGCCTGCCGCTGGTACCGCTTTGGCGGTCTGCTGTGGCTGGGTGTGGACTGCCTGCTGACAGGCGGCCTGCTGGCGGCATCGACCGTTGCCCTCCGTCTGGCAGCGGTGGGGTCCGCCATCGCCCTGCCTGAGGGTATGGAAGGCATCCTGCGGGGTCTCATCGACGGTGTGCACGGCGCGGTACAGGTGCAGATGTGGATCTGGCTGGGCGCGGCCGTGGTGCTCATCGTGGGCTACGTCCTGCTGTACACCTTGGTGGTGAAAAAGAAGCTTGCCGCCGCCAACACGGCGGAAACGGAAGCGATGCCTGCCCTCGCTGCGGAGGAGTAACGCCAAACGAAAGGAGCGGTCCCTATGAATGAAAAGCCCAGCTTTGCCAAGCGACTGCTCCACAGCACGCTGGCGCTGGATTTCAAGCATCAGCGCATCGACGTGGAGGCGGTGCCCCTCACCTGCCCCGGCCTGCCGCAGGCGTTTCATCTGGCGCGGATCGCGGTGGTGGCAGACGTGCATCTGCCCGATCAGGTGGTATCGATCCCCCGTCTGCTCCGCCTACTGCAGATGCAACGCCTTGACGCCATCTTCCTGCCCGGGGACCTGACCAACAGCTACACCGATTTCGACCAAAAGGGGCTGTACGCACTGGCGCGGGAATTAACCAAGATCGCCCCCTGCTTTGCCGTGCCCGGCAACCACGAGCAACGGCTGGGGCGGGAGCCCACATACCGCCGCATACTGGAGGCCTGCGGAGTGCACTATATGAGCGACAGCTACGCCGACTGGCACAAGGACGGCGCCACCCTGCGGCTCTTCGGTATGGGAGAGAAAAAGCCGATGCCGCTGGACGTCACGGGGCAGCCCGCCATCGTGCTGGCCCACCGCCCCGAGTATCTGGCCGACTATGCCCATGCCGGCTGGGATATCGTCATCTGCGGTCACGCCCACGGCGGCCACGTCCGCGTGGGGGGAGCCTCCCTCTTCTCCCCCGATCAAGGCTTCTTTCCCGCCTACACCCACGGGGTGTATGAGAAAGGGGGCACGCGGATGATCGTCAGCCGCGGGCTGGGCAACAGCTCCATCCCCTGGCGGGTGAACAATCCCCCCCATCTGCCGATTCTCATATTATCCGCGAAACAAGCATGAAAAACCGCCGAGGCTGACACCTCGGCGGTTTTTGTTGCATCTTAATCCAGGAAATCCTTCAGCTTCTTGCTGCGGCTGGGATGACGGAGCTTACGCAGCGCCTTGGCCTCGATCTGGCGGATGCGCTCACGGGTGACGTCAAACTCCTTGCCCACCTCTTCCAGCGTGCGGGGACGGCCATCCTCCAGACCGAAACGCAGGCGCAGCACCTTGGCCTCGCGCTCGGTGAGGGACTGGAGCACCTCCTCCAGCTGCTCCTTGAGCAGGGTGTGGGAGGCGGCGTCGGCGGGGGCGGGAGCGTCCACGTCCTCGATGAAGTCGCCCAGGTGGCTATCCTCCTCCTCGCCGATGGGGGTTTCCAGAGAAACGGGCTCCTGAGCCACCCGCATGATCTCGCGGACGCGATCCACGGGCATACCCAGCTCCACCGCGATCTCCTCGGCGGTGGGCTCGTGACCGTTCTTGTGCAACAGCTGGCTGGACACCTTCTTCACCTTGTTGATGGTCTCCACCATATGCACGGGGATGCGGATGGTACGGGCCTGGTCGGCGATGGCGCGGGTGATGGCCTGACGGATCCACCAGGTGGCGTAGGTAGAGAACTTGAAGCCCTTGGTATAGTCAAATTTTTCAACGGCCTTAATCAGGCCCAGGTTGCCCTCCTGAATCAGGTCGAGGAACTGCATGCCGCGGCCCACGTAACGCTTAGCGATGGACACCACCAGACGCAGGTTGGCCTCGGACAGACGCTTCTTGGCCGCGTCGTCCCCCTCGATGATGCGCATAGCCAGGGCAGTCTCCTCCTCGGGGGTCAGAAGAGGCACACGGCCGATCTCTTTCAGGTACACCTTGACGGGGTCATCGATGGCCACCTGTTCGGTGGGCACGTTGTTATCCTCTACCACCTCGGGCTCGGGATTCTCGATGGTGAATTCCAGATTCTCCAGATCCACGTTGGCAAAATCATCCACCACCTCGATGCTGTTCTGCTCCAGCTGCTCGTACAGCTTGTCCATCTGCTCGGGATCGAAATCGAACAGCTCCATGGCGTCCATGATCTCCTGAGCGGTCAGCTTACCCTTGCTGCGGCCCAGCTCCACCAGATCGGAGATGAGCGTCGCCTTATCCTTTTTTACGGGGGGGTGCTCCTCGGCGAAGATGTCCGCCTCAGCCGCGAGAGTCTCCTGAATTTCCGGCTCCTGAGCCGGGGTCTTTTCTTTCTTACTCATAGTTTATGTCCATCCTTTCTGTTACGGTTTCTTATTGCTTGCGTTTGCGTAAGGCTTCCATCATTGCCTGAATGTCCTCGTCGGAGGCGGAGGAGGGGTCGTTCATATGCCGCAGGGCATACTCCTCGCGGATGACGGCGGCACACCGCGCCACCTCCTCGGGGTTGACGATGCGATCCCCCACGTCCCGTACCATACGAGCGATGTAGGCCATCCCTGCCTCGTCGTAATCGGCGGCGAGGAAGGCCAGCTCCACCAAAAGCCCCTGACGGTCACGGTCAAGGAGGCGCTGATACAGCCCTCGGTTAAATTCGGTCATCATCTGCTCGGCGGGGAGGGTGGCCCGCACCTGGCGGATGTAATCGGGATGAAGAATGAGGGTGCCCAAAAGGCTCTCTTCCGCCGCCGCCGCACGCTCAAACTTGACCGCGTCGGGGTTGACCGATTGCATCTCCCGCTTCTCTTGCCGAATGAGGTTGGGGAGCTGCTGTTTGATCTCCTGCCGCTGCTTTTTTTGGCGGACCGAATCAATCTCTTGCAGGATAGCCTCCTTGGAGACGCTTAAGATCTCACTCAAACGGCCGGCATAAAGATCCCGCTCCACAGGACTATCCAAAACGGCCAGCAGCTTGGCGGCCTCGTGATAATAGGCCAGCTTGCCCTCGGAGGTTTGGAGGTTGTGATTTTTGCCAAGCTCCAGCAGGCGGTGCTCCACCGCGTTGGCCGCGCGATCTAAGAGCAGTTTAAACGCGGCGGCGCCGTTATTCTTAATAAACTCGTCCGGGTCCTTGCCGTTGGGAATGGTGACCACACGGACGTCCAACCCCGTCTTGCGCAAATTATCAATGGCGCGGCGGGTAGCTTTTTGCCCCGCGCCGTCGGCGTCAAAGATGAGGTTGATGCGGTCGGCATAGCGGGCAATCAGCTGCATCTGCTCCTCCGGGAAGGAGGTGCCCAAGGCCGCCACCGTATTGGTGAAGCCCGCCTGATGCATGGCGATGACGTCCATATAACCCTCGCAGAGATTCAGCTCTCTGCCTGCATTTTTGGCAAAATTGAGGGCGAACAGATTGCGGCTCTTGCTGAACGCCAGTGTGGACTCGGTGTTGATATACTTGGGCTTGGAATCGTCCAGCACACGGCCGCCAAAGCCCACCACGTTGCCGCGAATGTCGATGATGGGAATCATCACCCGATTGCGGAACACGTCGTAGGTGCCGCCGTTGCGTCCGCGGGCAGCCAAAAAAGCGGCGATCAATTCGTCGTCCTTGAAGCCCTTTTGCCGCAAGGCTTTCAGCAGATAATCCCACTCAGCAGGGGCGAAGCCGAGGCCGAAATGCTTGATGGTGGCATCGGTGTAGCCGCGGGAGTGGTAGTAGTCCAGCGCCACCTTTCCCTCGGGGCGGTAAAGGGCGGCGTGGAAAATGCGCGCCGCCTCCCGGTTGGCCTCTAAGATACGCAGGCGCAGACGGGAAATTTGATCGTTTTCGTGTGTCTGCTCCGGCATCTTCACACCGCTGCGGTCCGCCAAAAACTTCACCGCGTCGATGTAATCGAGGTTCTCGATCCGCTTGATGAAGGTGATAACGTCACCACCCGCACCGCAACCGAAGCAGTAGAAGGAATTGGTCTCGGGATAGAGGTTGAAGGAGGCGGTCTTCTCGCCGTGGAAGGGGCAAAGCCCCACCAAATTACGGCCTCGGCGCTTGAACGCCACGTAGGAGGAGGCCACACTCTCAATGTCGTTTTTGGATAACAACTCTTGGATAAAACTGTCGGGTAAGGCCATCCGTCCGCCTCCTTTCTACATTAGTACATTTTAATGGTCCAACTGCGGGGAACATAGAGTTCGTGATACATCTCCAGTGCGAAATTGTCGGTCATGCCGGCGATATAGTCGCACACCGCCGTATCCACGCCGTCTCGCTCACGGATGAGGGCGTATTCGGCAGGTAGTTTGTCGGGGTTTTTTACGAAATATTCGAAGATGGCGGTGAGCATACCGTCCACCTTGCTCTCCTCGCTCTTCGCCTTGGGGTTGAAATAGAGGTAATCGTACATGAACTTGTGCAGATCCCAGAAATAGGGATCGATCTCGGGGTCCATACCGATCTCCTGTTGACTGCCGCGGATCATCGCCATCACCAGCGTATCGATGCGGGTGGAGGGGCTGTCGCCCAGCGCCAAGTGCAGCTCCATGGGCACGTCCGCCTCCCGGAGCACACCGGCACGGATGGCGTCGTCCATATCGTGGTTGACGTAGGCGATCTTGTCCGCCCAGCGGACGATGCGTCCCTCGGGGGTGGCGGCCTCCTCTCCACCGGTGTGGTGCAGGATACCGTCCCGCACCTCCCAGGTCAGATTGAGGCCACGGCCGTTTTTCTCTAATTTTTCCACCACGCGGACGCTTTGCTCATAGTGGTGGAAGCCACCGTCGCGGCACTTGCGCAGGGTGCGCTCGCCGGCGTGGCCAAAGGGGGTATGCCCCAGATCGTGAGCCAGCGCGATGGCCTCGGTGAGGTCCTCGTTGAGCCGCAGGGCGCGGGCGATGGTGCGGGCCACCTGCGCCACCTCCAAAGTGTGGGTCAGACGGGTGCGGTAATGGTCCCCCTCGGGGGCGAGGAAGACCTGAGTCTTATGCTTCAACCGGCGGAAGGATTTGCAGTGCAGGACGCGGTCACGGTCCCGTTGATAGGCGGTGCGATAGGGCACCGGCTCCTCATAGCGGTCACGGCCGCGGCTCTCGGCAGACAGCGAAGCACGGGGCGACAAAATCTGCCGCTCGATCTCCTCCCACGGGGTATAAACCTCTTGGGACATACAAATCCCTCCTTTTTCGTGTTTTCCATCTTGTTATACGCATAAAAAGCGAAAAACCCTCTTTTTTCTTTCAAAAAAAGTGGGTTTTTGCAAAATATTATTTTTTGTGCCGCTCCACGGGGCAGGGTATCCATTCCTCACCCGTAAAGGTGGCAGTCAGTCGTCCGTTGCTGCGGTCGATGACCGCCGCCTCCAGGCTCCCCTGCCCCTCGCGGGGAATGGAAAAGCGCACCGTCACCGCCTCGCCAAACCCGGTGTCGGTGAGGGTGGCGCCGTGATCGGCCAAGATAGAGGGGATCATCCCATACTGAGCGTAGTCGCACACGATCTCGCCCAACAGACAACGGCGCATCTCCACCACGCCGCCGGCGTCCACCGCGATCTTGGCACCGTGGGAATAGGCGCGCACCAAGCCGCCGGCGCCCAGCAGGATGCCGCCGAAATAGCGGGTCACCACAACCACGCAGTCGGTGAGGCCCTCCTTGCGCAGCACGTCCAGCACGGGGATACCCGCCGTGCCCTGAGGTTCGCCGTCATCCGAAAAGCGGCAGAGATTGCCTCCCTCCAGCACGTAGGCGTAGACGTTATGGGTGGCGTCCCAATACTTCTTCTGTTTTTCACGGATGAAGGCCAGTGCCTCCTCCTCGGTGGTGACGGGCTTGATAAAGCCCATGAAGCGGGATTTTCGCTCCACAAACTCATCCATCGCCTCCTTGGCAATCGTGAGATAATTCTTATCCGGCATGGGGGCACCTCCTTTCAAACGAAAAAGGCAGTGTACGCATACTGCGTGCACTGCCATCTTTCTTGTTGCAAATTATTTGCCCAGACCGAAACGCTTGTTGAAACGGTCCACGCGGCCGCCGGCATCGTTCAGCTTCTGCTTGCCGGTGAAGAAGGGATGGCACTTGGAACAAATTTCCACGCGGATATCCTTCTTGGTGGAACCGGTAGCGATCACATTACCGCAGGCACAGGTGATGGTGGTCTGCTCGTAATTGGGATGGATGTCCTTCATTCTTGTCACCTCTTTCGAAAAATCGTAGATTAACGGATAGACTATACCACATCCCATCGAAAAAAGCAAGAGGTAATTGCAATTTTTTTGATTTTTCGGCAGATAACACAAAAAATGACCACCAACGGAATTCCGTTGGTGGTCATAAAAGCACATTCGATTAGGCTTTCTTCGCGGCTTTTGCCTCGCGGGCGTTCATCCAGCGCACCCAGATGGGGCCGGACAGGAACAGAGAGGAGTAGGAACCGGAGATGGCACCCAGCAGCATAGGCAAGGCGAAGCTGACGATGGAGTCCACACCCATCGCCAGAGCCACGCCCAACACCGCCAGAATCGCCACGCAGGTGGTGGCGGTGGTGATGATGGTACGGCGCAGCACGTGATGCAGAGAATCGTTGACCACGTCCTCCAGAGAGGCGTCGGAACGGCGGCGCAGGGTACGCACACGGTCAAAGATAACGATGGTATCGTTCAGGGAGTAACCCAGAATGGTCAGCATAACCGCCACAAAGTTGTTGTCCAGCTCGATGCCGAAGATCACGAAGGTGAAGAACACGATCAGCAGGTCGTGCAACAGAGCGATCAAAGCGGATACGCCGGCGGTCAGACCACCGATCTTACGGAAGCGGAAGCCCACGTAGAACAGCAGCAGCACGGCGGCAATGGCCAGAGCCAACAGGCAACGGAACAGGAACTTGGTACCCATCGAGGCAGACAGGGTGTTGGAATTGAACAAGGTCAGCTTGCTATCCTTGAAGTCCTTAGCCACACGCTCGTGCAGGGACTCCTGCTTCTCGCTGCTGATGCGCTTGGTCAGGGTCAGGGTAACCAGCTTCTGGTCGCCGCTGTCGTCCTTGACCACCTCAACGTCGCTGCCCAGCACATCCTCGGCCGTCTTCTCCAGCTGAGCCAGATCGGGAGCCTCGGTGTAGCTGTACTGGATACGGGTACCGCCCTTGAAGGAGATGTCCAGCTTGACGCCGAAGATGGCCAGACAAGCCACACCCACCAGCATAATGGCGGCGGAAATGATGAGGGCGCGCTTGAGATTACCTACAAAATCATAGTTTTTCAACATTAGCGCTCACCTCCATAGAACCAGGGATTGCGGAAGATCTTCAGACGGGAGACGGAACGCAGCATCAGGCGGGACAGCCACATACCCATCACGAAGTTGGTGATAACACCGATGAGCAGGGTGTAGCCGAAGGCGTACACGGCGCCGGTGGTGGACACGGGCAGCCAGCTGAACAGCCAGCCGAAGATGCCGTCGGAGGAGCCGAAGACACCCATCAGAACCGCGGCCACGATCAGCACGGTAATGTTACCGTCGAAAATGGCGCTGAAGGAGCCCTTGGAACCGGAGCGGATGGCACCGTCAATGGTCTTGCCGGCGCGCAGCTCGTCGCGGACAGCCTCAGCGGTAATGACGTTGCAGTCCACACCGATACCGATGGACAGAATCAGACCGGCGATACCGGGCAGGGTCATGGTGAAGCTGGGGATGAAGCCGAAATAGCCGGAGATGGCAGCCACAGTGAGGGCCATCTGACCGCACAGAGCGATGGCGGCCACCAGACCGGGCAGGCGATAGATGAGGATCATCATAGCGCACACGGCGATCATGGCGATGATACCGGCGATACCCATGGCAGACAGCGCATTCTCACCCATGGTGGGAGAGATGACGCTGATGCTCTTATCGGTGATGCCGAAGGGCAGAGCACCGGAGGTGATCAGGTCGGCGATCTCCTTGGCGGACTCGAAATCACCGAAGCCGGTGATGACAGCCTTACCGTCGGTGATGGGATCGTTGACGTCGGGATCCTGCAGCATCTGGTAACGCTGCTGGTCGTTCTCCTTGGCCCAGGCCTCGCCGAAGTCCAGCCAGATAGAGATCTTGCCGTTGCCGGCCAGCTTCTTGGTGGCGTCGGCAAACGCCTTCTTACCGGACTCTTTCAGCTCCAGAGCGATGACGTAGGGGCTCTGGGCAGAGGTGGTGGTGTCCTGATTGACACCGGCGGTGGCGGACAGAACGTCGTCACCGTCCAGCACCAGAGTGCCCTTGGGGATGGTCTGGCCGTCCTTCGTCTCGGTGGAGTTGCCCTCGTAGAACTGCAGCATACCGGTACGGCCCAGGTCCTCGACCAGGCTCTCGGCAGACTGATTCTTGTTCGCCCAAGGGAAACGGACAATGACCTGGCCGTTAGCCGCGTCGGCATAGGCCTCGTAGTCGGTGATATTCTGGCTGACCAAGCGCTTCTCGATGATGGTCTTGACCGCATCGATCTGCTCGGCGGTGGGGTTGGCATCCTTGTCGGCAGGGCCGAACACGACATCGACACCACCCTGGATATCCACACCCCAACGGATGTCGGCGATACCGCGGATGATGGTGTCCGTACGATCACCAAACTTGCCGTACACACCGAAAATAGCGGTGATGCACAGAGTCAGGATCAGCACGGCCACGATGAAGAATGCCGCTTTAGGCGTACGCTTCATGTGAATTGACCTCCTGTTTCTTAGGCTATTTGTCAAAAATAGCCGCATTTCTTATCTATTATATACTCATCCTTTATAAAAGTCAATAAAAATGTGTATGCACCTGCAAGAAACAAAAAAACAGCCGACCGCGCAAAGCAATCGGCTGTGGAAAGGTTTATTTGAAACGGATGCTTTTGATCTTCAAATCAAACGGAAGGAATCCCCCAGTAATCAGATCGGCCAGTTCCTCCGCCTCCGCCATATCTTCAAATCCGGTCAATAGCGCTTCGCCTTCGGTAATGGGTTCAAAAACGTCGAAAGTCTGCACCTTTTGGTAGCGTGACGATTGGTTTTGTTCCGCCCAGTTTTTACCAAAATCTAACCAAACAGAGATCTTACCCTTACCCGCCAGCTTCTCAGTGGCGGCGGCAAAAGCCGCAGCACCGACCTCATCAAAGGTCAACGAAATGACCGGCTGCGGGTCGGGCTCATCTGCACTGTAGTCTACATACATCGCATCGACGGACGTTACGTTACGGCTGTCCAAGATCAGCACACCCAGCGGTGCTACGCTTCCGTCCGCCCCTGTTATGGTGTCGTCGCCCTCATAGAACAACAGCGTCACCTCGCCTCTCGGACACAGCTTGTCCGCCATCTCCTGTGCCTGTGCTTTGCTCTCGGCGATGAACTTGACCGATATCCGGTTATCCTCTTCGCTGGTCATCATCGACCATTCATCGATGCCGTTGTTTTTCAGGCGTCTTCCCAACGCGGCACCGATCGGATCCGCTGAGCCAAGGATGATGCGGTCGTTCTCATCGGCAGGAACCAACACCAACGTAACCTTGACGGAGGTTTCGTCGGACACCGCATCGTCGCTGTCACCGTCATCGACGGCATCGTACTTATCGCAAGCAGTAATACAAACCGCCAATATCAACAGAGCCAAAAACAACGCTAACCATCGCTTTTTCATCGGCCGTTCCTCCTTTTTCTTTCCGTTGTTAGTCTACCACGATAAACGACGATAGTCAAGCGAATTCACAAAAAACCGACCGAGTGGCCTCGGTCGGTTTGGGAAATCTTATTGGGCCAGCAATTTCTCCACGCAGGCCAGCTCGGTGCACAGACAGAACAGCTCCATCGCCACCGACAGGTCATCCACGGAGGGATACGAGGGAGCGATGCGGATGTTGCGGTCGCGGGGATCGTTGCCATAGGGGAAGGTGGCGCCGGCGGCGGTCATCACCACGCCGGCCTCCTTGAGCAACTGCACGGTACGCTTGGCGCAGCCGTCCATCACGTTGACGCTGACAAAGTAGCCACCCCGAGGATGGTGCCAGTGGGCAATACCCAGGTTGGCCAGCTTACTCTCCAGCGTATCCAGCACCACGCGGAAGCGGGGGTACAGCACCGCGGCGTGGAGCTTCATCTGCCGCTTGATGCCGTCTAAATTCTTGAAATAGCGGATGTGGCGCAGCATATTCAGTTTGTCGTGGCCGATGGTCTGGATGGTCATGCGCTTTTTGACGTCCGCCACATTGTTGGGGCTGGCAGCCAGCGCCGCCACACCGGAGCCGGGGAAACTGATCTTGGAGGTGGAGGTGAACTCGATCACCATATCCTCGTTGCCGTTTTTCACCAGTTCGGGGTAGATGTTCAGCAGCACGTCCCCCTCCTCCTCCAGATGGTGGAGGCAGTAGGCGTTATCCCACATAATGCGGAAATCGGGAGCGGCAGGCTTCATAGCCGCCAGGCGGCGGACGGTATCGTCGGAATAGGTGATGCCGTCGGGGTTGGAGTACATGGGCACACACCACATACCCTTCACCGACGGGTCGGCGATCAGCTCCTCGATCTTGTTCATATCGGGGCCGTAGGGGGTCATCTTGACGGGGATCATCTCGATGCCGAAATACTCGGTGATGGCGAAATGGCGGTCGTAGCCGGGCACGGGGCAGAGGAACTTCACCTTGCCCTGCTGACTCCAAGGCAGATTGCCGCACACACCGCGGGAATAGGCGGTGGAGATGTAGTCGAACATCATATTCAGGCTGGAGTTGCCGCCCACGATGATCTGGTCGGGGGTCAGCCCCAAGATCTCAGCAAACAGCGCCTTAACCTCCGGCAGGCCGTCCAACAGGCCGTAGTTACGGGCGTCAAAGCCGTTGGCGGCGGTGTAGCCGTCCCGAGCGTTGACGCAGTCCAGCATACCCAGAGTCAGATCCAACTGCTGGACACCCGGTTTGCCGCGGGACATATCCAGCTGCAGACCCTGGGTCAGGTAGGTGGCGTACTGCTGCCGCAGGGTCAGCTCGCGCTGCTGCAATTCACTTTTGGTCATGTCCTTGAGACGGCTCATGGCGGTGCGCTCCTTTCCTCATTTTCCATAGTCTGCCTGCTATTATACTCCTTATGCGCCGATTTTGCAAGTCAAAAATTGAACTCTTGCAAAGATATTGGCATTTTTGCAAAAATTTGATAAAAATACCAAATTTTTCGCATAATGTGGAGGTCTGTCCGTTATTTTTGCCGAGAATTTTCCTCTTTTCTTCCCCTCCCCAAAAACTTTTCGCTTTTTTTGCGAAAGGACTTGACAAACAGGTGGTTTTGGGCTATAATCTCCCTTGCGCTATGGACAATTAGCTCAGCTGGTAGAGCATCCGCTTGACGTGCGGAGGGTCAGCGGTTCGAGTCCGTTATTGTCCACCATGAAAAATCCCGAGTCTGACGACTCGGGATTTTTCTTTTTACAACTCTAATCCAAACAAGCAATTAGCGTTTTTTCTCGTGGCGTCCAAGAGGGTGTCCACGTCCATACCCCGAATCTCCGCGATGCGGGCGGCGGTGTGGGCGATCATGGAGGAATCGCACCGCTTGCCCCGCATAGGAACCGGCGCCATATAGGGGGCGTCGGTCTCCAACAGCAAGCGGTCCAGCGGCAGCGAGGCCGCCACCTCCACCGGCTTGCGGGCGTTCTTAAACGTAGCGGCTCCCCCCAAGCCGATATACAGCCCCAAATCGGTGATCTGCCGCGCCATCTCGGCGCTGCCGGAGAAGCAGTGCACCACGCCGCGGGGGCGGTACTCACGGATGAGGTTCAGCGTATCCTCGTGGGCCTCGCGGTCGTGGAGGATGACGGGAAGATCCAGTTCCATCGCCAGCTCGATCTGGCGGCGGCACCAATCCACCTGCACCTCGCGGGGGGCATTCTCTTCCCAATAATAGTCCAGACCGATCTCGCCGATGGCGCACACCGCGGGGTGTGCCACCGCCTCACGGACGGCGTCCAGCCAATCGGGGGTGGCGGCCGAGACGAACTCAGGGTGAATACCCACCGCCACGCGGATATAGGGGTAGGCTTTTGCCATCGCAAGGCTCTTTTGGATGGATTCGGGGTCGGTGGCGCATTGGATAACAGCGCACACCCCCTGCGTCGGCAGGGCGGTCAGCACCGCGTCACGGTCGACGTCGAACTGCTCGGCGTCGTAATGAGCGTGGGAATCAAAAATCAAAGACATAGGTTCACATCCTTTGCCAGGAAAGTAAAAAGCCGTCGGAAATACCGACGGCTTTTTGCATCACAAATTACTCAGCGAAGCCGGACTCCACCAGCTTGACCAGAGCCTCAACAGCGGCCTCCTCGTCAGCGCCGTCGGCAATGACGCGGATAGCGGTGTTGCCCACGATGCCCAGGGACAGAACACCCAGCAGAGACTTGGCGTTGACGCGGCGCTCCTCCTTCTCAACCCAGATGGAAGCCTTAAACTCGTTGGCCTTCTGGATGAAGAAAGTGGCAGGACGGGCGTGCAGACCTACCTGATTCTGAACAACAACGTCTTTGGAAAACATAGCAATTGCTCCTTTTCTCATCAAAATGCGGAGGCGTCACCGCCACCGAAAACGGGATACTCTTCAACGCTATCATTATACCACAAAATTTGGACAAGTCAACGCGAATTGTCCCTCTTTGTCGAAGTTTGGATGAGTGACCTATTTTCGGGTTTTGCGACTTTCCCGTTTGTGCATTTTGCCCAATGCTGTGGAAAACTTTTAGCTATATAGCGGTGTCGTCATTCGACTCCTCTTCCGCTTTCAGACTCTCTAAATAGGCGCGGTCGGCGTCGGTGAGAGGGGCTGTTTCCAGCATCTCGGGGCGCAGACGATAGGTGCGCTCCAGCGATTGCTGATGGCGCCACTTGGCAATATTGCCGTGGTGTCCGGACAAGAGGATCTCCGGCACCGCTCTCCCCTCCCACTCCGCAGGGCGGGTGTATTGGGGATATTCCAGCAGGCCGGCAAAGTGGCTCTCCTCGGTGAAGCAGACCTCATCCGCCAACACCCCGGGGATCATACGGGATACGCAGTCCACCAGCGCCATGGCGGGGATCTCGCCGCCGGTGAGCACGTAATCGCCGATGGAAATCTGCTCGTCCACGATGGCCTCCAGCACACGCTCATCCACGCCCTCGTAGTGACCGCAGAGGATGCAGAGGTTGGGCATCTGCGCCAATTCGATGGCACGCTGCTGGGTCAGGGTCTTGCCTTGAGGGGACATATAGATGAGGTGGGGCCTCTCCCCCACCTGCTCGCACACCGCGCGAAAGCAGTCGGCGATGGGCTGGGGGAACATCACCATACCCATGCCGCCGCCATAGGGGTAGTCATCCACCTGCATCTGCTTATTCTTAGTATATTCCCGAATTTGATGACAGTGCAACTCCAAAAGGCCTTTTTCTTTGGCGCGGCCAATAATGCTCTGGTCGAACACACGGTCAAACATATCCGGGAACAGGGTCATAATGTCAAATCTCATCGTCGTCCAGCAATCCTTTCATCGGCCGCAGGCGCAGAATATCCTTTTTGGTGTTGACCTCGATAATGACGTCGGGGATGGCGGGAATGAGCACCTCGCCCCTCTCAGTCTGCATATGATAGACGGCGTTGGCGCCGGTCTGGCTCACGTCGGTGAGGGTGCCGTAGGTGACGCCGGTGTCGGCGTCCACGATGGTGAGGCCGATGAGATCCTGCACCAGATAGTGGCCCTTAGGCAGCTTAATATCCTTGCGGTCCACGTACAGCATCTTGCCGCGGAGCACCTGGGCAGCCTCTACGGTGTCGATCCCCTCCAGCAGCGCCAGAGCGATATTCTTATGGGGACGGGCGCGCAATTTGACGGGCTGCTTGCCCTCCTTGTCCCAATAGAGTTTCTTAAAGGTGGCGAACTGCTCCGGCGAATCGCACCAGGGTTGGACGCGCACCTCGCCGCGCACACCGTGAGTGCCCACGATCTGGCCGGCTTCTAAATACGGTTTTTGAGGCATAGGGTTATCCTCCTTAACAGAACAGAGGCAAACCGCGACGGTCTGCCTCTGTTTTTGGTTCATTAGTCGATCTCTACGGCGACCTTGGCGTCCTGACGGGTGGCGGCGGCACGCATCACGGTACGCATCGCCTTCGCAATGCGGCCCTGCTTGCCGATGACACGACCCATATCGTCGGGGGCGACGTGCAGGTGGAATACCACCGTGCCGTCCTCCATGGGCTCGTCCTGCTCAACGGTCACTGCAGAAGGATCCTCCACCAAGCCCTGGGCAATGGTGATCAGAAGTTCTTTCATTTCTATCCTCCTGTGTTGACGGGAGTGAAATTACTCCAAGCCGGCCTTCTTCAGCAGCACCTTTACGGTGTCGGTGGGCTGGGCGCCGTTGGCGATCCAGTTCTTAGCCTTCTCCAGGTCGATCTTGATGGTAGAGGGCTCGGTCAGGGGGTTGTAATAGCCGATCTCCTCAATAAAGCGGCCATCACGGGGATAGCGGGAATCCGCCACAACCACACGATAGGAAGGAGCCTTCTTGGCGCCGGTACGGCGCAGACGAATCTTAACTGCCATAATAAATTACCTCCAAAAATAATTTTTTTGTTTTTAAATATCTTCATCCGTCATCCGACGGTCTGAATTTGAATTTAGCGGCGCTTTTTGCCTTTTTTCTTAGGGGGTTTGGCTCCGCCAACACCGCCCATGCCGGGCATACCGGGTAAACCGGGCATACCGCCCATGCCGGGAAGATTCGGTATACCGCGTCCACCCTTTTTGTTCATTTTGCGCAGCTGCTTCATCATATCCTGCATACTGCGATACTGCTTGAGCAGGCGGTTGACATCCTCTACCCGCTGTCCGCAGCCGGCGGCGATGCGTCGCTTACGGGCCGGATTGATGATGTCGGGTTTCGCTCGCTCGGCGGCGGTCATCGAAAGAATAATCGCCTCGGTGCGGGCAAACTGTTTGGGGTCGATCTCCACGTCCTTGAGCTGTTTGCCCATACCGGGGATCATACCCAGCAGACTCTTGATGTCCCCCATCTTCTGAATCTGGCGGAACTGGTCCAGCAGGTCGTTGAGGTCAAATTTGTTCTCCTGCATCTTGCGGGCCAATTCCTCGGCCTGCTTTTCGTCGATCTGCTGCTCTGCCTTCTCGATCAGGGTCATCACGTCGCCCATGCCCAGGATACGGGAGGCCATACGGGAGGGGTGGAAGACCTCTAAGTCGTCCAGCTTCTCGCCCATACCGGCGAACTTGATGGGCTTGCCGGTGACGGCGCGAACGGACAGCGCCGCACCACCACGGGTGTCGCCGTCCAGCTTGGTGAGGATGACACCGGTGATGCCCAGCGCCTCGTCAAAGGTGGAGGCCACGTTGACCGCGTCCTGACCGGTCATGGCGTCCACCACCAGCAGGATCTCGGCGGGATCCACCGTGGACTTAATGTTCTTCAGCTCGTCCATCAACTGCTCGTCGATGTGCAGACGACCGGCGGTATCCAGAATCACGTAGTCGTTGCCGTGATGCTTGGCATGGTCAATGGCGGCCTTGGCGATCTTGACCGGGTTCTCGGTGCCCATCTTGAAGACGGGGACGCCGGCACGCTCGCCCACCACACACAACTGATCGATGGCGGCGGGACGGTAGATGTCGCAGGCTACCAGCAGGGGACGGTGGCCCTTGCTCTTGAGCAGCTTGGCCAGCTTACCGCTGTGGGTGGTTTTACCCGAGCCCTGCAGACCGCACATCAAGATGACGCAGGGAGGACGGTTGGCGTGGGCCAAGGGGGCCGCCTCGCCACCCATCAATTCGACCAACTGGTCGTTGACGATCTTGACCACCATCTGGGCGGGGGTGAGGCTCTCCATCACCTTTTGGCCTACCGCTTCCTCCACCACCTTATTGGTGAAGTCCTTAGCCACCTTATAGTTAACGTCCGCCTCCAGCAGAGCTAGGCGCACCTCTCGCATGGCGTCCTTCACGTCCGCCTCGGTCAACTTACCGCGGTTGCGCAATTTTTTAAACGAAGCAGCCAGCTTTTCGCTGAGTCCTTCAAATGCCATGGAGATCACCTACCTTTCTGTGACGGAATCGAAACAAACAAACTTACTCAGCCTTTTCCAGCATGCTGGCCAGCACCATAATGCGGGCGGCGCTGTCCGAAACCTCGCTGGGACAGCCGGGGAATGCGCTGTAGCGGCGAATGGTGTCCGCCAGCGCGTAGATCTCCTCGATGTCGGCGCTGATCTTACGGAAACGACGGGCCAGCCCTAAGCGATCCTCCATCTCCAGCATCTGTGCCTCGGCACGCTTGATGGAATCGCGGACGCCTTGGCGGGTGATGCCCTCGTTCTCGGCGATCTCGGACAGGGAGAGATCGTCGTTGTAGTAGTAGTCAACCATATCGCGCTGCTTATCGGTCAGCATCTCGCCGTAAAAATCCAGCAGCAGAGAAATCTCCAAATTCTTGCCCATAGGTACGCCTCCGTTTCGACAGAATTTCAGTGATAATGTAAAGCGTTTCACTTTACATTGATTATACACGATAAACCCGCTGATGTCAAGACTTTTTTGCATATCTGTAAAGGTTTTTTACTTGTCGTTATATTCGTGCAAAAAACATTCCACAGTACAGGCGGATCCTGTGGAAAAATAAACGGTGTCGAAGCGAAACAATCATACCGTTTTCGGCGGGAGCAAAGAAACTCCCTCCGTCATCGCCTGCGGCGATGCCACCTCCCTCAAGAGGGAGGCTTAGGGTCATCGTGGGCATCGTCCCCTACGGATTCTATCCGACGTCAGTGCGAGATCGTAGGGGCGGGGGCTTGCTTCCGCCGCGTGCGTAATCCGCCAGGAGCGTAGGCGTATAAAAAAGCGAGGTGAAATTCACCTCGCTTTTCTTTTGAATTTACGGAATCGTTATTGTCATTTTAGTTTCTGCATAATCTTCACCAGCCAGATAGGTGATCGTTGCTTTGCTTTCGTTCTCAAATTCACATCCAAGTGCAAAATCTGCAGCAACAGACGAAACATTTTCCAGCTCGTATGTTTTGTAATATGCAGACTTATCAAATATGTTTTGAACGGTAATGAAATGCTTGCCATCTTCATAATTCGCACTGACCACATAATTGCCTTGTGCGCCTAAAACATAATAGAAGGTTTCAGAAACTTTACTATTCTCCACATCGCAATAAACTGCCCAATTTGTTGAAAGTCCCGTTCCTGTCTGTGTTTTCAATTCGTAAACAGTTGCAGTTATTTGATTTATTCTAGGCTCACGAGCAACCTTTTCTTCTTCAAAGAGAACCGTTCCATTCAAATCAGTAAACGTGTATGAATAGGTGTTGTCCTCGTTATGAACTGCAGTATACAAATCGGTTATATCTTTGCGTCCTTTATCATCATTGGGTTTATCGGTACAACCTGCAACCGCAAAAATAAGTAGAATTCCCGCCACAACTGACAATATTGTTTTTTTACCTTTCATAACAATCACCACCTCGATTTTATTATATCGCTCCCCCCAAAAAAGTAAACCCTATACATTATTTTCTCTTTTTTTGACAAATGATAACGATGTGATTTGTGCATGATGCAGGGGCGGATTCCATATTCGCCCGTGTGCGAGTTTTGCGGCTGTGCCGCAAAATCTCGACGGACTTCGCCTGCGGCGAATGTCCACGCTTCGCGACCACCTCATCCGTCACCTGCGGTCCCCCTTTTCGCTCGCCGCGAAACGGCCCCCCTTTTGTCGGCTACGCCGACATTTTCCCCCGCTTAACGGGGGAAAATCGGCCTCAAGGGGAAGGCTGATACGGTTTTCGCCCTAACCAAAAGCTCTCACTAAAAGGACTATTCCGTAACCGTTGGGGGCATCGGGTTGCGGTTATCGGCGAGATGAGTTTTCGCCAGGCGGAGGCAAAAAGCACAGGAAATACGGGATGTATTTTCGAGCATTTTTGACCCGTTTGGCGGAAAAACAGCCGCCGAGAGCCGTAAGCAAGATGACCACGGCGGTTACAAAATAAAAAGAAAAGTGGCTCACCCAAACGGGTGAGCCACTTGTGCAATCAAGCAGTTAATTCAGTTAAGAATTAGGCATTGATGGCGGAAACAACGCCGGAACCCACGGTACGGCCACCCTCACGGATAGCGAAACGCAGACCCTCCTCG
>JAFXFF010000021.1 GCA_017520705.1 Clostridia bacterium | reverse complement strand
TCTTGTCTTACACTGTTTAATTTTCAAGGTCCTCTGCTGTGCCTTGGCGTCCCGCTTGCGCAGTTCTCCGTGACAGCCTTGCTATCATACCACTCCAAATCCCTTTTGTCAACAGGTTTTTTCAAGTTTTTTGATAATTATCAACACTTTTTTCGTTGTTTTTTGATATTAAAAATCCTCCCCCGCAAAAGCAGGGGAGGATGAGTTCAAACAAGCCGAAAAAGACCCGAAACATCAACGGATTCCGTACTTTTCGATGACGTAATCCATATCCTTATCACCACGGCCCGAGAGATTGATCAGCACAGAGCCCTTACCCATCGTCTTGGCCAGCTTGATGCCGTAGGCAACGGCGTGGGCACTCTCGATGGCGGGAATGATACCCTCCTGACGGGACAGCTCGAAGAAAGCGTCGATGGTGTCGTCATCATTGACCACATCGTACTTGACGCGACCCAAGGTGTGCAGGAAGGCGTGCTCGGGGCCGGAGGAAGGATAGTCCAGACCGCTGGCCACCGAATAGACGGGGGCAGGGTCACCATTCTCATCCTTTAACATAATACTATTGAAGCCGTGCATCACGCCCTCGGTGCCGTATTGCAGGGAAGCGGCGTGGTCGCCCAAGGCGGTGCCGCGGCCGAGAGGCTCGATGCCGTAGATGTCCACGGGATCATTGAGGAAGCCGGAGAAGAAGCCGGCGGCATTGGAGCCACCGCCCACGCAGGCGACGATGGCGTCCGGCAGGTGGCCGGTCATCTCGATAAACTGGGAGCGAGCCTCCTCGCCCACCACGTGCTGGAAATCACGGACCATCATGGGGAAGGGGTGGGGACCCACCACCGAGCCGATGCAATAGATGCAATCCTTATACTCGCGGGCGTAGGCGGCAAAAGCGGCGTCCACCGCCTCCTTCAGGGTGGCCTGGCCCTCGGTGACCTCCACCACGTTGGCGCCGAGAATCTTCATACGGGCTACGTTGGGGGCCTGCTTCTTGATGTCCTCAGTGCCCATATAAATGTCGCACTTCATACCGAAATAAGCGGCGGCGGTGGCCATAGCCACGCCGTGCTGACCGGCGCCGGTCTCGGCGATGACCTTATTCTTGCCCATATACTTGGCCAGCAGCACCTCGCCCATACAATGGTTGAGCTTGTGGGCGCCGGTGTGGTTGAGATCCTCGCGCTTGACGTACAGCTGGACGTTGCCCAGCTTATTAGACAGGCGTTCCAGATGGGATACGGGGGTGGGACGGCCCTGGAACTCCTTGCGGATGCGGCGCAATTCGGCGATAAACTGGCGGGACTGGGCGATGGTGAAATACGCGGTGCTGATCTCATGCATCGCTTCCTTCAGTTCATCGCTGATATATGCGCCGCCGTAAGGACCGAAATAACCGTTATCATCGGGATAATGCTTAAAGTAGGTTTCAAAATCGACACCGTTGAGAATCATAATTTGTTCCTCCTTATTATATACATATTTGTATTTATGCGGACAAAATGATTCTCCGCCATCGAGGTATGCCCATAATGACCGTCCTTTCGTTTGTAAACGGATGCTTCGCATCCTACACCTCATCCACCGCCTTACGGCGGTCCCCCTTCCCCTCAAGGGGAAGGCATACTTGAGGCAAGCCGATTCAAAAAGCAGGAAACTCCTGCCCCAAAGGGACAGGAGTTTCGGAGGGGTTGATAACAGTTTAACACTTTAAAGCGGTTTTGTCAACAGGATTTTATGGGGTTCAGCCGTCGTTTTCAGCGGTGAGGGATTCCAACTCCAACTGGGTCTGCTCCCACGCTTCCATCTGCGCCAGCAGGGCCTCATTCTTCTCATCCAAGGCGGCGGTAAGGGCGGCAAGCTGCTCGTAATCGGCGGCGGTGTCAGGGGACTGCAGTTGCTCGGTCAAAGAGGCGATCTCCGACTCCAGCTGAGCCACCGCCTCCTCCGCGCGGCGGACGGCGGTGGTGAGGCGGCGGATGGCACTCTCCCGCTCCTTGCGCTGCTTATAGGTGTTGGTGGAGGGCGCCTTGGGGGCGGGGGGCGGTGTGGCCGCAGCGGTGCGGCGGGCCGCTGCATAGGCGTCGTAGTCGCCGCCCACCTGCTCGACGCCGTCGGGGGTGAGGGATACCACGCGGCCGGCCATCCGATTAATGAAATAGCGGTCGTGGGATACCGCCAAAATGGTGCCGTCGTAGCCGGACAAGGCGTCCTCCAGCGCCTCGCGGGAGGCGATGTCCAGATGGTTGGTGGGCTCGTCCAGGAGCAGGAAGTTATCGCCGGCCAACATCAGCTTGAGCAACAACAGGCGGGCGCGTTCGCCACCGCTCATCACTCCGATGGGTTTGAACACATCGTCACCACGGAACAAAAAGGCCGCCATAGCGCACCGCAGCTCGGTTTCGGTCTTAAGGGGATAAGCGTCCCACAGCTCCTGCAGGGCGGTCTTTTTCTCATCCAAGCCCTGCTGGACCTGATCGTAGTAGCCGACGCTCACCTTAGCGCCGAGACGGAAGAAACCGCTATCGGCAGGCAAGCGGTCGGTGAGGATCTTCAATAGGGTGGTTTTACCGCAACCGTTGGGACCGAGGATGAACAGGCGCTCGCCCCGCATCACCGTCAGATCCGCAGAGCGGAACAGGGGGCGGTCGAAGGACTTGGACAGGTCGCGGGCGACCAGCACCTCGTTGCCACTGACCTGATTGGCCTCGAAGGTGAATTTCACTACGGCGTTATCCCGCTCAGGATCCACCAAATTCTCCCGCAGGCGATCCACCCGCTTCTGGCGGCTCTCCGCCTGCTTGATGCTCTTTTCCCGATTCCACTGCTTGAGCAGGGTGATATTCTCCTCGATGTGGCGGATCTCCTGCATCGCGGTCTTGTAATGCTTGAGTTCGATCTCGCGGTCCTTTTCCCGCTGTTCCTTATGGCGGGAATAGTTGCCGTTTGTGATATACAGGCGGCCGTTTTTCAGCTCCATGGTCTTGTTGGTGACCTTGTCGAGAAAATAACGGTCGTGGGAGATGACGATAACGGCGCCGGTATACTCCTGCAAATACTCCTCCAACCACTCCACAGAGGGAATATCCAAGTGATTGGTAGGCTCGTCCAGCAGCAAAAGATTGGTCTGCGCCAGCAGCAGGCGGCCCATGGCCGCCTTGCTCCGCTGGCCGCCGGAGAGGACGCCGACGGGGGTGGTGAAAGCGGATTCGGGGAAGCCGAGGCCCAGCAGGGTGGCGCGGACGCGACTCTTATAGTACAGGCCGCCCATAGACTCGAATTGTTCACGCAGGGTGTGTTGGCGGTCCAAGAGTTCGGGGGTGGGGTTGCCCTGAGAGAGGGCGACGTTGACCGTCGCCAGCTCCTGCTCCACCGCCATGACGGGGGCAAATACGCTCTGCACCTCGTCAAAGAGGGTGCGGGACGCCTCGCGGCAGGTGTGCTGCTCCATGTAGCCGATGACGGTGTCCCGATATTTCACCACCGTGCCGCCGTAGTCGGTGTCCTCCCCCATCAGGATACGCAGGAGGGTGGATTTGCCGCAGCCATTGTCGCCGACAAGACCGATCTTGTCGTGCTCCCCCACCTCGAAGGAGAGGTCGGTGAACAGAGCGCGTTCGCCGAAATATTTATCCAATTGTTGTACGCTGAGATAGGCCACGGTATCACCTCCTTTTTCTTCAAGAAAGAGCCTTTGCGTTACGGGCGGTCGAGGACGCCCGCCCCTACAACTCTCATCCACATAAGCGGATGGCTATGAAAACGACCGTTTACCGACGGTAAACGGTCGTGAATGTGTGCTGTTATTCGGCGCCTTCCTCGTCCATCAGCTTGCGGATGGCGTCGTGGAAGGACTGGATGTCCTTGAACTGACGATAGACGGAGGCAAAGCGGATGTACGCCACGTCATCGATGCGCATCAGCTGATCCATCACGTATTCGCCGATCTTGTGGGTGGAGACCTCCCGCTCCAGACTGTTCTGGATCTGGGCCTCGATGTCGTCCACCGCCTTCTCTAACCGATCGAGGGAGACGGGACGCTTCTCACACGCGCGGAGAAGGCCGCTGAGCACCTTGTTGCGATCAAAGGGTTCGCGGGACTTATCCTTCTTGACCACCACGATGGGAAGATTCTCCACCACCTCGTAGGTGGTGAACCGCTTGCCGCACCGGATGCACTCGCGGCGGCGACGGATACGGCTATCCTCATCAGTGGGGCGAGAATCGATCACGCGGCTGTCGGTCTGTCCGCAAAAGGGGCATTTCATAATAGGGTCCCTCCTCATCAGAGTCTCATCGGCATTGTGGTTGAGGGCGAAAGAATCGCCCCAATGACACTACATCTTGTATCATACCACAGCCCATCGACAAAATCAAGGGATTTTTCACACTTTCCCCGCCATCTCCTCGATAAAATCCAGCACCAGCTCCTCAAAATGGCATCGCCGAGGCTGTGCCGCCTGCAGGCGGCACACCAACTGCCGGACGATGGAGCGATCGATATCCACGTCCGCCCACGCCCATTCGCCGCCGTCGGGCAGGGTCACCGCCACCCCGTAGGTAGGATAGCCCTCTGCCCCCTGGGTGGTGCATATCCCCTCTGTGATTCTCCATTGTTGCATCTCCGATCACCTCGAAATGTGAACGTTATGCACGTATGATACTACATATTGTGTCGTATGTCAATAAAAAACGCCAAATTTAGATAAAAATCAGCCATTTTGTGTGCCAAAGTAGGTAGACGGCGGCGATCTGTGCCGCCAGCAAAAGAGGCAAACCGATCATAAAGCGGCGGTGGAGGGTCTTGTGGCCGATGACCAGCATACTCAGGCACATCGCCGCGGCGCCGCCCAGCAACGCCACCAGCCACAGGGTGCTCTCGGACACCCGCCAAGCGTGACGGCGGGCGCGGGATTTATCCCACACGGTGAGCAAGACCGCCAGCACGCTCGCCGCCACCAGCCATGCCGTCAACCAATCAAACGAAACTGTCATATCCGCACCTCCTACACCCGATAGTTTATCACATATTTCCCAAAAAGAAAAGGGGTTGTCAAATGTTGTCAATTCGGTGTTTACTCTTGACCTTTGATCGGTTTTTTTGTAGAATAAAATCGTATAAGGGGGAATGGCGGCGCTTTTTGGCGGTTATCTGCTGTGGGGTGCTGCTGTGCGGCGGATGCCGCAAGGCTTCCCCGACACCGACGCCTACACCTGCCCCCTCCCTGGTAGACGATGGAAAGATGCGCGGCGTGTGGCTGTCCTATATCGAATTGGACGAAATGCTGAAAGGCGCCCACCCCGCATCCGCCATTGCCGCGGCGATGGCGGTGTGCGAGGCAGAGGGGCTGAACACCGTCTTCTTCCACATCCGTGCCCACGGCGACGCCTACTTTCCTTCGGCGGTATGGCCGGCCGCGAAAACGATGACGGCGGGATTCGATCCGCTGCAATGCGCCGTGGAAGAGGCACACAAGCGCGGACTGGCGCTCCATGCGTGGGTCAATCCCTACCGCATCGGAGAGAAGCCCGCCGAGGCTGCCCTTTCCTTTGAAAAAAACGGGGTGTGGTACTACGCCCCCTCCGACCCTGCCGTGCGGCAATCGGTGCTGGACGGGGTGCGGGAGATATTGACACACTACGACGTGGACGGCATCCACTTTGACGATTATTTCTACCCCGCGGGGATGGCGAAAACGGGCGAGTCCTTTGAGGACATTCCCACAGGCGCCGACGTGACCCTCTGGCGGCAGACTCAGGTGGACACCTTGGTCAGCAGCGTGTACGGGCTGTGCCACCAATACGGGAAGACATTCGGTGTCAGCCCCATCGCGGACCACCGCCGTTCTGCCGCCGAGGCCTATGCCGACGTCACCCGGTGGATGACCGAGGCAGGATACATCGACTACATCTGCCCCCAGCTCTACGTAGGGTTTCGGCACGGGACCAAGCCCTTTCTGCCGCTGCTGGCGGAATGGGTGGCTCTGCCCCGCCGCAAGGGCATCAAACTGTATATCGGGCTGGCTCTGTACAAGGTGGGGCTGAAACACGACCCCTATGCGGGGACGGGGGCGGCGGAATGGGCCACCGATGAGGACATCATCCCGCGGCAGATCGAGGCGGTGGAGGACGTAACCGACGGGTACGTGCTGTTTCGCTATGGAAATTTGGCGGAGTAAGACCATCCCTTGCCTATATGCCGTTGTGAAACTCCCTCAAGAGGGAGGCCGCTTAAGGCAGCACACACTTTCGGTCTCTTATTTCTCATTCCTAATTCCTAATTTTTCATTACTCATTGTACACGAAAGGAGGTTACCGCATGAAACGACGTCTGACGGCGGCACTGCTGTGCCTGTGCCTGCTGATGACCGCCGTGCCCTATGCCGCCCTGGCAGAGGGCGAGCCCACCACCGGCACGGTGCAGGGGCTCAACGAGGGGGTGCCCCTCCGCGTGCGCAGTGCGCCCGTGGACGGCGACGTGGTGGATCAGCTGTATAACGGCGACGCGGTGACCATCCTTGCCACCTCCGAGGACGGAGCATGGTATCAGGTGGTGACGCCGAAAGGGGTCACTGGCTGGTCCAGCGCGGAATTCATCCGCATCAACAAGCCTGCGGAAATGCCCGACGGCACCACCGGAACGGTGCACAGCCTCACAGGGGACAGCAAGCTGTACGTACGCAAGGAGGCCAACACCTCCGCCAAAGTGCTGGACAAGCTGTCCAATGACGACGTGGTAACCATTCTCGCCGCCTCCGCGGACGGACTGTGGTACCAGGTGACCACCGCCGCCGGCTTCACCGGCTGGTGTACCGCCCGCTATATCCGCATCAACGTGCCCTATACCAACGATGAGGAGTTCGAGGCCTATCTGACGGCACAGGGCTTCCCCGAGGACTACAAGGCACCCCTACGCATCCTGTTTGCCCACTATCCCAACTGGCTGTTCAAGGCACAACTGCTGCCCATGACCTTTGCCGAGGCGGTGGCGGCGGAGAGCGAAGTGCTCAAGAACTCGCTGAATATCAACGATTATCCCGAGGCGTGGCTGTCCATGGAATACGGTGCCTACAACTGGACCACCGGCAAGTACGTGGAAATGGATTCCGGCGGATGGGTCACCCCCACCAAAGAGATCACCGCCTACTTTATGGACCCCCGCAACTTCCTGGATTTTACCTACATCTTCCAATTTGAGGATCTCCTCTATTCGGACAAGCATACCGTGGCGGGGCTAAAGGCCATCCTGCCCACCAAATACGATAACTACGCGGAAGACATATTAAACGCCGCGCGCGACGCCAACGTCAACGCTTATCACCTCGCCACCCGTATGACCCAAGAGGGCACCATAATCGACGGCACCTGGCCGGGATATGAGGGCTACTACAATTTCTTCAACATCGGTGCCTACGCCCACTCCGGAAACGGCGCGGTAACCAACGGCGCCATCTACGCCAAAAAGCAGGGATGGGACACGCCCTACAAGTGCATCCTGGGCAGCGCCCAAATTCTGGGCAAGAACTACATCCACAAGAACCAGAACACCATCTACCACCAAAAATTCAACGTGGCGGGGGAAAACCTCTATAACCACCAGTATATGTCCAACATCAACGCCCCCGCCTCCGAAAGCAAAATCCGCTCCAACAAGGCCACCGCCGAGGAACTGAAAAATGGCATGACCTTCATCATCCCCGTATATAAGGAGATGCCCGAAGCCCCCGCACCGAAGCCCTCCGAGACAGGCAACAACAACAACTTCTTAGACAGCCTGACGGTGGAGGGATTTACCATCTCCCCCACCTTTGACCGCTATAAAATGGAGTATGCCGTGGAGGTGACCGAAGAGACCACCCAAGTGACCATCGCCGCCGTGGCCAACGGCAAAGAGGCCACCGTAACGGGAACGGGCACCGTGCCGCTGCACACGGGCGAGAATCTGCTGCCTGTCACCGTCACCGCCACCAGCGGTGCGGTGCGCACCTACACCCTGTCCATCTTCTGCAAGGCAGAGACGCCGGACATCCCGCCGGATCCGCCGATTCCACCCGATCCGCCTAATCCCCCCGAGCCTCCTGTGACCCCCACCATCGGTGGGACAAGCTATCGCGTGGGGGATACCGTAACGGGAGTAGAGCCGGGGACCGCCATTACCGATTTCATCGCGGCGCTGGAGGTCAAAGATGGCACAGCCAAGGTGTTTGCCGCCGACGGCACCACCGAAAAAGCGGAGGGTGTGATCGCCACCGGCGATCTGCTGAAGGTATACGACAACGATGGCAAGGAGTGCATCGCCCTGCCGGCACTCATCTATGCTGACGTGAATAAGGACGGCAAGATCTCCACCATCGACCTGCGTATGATCCAAAAGCACATTCTGGATACCGCCGCCATCGAGGGACTGCCCCTCACCGCTGCCGATGTGAACGGGGACGGTAAAGTGTCCACCATCGACCTGCGTATGATCCAGAAATACATACTGGGTCTATCCGACAGCCTGCAAACCGAGAAAGGAGGGGCTAATCAATGAAACGCCTCACAAGTCTCCTGATTGCCTGCCTGCTGATGATGGGACTGCTGTGCAGCCTGCCCGTCAGTGCCGCCGGCAGCCTATCCGTCACCGCCTCTGCCAGCACCGTCACGGTGGGGCAAAACGTCACCGTCACCCTCAAGTACGACGGCGGCGACCAGACCATCGGCGGCATTGACGGCAGTCTGCTGTTTGATACCAACGTATTTTCCTACGTTTCCTTTACGGGAACCGACGTACAGGTCAATGGCGGCGCGGGAAAGATGCGCTTCATCTTCACCCCCTCCGGTGCGGAAGCGCCCAAATCGGTGACCATCGCCTTCACCTTTAAGGCGGAAGCGCCCGGCGGCTGCGACTTTGCGGCCAGCACCACCGAATTTGTCAACGATACCGACTATGCCTCACTGGGTGCGCCTACGGGCAAGGTGAGCGTCACCGCCAGCAACCCCACCCTATCAGGGAATGCTGACCTGAAATCGCTGGTGCCCTCTAAGGGTACCCTCAGTCCCAAATTCAGCCCCAACGTGACCGAATATAAGATCTCGGTGGCCAACAGCGTCACCTCCCTCTCCCTGAGTGTCACCACCGACCACAGCGACGCAAAAACCTCCATCAGCGGCAAAAACGCCCTGCAGGTAGGCAAAAACACCCGCGTCATCACCGTCACCGCCCCCAACGGCACCACCAAAAAATACACGGTGGTGATCACCCGCGCGGCGGCACCCAGCACCACCACCGGCACCAATCCGCCCACCACCGGCACCACCCTGCCCCAGCCCCCCGACGATGCGCTGGAGGTGTCGGTGAACGGTAAGCCCATGACCATACTGGATACCCAAGCGGCGGTGGACCTGCCCGCAGGGTTTAAGTGGAGCAATCGCACCATCAATCTGGTGGAGGTGCCCGCCGCCGTCAACGAAAAGACGGGGATGACCCTGCTGTATCTCGTGTCGGAAGACAAGACCGAGGACGGATTCTACATCTACGATACGGCCACCGACGCCTTTGCCAAATTCCGCCTGCTGAAAGCACCCGAGAGCGACTACCTGCTGTACGACCTGCCCAGCGGCAAGGCTCCCGCAGGGACGGTAAAGGGCACCCTCGTCTATGAGGGCGGCACCGTGAGCGCCTTCGTGTACGAGGACAGGGCGCTGGCCGATTTCTGCATCCTGTGGGCCGCACCCACCGAAGGGGAGGCGGGATGGTACACCTACGATAAAAAGGAGGGCACCCTGCAGCGGTACCACGCCACACCCAGCGAGAGCGAAGGCGTCGTGACCACCCCCACCGCCCCTCAGAAGCCCACCGCGAATGCCGACGGTGAAGCAGAAGAAAAAGAAGCCTTGACATTGGGGGCTTTCTTCGGCACCTACCGTCAACCCCTGCTGATTGCTCTGGTGGTGGTAGCCGGTATCGCGGTGGTGATCATCGTGATCCTGATGGTCTCCGCCGGCGGACGCAAAAAAGGTAAACATTGATCATGAAAGCCGAGGCCGGCACCGGCCTCGGTCTTTTATTTGTAGCAATGATTGTGCCTACGAAATTTTATTGTTGACAGCGGTAGACGGTTTGTGCTATACTGTCATCAGCAAAATCGTCTTGCACAAAAAGGAGGAATACAATATGAAACGTTTTTTGGCAATTCTACTGGCTATGATTCTGATGATGACCGCCCTTACCGCCTGCGGCGGCGACAAGGATGAAAGCAAGGATAAGGGCTCCGACAAGGGCACCTCCACCACCGCCGGCAACGAGGGCGGCAACGAGGGCGGCGACAAGGTCGACCTGTACACCCTGGTGAAAAACGCCACCAACCAGATCCTGACCGCCACCTCGTATGAGGCGAACATCGATCTGACTATGGCTGCTGACATTATGAACACCAAAATGAGCACCACCGCCGACCTGGTGGCGAAGAGAAGCGACAACAAGATCAGCCTGACCGGCAAGATGACCGTGGACGCCTTCGGCGCCCAGGAAGAGACCGACTACAGCTACTATTTCGACGGCTCCTATATGTACACCGTGATGTACGAGCAGGGCTTTAAGATGCCTATGACCCTGGAGGAGTTTGAGGAAGAAGCCGGCAGCGCCAACGAACACATCGCCGAGCTGCCCAAGGCTCTGTTCGAGGGCCTGAGCGGCGACGGCAGCAACCTGGTGATCCCCATGGACGAGGCCACCGCCGAGCAGCTGTTCGGCGATGACATCGCCGCTCTGTGCAGCGACATCGTGGGCGACGATCTGACTCAGGTCACCACCAAGGACGCCAAGGTCACCCTGTCCATCAAGAACGGCGTGCTGGTCTCCTACAAAACGGAGTACGTTTGCGAAATGGGTTCCGGCGACGAAAAGGCGGTGTACACCTTCTCCCAGGCTTCCGAATTCATCAGCATCGGCAACGCTGTGACCGTCACCCCCATTGAGGGTTGCGAGAACTTCCCCCTGATGGACGAGTATTAATCCCTATAGGCTAAACAACAAAAGGGACACCCTCACGAGCCGTGCCGTTTAGGACCGTACAACAAGATGCGCAAACACCCGCAGTTTGAGAAAACTGCGGGTGTTTTGAAATATTCTCCTTGTTTGTTGGTCGAGTTATGCTATACTACAACTGACCGATAAATTGGATTTGGACGATAGTTTTGTACAGAAAACACCACTCGGAGGAGGCAAAACGATGTTTGAGCAACTGTTGCAAATTGCCAAGGAAAACCTTACGACCTTGAACGAAACCGTTGACGGTTTGCCCGCGCCGCAGGTGACGGTTCTGCTCACCGCCAACGACACCATCTACGTTGCGATTAACGACGTGGACGGCACGATCTGCGAAACGTTGGTGAAAAATCAAGACACCAAGGTCGTCTGTATGCTTACGATGTGGAAAGACTGCGGCTTGGATCTGTCCTCTTATCGTTTTCGCACGGCATTGGTGAATATGGATGAGCGCAACACGGATACCGCTATGATTCTGCAAGGAGAAAACGGTCTGCACACCAAGGCTTTGGGTGTAACCGTAATTAACCGATAAAATCCAATTTGACGAAAGAGAATTAACTATGAAAAAGACAATCCTTATCGTTGCCTGTGTTTTGTTGACCATTTTGTGTTTAACGCCTTCCCGTATATATCTAGATGATGGTGGCACAGTTATATATAAAGCAATTTTGTACCAAGTGGAGAATGTTCATAGCATTCATTCAGAAAATACGGATGAATACCTTGAGGGTACCATTGTGAAAATTATCGGCATTGAAGTCTATAACGATGTTCGATAAACTTGAATTTGACAAGGAGGTTAGCCTTATGAAAAAGTGGATAGTATTTGTTTTTG
This sequence comes from Clostridia bacterium, assembly GCA_017520705.1. Lineage (GTDB taxonomy): Bacteria > Bacillota > Clostridia > Oscillospirales > Acutalibacteraceae > UBA5905. Next base: position 24,137 of record JAFXFF010000021.1, on the reverse strand, counting down.
CATTGGCTTGTGTATTGAGTTTGGTTTCGTGTGGGAGCAATAACGGCAATGTTGAAGACGTTAAAATCACCGATTACTCATCTGCAGTATATACTGATGCAGAAATTGAAGATGCGATTGATGTTGCGGTTCGGTATTTCAAAAAGAATTTTGCTGGTTGCACACTTACTGAAATAACCTATGCAGGCGACGATGAAATTGCTGACCATCAGGAGTTTGCAGACAGAAAAGGCGCAACCGATGTCATTGTGCTGGTGTCCAACTTTGATGTAGATGCATCGGGGGGCGATGGCTCGCTCGAGCCGAATAGCACTTATACCGATTGGAAGTGGATTTTAGTTAGAACAAACGGAGGGCGATGGAAACACGTTGATCACGGTTATTAACTTACAAAATCCAATTTGATGAATTGCTTTGATAAAAAAGGGACACCCGTGAGGGTGTCCTTTTTTTGTTTACTGATAATTCAGCACGACGCCGTTGCCGGTTTCGTTGGCATCGATCTCCACCACAGAGGGGGGAATCTCGAAGCGGGCCACGATCTCGGCGGCCAGCTCATTCTCCACCTGACGGCGGATGACGTTACGCAGGTCGCGGGCGCCACGCTTGCCGCCGTGGGCGGCGGTGGCGAGGGCGGACAAGGCAGCCTCGCTAAACGTAAGAGTGATGCCGCGGTTGGCCAACGGCTCTACCAGTTCGTTCAGCATCAAGCGGGCAATCTCCACGAAATCCTCCTTGGACAAGGGGCGGAAGAACACCACCTCGTCCACACGACCGATAAACTCGGGGCGCAGGAAATCGGACAGAGCCTTGACTGCCTTCTCCTTGGCGGCCTCGGATTGAGACTGACCGAAGCCCATCAGGGTATCCTTCAGATTGCTGCCGGCGTTGGAGGTCATCACGATGACGGTGTTTTCAAAGTTGACCACACGACCGTGGGCGTCGGTGACCCGACCCTCGTCCAGAATCTGCAGGAGGATATTCAGCACGTCGGGATGTGCCTTTTCAATCTCATCAAAGAGGATGACGGAATAGGGCTTGCGGCGCACCTTTTCGGTGAGCTGGCCCGCCTCGTCGTAGCCCACGTAGCCGGGGGGAGAACCGATGATGCGGGACACCGCGTGCTTCTCCATAAACTCGGACATATCCAGACGAATCAGCGTCTCGGGGGTGTCGAACAGTTGGGTGGCCAGCACCTTGACCAGCTCGGTCTTGCCCACGCCGGTGGAACCCACGAAAATGAAGGAGGCAGGGCGGCGGCGGGGACTGATCTGCACACGGGTGCGGCGGATGGCGGCGGCAACCGCCTGCACCGCCTCCTCCTGCCCGATGACACGGGCACGCAGGGCGTCCTCCAATTTGCTCAGGCGGCCCAACTCGCTCTCCTGCACCTTGGAAGCAGGAATACCCGTCCACAGCTCGATGACCTTAGCCAAGGCGGCTTCGGTGACGGGAGCGGCAGTGGCCTCGGCGCGGATGGCGTCTGCCTGCTGCTGTACCTTAGCCAACTCGGCACGGGTATTGGCCAGCGCCTCGTAATCAATGGCCTCGGCGGCCATCTGTTTTTCCTCGGCTTCACTCAAACGCTTTTGCTCTTTCTGCAGGGCGGCGTACTCATCCGCCTTTTTGTTGGCAAGGGCGGTGGCGGCACAGGCTTCGTCCAGCAGGTCAATGGCCTTATCCGGCAGGAAACGGTCGGTGATATAGCGCTCGGACAGCGCCACCGCCTGACGCAGCAGGGCGTCGGACACGGTGACGCCGTGGTAGGCCTCGTAATAGGCGCGGACACCGCAGAGGATCTCGTAGGCAGCCTGCAGGGAGGGCTCCTCCACCGTCACCGGCTGGAAGCGGCGCTCCAAAGCGGAGTCCTTCTCAATGTGCTTGCGGTATTCATTAAAGGTGGTGGCGCCGATGACCTGCAATTCGCCGCGGGACAGGGCGGGCTTGAGAATATTGGCGGCGGACATACTGCCCTCGGCGTCGCCGGTGCCCACCAGATTGTGCACCTCGTCGATAAACAGAATGATGTTGCCGGCGGCGCGGACCTCATCGATGAGGCCCTTGATGCGGCTCTCAAACTGGCCGCGGAACTGGGTGCCCGCCACCAAAGCGGTCAGGTCCAGCAGGTGCACCTCCTTATCCTGCAGGCGGGGCGGCACCTCGCCACGGGCGATGCGGGCCGCCAAGCCCTCGGCAATGGCGGTCTTACCCACACCGGGCTCGCCGATGAGGCAGGGGTTGTTCTTGGTGCGGCGGGACAAAATCTGGGTGACGCGGTAGATCTCTCGCTCACGGCCCACGGTGGGATCCATACGCCCCTCCCTGGCCTTGGCGGTCAGATCGGTGCAATAGAGATTCAGGTGCTTGCGGCTCTTATCCTTGGGGGCAGGTTTGCCCTCTTTGCTCTTCTTCGGCTTTTCGCCACTCTCCGCCGCAGGGGGCGGGGTGGCGCCAAACACATTCTGCAGGAAGGGGAAAGAGGCCGCTCCGCCGGGAGAAAAGCTCTCCTCGCCGTCCTCCTCCATGGTGGCCAACATCTCGGTCATCTGCTCCTCCATGGCCTCCACATCCTCATCGCTGATGCCGAACTTCTCCAACATCTTATTGACGGGAGGGAGATTCATCTCCTTGGCGCAGGAAAGACAGAATCCCTCGTTCTGCGGGTTTTCTTTATTGGCGTCCATACGGGTAACGAATACCACGGCAGGCCGCTTCTTACATCTTGAACACAGTACCATAATCAACCTTTCTCCGCGTTCGCGGATGCATCGGTGGATGCGGGCTTGCCCTCACGAGAGACCTCGATGAAAATGCGCAGATAACCCACAAAAGCCACCAGCATACACGTGCCTGCCATAGCTACCAACAACCAACGAATCAGGCCGGGCAGATCAAACAGCACCAAAGCCGACATACTGGCGTAAAACACCACGGTAGACACCTTGCCAAACCACTTGGAGCCGCGCACTTCGCACTGCCGCTTAAGCATAATGGCGCCGCCGATGGCCTGACAAGACTCCTTGACCAAACACAGAATCGCCAACGGCAACAATTCGCCAAAGCGGGTTGCCAAGGCCACCACGACCGCCACCTGCGTCAGTTTATCCGAAATGGGATCCAGCAGCTTGCCGCAATCGGTGATCTGATTGAATCGACGGGCAATGAACCCATCCACCGCGTCCGTCATACCGGACAAGACCAACACGGCAAATGCCCAGTAATCCGTGTGGGTAAGATACAGGACCAAAAACACGGGAACCAACAAAATTCGAATCAGCGACAGGACATTGGGAACATTCCACTTCCACGTCACATTTAAGATTTGCATCGTTTTTTACACCTCTTGGAAATTATACCCCTGCGGGGAGCAATGCCCCAATGGGGGCAATGAGCATCGTATCGTCCAACAAAGCGGGGGTCAGCCACGCGGCCACACCCAACAACGCCAGCGCATACAACACACGGACCACAAACAGCACCCACAAGGCGCCGGTCACCGCGCCGGCCAATAGGCCCAACACGTTATTCATCTGCTTGATGAGCGGCAGCTTAGCCACCACGTCTAAAGCGCGCAGCAGGATGGAAGCCAGCGCATAAGCCAACGCAAACAGCACCACCGAGCACAGCAGCTTGATCAAGGACAGCACCAAGGGATGGATCACCTGACGGGCAATGCCCTCGGCGGCGGACTCTGAGCCATCCAAAGACTCCACCTTTGCCAAAATGGCGGCGCCGCTATCCAGATCCTTGGTCTCCAGCAGAGCGGTAACAAAGGGAGGCAGCTCCTTCAGCGCGGCGTCCAGCTCCTCCGCGGTGGGAAGTACATCGCCTTCGATGTGCTCCTCCAGCGCTGCCGTCACCTTAGGCTCCACGGCACCCGCGTACACCGCCTTAGCGATGGGCCCACTGAACACGGCAGCCACCAACACCGCCGCAACCAGCGCGATAAGGCCGCTGACCGTCCGCACAAAGCCACGGCGGAAGCCTGCCCACACGCACAAGGCAAACAACGCGATCATCAAACCATCCAATACGTATGTCATAACCAAAACCTCCTATCCTCGTGGGCATTAACCCACGGAAAAAGCATCCAAACGATTCAGCCCCATCACCACAACCGTGCCATCGGTATACAGCACCTGACGGCCATCCGCCTGCACCGTCACCTTGTCGGTGACACCGTTGACGGTAAGGGCTTGGGCATAACTGTCAGTGAGCAGGGCGTAGCGTCCGCCAAAACCGGACAGATGGCGAAATTCGCCGGTGAAAGCCACATCGCACAGCACGGTACCGGAGGAGGAGACGATGACCGTCTCACCACCGGCGGTATCGCCGTAGGCGCGCAAGGCCAAGGCAACGCCGTCTCCGCCCATGGCGAAACCCAACACATACTTCCCATCGGGAGCGTAGGAGGTGACGCTTCCGCTGTGCGGATTCATCAGCACCGCGCCCCCGTCATGCACCGCCGCCAACGTGCCATCCGCCAAATACGCGATGCGGTAGAGCAGCGTGTCGGCTACGGTGTGAACACACTGAGCCTCGGGCGAAGCAGAAGAGAGGGGGAAAACCTCCAGGCGGGTATTGAGGGTGCCGTCCACTGCCTCTACGCTGGCCAAGCTGACGGTGGTACCGTCGGGGGACAGCGCCACGTCGGTAGCGGTGCGGTTGCTGCTGCGGGTGTAAAGCACCTTACCCTCTTTATCGTACACGGTGATCTGCACCGCATAGCCCTGAGGGCCTTCGGTAAGCACCGCCGTCTGTCCCAACGCATTGAGGGACACCGCGCGAATATCCAGCTCACTCTCCCAGGCTAAAACGGTCTTGCTGCGGGTGGTGAGTTGCAAACGGCGACCACTTTGCTCCGCTACCAGCACGTATTTGCCCTCGGTACACAAGAGCGCCTCCGAATAGGCGCAGCCGTAACGGGATACCTCGGCGCCCGCGGCGTTAAGATAGGTCAGATGGCTATCGGTGAGCACCACGGTGTAATTGTCAATTTGGGCGAGCCGTCGGGCGCCCGTGCCCGACAGATCCACGGGGTAGCTGCCTATGCCGCCGCCTACCAGATCCTGCACCCAGGCCCACACCTTATCGGGGGAAAAGGCGCTCCAATTCAGCCACACCACCACGCCCAGGGCAATCACCGCCGCCAACACGGCGATGCGCACGATCATACGACGACGCTGACGGCGACGGCGCATCACACGCTTATCCTCGGTGGAGAGCTGCTCCTGCGGAGCGGAGGGCTTCACGCCGCGACGCACGCGGGGCTTATGCTCCTTCTTCGGGCGGGAGGGGCGCACGGGATGGGTGGAAATCTCCTCGTCCTCTTCGGCCACAGGTGCCTTTTGGGGACGGGAGTTCGTCCGTGACTTGAGCGATGACTTCTTGCGCTTCGGCATCAAGGGTGACGGCTTTCTGCCCACCATAGCATACCCCTCCTTTCCTCAAAATGTGTAAAAATCAATCGTAAAACACCTGCTCTAAGCACAGACCCTGTGCAGGAGCGGTGGGGCCTGCCGCAGTGCGGTCACGGCCCTCCAAAATAGTGGGAATGCTGTCCGGCGACAGCCGTTCGGCGGCGATCTCCAGCAGGGTGCCCACCATAATACGCACCATATTGTACAAAAATCCATCGCCCTCCACCGTGAAGAGCACCACGTCCCCCTCGCGGGTGACGGAGCAGGCGGAAATCGTCCGCTCGGTGGTGCCCAGCAGATCGCTGCCGGCGCCACAGAAGGCGGCGAAATCGTGGGTGCCCACGTAATCTTGGGCGACTCTGTCCAGAAAGTCCACGTCCAACGGCTTTTTCAGCCAAACAGCGTATTTATCATAGACAGGATGGCGCTGGGCGCCGTTCCAGATGCGATAGACGTACCGCTTGCCCTTAGCGTGATAGCGGGGGTGAAACGCCTCCTCCACCTCGCGGGCATCGTACACCGACACGTCCCGAGGGAGATGAAAATTCAGGGCGCAGCACAGCTTATCCCCACGCAGGAGGGTGTCGCTGTCAAAGGTGCAGCAGAACATATCCGCGTGGACGCCGGCATCGGTGCGGGAGCAGCCGGTGATGCCGCTGCGCACCCCCGTCACCGCCTCGACGGCATCCTGCAACACCTGCTGGACGGTGACCCCGTTGGGCTGCACCTGCCAGCCGTGATAGGCGGTGCCGTCATAGCGCAGGGTGAGTAAGATGCGTGCCATGCCGACACCTCCTTTCAAAATCACAGAACTTTTCCGAAATAGATATTAAGCAAAACAATGCCGACACCCACCGCCGCATATACTGTCAGCGACAGCCAGTCGCGGAGGGCGGTGCGCAACTGCTTCATACGGGTGCGACCCTCACCGCCCTGATAGCAGCGGCACTCCATAGCCATCGCCAGATCGTAGGCCCGGCGGAAGGAGGAAACGAACAAGGGGATGAGAATGGGGATCAGCGCCTTGACCCGCTGCACCAAACCGCCCGACTCCATATCGGCACCACGGGCCTTTTGGGCGGACATAATCTTATCGGTCTCCTCCATCAGGGTGGGGATAAAGCGCAGGGCGATGGTCATCATCATCGCCAGCTCGTGGGGGTTGACCTTAATGACCTTCAGAGGTGACAGCAGACGCTCGATGGCATCGGTCAGCGCCGTGGGGGTGGTGGTGTAGGTGAGCAGTGAGCTGCCCAAGATGAGGCAAAGGATGCGAATCGCAATGAAAGCGGCGGACTGCAGGCCGCCGGTGGTGATCCGCAAGAAGCCCCAATGCACCAGAACGGTGCCCTCGTGCACATACAGCACGTTGAGAATCGAGGTGAACAGCACCAAAAACAGCACCGGCTTGGTGCTACGCCACATCAAGCGAAGAGGCAGACGGGACAGGCCGATAACCAGCAAAAGGAACAGACCCACCGTCAAGAGACCCCACCAATTCCGGGGCAGGAACACCAGCACGATGAAAAATAGGGTGAGCACCAGCTTCATACGGGGGTCCAGACGGTGCAGGAGAGAATTGCCCGGGAAATACTGACCCAAGGTGATGTCCTTCATCATACGCCGTCACCCCCTAACAGAGAGATGAGCTGGGCGGTGGCGGCCTCGACAGTGTAGGCGGCGGTATCCACCGCCACCCCTGCCTGCTGTAAGAGAAGCAGGGTCTTGGTGACCGCGGGGACGGTAAGACCGATGCGCTCCAACTCCTCCGCGCGGGAGAAGACCGCCTCCACGGTATCCAGCATAGCCACCTGGCCATCCGCCATCACGAGAATACGGTCCGCGACGCGGGCCACGTCCTCCATGCTGTGGGTCACCAACAGCACGGTGGTGCCGCGGGTGCGGCGGTAATCCTGTATCATAGTGAGAATCTGCTCGCGGCCCTGGGGGTCCAGACCGGCGGTGGGCTCATCCAAGATCAGCACCTGCGGCTCCATGGCCATCACACCGGCAATGGCGGCGCGGCGCTTTTCGCCGCCCGACAGGTCGAAGGGGGATTTATCCAAAAGGGATTCGGGAAGACCCACGTAGGCGGCAGCCTGCCGCACGCGGTGGTCGATCTCCTCCTCAGAAAGGCCCATATTCTTAGGGCCGAAAGCGATGTCCTTGTAAATCGTGTCCTCGAACAGCTGATGCTCGGGATACTGGAACACCATACCCACACGGAAACGGACATCCCGAATCTTCTTGGGATTCTCCCAGATGTCGATGCCATCCAACAGCACCCGGCCCTCGTTAGGACGAAGCAGGCCGTTGAGGTGCTGAATGAGGGTGGATTTGCCCGAGCCGGTGTGACCGATGATGCCCAAGAGCTCCCCCTCCTGAATATCCAAGGACACGCCGCGGACAGCGTGCTTTTCAAACGGCGAGTGAGCGCCGTAGGTGTGGGTAAGGTTTTCGACGGTAAGGATCGCCATACGACGTTCACTCCTTTCGTTAGTTTTTGAGTCGTTTCAGAATGGCGGCGGCGCACTCTTCGGGGGTTAACAGGTCAGCGGGGATGTCCACACCGCGCTGACGGAGCGCCGCACACAGGGCGGTGGGCTGGGGGACGTCCAAACCCAAAGCGGTGAGGCGTTCACCCTGAGCGAACACCTGGCGGGGGGTGCCGTCCAGCACCACGCGGCCCTCATCCATCACCACTACGCGGTCGGCCAGCGCCGCCTCCTCCATATAGTGGGTGATGAGCACCACCGTCATCCCCTGCTCATGGTTGAGGCGGCAGACGGTGTCCAGCACCTCGCGGCGACCCTGAGGGTCTAACATGGCGGTGGGTTCGTCCAGCAGCAGGCAATCGGGATGCATCGCCAGCACGCCGGCGATGGCAATGCGCTGCTTTTGGCCGCCGGACAGACGGTGGGGGGAATGATCCTTGTATGCGGTCATATCCACCGCCGCCAGCGCCGCGTCCACGCGGGCGCGGATCTCGGCGGGTGGCAGACCCAAATTCTCGGGGCCGAAGGCCACGTCCTCCTCCACAATGGTGGAGACCAATTGGTTATCGGGATTCTGCAGCACCATGCCCACCCGTCGGCGGATGGGGTAGGTGTTGTCCTCGTCGGCGGTAGTCATATCCGCCACCAGCACCTGCCCACCCGTGGGGAGAAGCAGGGCGTTGAAATGCTTGGCGAGGGTAGACTTGCCGCAGCCGTTGTGGCCGAGGACGGCGACAAACGAGCCTTTTTCAATGGCGAGATCCACACCCTGCAAGACCACCTGAGGGGCCTCGTTTTCGTAGGTATAGTCGAAATGTACGTCAATCGCACGGAGCATATCCATACCGATGCCCCTCCTTTCGAATGTATTACTTATGCCAGAGAGCCGTTGCTCCACAAGGCAGTACCATACCACTATTAGTCACAGGCAAGCCGATCTCGTCGGCAGACAGAGTGCCGCCGATATCCTTGGGGAGCAGGGTGCCCAGCACGTACTGCATCACCGAGGGAGACAGGCCGGTGGTGTAGGAGTTAATCAGGAAGAACAAGGGGTCGTCGGAGAGCAGCTTGACGCACTCCGCCACCAGCGGATACACCTGCTCCTCCAGCTTCCACACCTCGCCGCCGGGGCCGCGCCCGTAAGAGGGGGGATCCATCAGGATGCCGTCGTAGGTGTTGCCGCGGCGTTGCTCCCGCTGGACGAACTTGACGCAATCGTCCACCAGCCAGCGCATGGGCTTGTCAGCCAAGCCGGAGGCTACGGCGTTCTCCTTGCCCCAGGCCACCATGCCCTTGGAGGCGTCCACGTGGGTGACGTGAGCGCCGGCGGCGACGCAGGCCAGAGTGGCGGCACCGGTGTAACCGAAGAGGTTGAGCACCTTGACGGGGCGGTTTTCCCGTTTAATCAAATCCGCCATCAAATCCCAGTTGACCGCCTGCTCGGGGAACAGACCGGTGTGCTTGAAACCCATAGGCTTGAGGGCAAACTGCAGGTCGCCGTAGGCGATCTGCCAGCTGTCGGGGATGGGGCGGTACCGCTCCCACTGGCCGCCGCCCGTATTGGAGCGGTGGTAGCGGGCGTGAGCCTGCTTCCAGCGGGGATCGCGGCGGGGGGTATCCCACAAGATCTGAGGATCGGGACGAATCAGGATGATGTCGCCCCAGCGCTCCAGACGCTCGCCACGGGAGGTATCCAAAAGTTCGTAATCTTTCCAGTTGTTGGCTGCTCTCATAGCGTTACCTCATTAAAAACTCATCTGGCCGTTGGGGTTTTGGATGCCCAAGTGAGCGTAGGCGGCGGGCAGCACCACACGACCACGGGGGGTGCGGTTGATGAAGCCCAGCTGCATCAGGTACGGCTCGTAGACGTCCTCGATGGTGATGGCCTCCTCGCCGGTGACGGCGGCGAGAGTGTCCAGACCCACGGGGCCGCCGTTGTAGTGGCGGATCATAGCCTCCAAAATGCGGCGGTCCACCAGATCCAGACCCAGCGCGTCGATCTCCATACGGTTGAGGGCCTCGTCCGCCGTCTTGCGGTCCACCACGCCGTCATTAAGCACGGCGGCGAAATCGCGAACGCGCTTAAGTAAGCGGTTGGCCAGACGGGGGGTGCCGCGGGAGCGGGTGGCGATCTCAAAGGCACCGTCGGGGTCGATCTCCACATCCAAAATGCGGGCGGAGCGGGTGACGATGCGGGATAATTCGTCGGGGGTGTACATCTCCAGACGGGAAATGACGCCGAAGCGGTCGCGCAAGGGGGCGGACAGCTGACCGGCGCGGGTGGTGGCGCCGATGAGGGTGAAATGCGGCAGCGGCAGGTGGATGGAGGCCGCGCCCTGTCCCTTGCCCTGCATAATGTCGATGGAAAAATCCTCCATAGCAGGGTAGAGAATCTCCTCCACCGTGCGGGGCAGGCGGTGGATCTCGTCGATGAACAGCACGTCCCCCTCGTCCAGATTGGTCAGCAGCGCCGCCAGATCGCCGGGGCGCTCCAGCGCAGGGCCGGAGGTGATGCGGAAATTGACCCCCAGCTCATTGGCGATGATGGCCGCCAGGGTGGTCTTGCCCAGGCCGGGAGGGCCGTACAGCAGGACGTGGTCCAGGGCCTCGTGCCGTATTTTGGCGGCATCGATAAACACCGACAGGTTCTCCTTGACCTTCTCCTGCCCCACGTATTCACGCAGGGTGCGGGGGCGCAGGGGATTGTCCCCATCGTCCTCCGGCAGGTATTCGGCAGAAACCAAGCGATTTTCCAAATCCATCTCCATACGTGTCCCTCCTTCTTAAAAATCCGCACAGATGGCGAGTATACTTATAGATTATAGTATTCTACCACAAATAAATGTAAAAATAAAGAGAAAGTGTGAATTTTTTTGGAAGATTTTTGCAAACAAAAAACACCGACACGGTGTGTCGGTGTTTTTGAACGCGATTACGGTTTTACATAATTGAGGGGATTGACCTTGACGCCGTTGCGGATGACCTCAAAGTGCAGGTGGGGGCCGAAGGAACGGCCGGTATTGCCGATGAGGCCCACAGTCTGGCCGCGGGTGACACGCTGACCCACCGACACCTTAAGCGTCTGCAAGTGGGCGTAGACGGTGACGAGGCCGTTGGAGTGACGCACCTTGACCACTGTGCCGTAGCCGCCGTTCCAGCCGGTGGAGGCCTCAATGACGGTACCGCTGTCGGCAGCAACGGCGGGCTTGCCCAATACGGGGACGGGGCCGGAGCTGATGTCAATGGCTCTATGGCTGCTGCTGTATCCCACATATACGCGATGGCAGATGGGGACGGGCCACAGCATGGGCGCCACCTTCTTGGTGCCCACCTCCACCACCTTGGTGACCGGCTGCTTGGTCACCGTTTCGCTGACCACAATCCGCTCGGTCTCAAAGCCGTCCAGATAGGTGATCTCTGCCACCACATCCTTGCTGCCCTCTTTGCCGGCGGTGAGGGTCTTGGAATAGCCCTCCTCCTTATCCTTGCGGTAGACAGTCTGGGTCTTGTAATCAATAGTCTCGGTGTAGCGGATGGTCTTGACCAGCTTGACCTGCAGGAAGGACTGGGCGCGCTGCACCACCAGCTTGTCGCCGATCTGCAGACGGTTGGTGTCGGTGATGTGGGGGTTGAGCGCCTTCAGCTCCGCCGAGGTCATATCGTGCTTGAGTGCTATACGGCTGAAGACGTCTCCCGACTGAACGGTGTACACCTTCTCTACCACCGTCTGGTGGGTGAGCTTTTTCAGCAAGTCGGACTCCTTTTGAATGGTGGAGATGGGGAACAGGCCCTCCTCTGTGCGAACGTCCTGCACAAACTCCACCCGCTGATCGGGGTCGTCCTTATCAAACTGGTCCTGCCCCTCCTTGAGGCCGTCCAGCATAGCCTGCAGCTCCTCGCCGTCCTGTGCCGCGCCGATGAAATCGCCATCGATATAAAGGCCGGTGGCCTCGGCGATGGCGTCGCCGGAATTGCGCAGAATGGCGTCGCATACCTGCGAAGCGTTGAGCGGAGTCTTGCCCCCCTTGATCGTCAGGGTGAGGGTGGGCACCACATCCACAGTGAAGGAATCGTCCTCATTGGTCACACGGTCGCGGGCCATGGAGGCGGCCTCATCGTACACCGAGGCGTGCTCGATCACCCCCAGCTCAGCGCCGCGGTAGCTCAGGGCAAGGCAAAACTCGGTGCCCGTCCAAGTCTGAATGGTGGTGACCAAAAACATCACGCCCACCACGGGGCCCAACAGGCGGCCCATAGAGAACCAGGCCTCCCGATGCTCCCGCAGCCACCGCACGATGCCGCGGGGCAACCACGGGAACAGCAGCAAGGGATTCTTTTTCAAATCCTTTCCCATCCCCCGATAGGCGGCGGGGATGCCCGTCAGCATCCGCCAAATGCGGCGGAAGAAGCGGTGAATCGGGCGAGAAACCAGCACCAGCCACACATACCGCACAGAGCGGCGGGGCTTCAGCGTGACGCGGGAGAGAAAGCGGCCCAACCGACGCAGACGGCGCAACACAAACACGCCCAAGCGGTAATGATACTGATACACCGCCTCGCCGACGCAGGACAGCACGTGACCCAACACCGCGAAAAAGTTTTTCTTTTTTTCCTTCATAGGCACCCTCCTTTCCTAAGAGGTATCTATCGAAACGAAACGTAGCGTCATTATGGGTGCAAACCGCACCAATCAAACAGTATACATCATTTTTTGTGAAAAGGCAAGACCGACGCGGAAAGTTTGTAAGAATTACCAAGGGCGACGGACGATTTTGTGGAGGTGACACAAAAAAGCACCGGCCTGTGAAGGTCGGTGCTTTTTGTGCGAATGTCTTCTATGATGTTACGGTTTGAGATATTTGTTGGGGTTGACCTTGACGCCGTTTTTGATGACCTCAAGGTGCAGGTGAGGACCGAAGGAATAGCCTGTATTACCGATGCGGCCGATCTGCTGACCGTTGGACACCAACTGACCCTCCACCACGCTGATGGACTTCAGATGGGCATAGACGCTGTACAGGCCGTTGCCGTGGTCGATCTTGACGTAATAGCCGTAGTTGTAATACCAACCGGCATACACCACCTTGCCGCCGTCCACGGCGAGGCAGGGCTTATTGTATACGGGGATGGGGCCGGAGCTGATGTCCCACGCCAAGTGGCCGCTGTGATAGCCCTGATAGACGTTGCGACACACCGGCACAGGCCAGGTCCACTTGCCGGTGGCGATGCCGTCGCCCGGCTGGACCACGCTGCCGTCCTGCGCATAGGTCTTCTTGGTGCCCCGCTCTATCACCTCGGTGACCGGTTCCTTGGTCACTGTCTCCAGCACACGGCTGGAGGAGATAAACTCGCCGTCCAGGTGCACGTACTCGTAGGTGACGTCCATGCTGCCCGCCTTACCCTTAGTGGTGGTCTTGTTGTAAGTGGCCGGCTTGTCGTCACGATACACCGTCTTGGTTTTGTAGGGGATCTCTTCCGTCTCCACCTTCGTGGTGACCACCTGCACCTGCAGACGGGCGCGAGCCCGCTGCACCAGCAATGCCTCGCCCACCCGGATGGTGTCGGTGGCGGCGTATTGGGGATTCAACTCCCGCAGATCGGCGGTGGTGATGTCGTACTGACGGGCGATGGTGGAAAGGGTGTCCCCTGCCCGCACGGTATGGTATCTGGCGTTGACCACCTCGGTGGTCAAAATATCCGTCAGGTCGATGGGATCCTGCGCCACGGCGGAGATGGGATACAGACCCTCGACGATCTCCACCGTCTGCACGAACTCAGCCCGCTGATGGGGATCGTTTTCGTCGTAGCGATCCGCCTTAAGGGCGTCCAGCACGGCGACAATGTCCGCCTCATCCTCCATAGCGCCCACAAAGACGCCGTCTACATACAGGCCGCTGACCTGCGCGATGGAATCGCCGCTCTGCCGCAAAATGGCGTCGCACACCTCATGATCCGAAAGGGTAGCCTTACCCCGCCGCAGAGTCATGGTAAACGTAGGCACCGCATCCACCTCGAAGGAGTCGTCGGCGTTGATGACACGGCCGCGGGCCAACGCCGCGCCGCGATCGTACACCGCCGCGCTCTCCACCAGGCCCAGCTCCTGCCCCTGATAGGTGACAGACAGACAGAAATCCGTGCCCGACCAGACCCCCAGCGTCACCGCCAGCACGGCGGCGGCGGTGATGGGACCCACCAAACGGCCCAAAGCGGACAACGCGTCCCAGTAATTCTTCACCGCGCTGCGGCACAAATGCCAAAAGCATGGGAAGATGGAGAAAAAGCTCTTTTTTGCCGCCTCGCGCAATTGCCGGAAGGCGGGCTTGATCCGCGTGCCCAACAGCTTCTGCCGACGGACAAAGCGGTGAACGGGACGCACCACGCGGCGCATCCACAGATACCGCGCCCAGTGGCGGAGAGGTCGGATCCCCCGCCACACGCGACGGCCAATGCGGCGCAACAGACGCCACGTGTGAATGCCCAGCCCGTAATGATAGCGGTACAGCCGCTCCCACAGACGCAGGCAAACACGGACCGCTCGTTTCTTTAATTTTTCGAACACCGCGTTCACCTGCCTTTCATAAAACGATCGAAATCAGTCGGGATAGGTCAACTGCGCCTCGCACCAATCCGCCAGCACCGGCACCATGGCGGACGCCCATTGACGGGCCCCTGCCAAATCGTGGTCCTGCCAATTGCCGCACTCGATGGCGGAGGCGCCGGGAATGGCGCCCTCATAGGCGGCGGTAAAGGCAAGAGCATCTGCCATCAGGCGGATGGCGTCGGCGTGGGGAATGCCGCGGGTGAGGAAATAAAAGCCCGTGCGGCAACCCATAGGGCCAAAATAAATGATGCCGTCCTTATGTGCACTGTTGCGCACATAAGTGGCCACCAGATGCTCGATGGTGTGCATGGCATCGGTGGGCAGGTAAGGGGGCGTATTGGGGCGCACAAAGCGCAGGTCGTAGGTGTTCACATCCCCATCCACGCGGGACAGATACATCCCCGGAACCAAGGTGTCGTGATTGATGCAAAAGCTGGCAATGCGGTCCATAATGCCCCGCCTTTCGTATGTATTTAATGCATTATAACATATTTTTACACAAAAAGCAAGCCACCCCGAAAAATGACGGGGTGGCCTGCGGAGGAAAACACAGTCGGTGGAGAATGACGAGGCGTTTGTGCTCCGGGATGCGCCCTCGCCATCCCACCTGAAACGACCCGTCTTTTCCTGCCGACCACCCATAGAATGTGCGGCAGAGCGTCGGGTATGTGAGGGAATGTTTGGCATTGACAGGCGCCTGCTTTTTACGTATAATAAGTTTGATTTTTACGAAAGGAGGCGGCGGTATGCGCCAGACGGTTTTTCGTATTCTGTGGGCGATCCTATCCTGCGTGCTCACGGTTTCCTTATTGATCGCGGTCAAGCCCTATCTGCCTGTGCCCTCTCCCACCGTGGAGTTTGCCCCCACCGTGACGGTGCCCGATCCGTCCCCCGCCGACGACCCTGAACCGGAGCTGCCCGACAACCCCGTGGACTTTGCCGCCCTGCAGGCGGAATTTCCCGAGGCGGTGGCGTGGATTCGCATCCCCGACGTGGGCATCGACTATGCCGTGATGCAAAGCGGCCCCGACACCAAAGAGGACTATTACCTTGACCGCAACGAGGCAGGCGAAAAGGACCGTAACGGCAGCATTTACATCCAGAAATACAACGAAGCGGATTTCTCCGACCCCAACACCATTCTCTACGGCCACAATATGCGGGGCTATAAGATGTTCGGGGCGGTGCACAAATTCAAAAAAACGGATTTCTTCCGCGAAAACGAGTATCTCTACATCTACACCCCCGGCCACGTGCTGAAATACCGCATCTACTCCCTGTTCACCTACAGCGCCAAGCACCTGCTGTGGGCCTACGATTTCAATGAGGAGGCGGGACGGCAGGCCTTTATCGACAAAACCCTGAAGCCCAAAACCTCCACCCGACAGGTGCGGGAGGGTGTGACCCCCACCACCGACGATCGTCTGGTGACCCTGAGCACCTGCCTCAACTCCGGCGACGGCCGCCTGCTGCTGGTGGCGGTACTGGAAGAGGATATGAAAACGAAATAAAGCCGATTGAAAAACCGCCGATGCTGATGCATCGGCGGTTTTTGGTTTATAGGGTGTCCAGTATCTCTTTGGCGCGGTGGAGAATGGGCAACTCCCGGGCGGAGATGACGCGGCCCAAGGCACAGTTTTTGCACCGCTCGTACTCTGCCACCGCCTCATCATACGTGAGCTTGAGGGTGGAGAGGTGGAAGGTGTTGACCTCGTCCTCGGTCATCTGCGTATCACCGAAGGACACGGCGCGGCAGAGGTAAAAATGGTTGATATTGTGGCGGTGGATGAGGTTGTAATAGTCGCTGACGGTGCCGATCTCGGCGAGGATCTCCACCTCGGCACCCAGCTCCTCCCGCAATTCGCGGCGGATGGCGGTGTGCAGATCCTCCCCCGCCTCCACGCCGCCGCCGGCGGTCTCGATGATGGTGGACACGCCGAAATCGTCATCCCGAACGGCACGGTTGAAATAGTAGGTGCCGTCGGCGTCCACCACCACGGCGCGCACCACCTGACGGTCGTGATCGGTGTAGGTGAAGGGCCACTCGGTGTCCTGCAATGCGAGGTGTAGGGGCTGTAAGCGGGGGCGGAAGATGGCTTCCGCTGCCCAAAAAGCGGCACAGCCCATAGCGTAGCAGAGGATGTCCGCCCACGCGAAAGAGCGCCCCATCAGAGTGGAGAGAAAGACGCTGTTTTCCCACCCCAGCAGCTTCACAAGGTCAACATATTGCGTCACCTCCACCAAAGCGGCGAAGGCGAAGGCGTAGACGGGCAGCAGCCGTACCCCCTTGGGGTAGACAGCGCGGAACAGACAGCACAGCAGGACGGTGACCAGCACATCCCCGAAATAGGGGCGAATAAAACGGTCACGGACAAACAGGCCGATGCCAATCTCCGCCAACAGCAGGAGAAGGAAGGCGATGACGTAGGGTAAGCGGCGGCTTTTCATCGGCGTCACCTCCGCCAATCAGTCCAGGCTGAAGACCTGCTTCAGCAGGGGCTGGGCGCCGGTGACGGGATCCTTTTCCATAATGAGAATGTCCGCCATATAGGCGTCCCACCGCGCCACGATCGGGCTCTCGCTCTGCACCCGGGCGGCGTATTCGATGCCGTGCTCACACTCGTAATAGCCGAACAGGTCGTTGCCCACGTTCCAGATGGTGTAATTGCAGATGCCCGCCGCCTTGAGCAGCGCTTTCATATCCTCGGGCAGATTGTCGTGCCGACGGATATACTCCTCCAAGCAGCCGTCCTTGATCTTGCCCTTCCACGCGTACTTTTCCATAACCAGCACTCCTTTTATCGTCATTGGGGGAATTATAGCATAGATTTGTGAAAATGTAAACGGATAGCCTATGCGCTAATGGGGTTCGGCAACACGGGTTATTCTCTTCTGACCTTTCGGTACATACTGTCCTCTTCGGTGATCTTGCGTATCACCTTGCACGGATTGCCCGCCGCCAAAACGCCTGCGGGGATATCCCTTGTTACCACGCTGCCCGCACCGATCACACTGCCGCTGCCGATGGTCACGCCGCCGCAAACGGTAACGTTGGATGCCAGCCATACGTCGTCGCCGATCCGTATGGGCTTTCCGTATTCGAAATCGTGGGCCGTCCCGTCCTCGTCAAAGGAAATGCGTCTTTCCTCCGCGATGAGGGAATGTATGCCCGTAGCCAGCGTGCAATACGGGCCGATAAAAACGTTATCCCCGATTTGGGCGGTGTTGCCGCCGATAAAGGAAAAATGAATGTTGGAGTAAAAGTTTTTGCCGATGGTGATCTCTTTATTATTGTCGATAAAGATCGGGGTTTCCATCACGCGAAACGCGCCGAAATCATCGCCGGGGAAAAGCTGTTTGAGCAGTTTCTCTTTCGCTTCGCCGTCGTCCACGCCCAGCCTGTTGTACTCTTCGCAAAGTCGGTGGCTGTTCTTTTGCACCCTGCCGAGTTCCTCGGTAAGGCAATCGTAGATCATACCGTTGTGCATTTTTTCGTATTCCGTCACAAAAAACACTTCCTTTTTGGTCTGTAGAACGGATTATAGCATACTTTTTGAAAGATTCATATAGGTGTTGACAAATTTCTCGGCAACATTGGGAAGAGGGTGGATTCGAACCATGCGTCTTGCCTGCGGCAAGCCGCTTATAGTTTGCTTTCGCAAACTAACGGTGTTTCTGCTTACTACCCCCCTCGCATAAAGTAAAAGACCCCGCGCAAATGCGCGAGGTCTTTTGCTTGCGTAAGAGTGACCAAACGTAGCAAAATCGAGGTAAAAGTAAGCAAAAGTAGCGTGCGATCAGTTCGACAAATAAGAATTTGAATAGCAAGATTTTTTGAGATGTTATTGCTTATTCATAACACACAGTAAAATGCTCTAAAACCGCCTTAAATAATGGGTTTCCCGCAAACAACTCATTTCATCCCACTATACGGTGTTACACCGTTTTACCCTTGTCCCGAGAGATTATAAGGGCAAAATCAAGGGCAAGAATCATTCAAATTTAATGTTTTGGTTTTGGGAAACGAACTGTTGCAATGTGAATTTACAAATGAATTGAGGAATCATCGTGAAGAGATCCAAATTATTTGCAATCACATTGCAGTCGAAATCCGGCCTTATTTTCTTTTTCGCCCTGGCAGCATACAATCTGCTGTTGGGCGTGTATCTGAAAGACTTTTTTGTTCTTTCGCCGATGTTGGTGACATTGTATTTGCTATCAGTACTGCCGACCTTGTTTTTCGTCCTGAAAATACGGTCAACACCCATGCGGGCAGTCGTGCTTATTGTTCTATTTTTCGTCATGGTAATGAGTATTGTTAGCGCTCTTTCCTGCCGCAGGCTTCTGCCGATGTTGACGTTTGTGGTAACGGCTATCGAAATGATGTACTTTGGTATTGTCGATAACAGTTCCGGCAAAGACAAACCGTTGACGAAAATTTGTGTCTTGGTTCTAACAGCGTTTATAATAGTGTTCCTTTTCTTTACATACAATTTTGTCTACAAACCGGAAGCTCCGTATCTTTCCAATGGCAGAGATACCCTGTGGGACACACAAACGGAAGAACTTGCTGACGAAATTTGTGCCGGTTGTGAAACCGATCAAGAAAAGGTACTGGCTTTTTATAATTGGATCATAGCCAACTTCGAGTATGACTACGACTGTTATCCAGTCTTCCAATACTTTGATGTTCGCAAGACGCTACAAACCAAGCAAGGAATTTGCTTTGACTTTTCCCATCTGTTTGCCGCGTTCTGTCGTAGTCAGAATATTCCGTGCTATGCCGTTGATGGAATATCCCGTAAGAATAACGCAGATCGGCACACTTGGAACCGCGTGTACTATGACGGAGCTTGGTGGAACGTGGATATAACGACTGACAACTCAAAAACAGCAAACGGCAAAGAACTCTACGGTTTCCACAAACTTGAAGGTGCTTTCGTTCCCGACGAGCATTTTTTCATAACGAAAATCTATTAAGTGAATATGTTAAAAGGACGGTAACCAATTTTGGTCACCGTCTTTTAAATAATTACTTTGTGGAGCAAAGTGCGAGGATGATGGCGTTTAACTTTTTCATACTCGTAAAACTCGTGAATTTCAGAGAGAATCTCAAGAAAATAAGATATTCTGTAACAAGTTTATGATATAATAACAGTATCTTAATTTAAGTCCGAACCAAGAACGAATTATTACGACTATATGGGTGAACGTTCAAAAGCATTCCGGAAAGCAGGGCGAAATATGACAAACGATGAAATTATTCAATATTATGATTATCTGATGCGACTTGCGGCATCAAAATGCAATTCGCAACTTGATGCTGAAGACCTTGTGGGTGACACTATGCTTGCAGCTTTTGCCTATATACACAGCGGTGGAACAATACAGCATCCCAAAACCTGGCTTGTTAACACACTTTACCATAAGCATAATGATAATCTCCGTAAGAAATACCGTTCTCCAATCACCGTGTGTTTAGATGAAGGGTTCGATATTTCGGAAGAAGAAACCGAGGAATATCTTTCTTCGGAAGAAGCGGCAAAAATCCGAAAGGAGCTAAATCATCTTGCGTATATTACGCGTGAAGTTATGATCCGCTTTTATTATGGAAGTCAAAGTGTTGCGGACATTGCCGATGGACTTAATATCCCTGAAGGTACCGTGAAAAGCCGTTTGTCCACCGGTCGTAGTCAGATGAAGAAAGGACTTGAAACTATGGAAACAAGAGAAAACTATTTGCCTGGAAGATTAAATCTTTCTTTTGGTGGCTCGGATGGACTCAAGGGAGAGCCTATATCCCTTGTAGAAGGGGATTTGATTGCACAGAATCTTTTGATTCTTGCATATGATAAGCCCATAACAATCAGTGACCTTTCCAAAGCTATCGGTATTCCTGCTGCTTACATTGAGCCGATCGTCAAAAAGCTCATAGATGGCGAGCTGATGGTACAGATGGATAGCGGCAAGGTGTATTCCGATTTCATTATCAGTAAGGCGCAGGATATTCTAAAAAATTTCGAATCACAGAAAAATTTTGCACACAAGCAGTTTGATACTGTATGGAGCATTGTCGAAAAAATGTCCGCTAAGATTTCCAAAATGGATTTCGTAAAAAGTATGGATGGCGAGGAAAGGACAAAGCTTGACAGATATGCCGTTTTGAAGGCGTTGCAAGATTTCCAGCATTTTGGAACCGGCAAGATTGAATCTCCCAAGTTTCCGAAGCGAAAAGACGGCGGTTGGTGGTTTGCTCAAGCAATAGCCTTTGATGCCGGATATAATACAAAGGAGTACATGGATGCGTCTGAGTACTGCATACATGGAGGTCATCGCACATCGGAAGCAGTATCCGTCGGACGAACAAAGCGTATCCGCCTTTATGAATTTGACACCACGCTATGGGATAGCCCTCATCGTTTCGGTGGCGCATATGAACTGTATTTTAAGCATATCATTCCGCTATTGTGGAGTATCTACGACGGCATTTCACTTGAAACATCGGATATCCCGAACGATTTTATTTCTTACATCCCCACCCTTGAACAGTTTGGGGTAATAGGACGCACAGAGGATAAGTTATGCGTCAAGATCCCCGTATTGAAGAAAACCGATTATGATGAAATGTGTGCGTTGATTAAAAACGCGACCGAAGAAATAAAAGCGGTAATAGGAGAAGAATTTACTACTTTTATTACTTCTTTGAAAACCCTTATTCCCAAGCACCTAACATCTGTTCCCGAACTTTTTAGATACATGGAAGCAACCGCTTATTTTGTTATGTCCATTGTACGTGAAGCGTATGATAACGGATTGCATCTAAAGGATGTAGATTACTGTTGTCCGCCTGTTGTGTTGGTGTACGAAGAATAAATCACAAACAACAGACCTCCGAGAGTAGCATTAACGGTTACTCTCGGAGGTCTCCACTTTACTTTTCTACACTCATCCAACAACCCTCTGCACCAATACCGTCCTCGGGAGGTGTTAATACGCCTTTTTCTATAAGACATTCAACAACTGCGTCAAGAATCGGCATGCTCGCAAGGTTGTTCGCTAGTCTCCATTCTCCGAGAAGATAATCGGGAACAGACTTTTTGATAAGTTCTGCAGCCTTCGCTGCAACAATTTCAGCATCGGCATCGAAATATCCATTCTGCAAAGCATTACTGATATCAAATAGTCTATCTCTATCTGAAAGCGCATTTACAAGAATCTTGGTATAAAGGGTATCTCCGTCGCGATACAAATAGCCGCACTCAATAGCTTTTGCAGCGTGCTCCTTTTCTTTTTCGGAAAGCAGTGTAATATCAAGACCTTCAATTGCGCGGAGCACAAGTTGAATCTGTGGGTCTTTAGACACATTTAGTCCGCAGCTAAAGTGTTTTTTAATACGTGTGATGTAGATATTATCAAGATGAACGTTAGAGAAGCCACACACATTTTGGGCATCAACGCCATCCCAACCGCCACCGTAATACTTACCGTTATCCACGTAACCAAATACGCTAAAAGGTCGATCCGGTTTTTAGCATCCGCAAAATAATTTTTCTCCAATTCGCACTTTACCCTGTATGAAAAAGCATCTGCAATATTGAACACCTGCTGCCAAAGAATCAGATTTATATCTACTTTCTTGTTCAAATACGGGAAAGCAAGATATTCTGCTTTGTGTTCCTCAATATATTTTGATATGATGTCGCAAATTTTCGGCAACTGCTCCGTGTAGAGCATATTTGCTTTTTCAAATACATCCTTATCAAGCAAAATAAAATTAAGCGCATATTTACCGTTTTCCAAGCGACGAAGAAAACCGTACTTGCCGTTTTCTCCTTTGCGGAGGATCTCGAGTTCTTCTTCAACGTAAACGGTGGGAACGTTCAGTTCCTCTGCAATTTCAGAAGCACTCATCGGCTTCTTGTGGCAAAGCCATACGATATGATTTGAGAACATTCTCGTGCATACGTTACGCGGATCTCCCCATGCAGGACTCCCCGTTCCCCAAATTACAAAATCGATCTTATCAAGCGCAACAGGCTTATTATAAGTTTCTCCCATTTCCTCTACCTCACTTTTGATCTTTTGTCTTGCCGAAAAGAGCCTTTGACGAACAGCCCCTTCGCTTGTTGCTTGCTTCTTTGCTATCTGGGCGGTGGAAAGACCGTCTATGTAGAACATTATCATTACTTCACGATATGCCTTTGTCAAAAAAGCTATTCTACGATATACAGAAGTTAATAATTCTGTGGTATCATCAGAAGTATCTTCTTCAGCAACGCTGAGCAAAATTTCTTCCGAATCGCCTTCATAAATAGTTTCTGCGCGTTTTCTTCGATTATCGGAAAAGTCAGCATAAACATTACGAGCCACTCTCCAAATAAACGGATATACGCTTTCGATCTCTCCGTCACTGTGGGCAGCTTTAACGAGGGCATAAACAATATCCGAGCATAGCTCCTCTGCCTCGTAGCTGTCGTTTGTTCTTGCATAACAAAAGCTAAATAGCTTATCAAGCAAGTTGTCGTCAAAATATTTTAGCAAGTCTTGTTTTTTCATCTGTTTCTCCAAGCGATTGATCAATGCTTTCACTTATATAGTCCGCGCGTTTATGGAAATGTTAGGTGGGTTTTAGAATATTATATCATAAATTTATTGGTTCAGACTTGAAAGAATAGTTTTTTGCCGCCCGCTTGTTGCAGGCGGCCCATTTGCTTACACGTTGGCAATCAGTGTGGTCAGGGATTTTCTCTGGCCTTCGGTAGGTTCCTTCAGTTTGCCGTTCTTCAGGAGAGTTGTGATGCAGTGTACCAGGAACCATCCGTCTGCGTGGAATACAAACTGCAATTCATACGCTTTAATCTTTCTAAGGTGTGCAGGAACCGATTCCAGTACAGCCTCGGCATAAGGCGCCTTCAGCGCATCAAACTCAGTCTGATACTTTACCTTGATTCGCTCGCCGATAGCAAGAAGTTTATCACGAATTTCATTGCTTGCCAAAACCACGATCTGCCATGCAGATTTGAAGTGTCCGTCATAATCTCCGTTGGTTTTTACACAACCACGCTCTGCAAGCCATGCATATTCATCCTTTGAAAGACGGTCCTCAAACTCTCTTTCATAGAGTGAGAGAATACGTTTGGATTCTTCGGAATACTTGAGTCTATAACCATCTCCGCGTTCTGACCACTCACTGTCGATCTGCCAAAGAATACGCTCACCGTTGCCATTCCACATAGGGCCGCACCAGTTTCTCATATAAACGTAGTCTTCAGGAAGAACCATTTCATCCGGCACTACAGACGCATGATAGATATTATGAGCACCATCCGGACGGATTGTGGCAACCTCTTCAAAAGAAATGCCATCATCCATCAGGTCTTCACCGGACGAGGCGGCGAGATAAGGAATCAGCGTCCACAGGATGAAATTACGGTCCGCTTTAGGTGACTCAGTCAAGGAGATGGGAGCGTCAGTTTGACCACATAAGATGTCCGGATCGTCAAGGATGCCGGAAGAGGTCAGTTCATCATACAGATCGTTCGCAAACAGCTCAGCAGCACGCTTGTACATATCGTTCTGCATGGTAAGCAGTTCTGCAGTCGGCTCGCTGATGATGAAGTT
>JAFXFF010000020.1 GCA_017520705.1 Clostridia bacterium | reverse complement strand
ATAGTTTTCCCCTCCTACTGGAGTATACGATGTGTTTTTGCGATCCATGCGAATATAAAAATGTCATTACGGGTCTTGACAATCTATCAAAACATTACTATAATATTACTCGCTATCGGGATATAGCGCAGTTTGGTAGCGCGCTTCGTTCGGGACGAAGAGGCCGCAGGTTCGAATCCTGTCATCTCGACCAAAAAGAAAGGGTAGGCATCCGCCTACCCTTTCTTTTTCGTTGTAATGCTCTGTGATGATGAACCTTGAAAATGCCGCAAGGCATTTTCTTAGGTTTTGCGCCCGTACAATCTACGACGAGTACCACCTCGGCGCAAAACCGAGGTTCAGAATCCTGTCATCTCGACCAAGAAAAAGGGAGTAGGCAAATGCCTACTCCCTTTTTCTTGGTTTTGATGGGGTGCGCCTGCGGCCTCGAGTCCCGAACGAAGTGAGGGACGAGGTGACGGAGCCGAGCGCCGCCTGTGGCGGATGCAGCGAGGCGGAGGAAGCCCAAAACAAGGAGTATCACGAGCGAACAGCGACGTGAGACGACTATGTTTTGGGTTGGTAGCCGCAGGTTCGCAGGCATTTTCTTAGGTTTTGCGCTATGACAACCTACAACGACTGCCACCTCGGCGCAAAGCTCAAAGAGAATCCAGAAAGCGGTTCACCACCAATTGGCGGAACTCCGGAGACAGACTGGCAAAATAGGCGGTGAAACCGGTGACGCGTACCACCAGATCCGGGTAGCACTCCGGGGCGGCGTGAGCCGCCATCAGCTTGTCGCGATCCAAGATGTTAATGTTGATCAGCGTACCGCCCTGCCGAAAATGGGAGCGAATCAGTTGACAGACCCGCTCTACTCCCCCCTCCTCAACGGTAAGGTGAGGGTCAAACTCCAACTGCAAGGGGGCGGTATTACCATAGCCGCACTGGACGGCAGCGATGCCCTCCGACTGGGCAGTAGCCGCCCCGTCGCGGCGAAAGCCGGGGTTGGGGTTGGCACCGTGGGAGATCGCTTCGCCGCAGCGGCGTCCATTGGGGGTGGGACCCACCACGGCACCAAAACCCAGTGTCAGCGCCCAAGAAAACCAACCGGGAATGAGTTGTCTGCCCTCCGGCATAGATTGCGCCTTGATGTGCCGCACCCAACTGTCGGTGAGCCGTTTTGCCCACACATCAGACACCGTACCCCCCTGACAATAACGGGGAGCCGATTGCATCATGGCTCGGATGCGCGGGTCGGCAAAATTGTTGTCCAACGCTTCGAAAAGTTGCTTCCACGTAAGTGCCCCCTCCTGCTCAATACGGGCAGTGATGGCACCTAAGGAATCGGCTACTACCGCCAAGCCGGCACCGTCCACACCAATGGAGTATAGAGACGCGCACTGGGAGATGTCGAGGCCAAGCTCGATGGTGTTCTCCATCATCAGATTCATCACCAGTTCGGGGGTAACCTCCCACTGGTGATCGATGTGCAGATTCACCCCGGCCGCCACCGTTTCGATGGCTTTCTTTAGATGGGATTCGTACAAGGCAAACAGTTTTTCCGCCGAGGGATGCTCCTCTGCCCGCAGGTCGATCAGCGCCCACTCGAACACCTTGGCGATATTGATCTTCACCACGTCGTTCATGGGAAACTCCTTGCCGGGGACACACATCCAGTTGCACCCCACAGCGATGCGGGCGTTGGCATCTTCTCGGGAGTATCCATTGCGCATATAACCCTCGGTGAGGGCACTGTCACCGCAAAAACGAGGCCAGCCGTTTTTGTTTTTGAATAAGTACCACACCGCCTTTTCTAAAAAAGCGGGGTCGCAATTCTCGTGCACCCGCACGGTGAGATTGGCGGCAATATTCAGCGCATCCGCCGCCTCCAGCACCAGATAGGACAGGTGGCAGGTCAGATCGTTGCCATCCACGTCCACGCCGGACAACTGGTAATACTGCGGGTCATTGAGAAGCAAATCCGCGAGCAGGAACACCGCCTTTTCATCGTCCAAACGGCCAGCGGCCATGTCCGCCTCATAATAGGGGCGAAGCAGGACATCCAACTGAAAGCCTGCGCCGTCACGGGTATAGATGCGGGAGGCGATATTGAAGTACACCACCCATTGACAGGCTTCGTGTAAAGTGGCGGGCGGCTCGGTGAGCACCCTTTTATTGACTGCCAACATTTCGGAGAGGCTCTTTCGCAGGTCAGGGTCGGTTTCTTCCGTCAGCATTTCCTCAATGCGGGCGATGTGGCGAGCTATGAAATCCTGAATGGAACGCACCACTCGCTCCTCAGCGTCGTAAAAGGCAGATTTGTCGGGGTTTATCGCGCGGTAGTGGGCGATCTTGCGGAGCAGGCCGCCAAAGCCAAGGCCAAGGCCGATGCGATAATCGCAGCACAGATGGGCGTCGCTGTCAATGCCGGATGTGATGTTGTACTTCTCCTGTAGGGGCTTGAGGTGGTCGTAGGGGAAGCGCTCCTCATCCCAGCATTTGCTCCATAGATCGGTGGTATCTTCGTCAAAATCCCGCTGGGTCTCGTCCTGCTTCATCCACGCAGGGCGGAAAAGACGATTGCCGCGATAATTGACCAGCATATCCCGCCAACGGCCACACAGAAACTCCATAGGATCCACATAGGGTGGATGGGCCGCCATCACGCGGCAAAAATTTTCGCACATACCCTCATAGCCGTAGAAGCTGCCGTTTTTGCTGTTGTACCATGGGTCGACGCGGTAACCGTCAGGGAGCGGCACCGTGCCGAAATCGTCCATATCCACGTAACCGTTTTGCTCCTTCTTTTGCAGGGTCTGTTCAATTTTGGTGCGGCGCAAAGCCGCTAAGCGTTGGGCATAGGTCAGCATATCTATCCCTCTTTTATAGCTGTGCACAGATTTTCAATTGTTCCATCTGCTCCTTCGTCGGCTCGGGGAAGCGGGGCATATCCAGGCCCATGGCCCGTGCCTTATCCAGCCCGAAGGGGTGGTAGGGGAGCAGCTCGTAGCCTACCGCGTTTTTCAGCGTCCTCACGAAATCGCGGATGGCGGCGATCTCCTCCACCCTGTCGTTGACGGTGGGGATGACGGGGGTGCGGATGAGCATCGGCACCCCCAAGGTGTCCGCCCGGCGGATGTTGTCGAGGATCGCGGCGTTGCCCACGCCGGTGTATTCCCGATGGCGGGCGTCGTCCCACATTTTTACATCCACCATAATCAAATCCATCTGCGCCAGCAGATCGGGGCGGTAAATCGCCATGGAGGTTTCGATGGCCACGCCGATGCCGTGGGCGCGACAAGCCTCGGTGACCGCCAGAGCGAAATCCGCCTGCAGCTGGGGCTCGCCACCCGTCAGGGTGACGCCACCCTCGGCGCCGTAATAAGGCTTGTCGGCGAGGATGGGCTTTAGCACGTCCTGTACCGACACGTCAGCGCCACACATCGTGCGGGCACCGGTGTAGCATCCCTCGGCACAGCCGCCGCAAGAGATGCACTTTTCTGGGTAAACCAGTTGTTGGGGCTGCACATCCCAGCTCTCGGGATTGTGACACCACCGGCAGCGCAGAGGGCACCCCTTGAAAAACACCACGGTGCGGATGCCCGGACCGTCGTGCATACCGCTACGCTCTATATCAAAGATAACAGCCACAGTGCCACCCTCCCATCAATACAAAGTACGGGCAATCAGCTCTTTCTGCACCACGGTGTTTAGATCCACGAAGCGGGCGGAAAAACCGCCCACGCGGACAATGAGGTGGCGGTATTTCTCCGGCTGAGCCAGCGCCGCCTCCAGATCGCCACGGGACAGCACCGTGATCATCGCCTGGGCACCACCCTTTTCAAAATAGGTGCGCAACAGATCTTTGAGCCGGGGGCGGAGGGTGGTGAACATCTCGCGGGAGAAGCGCATATTCTGCACCGCGCCGGCGTGGACGTGGGTGTCGGGTTTCACGAGAGAGTTGAGCATGGCGGTGACACCGCAGGTATCCCGACCGCTCATGGGGTTGTTGCCGTTGGCCATATACTCCCCTGCCCGACGGCCGTCGGCAGAGGCACCCGTGCCCTGCCCGAAGACGGCGTTGAGCTCATTGTTGATGATCACCGCCAGATAGGAGTCCAAGCCCGCAGCGGGGGCACAGTCACGGATGCGGGTGCAGACGTCGCGGTGCAGACGGGCGAACATCCCGTCGGCGTCGGGGTGGTCGTTGCCGTATTTGGGCTGGCTGAGCAGCAGTTGGCGCAGGCGCTCGTTGCCCGCAAAATTAGAGGCAAGGGCGGCGGAGAGCTCCTGCGCCGTCACCAATTGTTGATCGTACACCACCGCCTTGACGGCGGTGAGGGCGTCGGCGGTGTTGACGTTGCCATAGTTTTCAATGGTGCCGCCCAGATGGCGCAGGCCACCCTCAAACACCGCCTTGCCCCGCTCCATGCAATCATCAAACAAGAGGCTGTAATAAAGGAAGGGGCATTGGCGGCCTACCACGTCGTATTCCAGCTTCTCCTGCAAAGATAGGCAGGTAACGATCTTTTCCACATCCTGCAAATAAGCCGCGTAAAAGCTCTCGAAATCGGGGGCGTCGAGGAAATGGTCGGCGTTTTTGCCGTACATCGCCTCGCCCAGCACGAACAAAGTATTGATGGTGCCGCTGGGGGTGCCGATGCTTTGATTGTACAGCACGTACTCGCCGCAACCGTAGGGCACGTATCGCTGGGCGGTGTCCCGATCCACACCGAAGGCGTCCGTCACCGCAGGGATATTGACCGCGTCGTTATAAAGCATGGGGTAGGTGGTGCCCTCCCCGATGGTGTCCAGCGCCGCCTCGTACAGACGGGGGTTCATCCCCTCGTAGAGGCGCAGGGTGAGCTGGGGGACGATGCCCTTTCGGCGGCGGGTGGCCTCCATAGCCAGCAGAGCGAAGGCATCTGCGCCCTCGGGGCGGTCGGCGCCGCCCAAAATGACGCGGGAGTCGAAATAATCGTTTCTCTCCTCCAGACGGCACCACAGATCCTCGATCCAACGCAAGGCCTCGGCCTCGTTGATACGACCCGCCTCAAGGTCGGCGGCAAGATAGGCGCCCAGATATTGATCCATCCGCCCGTAATTCCACGTGCCCGACAGCACGTAGAACAGATAGGACAACTGCATCGCCTGGGGGAAGGTGGCGGCAGGGCGGTGGGCCACGTGGGTCAGGTCGGCGGAAAGGGCGGTGTCGCCCAGCGCCGCGGCCTCGTCGGCATAGCGCAGGCACACCTCGGAGAGAATGTCCAAAGCTTGCATCAAGCCGCTGTAAAACGGCGGATTGACCGCCTTCTTCTCCTCGCACAGAGCGTGCAATCCATCCACGCCTAAGGTGAGCAGCCGCGTGGGATCCATCTGGATGCCGCTGATGCGGTACAGCCCGTGGGCAGCGGCGGGAACGTAATAGGGCGTATTATGAACGAAGATGTCCAACCAGCCGTCGGGATAGGCGGTGGAAATTTGACGGCGGGTGTTCTCGATCTCCCAGTACGCCAACAGGGCGGCGGCCTGCGCCTGTTCATCGGGGGTGAGGGTAGCGTCACAGGTCAACTGCCGCAGGGCTTCCTCGTCGGCGTAGTAGCCCACGCCCCAAAGCTCCTGCGGGCGCACACCCACGGGCAGGCGCACCATACGGCCCGCCACCAGATCTCCCGCTTGCATCGCCTGCAGGCTATGGGCGAACTGCCACCGCAGGCAATCGGCCTCACGGGCGTAAATGTTGGGCGCGGTACGGTAGCGCCGCGTAAATTCAGCGGCGTAGATTAACAATGCTTTGCCCGTCACGGCCATCCCTCCTCAACATATGGATACAAGTTCAGTATACGGCAGTATATTGACAATTTCTCCTTGACTGTTGATTTTTTGTGTGGTATGTTGATATTTGGGTGATGCATCTATGAAACAACTGCTGAAAAGCGACGTATTCCCCACGCTGCAATTCCATTCCCGCCGCACGCGGATGGCAGACATGCTGGGAAACTCCGTACCCCATAATCACGATTTTTATGAAATCTTTCTGGTGGAGGAGGGGCCTCTCCTCCACCACATCAACGGTGAGTGCGAGACCATCTTTCCCGACACGATGGTATTTGTCCGACCCGAGGATCAGCATTTCTTCGCGCGCAAGGATAAGGGCACGGTGCAATTCTTCAACCTCGCCTTTGGGGAGGAGCAATTCGCACAAGCCAAGGAGCTGGCTGTAAAATGCACGCCGCAGGTGGCGGATCTGCCCCTGATGGACAAGGTGGTGCTCCCCCACGAATTGAGCCGCCTGCTGCTGCGACGGATGAAATGGCTGCGGGATGTGAACAAGTGGGTGCCGCTGGCGGTGCAGGAGGCAGAGGGTGTGACCCTGCTGGCGGAGCTCATCGTGCTGTTCACCGTGGGCAGCGGCAACACCCACATCGTCCCCTTCTGGCTGCGAAAAGCCTGCGACGCCATGTATCAAAGCGACAATCTGGCGGCGGGCATCCCCCGTCTGGTGGAGCTGTCCGGCAAGACCCAGGAGCACGTGACCCGCAGCATGCGCAAGTATATGGGGCAGACCCCCTCCGCCTTCATCAACGCCATACGGCTGGAGCGGGTGGCGGAGGCGCTGGTCACCACCGATACGCCCGTCTTTGACATCATGCTGGACGTGGGATTCCAAAACACCAGCCATTTCAACAAGCTGTTTAAGGAGAAGTACCACATGTCCCCCCGAAAATATCGGGCGTCGGCCATGAACATTCTGGGACAGGCGGAATAAAAAGCGAAAACGGCAAGTGACGCAGGTCACTTGCCGTTTTTTCGCGCTGTCTTATGTGAGGGTTTTCTTCTTACGCAGGAAGAGGAACAGAGCGGTGCCGCCGCCGACAAGCACCACGGCACCGATGATGCCGATGAGCAACCAAGGCGTTTTTTCACCCTTGGATTTTGCGTCGCCATCGGTATCCGCCACATCCTCCTCGTCAACGACGGGGGCGGTGGGGTCGGTCACGGCAGGCTCGGAGGGATCCGCCGGATCGGTGGGCTGAGGATCGGTGGGGTCGGTCACCCCGTCGGTGGGGACGGTGGTGGAGTCTGCCGTGGTGGTGGAATCAGGGTCGACCGAAACATCGGGATCGGTGGGTTGCTCCTCCGCGGCGGGGACCCCCTTGGCGGTCTCGAACAGCCGCAGGTTATCCAGCAGCGCCTCGCCGCCCTTGTTGCAGACGGCGATACCCACGCGGCTGAAATTGCCGGTGTTAAACTGGACGTAATAGTTGCCCCAGTCGTCGCCGTAGATATCCTGATCAAACTCAAAGCCGATGATGGTACGGGGGGTATCCATATAATCGTCCATAACCACCAGCTTGCCGGCGCCGCTCTTGAGAATCTTGATGTCAAAAGAGAGGGAATAGGCGGTGTTCGGCTTGACGTCGATCCACTTGGTGTAGAAGACACCGTAGCCGTCGCCGGCGGTGTACTTGAGCACCTGGCCGTGGTCCTTATCATCGGCGGTGACGGTCAAGAAACCGTTTTGCCAGCCGGCGCCATCCTGCCAGAATTTGCTGCCAGAAGAGAAGGTGTTGTTCTGGGTCAGGCAGGCAGCATCCTTACACACCAGCGGGTCGGCGCCCAGATTGACCTTCATCTGACTCTTCATCCGCTCGCCCACGTACTTGATACCCTCGCCGTTCTTGTAGAGGGCCAGACCGTCCACCCACATTTTGGTGTTCTCGCCGCACAGGGCGATCGTCACCTCAGTCAACGAACCCGAATGGAACGAAACCGCGCGTAAATGCCAATCCTCGTCCCAGGCGGTGGGATAGATCTGGCGATTGGCGCGGGAGGAGCGGGTGCGATAGGAGGGGTAAATCATAAACTTGCCGGTGGTGGGGTCGACGACACCGATGGAAGCGTGGCCGCTGTTCTTGTTGGAGAGATAAGCGCCCTTAATCCACGCGGAGAAGATGTAATCGGTGTTTTTCTCCACCGGCACCGTGAAGGTGTACCACTGCTCGGCGGTGGTTCCCGCCGTATCGAAGCAGAGGCTCTTACTCCCCTCGGGGGCGGTAGCATCGGTCACCACCCGGACGGCGGAGCTGAGGAAGGAGCGGACGTTCCACTGACCGCCGTTGGTAGATTCGAAGCTGCCGTTTTGAATCCGATTGGCCTCCGCCTTATAGGGGCGATTGGAATCCACGCCAAAGCTGGAGAGGTGATAGGTGCCTGCCGCGCTGCTATCCGCGGCGATGCCGATGGCACCCTCCAACGTCAGCACGGTGGTCTTCTTCACGTACTTCTTCTCCACACCCGCCACGTTGGTGGGGTCGCTCTCGGCGGTGTTGCCCTTGCCGTCCCGCACCACCACCTTATACATCGCGTTGGGGGTGGCGGTGTCCTTGTAGCGGCCCTTATTCTTGGTTACGTAGTCCGCCTGGTTGACGTCCTTGAGAACGTAGGCCCAACTCTTGCCGCCGTCGGTGGAGCGGAGAATATCCATTTTGGTGGCCTGACGGGAGGGAATCCACTCCACGTAACCGCCGCCCTCATTGCAATACATCACCGGCTTATCCAGCACCACCGTCTCGCCGCGATAGGCGGCGCGGTAATCGTCGATATAGTGGCGCAGGTCGCCCACGGTGGAGATAAAATCGGTGTTGGGGGTGCCGTCCTTGCTGACGCTGTCCAGCAGGTAGTAGGCGGTGTGCTCGTTGGTACCGTCCTGCATCCACGCCCACTGGATACCGCCCTTGTAGCCGTAGTCCATCATCTTCTCGCGATAGGTAATCAGCCGCTGGGTGAACACCTCCGCGCCAAAATGACCGTCGCTCCCGATGTTGTACTCCGTCATAATCACCGGGGCGTCGGCTTTGTAATCCTCCACCTCGGGGAGGTTGGCGTTATTGTCGTAGCGGTTGTGACCCACCAAATCCAAATCGAAGCCGTTGTAGATCGCCTTGTTGACGTCGTTGGAGGCCACGGTGCGTGCCACACCCGGCAGCTCCTCTTTACACACGTCGTTGATACGGCTCATAAAATAGATCATATCCTCTTGGGTCACGCCGTAATGGGCGCGGTTGCCGCCGGCGTGGTTGCCGTATTCCGAGTCGTTGATCTCATTCTCCGGCTCGTCGGCGATGGCCACCAGCGCCACCACGTCGGGGTACTCCGCCAACATCTTACATACGGGACGGACAAATTTTTCCGCGTAGTGGTCGGCGACAGTGCGATTGGCGTATTTTTGAGCAAAAATATTGTAGGCATCCATACCGTGGCTCTCGGGAGAGGAGGAGGAATGGAAGCAGATGGTCCACATCACCGGCATACCGATCTCGCGGCACATATTGAGCAGGCGGCGGGCATTGTCCAAAAATTCTTGCTTGACCCCCAGCACGTCGCCGTTGGCGTCCAAGATGACACCCTCGTCATACAGCGAACCGCCGTAGCCCAGCAGGTTATAACCCATGGCCTTGAGGTTATAGATATTATAGTACACCTGATCCGCACCCAGAGTATCCATCGCCACGGTGGACCAGTTTTCGCCGAAATAGCGCACCATCACGTCGTTGGCGGTGAGGCTGTGGCTACCGGTCATCCCCTCGAACCACGGCATCCAAATGCCGTCGATGAGACCGTCCCGCTGTAAAATCTGCTCGATGAGCATCGGCTTCTTATTGTCGGTATAGGAGAAATCGCCGCCGGGGGCCTTAGCCGCCGTGACGGCGGGCACGGCACACAGCAGCGGCGCCACGGCACACAACAGGGTGAATAGCATACGTAAGATTTTCATAATTACCTCCCGCATCCATCAAAATGGGGCTTTTTATTCATTGTATCACGGGTTTTTGCCGTTGCCTATCCCAAAAATTGACGGGAAGATGTTAAAATAACACGAAATTAAAAAAACGGCGAGTGCACAAGGCACTCGCCGTTTCGATTACCGGTGTTTCACATCATGGGATTACTCCGCCTTCTTCTTGCGCAAGAAGAGGAAGAGGGCGATGCCACCGCCAATCAGTACCACGGCACCGATGACGATGCCGATGACCAGCCAAGGCGTTTTTTCACCCTTGGATTTTGCGTCGCCATCGGTATCCGCCGCATCCTCCCCCGCAGGGGCGGTGGGGTCGGTGGCGGCGGGCTCGGAGGGAGCCACGGGATCGGTGGGCTGAGGATCGGTGGGATCGGTCACCGCGTCAGAGGGCAGCGTGGTGGTATCGGTGGGATCCGCCACAGCGGAGGTGCTGCCCGTGCCGGTGGGACGGGAAGTAGGCTTGGTGGTGGGCTTAGTGGTGGGCTTGGCGGTGGCGGTAGGAGGTACCACCGTGCTGCCGGTGCCGGGATCCTTGTAGGTGTCGTCGCCCTCGATGCCGTCGGCGGTCTTGAACAGACGCAGATTGTCGATCAGGGCGGAGCCGCCGCCGTCCACCACGCCCACGGCGATCTTGGTGAACACGCCGGTATTCAGGCGGAAGTAGGTGGTGAACCAATCGTCACCGAAGCTGTCGCCGTCAAACTCCACCGAGACGATCTCGGCGGGGTTGCGGTTCTTGCCGTCCAGCAGGATGAGGCGTCCCTCGCCGCTCTTAAGGATCTTCATATCCACCGAGAAGGTGTACCAGGTATTGGGCTCCACCTCCACCCACTTGAGGTAGTGCTGGCCCACGGGCTGCTCGGTGGCGGTGTACTTGAGGGATTTGCCGTACTCGTACTTATTATTGGCGATGGAGAGGAAGCCGCTCTTCCAGCCGCTGCCGCTCTGCCAGAAGGTGGAGCTGTCAAAGGTGGGGCTCTTGAAGAGGCTGTTCTTCTCGGCACAGTAGGTGTGCTCCACGTCAAAGCGGACGGAGGTGATCTGAGACATATTGTCGCTGTTGTACTTGATGCCGTCGCCATTCTTGAACAGGGCTAAGCCGTCCACCCACATCTTGGAGGAACAGCCGTAGAGGGCGATGCCCACCTTGGTGCGGCTGCCGCTGTTGAAGCCCACAGAACGCAGGTGCCAGGAATTGTCCCAGCCGGGGGGAACGATCTGTTTGGACTGGGTGTAGAAGGGAAGCTTGCCGTTATACGGCATAAAGCGATTGGTGGCGGAGTCCACCACGCCCACGGTAGCCCAGCCACGGTTATCCTTTGCCAAATGCGCACCCTTGACCCAGGCAGAGAAGATGTAATCGGTATTCTTCTGCACATCCACCCAGATGATGTGCCAGTCCGCCCTGGTGGTGGCGGAGGTGTCGAAATACAAGCTCTTGCCGCCCTCGGGAGCGGTCTTATCCTCCACCACCTTCAGCAGGTCGGAGGCGGTAAAGCCGCAGGAGCCGTTCTCGAAGCTGCCGTCCTTGATCAGATTGACGGAGGCGGAGGAGGGATAGCCCTGCGCCACGCTGACCTCCGACAGGATGATGGCACCGGAGGTGTTGACCTTGTCCAAATTCAGGGGATAGTTGCTCAGATTGTATTTTTTCTCCTCGTTGGCGCCGCTGTATTGCGTATGAAACTTATCGCGGTCACCGAACTTGTTGGAAACCTGAGAGGATCTCTCATTCCCCTTGCCGTCGCGGACCACAACCTTGTACACCGTGTCGGCGGTGGGTGTGGTCTCACTGAGGTACTGTCCCTTATGACCGAACATCACGTACTTAGAAGGGTCGACGTTATCCAGCTCCTTGACCCAGGTCTTGCCGCCGTCGTCGGAACGGAGAAAATCCATCTTGGTTGCCTGACGGGGCATGATCCACTCCACCAGACCGTTGCCGGTCTGATAGAACAACTGAGGAGTGTCCAGCACCGTCTTGTCGCCGCGGTAGCTATCCCGCTGCTCCTCGATGTAATAATACAGATCGTAGGCGGTGGAGCGGAAATCGGTGACGTTCTTGGCGCCCTTCTTCAGTAGGTCGTAGGCGCTGCCGGAGGTGGAATTGGGACTCCAGCACCACATCATACAGCCCTTGAAGCCCTCCTTGCGGAAATTGTTGCGGAAGGTGAGCTGCAGGCGGGTCAGCTCGTCGTCCTTATAGGTCAGATTATCGCCCAGACCGAACTCGGACACGAACATGGGCACGGGAGAACGGAAGCTCTCTACAACGCCGCTGTGGCCCGCCGAGTTGTAGTTCTGGTCGCCCAGCATATCGAAATCCACGCCGGAATACATAGACATATCACTTAGCTGGCAGCAGATGGTGCGGGGCACGGCAGGGAAATTCGCCTTGACCGCCTCGTTAACCGCGTTGACAAAATACAGCATATGCTCCTGGTCCACGCCGTACAGGTCGCGGTCGCTGCCGAACTGGTTGCCCACCTGCGAGTCGTTGATCTCATTCTCCGCCTCGGAGGTGACGGCGACCATAGCCACCACGTCGGGGTACTCGGCCAGCACCTTGGCCAAGGGCTTGACGAACCGCTCGGCATAGTGATCCGCCACCGTCTTGTCGGCGTAGAAGCGGGTGGCCATATCCGAGAAGGCCTTGCCGTTGGTGTAATAATGATTGACCGAGGAGGTGTGGCAGGTGACCGTCCACAGAATCGGCATACCGATGGCACGGCACATATCCAGGAAACGGCGGACGTTAAACAGATACTCCTGCTTGATGCCGATGACGTCGCCGGTATTGTCGTAGATGACGCCTTCGCCGTAAATGGAGCCCTCATAGCCCAACAGATTGTAGCCCAGGGACTTGAGATTGTAGATCTCCTGATAGATCTTGTCGGCGCCGTACTCGTCAATACCCACCTTGCTGAAATCGTACCAGCAGTTGGTGACGCCGGACCAGCCGTTGAGCCACTGGGCGGCCAGCTCGTTAGAGGTGAGGCCGCAGCCCAAATAGGTGTGGGTAAACCAAGGGTACCAGATACCCTCGATAAAGCCGTCACGCTCCAGGATCTTCTCCAGCAGGGTGGTCTCGGAGCGGTGCTTCAGCACCTTGCCCGCCGAGACGGATACCGCACCCGCAGGAATCAGCGCCAGCAGCATCGCCAGAGCGCACAACAAAGTGAGCAATCGTTTCATACGCATAGAAAACCGTCCTTTCGCTATGATGTCACTTTAAACTATACGGCATTATTTGACTTTTGTCTTGCTCTTTTTTGACAGTTTTGGTGTTATTTTGATTTCCAATCATTCCCTGCCGCTCATTTGGCTGCAACTTGACAAAAAAAGCAGGAAGGGATACAATGAAAGTAACATCAATTAAAGGAGGCGTTTTATGTGAAAACGACGCGTAAGCTAACGGCTCTGCTGGCCGTGTTGGGGCTGGCGCTCACCCTATGGGCGCCTGTGGTCGTCTCTGCCGAGGCGCCAAAGATGGTGGCAGAACCATCCCAACCTGCGGCGAGAGAGCTCCAAAAGTTTTATTTCGGCCGCTCGATTTTGGCCGGGATGCCCAACGGCAAAGCCCTATGCTATGCCTATGACAGGCTGGCGGAAGGCATCGCACAGCAGCTGGAGGTCATCGATATTGCCCACCGCACCTATGAAATCAGCTACGACGAGGCTCAGCTGGTGATCGGTTTGCTCCGCGCCGACCGCCCCGATTTCTACTATGCCTACTCCGTCAGCTATATGGGATACGATGGTGTGACCACCGAATTTCATCCCTACTATCCCGCAGAGTGGCTGGCCTATACCCTCGCCACCGAGCAGCGGGCACAGGAGCTGACCGCCGGACTGGAGGGCAAGAGCGACTACGAAAAGAGCCTTATCCTCCACGATCGCCTGTGCGAGGCCGTGGTGTACGATCTGGACAGTGACTACAACCAAACCGTCATCAGCTCGCTGGTGTACGGTGAATCGGTGTGCGCAGGCTATGCCCGCGGCTATCAGATGCTGATGCAGAAGGTGGGTATCCCCTGCTTCTACGTGTCCGGCATAGCGGATAACGGCACCGGCTGGGGCGGTCACGCCTGGAATCTGGTGCAACTGGACGGCGAGTGGTACTACACCGACGTGACCTGGGACGACCAGAACGACGACGGCGGAAGCCTCTACTACACCCATCTCAACGTCACCTACGATCAGATATCCAAAGATCACATTGCCGAGGAGTTTGCACAGTACCTGCCCAAAACCACGGCAACCGCCGCCAACTACTATGTAAGGAACGGTCTGATTCTGGATCCCGATCGCCCAGTGGACGTGACCGCACTGGCGGAAGCATTCAAAAATAATTATCCTCCCCAGGTGTACTACACGGGCGAAGACTACCAAGACGGAGCGATGCTGATCTTTGAGAATTTGAACGATATCGTCCACCAAATGACGGGCGGCTTCTATCCCTATTCCGTCAGCGTGGGTATATTGGGACAGGGATTGGTCGTCTATCTGGAGATCGACCACCCTCATACGTTCACCACCGAGAAGGTAGCTGCCACCTGCGCCGACAAGGGCTCGGTCACCCAGCAGTGTGCCCAATGCGGCTACACCACCAAGGAGATTTCCCCTGCTCTGGGGCACAGCTTTGGAGAATTGACCCACGATAGCACCCATCACGGGCGCCCCTGCACCCGCTGTGGGCTGACCATCGAACACGGCAAGCACACCTATGAGCTGGACGGCACAGCCTGCGACACCTGCGGCTACGCGCAGGGGATCTGCAACCACGTCTTTGAGACTCAGATCATCGCCCCCACCTGCACCGAAAGCGGACAGAAGACCCACACCTGCGTTTACTGCGGTGAAGTGGAGATCGAGACCATCCCCGCCACGGGACATCAGGTGACGGAGATCCCCGCGGAAGCGCCCACCTGCATGAAGGGCGGCTGGACTGCGAGCTCCTACTGCTCCGCCTGCGGCATGGATATCGTCCCCCGTGAATATCTCCCTCCTTTAGAGCACGATTTTTCCGGGATGTGGAACGACGACACCCACCACGCTAACCAATGCAGCCATTGCGGGGCGGTGGATGCGGTAACCCCCCACACCTACAAGCAGGACGGAAAGACCTGCGATACCTGCGGCTACGTGGACAAGGTGTGCCACCACGAGTTTGTCCATCCCTGCGGACGCTTCTGCCTCTTCTGCGGTGAGGAGCGGCTCATCGACGTGGCCCACACCTATGACGACGACAAGGATCCCGACTGCAACTACTGTGGCGAGGAACGGATGCTGCCCACCATCCGATATGGCGATATCAACGACGACGGCAAAATCAACAACCGCGACCTGGGACTGCTCCAGCAGTACCTCAGCAGTTTCCCCGTGACCGTCAACCTGGCCGCCTGCGACGTCACGAACGACGGCAGGGTCAATAACCGCGACCTGGGACTGCTCCAGCAGTACCTCACCGGT
The DNA here is from genome assembly GCA_017520705.1 of Clostridia bacterium. Classification (GTDB taxonomy): domain Bacteria; phylum Bacillota; class Clostridia; order Oscillospirales; family Acutalibacteraceae; genus UBA5905. The sequence continues at coordinate 33,494 of JAFXFF010000020.1, read as the reverse complement.
TTCCCCGTGGAATTGGGATAAACAAAGATAACAGAAAGAAGGCACTCCACACGGAGTGCCTTCTTTATTTTTGCTTATTGTGCTTTCTTCTTGCGCAGGAAGAGGAAGAGGGCGATGCCGCCACCGATGAGCACTACGGTACCGATGCCGATGGCGATGACCGGCCACGGAGTATCCTTCTTAGGGGTGGTATCCGCTTGTGTGTCCTCGCCGTCATCGGCGGAGGCGGTGGGATCCGCAGGCCGGGTGGGGTCGGTGGGCTGAGGAGCAGTGGGATCCACAACCACGTCGGTGGGGGCGGTCTCGCTGGGATCGGTGGGCTGCGGTGAGGTGGCGGTGGGAGGCGCCACGGTGCTGCCCGCGGTGGGGCGGGTGGTGCTGGGACGGGTGGTGGTGGGCTTGGTGGTGGCGATGGTGGCCACGGTGCCCACGGTGCCGCCCTCGTCCTTATACCCGTCGGCAGATCGGAATAACCGCAGATTATCCATCAAGGCCTCGCCGCCCTCGTTGCACACGGCGATGCCCAGACGGGTAAACACACCGGTGTTGAACTGAATGTAGTAGCTGCCCCAATCCGAGCCGTAGACGTCGGCATCAAACTCAAAGCCCATCACGGGGAAGGGCAGATCCATCCGATCGTCCAGAATCACCAATTTACCTGCACCGCTCTTGAGGATCTTGACGTCAAAGCAGAGGGAATACTCCGTATTGGGCTTCACGTCGATCCACTTGATGTAGAAGGTGCCGTAGCCGTCGCCTGCGGTGTATTTGAGCACCTTGCCGTGCTCCTTATCGCCCTCGGTGACAGAAAGGAAGCCGTTGCGCCAGCCGGCACCCTCCGCCCAGAACTTACTGCCGGAGGAGAAGGTACCGCCACTCAGCAGATTGGCGCTATCCTTGCACACCAGCGGCTCGGCGCTCATATTCACCTTCATCTGACTCTTCATCCGCTCGCCCACGTACTTGATGCCCTCGCCGTTCTTATAGAGAGCCAGACCGTCCACCCACATTTTGGTGTTCGCGCCGCACAGGGCGATGGTCACCTCGGTGAGAGAGCCCGTGTTGAAGGACACGGCGCGTAAATGCCAATCCTCGTCCCACGCGGTGGGGTAGATCTGGCGATTGGCGCGGGAGGAGCGGGTACGGTAGGAGGGATAGACCATAAACTTGCCGGTGGTAGGGTCCACCACACCAATGGAGGCGTGGCCGCTGTTGGTGGCGGAGAGGAACGTGCCCTTGACCCACGTAGAGAAGATGTAGTCGGTGTTGGGCTCCACGGGAACGGTAAAGGTATACCATTTTTCTGTGGAATTGCCCGAAGAATTGAAATACAGGCTCTTGTCTCCCTCGGGGGCGGTGGGATCGGAGATCACCTTGACGCTGTCGGACAGGAAGGTGCTCCCATTCCACTGACCGCCCTCGGCAGACTCAAAGCTGCCGTTGACAATGACGTTGGATTCCGCCCGATAGGGACGGTTGTAAGCCACGCCGAAATTGTTCAGCGGATAGGCACCGGAGGGGCTGGAATCCTTACCGATGTTGATAGCGCCCTCCAACTGAACGGTGGTGGGAGACTTCTTAAACTTCGCCTCGGTGCCCGCCACGTTGTTGGGGTCGCTCTCGGCGGTGTTGCCGGCGTTATCCCGCACCACCACCTTATACATAGAATTGGGGGTGGCGGTGTCCTTGTAGCGGCCCTTATTCTTGCTGACGTATTCGCTCTGGTAGACGTCTTTGAGAACATAGCTCCAGCTCTTGCCGCCGTCGGTGGAGCGGAGAATATCCATCTTGGATGCCTGACGGGAGGGAATCCACTCCACGTAGCCGCCGCCCTCGTTGCAATACATCACCGGCTTGTCCAGCACCACCGTCTCGCCGCGGTATTCGGCGCGGTAATCGTCCATATAATGGCGCAGATCCCCCACGGTGGAGATGAAATCGGTGCTGGGGCCGCCGTTCGAATACCCATCCAGCAGATAAAAGGCGCTGTGCCGATACAAACCGTTGTGCATCCAGGCCCACTGGATGCCGCCCTTGTAGCCGTAGTCCATCATCTTCTCGCGGAAGGTGATGAGCCGCTGGGTATAGACCTCATGGGAAAGGCTGGTGGATTCGCCGCCGATGTTGTACTCAGTCATAATGATCGGCGCATCCGTTCGATAGTTTTCCACCTCGGGGAGGTTGGCGTGGTTATCGTATTGGTTGTGTCCCATAATATCCAGATCGAAGCCGTTGTAAATGGTCTTGTTGCCGTCGTTGGAAGCCACGGTGCGAGCTACACCCGGCAGCACCTCTTTACACACGTCGTTGATACGGCTCATAAAGTACACCATATCCTCCTGGGTAACGCCGTATTGTGCACGGCCGCCGCCCACGTGGTTGCCCAAATCGGAATCGTTGATCTCATTCTCCGGCTCGTCGGCAATCGCCACCAGCGCCACCACGTCGGGATACTCCGCCAGCATCTCACACACAGGACGGGCAAACCGCTCGGCATAATGGTCGGCGATGGTGTGATTGGCGTACTTCTGAGACATAATGTTGTACGCCTCCATACCGTAATATTCCGGTGCGGAGGAGGAATGGAAGCAGATGGTCCACATCACCGGCATCCCGATCTCGCGGCACATATCCAAGAGACGGCGGGCGTTGTCCAAAAACTCCTGCTTGCACCCGATGATGTCGCCGTAGGCATCGTGGATGACCCCCTCATCATAGATGGAGCCGCCGTAGCCCAGCAGGTTATAGCCCATGGCCTTGAGATTGTAGATCTCGCGGTAGATCTTATCCGCGCCCACGGTATCCAGCGCCGGCCGCGACCAGGAGGAGCCGTAATAGCGCACCATCAACTCGTTGCCGGTGAGGCTGTGGCCCACGTTGCCGCCGTCAAACCAGGGGAACCAGATGCCGTCGATGAGGCCGTCCCGCTGCAGGATCTGCTCGATGAGCAGGGGGCTCTTGCTGTCGGTCCAGGCGAAATCGCCGCCGGGGGCCTTGGCCGCCGCCACAGCGGGCACCGTGCCCAACAGCAGGGCCACGGCGCATAACAAGGTGAGAAGGGTGCGTACCGCTTTCATAACATACCTCCGAAAAGAATGAAAATGGGGCTTTTCTGCTATTATAACATAGATTTTCGGCGGTGGCTATCCCAATATTGATGTTTCTATATCAAAATGACACGAAGTCGCTGCGGAATCCTTTGCGGACGACCGACGGTCGTCCCTACAGCGCTACCTGAGGACGGTGCAAACCTTGCGGGGTGGAGCCGAAGCGGTGCAGACTGTGAAAATGAAAACGGCGAGTGCAGGAGCACTCGCCGCTTTAAGTTAAGTCACATTATTCGGCTTTCTTCTTGCGCAGCAGCAGGAACACCACGATGCCGCCGGCAATCAGCACCAAGGCACCGACACCGATACCGATAAACAGCCAGGGTGTATCCTTCTTGGCAGTGGTGCCCGCGTCCGCATCCTCGCCGTCATCGGCGGGGGCGGTGGGATCTCCGGGCTGGGTGGGATCCACAGGGGTGGTGGGATCCGCAGGCTGAGTGGGATCCACAACCACATCGGTGGGATCGGTCTCGGTGGGATCGGTGGGCAGAGCCACGGTGGTAGAGGTGATGGTGGAAGTGGGCTTCTGGGTGGTGGTGGGCTTCACGGTGGGCTTCACGGTGGCGGTGGGAGGCGCAACGGTGCTGCCGGTCTTGTCCTTATAAGGATCCTCCACCACCTTGGCATCCGACACCTCAAACAGACGGATATTGTCAAACAAGGCGGAACCGCCCAGATCGCAGATGGCGATAGCGATGCGGTCCATATGAGAGGAATTGAAGCGGATGGAATACTGGAACCAGTCATCACCGAACATCTCGGCGTCCAGCTCGATAGCCAGATTCTCGTTGGTCTGATTCATCTGATCCTCGAGGATGGCCAACTTACCCTTACCGCTCTTGAGAATCTTGATGCTGGCGGAGAAGACGTACTCGGTCTTGGGCTTCAGATCGATCCACTTGGTGTAATAGTTACCAATGGGATTGGAGGAGGCGGTGTACTTCAGAGACTTGCCGTACTCGTACTTGTTGTCCACGATGCTCAGGAAGCCGTTGCGCCAGCCGTCGCCGTCCTGCCAGAAGGTGGACTTGCTGTCGTCCATACGCACGTTCTTCAGAATGCTCTTAGCGGGGTCGCAGGTGGCGCAATCCACGTAGTACTTGTAGGACAGGTAGCTGGTGGTCTTTTTGCCGGTGTAGCGAACGCCGGCGTCGGACTTAAACAGGGCGATGTCATCCAACCACATCTTGGAGCCGTAGCCGTACAGAGCGATGGTGACCTGGGTCTGGTCGCCGGAGTTGAAGGTGACGGAGCGCAGGTGCCACTCCTCATCCCACGCGTTGGGGTAAATCTGCTGGGTCAGACGGGAAGCACGGGCGTAATCGCGATAGTACTCCCAATAGACCATAAAGCCACCCAGCGCCTCGTCGTAGACGCCGAAGCTGGCGTGACCCGCATTGTTGGGGCCCAGATAGGCACCCTTAATCCAGGTGGACAGGGTGTAGTCGGTGTTCTTCTCCACGTTGACGGTGAACTTGTACCAAGTACCCTCCTTGACAGAAGTGGTGTCGAAGCACAGGCTCTTGTTGCCGCTGACGGCGGTGGAGTCGGTAACCACCTTGGCGTTCTTCAGGAAGGTGGCGTTGTTCCACTGGCCGCCGGTGCCCTCGAAATCGCTGTTCAGGAACAGGTTGTCGGTAGCCTCGTAGGGACGGTTCTGCGCCACGCCGAAATGGATGATGCGAGCCTTATCCTTCTCGGTCTTGGAGAGGATGGACTTCTCATAATGCGTACCGGTGGCGTAGTCGACGCCCTCGAACTTGTAAGTCTTGTAATACTTCTGATCGGTGCCGGCCACATCGTTGGGATCGGAGGTGACGGTGTTGCCCTTATCGTCCTTGACGGTGATGCGGTAGCAGAAGCCGCTCTTGGGGGCGGTGGTATCCCTGTAAGCGCCCTTCTTCTTGGCGTTGACGTACTGGGCGGGATCCACGTCGGTGAGCAGCGCCTTCCAGGTCTTGCCGCCGTCGTCGGAGCGCTCCAGGGTCATCTTGGTGGCCTGGCGGGAGGGAATCCACTCCACCAGACCGCTGCCGTCGTTGGCGTACAGCACGGGCTTATCCAGAGTGATGGTCTTGCCCTGATGCTCGGCGCGGTAATCGTCGATGTAGTGACGCAGGTTGGTCACAACCGCCTTGAAGTCGGTCTGAGAGGTGGGACGCTTATTCAGCAGATAGTAGGCCGCGTCGGTAGCGTTGGGGATCCAGCACCAAGAGAAGCCGCCGGCATAGCCCTCGGCCATAAAGCCCTCGCGGAAGGCGATGAGGCGCTTGGTCAGATCCTCGTCGTCCACGTCCAGGTCGCCGTCCACGTTATACTCCATCAGCAGCATATCCGCGGCGGTGAAGAAGGCGGTGGTGGCGTCCACGTCGCCGTTGTTGTTGTATTTGTTCAGACCCATCAGGTCCAGATCAAAGCCGCTGTAGATGGCCTTGTTGCGGGCGTTGGAGGCCACGGTGCGGGGCATACCGGGCATTACCTTCTTGACCATATCGTTGATCTGCTTCATGAAGTAGACCATATCGTCACGGTTGACACCGTAGTGAGCACGGCCGCCCTCAAAATGGTTGCCCATCTCGGAGTCGTTGATCTCGTTCTCCGGCTCGTCGGCGATGGAGATGAGCGCCACCACGTCGGGATACTCGTTGAGCATCTCGCACAGAGGCTTAACGAAGCGCTCGGCATAGTGCTTAGACACGGTGGGATCCACCACCATACGGGTGAGGATGTCCCAGCCGTGGGTGCCGTAGTACATGGTGCAGGCGTCGCTGTGGAAGTAGATGTTCCACATCACAGGCATACCGATCTCGCGGCACATATCCAGCAGACGGCGGGCATTGTCCAGATAATCCTGCTTGATGCCCAACACGTCGCCGTGGTCGTCAAAGATGACGCCCTCGCCGTAGATGGAACCGCCCCAAGCCATCATGTTGTAACCCATGGCCTTGAGGTTGTAGATCTCACGGTACACGTTGTCGGCGCCGTAGCGATCCAGCTCCACGGTGGCCCAGTCACGGCCGCCATTGGTGTCGTAATACTTGGCCATCACGTCGTTGCCGGAGAGGTTGTGACCGCTTCTTCCGGCGTTGATCCAAGGATACCAGATGCCGTCCAGCAGGCCGTCACGCTGGAGGATATCCTCCAGCAGGGTGTTCTCCTTGGTCCAGGGGAAGTCGTAACCCACTGCCGATACGGAGATGGCACCCAGAGGCACCATAGCCATCAACATCGTGATGGCGCACAGCAGCGAAAGCAACGCTTTGGAAAAGGTTTTTTTCATAAATTTTGTCCGCTCCTTTCACAGGTCCGCTGTCCGCGGACTCACGGTTAGGTGCATTATAACATAACTTTTTCGATTTGGCTACCATTTTTGATAAATTTGCTACAAATAATAGCCGACCGCAGCAAAAAACGGCAAGCGCAACCGCGTTTGCCGTTTTTTCAGCGTGTCTTATTGGGTTTTCTTCTTACGGATGAGCAGGAAGGCTACCACGCCGCCGGCCGCCAGAATCAGCACTGCCGCGCCAATGCTCACCCACAACACTACGGGATTGGGCTTCTTCTCCGTAGAGGAATCCACAGAGTCATCCTCCTCGTCGGGAACCGTGGGAGCGGTCTCGCCGCCCTGAGACGGGGCAGGGTCGGTGGGGTCCGCCGGCAGGGTGGGATCGGTGGGATCCACCGGCAGGGTGGGATCCACCACCACGTCGGTAGGAGCCGTGGTTCCGGGGATGGAGGTGGGCCTGGTGGTAGGCGTGGCGGTGGGCTTCACGGTAGCGGTGGGGGGTGCCACCGTGCTGCCGGTCTTGTCCTTAAAGGGGTCGGTGACCTCCTTGGCATCCGACACCTTGAACAGGCGGACGTTATCAAACAGAGCCGAGCCGCCCAGATCCACGATGCCGATACCCAAGCCGGTAAAGGCAGCCGTATTGAAGCGGATGGAATACTGGAACCAATCCTCGCCATAGATCTCCTTATCCAGCTCCAGCGACATGGTCTCGTTGGGACGGTCCATCTTATCCTCAATGAAGGCGAGACGACCCTTACCGCTCTTGAGGATCTTCACGCTGGCGGAGAAGACGTAGTCGGTATTGGGCTCAACATCCACCCACTTGATATAATAGTTGCCGATGGGCTTGGCGGAGGCGGTATACTTGAGGGACTTGCCGTACTCGTACTTGTTGTCCACGATGCTCAGGAAGCCGTTGCGCCAGCCGTCGCCGTCCTGCCAGAAGGTGGACTTGCTATCGTCCATACGGACGTTCTTCAGAACGCTCTTGGCAGGGTCGCAGGTGGCGCAATCCACGTTGAATTTATACCGCAGATAGCTGTTGGTGTTGGCGCCGGTATAACGCACGCCGGCATCGGCCTTGAACAGGGCGATGTCGTCCAGCCACATCTTGGAGCCGTAGCCGTAGAGGGCGATGGTGACCTGGGTCTGGTCGCCGGAATTGAAGGTGACGGAGCGCAGGTGCCACTCCTCATCCCACGCGTTGGGATAGATCTGCTGGGTCAGACGGGAGCCACGGGCGTAGTCGCGATAGTACTCCCAGTAGACCATAAAGCCACCCAGCGCCTCATCGTAGACGCCGAAGCTGGCATAGCCCGCATTGTTGGGGCCCAGATAGGCACCCTTAATCCAGGTGGACAGGGTGTAGTCGGTATTTTTTTCTACGTTGACGGTGAACTTGTACCAAGTGCCCTCTTTGACGGAGGTGGTATCGAACAGCAGGCTCTTGCTGCCGCTGACGGCGGTGGAGTCGGACACCACCTTGGCGTTCTTCAGGAAGGCTGTGTTGTTCCACTGGCCGCCGGTGGACTCGAAATCGCTGTTCCGGATGACGTTTTTGTCGTCGGAGGCAGGGCGATTCTGCGCCACACCGAAGTGGATCAGGCGGGCCTTATCCTGCTCGGTCTTGGAGAGGATGGCCTTCTCGTAATGGGTACCGGTGGCGTAGTCCACACCCTCGAACTTGTAGTTCTTATGGTACTTCTGATCGGTGCCGGCCACGTCGTTGGAGTCGGAGGTAGCGGTATTGCCCTTATCGTCCTTGACGGTGATGCGGTAGCAGAAGCCGCTCTTGGGGGCGGTGGTATCGCGATAGACGCCCTTCTTCTTGGCGTTGACGTACTTGGCGGGGTCCACGTCGGTGAGCAGAGCCTTCCAGGTCTTGCCGCCGTCGTCGGAGCGCTCCAGGGTCATCTTGGTCGCCTGGCGGGAGGGGATCCACTCCACCAGACCGGTGCCGTCGTTGGCGTACAGCACCGGCTTATCCAACGTGACGGTCTTACCCTGATGCGCGGCACGGTAATCGTCCATATAATGGCGCAGATCCGTAACGGTGGACTTAAAATCGGTCTGGGAGGTGGGACGCTTATTCAGAAGATAGTAGGTCGCGTCGGTAGCGTTGGGGATCCAACACCACTGGAAGCCGCCCTGATAGCCCTCTTCCATAAAGCCTTTACGGAACTTGATGAGTGCATCCGCCAGCTGCTCGTCGGTCATATCGGCCGCACCGTCCACGTTGTACTCTGTGAAAAGGATGTCCGCATCGGTCATAAAACTCTCCGTGGGGTCCACGTTGGCGGTGGTTTCATACTTATTATGACCCATCAGGTCCAGGTCGAAATCGCGGTAGAGAGAGGTGTTCCAACTGTTGGAGGCCACGGTGCGGGGCACGTTTGGCAGCACCTTCTTGACCATATCGTTGATCTGCCGCATAAAGTAGATCATATCGTCCTGATTGACGCCGAACATCGCCACCGTGGGATGCTCGAAGTGATTGCCGATCTCAGAGTCGTTGATCTCGTTCTCCGGCTCGTCGGCGATGGAGATGAGCGCCACCACGTCGGGATACTCGCCCAGCATCTGGCACAGAGGCTTGACGAAACGCTCGGCATAGTGCTGTGCCACGGTGGGGTCACCCAGCATACGGGAGACGATGTTCCAGCCGTCAATGCCGTAGTAGTGAGGCAAGGAGGAGGAATGGAAATAGATATTCCACATCACGGGCATACCGATCTCGCGGCACATATCCAGCAGGCGGCGGGCATTGTCCAGATACTCCTGCTTGATGCCCAGCACGTCGCCGTGGTCGTCATAAATGACGCCCTCACCATAGATGGATCCGCCCCAGGCCAGCATATTGTAGCCCATGGCCTTGAGGTTGTAGATCTCGCGGTAGATTTTGTCCGCGCCGTAAACATCCATCTCCACGGTGGCCCAATCACGGCCGCCGTTGGTGTCGTAATACTTGGCCATCACGTCGTTACCGGTCAGGTTGTGACCGCTTTTTCCGGCGTTGATCCAAGGATACCAGATGCCGTCCAGCAGGCCGTCCCGCTGGAGGATCTCCTCCAGCAGGGTGTTCTCCTTGGTCCAGGGGAAGTCGGCGCCCACAGCGGCCGTTTGGAACACGGCAACGGGCACCACACCCAGCAACAGGGTGAGGGTGCACAGCAGGGAAAGCAACGCTTTGAAAACCGTCTTTTTCATCGTTCTTGTCTTCTCCTTTCGTCGGTTCGCTAGGGTAGAGCGATAAATCCTAAAACATCGTTATCCGTGACGCTTCCTGATCAGCAGCAGGGCGATGACGCCGCCAGCCGCCAGAATCAGTACCGCCGCGCCAATGCTCACCCACAGCACCACGGGATTCGGGGTCTTTTTCGTCGTGGTGTCGGCGGAGGTGTCGTCGTCGGCACCCGCATCGGTGGGGGCGGCGGTGGGAGCACCGCCTTGCGTAGGCCCATCGGTGGGGGCAACCACGGTAGGCTCGGTTACCTCGTCGGTGGGGACGGTGGTGCCGTCGGTGGGAACCGCCGACTCGGAAGCGGTGGGGCGCACCACCGGCTTGGTCACCGTGGTTGTGGTGGTGGTGATGGGACGGGAGGCGGTGGTGGTGGGGCGCACCACCGGGCCATCGGTGCCGTTGGTGCCGCCGGGCAGATCGCTGACATCACTGCCGTCCTGAGGTAGGAATACGCGGAAATTGTCGATGAGTGCCTCACCGCCCAGATCGGTGATGACCACCGCAATCTTATCGAACGCGTCGGTATCGATCATGGTGCTGAAGGTGCACCAGCCGTCCTCCCCCTCGTACATGCTCGTGCCGGTAAAATCCACCGACACAAAATGGGAGATGCCCCCACCCCGCTCGGTGGCCAGGCGGAGGTAGCCGTTGCCCTCTTTGAGCACCTTGTAATTGAAGGTGACAACGTATTGGGTGTCCTTCTGCACCGGTATCCACTTGATATAGGAGATGCCCGCGGGATGGGCGGAGGCAGTGTATTTGAGAGACTTGCCGTAGCCGTAGGAAGTGTCCGCAATGCTGAGGAAGCCGTTATCCCAGCCGGAACCCGACTGCCAATAATCCGACTTGGCGTCGTCAAAGCGAACGTTGCCGGTGAGGCTCTTGGAGGGCTCACAGCGCATATGCTCGTAGTTGTAGGAGAAGTCCACGATGCCCGAAGCGGTATCGCTGAGGTAGGTCAGGCCGTAGCCCGTATGGTACAGCGCCATACCGTCGATCCACATCTCGGAGGAGCAGCCGTACAGACCGATGACCACCTCTTTATGATTGCCGCTGTTGAAGGTCACCGAACGCAGATGCCACGCATTATCCCACGCAGGGGGGTAGATCTGCCCGTCCTCACGGGAGCGGCGGCCGCTGTAGGAGGAATAGGTGGCAAAGGTTTTGGTGGCGGGGTTGAGCACACCAAAAGAGCCGTAGAAGCGGTTGTCGTCCGAGACGTAGGCACCCTTCACCCACGCGGACAGAACGTAGTCCGTGTGGGACGACACCGTCACCTTGAAGGTGTGCCATTTCGGCGTGTTCGTGCCGCGGGTATCAAAGTGCAGGCTCTTGTTCCCCTCAGGGGCGGTGGGGTCGTCCACCACCCGCACCTGCTCATTGAGGAAGGCGGAGGAGTTCCACTGACCGCCGCCGGTCTCAAAGCTGCCGTTTTTGATCAGGTTGGTCTTCTCATCGTAGGGGCGGTTGGCGTCCACACCGAAAGAAGTGAGGGCCAGACTCGCCGTGGAGGAGAAATCCGTAGACGCCTTGACAACGGCAGGACGCTTAAAGGTAGTGACGGAGGCGGTGGGGCTGCTGCCCATATAATCCGTTGCCGCGCCGGGACGGTTGGTAACGGCGGAGGCGGTATTGCCCTTGCCGTCCTTCACCGTGACGCGGTAGATGGCCATCGCATTGGCGTTCTTCACCTGATAGGTGCACTTGTCCTTCTTGATCAGGGAGGACTGGGACAGGTCGGTGGCCACCGTCTGCCAGGTCTTGCCCCCGTTGGTGGAGGATTCGATGGACACCTTGGTAGCCTGACGGGAGGGGATCCACTCCAGCAGGCCGTCGCCGCTGTGGTAGAACAGGGCGGGGGTATCCAGCGCCACGGTCTTGCCCTGGTGCTTACGGAGGGCGTCGATGGTGTAGTAGTAGCGGTCGTACATCGACTTGCGGAAGTCGGTGACCGAGCCGCCTGCCATCAGCAGATCCATAGCGCCGCCCTTAGCGTTGGGCTGCCAGCACCACTGGAAGCCGCCGTCGTAGCCCAGCTGCTTCATATCGTCGCGAAAGCGAATCTGCACCTGACTGTACTGCGTCTCGTTCATACCCGTGGCGGTGGCCAGATTGTACTCGGTCATCAGCATCGGGGTGGTGGGGTACATCTCCGGCAGCTTGGCGGCATCGCCGTTATCGGAATAGCGGTTGCGGCCCAGCACGTCCACATCCACCTCGCTGTACATACCCAGGTCGTCACTGTTGGCGGCGATGGTACGGGCGATCTGAGGTGCCGAGGCCTTCACCGCCTCGTTCATAGCGTTGACGAAATAGCGGATATTCTCCTTGGTGGTGCCGTAGGCCTTGGCGGCGTTGGCGTTGGGAATGTCGCTGTCGTTGATCTCGTTCTCGATCTCGTCGGTGAGGGCGATGAGCGCCACCACGTCGTCGTACTCTGCCAGCACCTTGGCCAAGGGCTTGACAAACCGCTGGGCATAGTGATCCGCCACCGTGTGATCGCCGTACATACGGCAGATGATGTTCCACGCGTCCATACCGTAATAATCCGGCATGGAGGAGGAGTGGAAGCAGATATTCCACATCACCGGCATACCGATGTCGCGGCAGATGTCCAGAAAGCGGCGGGTATTGGCCAGATAGTCCTCCTTGATGCCGAGGACGTCGCCGTTGTTGTCGTAGATGACGCCCTCGCCGTAGGCGGAGCCGGCGAAGGCCAGCATATTGTAGCCCAGGGCCTTGAGGTTGTAGATCTCGGCATAAATCTTTTCCGTACCGTAGGAGTCAATACCCACCTTTCGGAAATCGTACCAGCAATTGGTGATGTACTTGGCACACACCTCGTTGGCGGAGAGACCGCAACCGAGATAGGTGTGGGTAAACCAAGGGTACCACACACCCTCGATAAAGCCGTCACGCTCCAGGATCTCCTGATACAGGGTCTTGCGGGCACGGGTCTCGGCGGACACCGCCACACTGCCAAAGAGAGGCAGGGTCATGGTGACCAGCAGAGCCAGCACGCACACAGCGGAAAGTAATTTTCTCATACAAAGCACCTCATTTCGGGGTTAATCCGCCTAAAGTGTAGCATAAGCGCGTAAAAAAGAAAAGTATTTTCGCCAAAACAGCAAAAAAGAAGGAAGAAAAAGCAAAATCGTTGCAATTTGCTCCGCTTTGTGGTACGCTGAAAGCAGAACGAGAGAAAGGAGATGAGTCTATGCCGCTGAACGCATCCATCGGCACACTGAAAGGCGTGGGGCCGAAGCGGGTCGCCCTGTACGAAAAGTTGGGCATCCGCACCCTATGGGACCTATTGTGCCACTATCCCCGCGGATATGAGGATTGGTCGGCGCCGCGACTCATCTCCGACGCCGAGGCGGGGGTACCCTGCTGCATCCGCGGCTGGGTGGTGAACACCCCCTCCGAGTATCGGGTGCGCAAGGGGATGACCCTCTACCGATTCCGCGTCACCGACGGCTACCGCAGTATGCAGGTGACCCTATTCAACAATCCCTACGCCGCCGCCAAAATTCGACGGAACGAGGAAATCTTGCTGTACGGCACCGTCGTCTCCGACGGCAAGCGAGCCGAGATGACCAGCCCCCAGATCGGGTCGGTGGCGGCGGCAAAGATTCGCCCCCTCTACCCCCTCACAGAGGGGCTGACCAACAGGATGATCGAACAAAACGTGGCGGATGCCCTCGCCGTGGCGGCGAAGGTGGGGCTGCCCGAGTGCCTGCCCACCGAGAGCGTGGTGCGGGAATTGCTGTGCGACCGCCTGACGGCGCTGAACAGCATCCACTTCCCCACCGACCACGCGGCCCTGGAGGAAGCCAAGCGGCGGCTGGTGTATGAGGAATTGTTTGTGTTACAGCTGGGGCTGCTGCGCCTCAAAGGGCGCAACCGCCGCCAAAGCGGCGCGGTCATCACCGCCGACCGCACCGCGGAGTTTGTTGCCAATCTGCCCTTCACGCTGACGGGGGCGCAAGCCCGCGCCATCGCAGACTGCGTTGAGGACATGAAGGGTGACTCCCCCATGTCCCGCCTGATTCAGGGCGACGTGGGCAGCGGCAAGACCGCCGTGGCGGCAGGCGTGGCCTACACCGTCATAGGGGCAGGCAAGCAGGCGGCCATGATGGCCCCCACAGAAATACTGGCAGAGCAACACGCGAACTCCCTGCAAGCCCTACTGGGTGACGGCGTGCGAGTGGGTCTGCTCACGGGAGCGCTGACCCCGTCGAAAAAGCGGCAAATGCAGGAGGCCATCGCAAACGGCGAAATCGACTTGGTGGTGGGTACCCATGCGCTGATCAGCGACAAGGTGCAATTTGCCGATTTAGGGCTGGTGATCACCGATGAACAACACCGCTTCGGCGTGGCGCAACGCGCCACTTTGGCGGCAAAGGGACGTAACCCCCACCTGCTGGTGATGTCCGCCACCCCCATTCCCCGCACCCTTGCCCTCATTCTCTACGGCGACCTGGACGTGTCGGTGCTGGATGAGCTGCCCCCCGGCAGACAGCCGGTGGAGACCTACGCCGTGGGCGAAGATAAGCGGGACCGTGCCTACGGCTACGTGCGTAAGCACTTAGACGAGGGGCGGCAGGGATTTATCGTGTGTCCTCTGGTGGAGGAGAGCGAGGAGATCGATCTCCGCTCCGCCACGGAAGTGTTCGAGCAGCTAAAAGACGGTCCCTTCCGCGGGTACACGCTGGGGCTGCTCCACGGCAAGATGAAATCCGCCGAAAAAGAGGCGGTGATGGCCGCCTTTGCCGCAGGAGAGATACAGCTGTTGGTGTCCACCACCGTCATCGAGGTGGGTGTGGACGTGCCCAACGCGGTGATCATGGTGATCGAAAACGCCGAGCGGTTCGGCTTGGCGCAGCTCCACCAGCTCCGCGGGCGTGTGGGACGCGGCAAGCACCGGTCCACCTGCATCCTCATCTCGGACAACCGGGGCGAGGACAATCTGCGGCGGCTGGGCGTGATGAAAGCCACCAACGATGGATTCAAGATTGCGGACGAGGACCTGAAACTCCGCGGACCCGGCGATTTCTTCGGCAACCGTCAGCACGGCCTGCCGCAACTTAAGGTCGCCGACCTGCTGGAGGATATGCCCCTACTCCAACGGGCGCAGAGAGGTGCCACCTTCCTGCTGCAGGATGACCCCGATCTATCCGCCCATCCCCTGCTGGCGCAAGCGGTGGAAAGATTGTTTGCTCAGGTAGGAGAAGAGGGGCTGAATTGAGGGTAAATCTTTTACAATCCGTATAATTTGTGGGAAATATAACAAAAGCACAGAAAGAAGGAGTCAAAATGAAAAAATCTACCGTCAGAATGATTCTCATTATCACCGCTATCATCGTATCTGTTCTTGTGATTTGGCTCGTTTTGCGTGGCGGTATTTCCATACACAACTCTGTGAAATTGGATATGTTCGCTTCCTTATTGGAATGTCAAAACATCGAAACACAGACGGCAGACGGCGCTACGGTCACGCCCATAAATGCGCTGACCAACGACGAGTCCGTAAAAGATTTGCAACCTTTGCAATCCTACGGTGTCACCTACGAGTCAGAAACGATGTCCTTTGATTTGTTTGCCTACGTGTTTGCCACCCAAGAAGACGCCTACGCCTATTTTGAAAACGCAACCGGCAAGGATAACCAACCGGAGGTTTCGTTCAGCACCAGCACCGGATTAAAACAATATCGTTGCATTGTGATGGATCATACCAAAGTGTTTCGAGTCACTTGTGCAAAAGGCGATCGCGATGCGGTGACGGCGTATATCAACGACTGCTTTTCTGTGGATTTGATCGACATAAATAGCAACAAATAACAAAAAGGAGTGGAAAGCGATGCTTTCCACTCCTTTTTTCATTGTATGTAGAATTCATTCAATTCCCATTGGGTGGGATTGGTTTCGATATAGCGATAGATGTCGTCGTAGTCGGATCGGTCACGAACGACGTGGTCGTAATAGCCTCGTTGCCAGATGTTATCACCATATTCCTTGTTGCAAAAACGTTTGAACGTGGATACAAATCGTGCAAGCACCGCATTCCCCTTTGTAGGGGCGGATGCCCACATCCGCCCGCAGCCTCCCTCCTCAAGGGAGGTGGCATTTGCGGAGCAAATGACGGAGGGAGTTATTCTTTCAGAAAGTTGGTGCGTGTTAAACTCCCTCAGTCAGCCTATCGGCTGACAGCTCCCTCGGGGAGGGAGCCTATGTCCCTACCCCACCTTGGTGCGAGGTTGTAGGGGCGAACTGTGTTCGCCCGAGGCGGGCGGCAGATTGCCGCCCCTACCATCCCGATGCGAGCAAAGAGAAAACCGCCCGACGGAGCCGTCGGGCGGTTGCAGGTAGGTTATCGGAGCGAACAAGGTCGTTTTCAACCAACACAAGAGAACCATCCCCTTGTGTTTCGTCAATGCATTATTCAAAACCCATCGAATCGCCCGTAAGGTATTTGGCGTTCAATCGCAGCTGCGCCAAATCGTTTTGCTGCTGCTCAGTCAAATTCTGCGTATAATAGCACAGCGTCCACTCATAGGTGGTTTTCTTTCCCTCACTGTCCTCCATAGACAACCGATTACCCGCGGCGTCAAAGGTTTCCTTTTCCCACGTGCCGTCGGCGTTGATTTTTTCGGTGGATTTCACGTTGCCGTTGTCGTGATAGGTATGGGTGATGTTGTCCCATGTGTCATTATTATACGTGTTCTTATGGGTCAGCAACCGCCCTGCGGCGTCGTAGGTGTACTCCGTCTTGGTGACATAGCCGTCCCCAATGGTGTGCTCCTGCTGCAAGATGCGGCCATCAGCATCGTAGACGTAGGTGTAGGTGTCCTTTACCTCATACAGAGTGGCAGTCGCCTCGGGGCGATCACGATCGGTGATGGTATACACCGCCTTTTGCAGGAGGTTGTTGTGGTCGTCGTAGGTGTAAACAATATATTCGCCGTTGCTGTTCCCGAACCAAGTCAGTTCCGTCAGCCGATTACCCTGCTCGTCATAAGTAAAATCGGTTTCCGTCACGTCATTGCCGCGGCGGAAGTACCAGTAGATACACTTACCGTCTACGCTGATGGATTTTTCGTAGATATACCCTTGGGAGAGGCTCTCCGAAATTTTCTTATCCCCCTCCATATACCACTTTTGCCAGTGGTCCGGCGAGTCGGGCAAAGTATGGGAATAGGAGGTCTGATTGCCCTCGGCATCGTAGGTGTACTCGTACGTCCATCCGCTACCTTTAGAGGTCACATACTCATTCTTCAGCAGGTTTCCGTTGGTATCGTAGGTGTTTTCCGTCTTCTTCCAGCTGTCGCTGCCGCCATAGGTTTCATAGCGCAGCAGCAGTCGATCCGCCTCGTCATAGGCGTAGGTGATGGTGATATCAACATAGCCGTCACCACCGCTCTCTTCCTTGATACAACGACCCTTTTCATCGTAGGTATACACCCACGTTTTCGTTTTTCCATCGGTGGCGGTGAACACTTTTTTTGCCATGTTGCCGGCGGTATCGTAAGTGTAGTCATACACTTCACGGTGTTCTTCTTCGCCATCCACATACACCATCGCTATGGTTAAAACACGTCCGTTGCCATCGTAGGTGTATTCTTCCCGGGTGGCTTTCCCTACATCCGAATCCCAGTCCATACTGCCATCCACAAGGCCTCCCGAGTCGAAACCGGAGGTGTCGGGGATGACGGGTTGGGACAATAGCTTGCCACTCTCGTCAATCTCCCAGTTGCTGCCACCCCCCAGGGGGACGTAACTGAAGCGTGCCAGCAACGCCGCCGCCTCCTCCGAGGTGTCGGTGAGCAGATAACGATAGGCATCCTCGTAGCGACCCTGAGCAATGGCCGCCTTAGCCTCTGCCAACGAGGCGATCGCCGTCGGGTCGGTAGGAACGTCTACGGGGTTGTCAACCGACGTGGCAATAGGAGGCTTATTCTCGGGGCGGGTGAGCCACCAGGTGCCCACCCCTGCCACCATCACGGCGGCAGCGGCCACCGCCGCCACGTAGCGGCGGACACGGTGGATGCGGGAAACAGAAACGGGGGTCGCGGCGGCGGGGGCGGGCATCGCCCCTGCCACGGCGCTCACATCGGTTTTGGAATGCAGGGCGCCCAGCGCCTGCGCCAAGCGGCGCTCACATTGCTTGTTGGTCATAGAGGGCTTCCTCCTTTGCGATAGTTTTCAGGCGATTCAGTGCGCGGCGATAGCGGGACAGCACCGTACCCAGCGGCATATCCATCACCGCGGCGATCTCGCGGTGCTTCATCCCCGCCGCCACGTGGAGAATGAGGATCTGGCGATCCTCCGCGGACAGGCGGTTGAGCAGGGCGTGAAGAAACAGCCGATCGTCGGCGTCCGCCACGTCAGAAACGTCCACCGCCACCTCCTCCACGGGGAGAATGCGCGCCGTCTGACGGTGCTTATCCATCGCCGTGTGACGGACGATGGTGAACACCCACGCCAACGGCTTGCCTTGGGGACGGTAGTCGGCGGCGGCACGGCAAATGCGCAGGAAGGATTCCTGCAGCACGTCCTCGGCGTCGTGAGGGTCGCGCACCAGCGAAAGGGCAAAGCTATAGACGGAGTCGCCGACCGCAGCGTACAGCCGCTGCAGCGCCTCCATATCCCCGACAGCGATGCGGGAGATCCAATCCTCGTCAATCGGCCGCTTGACGGGTGCGGGGTCTCCCATGGTCAGAAAGAATAACCACATAGTTCCTTCCCCCTTTCACTAAGATAGCGTTTCGCAAAGGCGTTTTATTGCATCCTTTTTCTAAATTGTAACAAATTTTCCAAAAACAGCAATAGAATGCGAAACAAAGGAGTGGAAAGCAGTGCTTTCCACTCCTTTGTTTATTGTATTATACCAGCGTTGCCTTGAAGAACATAACGTCTTTTGTGTTGCGCAAATACACGATTTCGCCGATGTATTCTCCCTCTTCAAACGCTGTGAAAAATTGGTCGTCACGGGTATACGTAAGACGATATTCCTTGCCGTCCATTCGAATGGTTACATTACCGGTTGGTTTCCACCCGGTGTATCGTGCTTCGACAATCTCAATTTTTCCTTCGTAGTAAACAACGGATTTTTGATCCAAATCTGTTTTCATTAGGACAGCGTTGGGAACAAGATGGTATCCGCAAAAGACCAACACCGCTAAAAGCAAAAAAGAGCAAAACCATTTCATCCGCATTTTCAGGTTTTTGTGTCGAAAAATGCAATACCCCAAAAACATTGTCGCCAAAACCACGGTGATAATCGCCAACAACGCAAAGACATATTCTGTTTTTAATTCCTTGTAAAAGGCGGTTAGATCCATAATTTACCTCGTTAGTCGGCGTACAGTTCGTCCTGCTCCCATTGGAGAGGGTTGTTTTCGATGTAGCGATGGATGTCGTCGTAGTCGCGCTCATCGCGGATGACGTGGTCGTGGAATCCCCGTTGCCAGATGTTTTCACCATATTCTTTGTTGCAAAAGCGTTTGAACGTGGATACAAAACGCGCAAGCACCGAATTTCCTTTCGTAGGGGCGGGCGTCCCCGACCGCCCGTCATCGTGTATGCGAATCAACAAATGAATATGATTCGGCATAATCACATACGCATCCACCGATAAATAATCATAATGCGCGTCCATTTGACGGATATATGTATCCGCCACAACACCGTAAGGTAACAATTCTACCAACGGGCGGTCGAGGACGCCCGCCCCTACGACGTGGATTTTAGATAGCAGATGTTTTCGGTTTTGGGTACATATCGTAACAAAATAGACGCCCGGGGTACTATAATCGTATTCCTTAAGGCGGATGTTTTTCCGTTTGGGTAATGCATTCATAGCATATTTCCTATCCTTTTTGCGGGCGGTCGAGGACGCCCGCCCCTACAACGGGCATTTTTAGACAGCACAAACCATCATCACAATTGCAATTTGCGGTAGCGGTAGAAGGCGCCTTCCTTGGCCATCAATTCGTCGTAGGTGCCGCACTCCACGCAACGGCCGCCCTCCATCACGGCGATCTTGTCCGCGTCCTTGATGGTGGACAGGCGGTGGGCCACCACAAAGGTGGTGCGGCCTGCCGTCAGGTGGTCCAGCGCCTCCTGAATCTTCTTTTCGCTGACGCTGTCCAGGGCGGAGGTGGCCTCGTCCAAGATGATCACCTTGGGGTCGCGGATGAGGGCGCGGGCGATGGAAATACGCTGGCGCTGACCGCCGGACAGCTTGCCGCCGTGCTCGCCCACTGAGGTGTCAAGGCCGTGGGGCAGCTTTTCAATCATCTCGGTGAGACGGGCGGCCTCCAAAATCTCTGCCAGCTTCTCCTCGCTGACATCCGACAGGCCGTAGGTGATGTTGTCGCGGATGGTGCCGCTGAACAAAATGGTGTTCTGGGGCACCACGGCAATGTGCTTGCGGTAAGAGCGCAGGTCGATCTCGCGCAGGTTGTGCCCGTCGATGGTGACCGCGCCGGAGTCGGGGAAATGGTAGCCGATGACCATGTTGATGACGGTGGTCTTGCCCACGCCGCTCTCGCCCACCAGGGCGACGGTCTCGCCGGGCTTCACGTCCAGGGTGAAATCCGAGAGGACGGGATGATCCTTTTCGTAAGCGAAATTGACCCCGCGGAAGGTGTAGGCGCCCGCCACATCGGAGAGAGGCTCCTTGCCGTCGTTATTCTCCTCCTCCTGGGCGTGCATCAACTCGCCCACTGAGGTGACCGCCTCAATGCCGCGGGCAAAGGTGGGAATCATAGCCAGGATCATGGTGACGCTGGTGACCAGCATGGTAAAATAGCTCTGATAGAGGGTGATGTCGCCCACATCCTTAATCTGGCCGTTCAGGAACATCACCACGGTGAACACCAGACAGATGAGCTGGAAGCCCTCAAACACCACCCAGTTGGTGGCACCGAACAGGCTCTGGGTGATGTCCAGCCGCAGGCCGCGGCGAGCAATGCCGTGGAGCAGGCGGTTCATCTTGGCGGTTTCGGTGCTCTCCAGCGCGTGGGCGCGGGACAGGGGCACCATCTCCACCATATCCATCACCTCGGCGGAGGTCTCCTCCACCGCGTGACGATAATCGCGGTTGAGGGTGCGCAGCTTTCTGCGGAAGAAGAAGCTGATGGCGCCCGCCACGGGGGCACACAGCAGAAAGAAGACGAATACCAGCAGGTTTTTGCTCAGCACCACGGCGATGGCCACCACCAGATTGATGAGGATCTCCATGCCGTTCATAAAGATGCTGCTGGACAGGTTGGCGATGGCCTCCACGTCACGCATCATCTTGGACTGGATGCGGCCGGACTGCATCTCGCGGTAGTGGCCGATGGAGAGGTGCTGCAGCTTGCGCACCAGCGCACCCCGCAGGCCTGCCTCCACGTTACGGGTGGCGACCGCCTCGGACTTGACGTACAGATAATGGAAGGGGATATTGAGCACCAGCAACACCGCCAGCAGAATAGCGCTGAGGGCAATACTACGCACCATATTCTCGGGACGCTCCACCACCAGGTTGATCATGTGGGCGGTGACGATAGGAATCATCCACTGGGGACTTTTCTTGATGACATAGCAGAAGGCGGCGAAGATGAGCAGGTGATACTGCCCCTTGTAAAAGCGCAGCAGAGTGCGGATGGGGTGCTGCTCGCTCCCCTTATACCGCTCCATAAACTCCGCTTCCAGTGCGGTCAACTCCTCGTCATTCATCAACGGGCGGTTGTCGTTTTTCGTTTCGGTCATAGAGCATTCCTCCTATTTACAAACGCAGGCTTACTTCGCCGGAATTCAGTTCGTGTATCTCACCGTCGGGGGTGCGCACCAGCAGGTGTCCCCCGTCGGTGATGGCCTCGGCGGCGGCAGGATAGGTTTCGCTGCCCCGCATCACCGTTACCTGTCGCCCCAACACCAGATTGCGGCGGCGGTATTCCGCCATCGTATCGGCAGGATCGGTGGCGTCATATGCCCGCTCCCATTCGTTGAGAAACGCCGCCGCCAGATCCTCGCGGGCAAGAGCAAAACCCTCGTTGCCGAGGGAGGTGGCGATGGATTTCAGCTCGTCGGGGAAGATCATCTCGCCTACGTTGATGCCGATACCCAGCACCACGGCGGTAAGACTGCCGTCGGGGGATAAAACCCCCTCCGCCAGGATGCCCGCTACCTTGCGGCCGTTGAGATACAGGTCGTTGACCCATTTGATATCGATCTTTGCGTCACACAGGCTCTCAATGGCCCGTGCCGCCGCCACTGCCGCGCGGCAGGTGATCTGACCCGGGTCGGGATCGGCGGGGCGCAGCAGAGTGGACAAATACAGCCCACCTTCGGGGGAGTGAAACGATCGCCCCAAGCGTCCTCGGCCACCGGTTTGACGCTGGACGATGATGGTGACCCCTTCGGCGGCGCCGTGCTGTGCCATATCCCGCACCTTCGTGTTGGTGGAGGCGGTATAGTCGCCGAGAATCAAGCCTCGCTCATACCGCATAGTATTCAGTTGTGACACGATGCGGTTACGGTCTAACATTGAGGTATGCCTCCACGTCAAAATCTTCCATCAGACTGTCCGCTCGCAGATACAGGGGGTGATGGGGGTGTCCTGCCTTGGAGCAGGCACCAAAGGACACCCAGCGAGCGCCGTATTCCTGCCCCACGGCGATGATGTTCCGCAGGCAATCGAAGAGGTAGGGGCGCTTTTCAATCAGCGTGCCCCAACCTGCCCAAATCGTGGGGGTGCCGTCACACAGCGACAAAACGTGGCGAAAGGCGGCAAGGTTTTCGCCGTGGAGGGTAGGGTTGCAAGCCCGATCCAAATCGTTGGGGACGGTGGCGCGCTGAGGATAGACGTTCATCATCATAAAGCCGTCAAAGCCGTTATTTTTGGCGATTCTCTCCACCGATTGCAGAGTGGGGTCAAGACGCGTAGGGTCGGCGGTGGAGGGGTTGATGCCAATGCAGATGAGGGGATTCCCACACCGCCTGCCCAGCACGTAGCGGTAGGGCAGAAAGGTGGTGGGGGCGTACAGCCACGCGGTGGTGTCGTAGCCGCCATCTGCCGACGGCAACAACGCCTCGGAAAAAGGTAAAACATGCAACTCCTGCGTGGCGCAGGTGGGTGTAAACACCGCCATAAAAGCCCCTCCTTCCCCATTTTTCCTAATATTAGCACAGATGCGTGCAAGGTGCAAGAGGAAGTTAGAAGTTAGGAGTGAGGAATTAGGAGTTGACAAATTCACATATCTATGTTAAGGTTAGGGTAATCCAACGAAGCCAAACGCGCCTAAGGGTGACAGCTTTTGGGAAGAGACGATTTTTGATCTATCAAGGCATAAAACGGAGGAAATACTGCATGTATTTCCGAGTATTTTAACGAAGATAGAGCGAAAATCGGCCGTCCCAAAACGGGTTTGGATGAGTTGGTTTACCCTCATAAAAACTATGACGGAGCCGAGTAACACAGAAAAGGCGCCCACAGCGAGTCGGGGACGGTGCAAGCCCGACGGTATGCGTCTGTGCGAATAACCCTCCCGAGTTGCAAACTGAACACCCATAGGGTCAGTAGGGGCGTCGTAATTCTGCGTTAAAGGATAAGCCTTCATCGAGAGGCGGAGCGGTCTGCGACAGCAGACAAATTAGGTGGTACCGCGAACAGCACTGTTCGTCCTAATGTGTAGGATGAATGGTGCTTTTTTATTTTTCCGTACAAACTATCCCAAAAGGAGTTGTCATTATGAAACACATCGACATCGTATCTCTGTACAACGACCCTGCCTATATCGGGCAGGAGGTCACCGTATGCGGTTGGGTGCGCACCAGCCGTGACAGCAAGACCGTCGCCTTTATCGAGCTCAACGACGGCACCTCCCTCAAGCACCTGCAGATCGTGCTGGACAAGGAGGCACTGGGTGACGTGGGCGCCTATATGCCTTTGGGCACCTCGCTGAAGGTGGAGGGCGTCCTGGTTGCCAGCGAGCGCAACGGGGTGGAGGTCAACGCCTCCGCCATCCAGGTGCTGGGTGCCTGCCCCGGCGAGTATCCCCTGCAGAAGAAGCGCTGCACCCTGGAGTTCCTGCGCACCATCCCCCACTTGCGGGTGCGCACCAACACCTTTAACGCCATCTTCCGCGTGCGCAGCGTGATGGCCGCCGCCATCCACCGCTATTTCCAGGAGCGCCACTACGTCTACGTGAACACCCCCCTCATCACCGCCAGCGACTGCGAGGGCGCCGGCGAGATGTTCAAGGTGACCACCATCGGCTGGTCCGATCAGTACAAGACCGCCGAGGAGTACTACGCCGACGACTTCTTCGGTCGCCGTGCCGGCCTGTCGGTGTCCGGTCAGCTGGAGGGCGAGATGGCAGCCATGGCCTTTGGTAAGATCTACACCTTCGGCCCCTCCTTCCGCGCGGAAAACTCCATCACCCCCCGCCACGTGGCCGAGTTCTGGCACGTGGAGCCGGAGGTGGCCTTTGCCGAGTTGCCCGACATCATCGAGATCGCCACCGAGATGATTAAGTACATCATCTCCGACGTGATGGAGAAGTGCCCTGCCGAGCTGGAATTCTTTGACAAATTCTTCGAGAAGGGTCTCATCGAGAAACTGCAGGGCGTGGTGGACAGCGACTTTGTGGTGCTGGACTACACCGACGCTATTGAACTGCTGAAGAAGGCGGACGTAGAGTTTAAGTATCCCGTGGACTGGGGCTGCGATCTGCAGACCGAGCACGAGCGCTACATCACCGAGGTCATCTACAAGAAGCCCGTTTTCGTCACCAACTACCCCAAGGACATCAAGTCCTTCTATATGAAGCAGAACCCCGACGGCAAGACCGTTGCCGCCACCGACCTGCTGGTGCCCGGCGTGGGCGAGATCATCGGCTGCTCCGAGCGTGAGGCGGATCTGGATAAGCTGCTGGCCGCTATGGAGGCCCGCGGTATGGGCCTGGAGGAGTATCAGGACTACATCGACCTGCGCCGCTTCGGCTCTGTGCCCCACTCCGGCTTCGGTCTGGGCTTTGAGCGCATCCTGATGTACGTCACTGGTGTGGCCAACATCCGTGACGCCCAGCTGTTCCCCCGTACCGTGGGCAGCATTCGCTGATTTTAGATAACTACGCTTTCTTGCGGGCGGTCCGGGAGGCCCGCCCCTACAAAACCGATCCGGTCGGATAGAATTTGTAGGGGGCGGCGTCCTCGACGCCCCGCCGTGCAAAGCACGGAAAACCGCACAGCGGTTTTCTTGATACACGAGGTGATATTATGTCCCATACTCAATATATTGACGGCTATCGTTCCAAGCTTTCCCTCCGCGAGACCCAGCAGGCCATTAAGGTCATCAAGGACACCTTTCAGGTGTTGCTGGCGCAGGGCTTGCACTTAGAGCGTGTCACCGCCCCCGTGCTGGTGCCTGCCGCCAGCGGTATCAACGACGACCTGTCCGGCGTGGAGCGCAAGGTGTCCTTCTCGGTGAAGGAACTGGACGAGAGCCACGCTGAGGTGGTGCAATCGCTGGCTAAGTGGAAGCGTGTGGCGCTGGGTCGCTACGGCTACCGCCCCGGTGAGGGCATCTACACCGATATGAACGCCATCCGCCGCGACGATAACATGGACAACACCCACTCCATCTTTGTGGATCAGTGGGACTGGGAGGCGGTGATCACCGCCGAACAGCGCACCGCAGAGCATCTGCAGAAGACGGTGCGCCGCATCGTCAAGGCCATTGCGGACACCAACAAGCTGCTGCAGCAGAAATATCCCCTGCTCACCGCCGACATCTGCGAAGAGGTGACCTTCATCACCGCTCAGGAGTTGGCGGACCGTTACCCCACCCTGTCGGGCAAGGAGCGGGAGGACGCCATCACCCGCGAGTGCGGCACTGTGTTCCTGATGGGCATCGGTGAAGATTTAGCCGACGGAAAACCTCACGACAGCCGCGCCCCCGACTACGACGACTGGACGCTGAACGGCGACCTGCTGCTGTGGGACAACGTTCTCGGTCACGCGCTGGAAATCAGCAGTATGGGTATCCGCGTGGATGCCGCCGCACTGGCGCGCCAGTTGGCCGCCGCAGGCGCCGAGGACCGTATGCAATACGCCTATCATCAGGGTATTGCGAGTGGCACCCTGCCCCTGACCATCGGCGGCGGTATCGGTCAGAGCCGTCTGTGTATGCTGATGCTGGAAAAGGTGCACATCGGCGAGGTGCAGGTGTCGGTGTGGCCCCCCGAGATGGTGGCCGAATGTGAACAGCACGGCATTGTGATGCTGTAAGCGCCGAATGAAAAGCATTTTTAGAGTACAAGCCAAAAGAACACCCCTGACCATGTCAGGGGTGTTCTTCTTCGTTCTTGTTGCCCTCCTCGATGAGGGCGGCCTTCTCCTTTTCATAGGCGAGGGCGCCGATGCGTTCGCCCAGCACCATGGCGGGAATCAGAACAAACACATCCGCGATCACCATACACCCCACGATCAGCAGGGGCGGCGGAGACTCCAAGCTGGCGGCATAGGTGGATTGATTGCCGAAAAAGATCAGCTGTGCCAGGGTGGAGGCCAGCGGCCCCGCGGCGGGAGGAAAGACCAGCGCCGCGGGGCTTTGGATCAGCAGGAACAAAAGTCCGCCGCCCACGCAGGTTTTGGCGTTGGCGGTGCGCTTGTCATAGCCTTCGCGGGAGGCGAAATACCATGCCACCGCCACGGTGACCAGCAGGTCCAGCACCGTGTCGATCACCCGCCACGTGATGGGGGCGGCGGGTATGGCGGCACGCAACACCACCCCGCAGCCAAACCGCACCACAAGGAGGCTGAACAGAAAGGAGACCAGCGTCGCGGCGGCGTACAGCCCCGTCCGTGCCCAATAGGGCTTTGACCAGCCCGCGGGACGCTTGGGAGAACGCTCAGGCATCTCCATTTTTGCCACCTCCTTGTCTAACTCTGTGTTCATTATACCGCGTGGTACCCGCCCCGTCAATGGAGCGATAGTTGAGGGGAATTCAACAGGTGATTGAGGATTACAGCCGCATAAAACGCTTGTAACTCATTACGTTGACGTGCCTATCGCTGAAGTTGTCGGCGCAATGGAATGCGCCGTCATCCAGACCTACAAAGCCATCGGGTTTGCCTTTAACAGCGAACACCGTGACGCAGGTTTTCTCCGGAATTGCTGTATAAATCGGCACTTTGTCGCCGTAGTTGCGACCGGCAAACCGCGGAAACCACGGCACCTGCTCCCAGAAAATACGGTTGCCTTCACAATGGATGACGGTGTGGCCGTTGGCCCGCTTTTGGGTAATGACGACCTTGTATTCCTTGTCAACTACCGTCATTCGATAGATTTTGACAAACTCCGTTTCCTCGCACAACCGTGCCTTGGCTTTGAACATTTGATACAACGTCATTTTCCGCCTCCCTACATCTATATAGTGGAACTTTTGACGGTTTGGTTTGCCACTTTTTTACTCTTTTACAAAAATTCGTCGGGTGGAGTCCAGCCCTTGCCACACCGTACCGTCCGCCAGATAGACGCGGCGGTCGATGCCGCCCTCTTTCTTGTGATAGTCGATGACGAACACCTGCCCCACCTCGATGGCGATGGGCGGATAGTTGTTGTAGGGAAGCACCTCGCTGTCTTTTTGACAGTCTTTGAAATCGTCGCCCACGTTTTCCAACCGCCAATATTCACGCTTACTGGCATAGTCCGACCAGGAGGACATATCCCTTTCACCGAAATAGGCGGCCTCGTATTCCTTTCCGTTGACACGGAGAACGTCTTTGCGGATCATATTCTGCACTTCCTTTGCTCGAATTTGATAGACCAGTCTGGGAAACGGCTTGGGGATCGCCCCGTTTTCACCGGTCTTGCCGGGGGGAAATCCGTGAAATTTTGAAAAAGCGCGGGAAAAGGACACGGGGGAATCGTAGCCGTATTTCAGCGCCACGTCGATCACACGGACGCATTTTGTTTTCAGCTCCTCTCCCGCCAAGGCCAACCGCCGATTGCGGATGTAATCGGTGATGGACAGACCTGCCACCAGCGAAAACATCCGTCCCACGTCGTAGTAGGAACAGCAGGCGATGCGCGCAATCGCCTCCTGATCGATGTTGTCGGTTAGATGGTTTTCAATGTAGTCGATCACGTCGTTCAGTCGCTCTGTGACACTTTTCACAGGTAATCCCTCCCTTGCAAGAACAGTATAGCACACATTTCTACCCTTAGCGCAACATTTTGTGCAAAAGTTGGTGCGTATCCGCCCCCAACAGAGAACACCCCACCCAAAATCGGGTGGGGTGGGTCGTCACGCAAAAACCGATTGGTGTTTCGTCATCTTGCCATTACGGCAGGCGGTCGCAGAACATCAGGAGATTGGCGGACACTTTGTCTTGCTCGCTTAGGGGTTGGAAAGTGCCGTCTTCGTAGAGGATATCCAGCACCATCATCGCCACCGTATTGCCGATGAAGCTGCTCACCTGCTCCCAAACGATCAGATCCTGCATCTGGGGAGGATAGTCTTTGGCATACAGCGTGGCCTGCTCCAGCGCAAAGTCGTAGAATCGAGCTGTCACCGCCTCATCCAACACGGGAAGGCGCTCAGCCAAGGAAGACATCGTATCCTTTACCACCATAATATTGACCTCGCTGTCCTCCGTGAGGAACTGTCGCTCACGCAGGCGGGCTGTTTTATCAGCGTCGGCGGGAGTGTCGTCGATCATCCCGCTCATCCATTCATAGACGTACTCGTAGTCGTTGTATGGATTGTTTTTCCAACCGCCCTTACGGGAGCAAAAACGGTTATCCCACGCAATCGCTTCAATGGGATACTTCCCCGAATCGCGGGTCATCTCGCCACAGGTCGTGTAATCGGGGAAGCAGACAGACGGCATATATTCAGGGTCGCTACAAGTCTGTTTGCTATATGCGTAGGCGATGTATTCGCCACCATCGGTGGTTTTGAGATAATAGGGCGACAGATCCTTTTGGAACGGCAACGCGCATTTCCATTTGATCGCCCAGTAGATCATCGCCGCCTCAAACAGCTGACGATTGCCGCTGGGGATATACACATCGGTAACATCTTTGAAGGTGTCGCGCACCAAAGGGACATATTCTTTCACCAGAACGCGAGCAATCTCTTGCTGAACGGTTAAGAGACGCTCGTGCCACTCACGGGAATAGGTCGGCGAATTGAAATAAACGTAGGTAGTGAAGCGGTCATCTTTTCGCCGCACCAAAAATCCGTTTTCTTCCAACCAAGCGATCTTATC
Source organism: Clostridia bacterium (assembly GCA_017520705.1). Lineage (GTDB taxonomy): Bacteria > Bacillota > Clostridia > Oscillospirales > Acutalibacteraceae > UBA5905. The sequence continues at coordinate 4,591 of JAFXFF010000020.1, read as the reverse complement.
CTCCAAAAACACCGGGGTGACGCCCAATTCTTCCGCGATTTCCACCGTGTTTTTCGGCTCAAAATACACGCTGTACACGATGTTCAGATTCAGCTTATCGTAAAGATAGTATTCCGGACCGCCGTTTTCACCGGATCTGCCGCTATGACCGAAATTGCGGGCGGCATAGGGAGACAGGCCCAGGGTGCCAACTTGTCGTTTCATAGAAAAACCCTCCTTTAAATCCAATCGTGCCTTGTTCAGGTGCCATTTCACCGTGCCCTCGGGCATACCGAGTGCGCGGGCAATATCGGCAACGGAACGGTTTTCATAGTAAAACCAAAAGACGATCTGCCGCCGCTTTTGAGTCAAAAACGCGATCTCCCGTCGCAGAATTTTCATCTCTTCTTCCGTTTCAAGACGGGTGTTGTCATCGTAATACGGCAACGTCACACCATCGATGGAAACGCCTTCGTGTCGCTTTTTTCGGGATACGAATTTGGCGTAGGCGTGTTCGCTGATGCGCCAAATATAGCCCTCCTCGTTCACGATCTCGTCGGCTTTGCGTAAAGAAGCATAGACTTCGGCAACGATGTCGGCGCATAGCTCTTCCGCTTCTGCATATGAGTAGGCTTTTTTCACTGCAAAGCCGTAGAGTTTCGGAAGATATTCGGTTATGAGACGGTCGGCAGTTTGTTTGTCCATTTGATTTTCACCCCGTGCACGGTTTCAATTATATAGTGGAGGGATTTGGAAGAAGGTTGGCAGGTGTTTGAAAAAAGTATAGCACAATTTTTGATATTTGTCGCGGTCAGCGAGGAAGTTTGTAGAATCGGCGGCGCTTCGCGGCCATCGCATCTTCCCCCGACAGAGAACACCCCACCCAAAATCGGGTGGGGCGTTTTCGTTAAATCGTGATTTCGATATGCAGGTCGCCGCGGCAGAACTCTACCACAGGGAAATCCGTATACTCTGCAAACACTTCCAACACTTCTTTGAGGCGCGGATCGGTGCTGATGTCCACACAAAAGTCCTCGCCTCCATCCACGGGAAACACTTTCGTATGGATCGGGCGGAGCTTGCCGCGTAAAAGGTGTACATTCACAATGTCGCAGGTGATTTGTCCCTGTTTTATGCGTATCGCCACGCCGTTTTCTACGTATTCTTCCGTGGTCACGCCGTTTTTGTCTATTTTAATTCTCATGCCGCACCACCTCTATCTTCACGGCCCTGTCCCCTATATACAACTCCTCCAATACCGTACCAACGCGACAGTAGATTTCGCGGAATTCCTTCCATTCCTCTGCGCTTACGCGCATACGACCCTGTTCCAATTCCATATTCATCATCCGTTCCATCGCCTGAATAGGGAAGCGGAGAGTTAATGTCGCGCCGTCGTATTCCTGCCGCAGGATCCAAACGAGTTTATCGGGAATTTCCACTTTCTCCTCGGCCTCGATTTTCTCAAACAGCCGGTCAATGGTGACGCCGAATGCCTTGGCGATAGTCGGCAGCAGCATCACGTCCGGCAGGTTCGTTCCTTTCTCCCATTTGGAGACAGCCTGATTGGACACCCCCAGCCGTTCGCCCAGTTGGGCTTGCGTAAGTCCTTGCTCCTTACGCAAAGCAGCGATGTTCTTGCCCAGTGACATGCTCACCTCTCCTTTCAAAACGATTTGTTGGTTACAGTATACAATAGCTTCTGCAGGATGTAAATACATCAAACGGAGAGTGTCCAGCGGCAAAATTCTCCCTCTAGTTGGAAAACATAGCCGCAAAAGAAAAGAGACCATCCAAAAGGATGATCTCTTCTTTGTGTCACATCACTGCACACAAGGCTCCAAAAAGCCATAAAAATAAGGGGCGGTTAAATCGTAATCTCGATATGCAGGTCGCCACGGTGGAATTCCATCATCCCTCTTCCTTTTTTATCTGCTCCGCCAGTTCACACTGTTCCTGCTCGTGAAACTCCTTACGTATTTTATATACGGAATGCTCACCAATCAACGATGCCAACACCAACGCACCGCCTATATACAGGGCAGAGCACGCCACCATCTTCCATCCGCCGTCCACAAAGAATACTGTAGCCAACAACGGCACTTCGAAAAACGCCATTACCACACCGGTGACGTGGTTTTTCTTTTGCTCAATGGCCGGTCTCTCCTTTGTATACGGTTTAGCAAATATATCCGCTCCACGAGCGGACACGATCACGCTGACGGTGTTCATCACGAAAAACACGACGGCAAACAAACTATAGATGTTCACGCAAGGATGTTGCCACAGCGATTCTCCCTTCATAGGAGTGAATAGCACAACGACGCACAGCACCAGCGACAGCACCATCGAATAAATATAAGCCAATCCTTTCTTCATAATGTGTCACCTTCCTATGAACTCTGTACAAGCCAATACGACCTTCAACGGAAACTCCATTTGCATATACATAAACCGAGAATCCGATGTGTCGCATACATAACCAAAATGACTGATATCTTCATATACAGTAATCTTTACGTTCTCCATCGTGCTAAACAATGCTCTCCACAGTACGATATCCTCACCGAAAAGTTGCTTATCGTTGGTACTGTTGATAATCAATGTTTTCATATTGGCTATCTGGATGTTGTTGGCGGTATTGATTTGATTATACGAGGCCCAATAATAATCGCTTGCGCCGTAATAATAGTACCCGCTGACCGATGTTTGAGTTACACTCTTTGCCGCATCCGCATATTTCGTATATAAATCTTTATTTGAAGGGTCCTGTGCCGTGTATTGATCGCACGCAATGTCTGCCAAATGTCGTGCCGAGCTATTAAACAAAATTATGCCGTCCACATCCGTCCTTCTCGCAGCTAATTCAGTTGCAATCTGACCGCCAAGGCTGTGTCCAAACAAATAAAATTCGGTGATGCTTTGCTTTTCTAAATACTCTATCGCGGCGTTGCAATCAGATAAGTACTCTTCATCCACTCCCGCATATATATCCATTTCAGAAGCATAGCAAAATGTTCGCTTATCCAGGCGAAGAGAACAGATGCCTTTTTGTGCAAACGCTAATGCCATATCTTCAAACGGAGTCAAAACCCCGACAGTACCGTTATAGTCGGTGGGACCTGACCCTGCAATGAAGAGGATGGCAGGATGCCGTTTTCCGTCATTAATGTAAGTATACACAGCATTCAGCGAATACCCGTCATTTTCCAAAACGAAGTGTTTTTCCGTAATGCCGTTATCGTGTAGGATCTCAAAATGCGTCGATGACTCGCAATTTGCTTTGGAAGCAGCCGTCGTTTGGATATCGACGTTGGAATCAGAGGTGGCTTTTTCTTTATTTTCGGGCATGCACCCTGAAAGTGCAATAATTCCCATCAGTAAAATGATTGCAACTAAATATTTCATATATCTTTCTACCCAGCAGTGTAGTATCCTAGCCAAAGCCCATCCACTTCCCCTTTGTAAAAGACAAGCGTAATTTTTAGTCCCAATTTTTCATAGCGCACAAAACTATACAATCGATTTGGAAATTTGTCGTCAACAACGATGCTCTCGATAGAAACAAACTCTCCTATTGGCATTAAGGTATCTTTTCTCACAACGGAATACACTTCTTTCGGCATGTATTGTATCAACCGAGCACTCAAATACCGGTAAAGAGTCTCACAATCACCACTCACAATGGCCTCCGTACAGATGATAGCCGCTTCGCGTTCTTCGGCACGGGGTTCGATATCACTCTGCCACTTTTCGTCAAATATATTTCTGCCGGATTCCAATGCAGAAAGGGCTTCGTTCAAAAGATTGATCTCCCGCATACGCGATTCAATAAAGGCGTGTATTTCCGCCCGTTTGGAAAGAACGACCTCTTTGAGGTCAGTTTTCTCTGACTGTAACTCCGCGATGGTTTTTACAGATAAGCCCAATGTGCGAAGAGTCAAAACGTTTTTAATCAGCGACAATTGTTCTTCGGTATATCGTCTGCGAGGCGAAAGACCAACCGTTGTACTTTCAATAATGCCTTTTTCCTCATAGAAGCGAAGTGTTCTTGATGTGATGCCAAGCCTTTTGCAAACCTCGGCTATATCATGGAGCGGTTGTTTCTCCATACCCTCACCCCCTACTGTATTTTATCATACCACTTGACGCTACGTCAATGTCAAGTAACGAAAGAACATCTGCAAAAAAAGAAAAGAGACCATCCAAAAGGATGATCTCTTCTTTGTGTTGGCACCTACCTATTGTTCCGGGCCGCTTCCAGCCAAGTATCGTCGGCACGAGTGAGCTTAACTGCCGTGTTCGGGATGAGCAACGCCTGCGAGCGCCGCCGGTGGCGGATACAGCGAGCAGGGGTTGGCGCAGCGGTCGAAATGCGGCGAGCGTTGAGCGAGGTGACCGCATTTCGGGCACCGCAAGAGTAGGGTGTAACCCGTTCCCATCCACACACATAAAGAAAAGAGACCATCCAATCGGATGATCTCTTCTTTGTGTTGGCACCTACCTATCTTACCGGGCCGCTTCCAGCCAAGTATTGTCGGCACGAGTGAGCTTAACTGCCGTGTTCGGGATGGGAACGGGTGTACCCTCACCGTCATCAGCACCAACTATT
>JAFXFF010000002.1 GCA_017520705.1 Clostridia bacterium | reverse complement strand
GCCGCGCTCCTCGATGCCGTGGGCACCCTTCTCCTTGCGGAAGCAGGGGGAATAGCTGGTGAGGGTCAGGGGCAGCTCAGCCTCATTGGTGAAGGTGTCGATGAACTTACCGATCATGGAGTGCTCGCTGGTACCGATGAGGTACAGGTCCTCGCCCTCGATCTTGTACATCATGGCGTCCATCTCTTCAAAGCTCATGACGCCGGTCACCACGTTGGAACGGATCATGTAGGGGGGGATGCAGTAGGTAAAGCCCTTGTCGATCATAAAGTCGCGGGCATAGGCCAGCACGGCGGAGTGCAGGCGGGCGATGTCCCCCATCAGGTAGTAGAAGCCCTCACCGGCTACCTTGCCGGCGGCGGCCTTGTCGATGCCGTTGAATTTCGCCATAATATCGGTGTGGTAGGGGATCTCGAAGTCGGCTTCCTTGGTCTCGCCGTAGACCTCCACCTGCACGTTGTCCTCGTCGCTCTTGCCTACCGGCACAGAGGGGTCGATGATGTTGGGGATCTTCATCATCCGCTCGTTCAGCTCTTTCGCCAGCTCCGCCTCCTGCTGCTCCAGCGCGGCTAACTCCGCGGCCTGCTGGCTGACCAACTGCTTCTTTTGCTCGGCTTCTTCACGCAGCCCCTTGGCCATCAGACCACCGATCTCCTTAGAGACCTTGTTGCGGTTGGCGCGCAGGTCGTTGGCGCGGGTGTTGACCTCACGCTTTTTCGCATCCAACTCGATGACCTCGTCCACCAGGGGCAGCTTGTGGTCCTTAAACTTTTTGCGGATGTTCTCTTTCACCAGTTCGGGATTCTCACGAATAAACTTGATATCCAACATAATACGATTCCTCCGTCTCTTTGGACTATACCGAAGTATTATAGCACACCCGCCCGCACTTTTCAAGATTATAATAAAAAAAAGCGGAACAGCCGTGGGCTGTTCCGCTTTGGCTTATTCGCTTTTTTCTGTGGGGGTGGCTTCGCTGCCCTTCTCGTCATTCTTCTCCATTTTCATTTCCCAATGGATCAGGAAGGCCAGCAGGGCACGGATGGCGATGACGATGCCCAGCACCGCCAGCTCGGTGAGATCGTGGACGATGACCGTCTTAATGATCTCGGCGCCCATCTTGAATTCCAATGCCAGCGCCAAGGTCTTGCCCAGCTCGATGACAATGTTGATGGTGCGGTGGCGGATCAGACCTTGCCCCAGATGGAACAGGGATTTCACCGAGCCGACAATGATGATCAGCACGCCGATCAATTCCAGAGTCAGGGCAGATACGCGTGCAATGTCATGCAAAATGTATTCGTAACCGTGCAAGAAAGCATCCATAGTTCACACTCCTTACTTCTTTACGTATTCCTTCCAGCCGTCGGAGACTGTCTGTTTGCCGTCGTCGGTCACCCAGGAAACGGCTACGTCCTTCAGCGAGTTTACCAGCGCTTTGCCGTCCTCAATAGACATACAAAACAGCGCCGTGGACAGGGCGTCGCCCATCCCCGAATCGGGGCAGATGACCGACACCGAGAGATAGCCCTCGGCGGGCATGAGGGTGTCGGGGTGGATGATATGGTGATAGGATTTTCCGTCTACGATGTAAAACCGCTGATAGGAGCCGCTGGTCACCAGTGCCTCCTTCGTGAGGGAAAGGTAGGCCAGGTAGTCCGCCGTAGGATCCTCGGGGTTTTCCAGTCCCACCGTCCAGGGGGTGTCGTCCGGCTTTTTGCCTACGGCACGGACGTTGCCGCCCACGTTGAGCAGCCATCCGCGGACTCCCTGCGCCTCTAACCACTTGGCTACCTGCTCGGTGGCATAGCCCTTGGCGATGGCACCCACATCTAACCGCATCTGAGGGTCGGTGAGGGTGACGGTGCTCTTCTCCTCGTCAATCACCATTTTGGTGATATCTACGTGCTGCGCCGCCTCTTTCAGTTTGTCCATGGGTGGCAGCGAGGCGTTTTGCATATCGTCTATACCGATGGTGCGGTAGTCGTGCCATAGTTTCAGCACGCTGCCCATGGCCACGTTTACCATACCGCCGGTTTTGTCGTGCATCTCGCGGGCATACAGCAGCAGGTCGATGATGCGGCGATCCACCGTCACGGTGCGGTGGGCACCGTCCACCAGTTCGTTGACGGTGCAGAGATTCTCCATCCCCTCATAGCGGAGATAGATGTTGTACAGTCGATGGTACTCTCCCAACCGTGCGATGGCTTGGTTTGCCAGCGCGTCAAAAGCCTCTTGGTTTTCGGCGTAGCCGACGATGGTGGTGGCGGTATCGAAATAGTCGAAGGAATAGGCGGAAAATTTCTCGAGTTTTTCTTCGGGCTTGCCGCAGGCGGACAAACCGGCGCACAGCAGGCATAGGGCCAGAGCCGCGCATAGAATACGTCTTTTCATACGCACACTCACAGAGCAAAAAACGGGAGGGTTTCCCTCCCGTTTTTGTTGCTTACGTTACAATCAGATCTTGGAAGCGGCAGCCACAAAACCGGACACGTAGATGGTGCAGCCGGCGGACTTCAGGCTGTCAACGCCCTTATAGTCCTCAGCCATCAGGCCGGCGATCTCGGCACCGGTCTTGCCCTCACAGGCGGCATCGAAGGCGTCAGCCTGAGCGTACCACTCCTTGGTGGCGCCGCCGTAGGCGACCATGCCGTAGGCGTCGCCCTGCTCGCGCTTGGTCTGCACGGCCTTGGAGGCGTCGAAGGTGGACTTGCCGGCGATATCAAAGGTGAACTTCACCTGAGCGCAATCGCTGTCGGCGGACAGAACCTTGCCGTCCTTCAGAGCGGCGCCGAAGCCATAGACCTCAACCTGGTTGTTGCCGGCCTTCTCCTCGGTGGCATCGGTGCAGGTCTGGGCAGTGTGCAGGGTAGCCTTCACGGTGGCGTCAGCGGCCACCTCAGCCTTGGCGTTGGCCACGGCCTTCTCGATGGCGCCCACAAACTCGTGGATCATGATGGTGCAGCCGGCGTTCACAACCTCGTCGGTGCCCTTGTTGCCTTCGGCGACCAGAGCCTTCACCTGGGCGATGGTCTTGCCGACGATCAGAGCCTCAAAGGCGTCGGCCTGCTTATACCACTCCTGGGTAGCACTACCGTAGGTGACCATGTTGTAGGCGTCGCCCAGCTCGCGCTTGGACTTAAACTCGGCGTTGGCAACAGCCTTGCCCTCGGTGGTGTAGGTCACCTTGTTCTGCATGGTGTCCAGATCGCAGGCAACGATCTTGCCATCCTTGTCCACGGTGACGGCAGCCACGGTCACGTCCACGGAACCCTGACCGGCCTTATCCTCGGTAGCGTCGGTGGCGGTGGGGGCGCTGACGTATACAGCGGCGCCAAACTTTACGTTGGCGACCTCGCCCTTGTTGCCGGCGTCATCGGGCTTCTTGTCACCGCCGCAAGCAGTCAGAACAGAGGCCAGCATCAGCAGGCAAAGAGCAAAGGAAAGAATCTTTTTCATTGGGGTTTCCTCCTTAAAAAATTTCATAAAAATGTCCCACGGATGCGGGACAAACACATTATACCATAGGTGGCAATGTTTGTCAATGTTTTTTATTTAACAAAGTTTCGTTTTACCAGCGATTGGGGATACGGCGGATGAGCAGGGCACCGCACAGGCCGATGAGCAGGCCGGCGATGGTTCCCGTCACCGCTAAAACGATGAGATAATACCCCAATTCGGCGGTGTTCATCAGCCACATGGCCATGAGGATCTGACCTGCGTTGTGGGTGACGCCGCCGGCTACGCTGACCCCTGTCACGGACAGGAAATTCAGCTTTTTGAGCAGTACCATCACCGCCATACTTAGCACACCGCCGGCCAGGCTGTAGAGGAAGGCCATGGTGTTGCCGAACAGCAGGGTGACTAACACGATTCTCAGTAAAGAGACCGTAGCCGCCGAGGCAACGCCGCGGCGATAGAGCAGGAAGATAAGGATGATGTTCGGCAATCCCATCTTGATGCCGGGCACTGCGGCAAGCAACGGGGGCATCAGCACCTCGATGTAGGCCAGCCCCAGCGCCAGCGCCACACACAGCCCCAGAAAGGCGGTGTCCTTACCTTTATTTTGCACAGGAACCGCCTCCTTATACCACAATGTCGGGTTGGTTGCCGCTGTCGGCGGTGCTGACGGTGATAACCACCTTGTTGGGCAGGCAGACGATGCTCTCGCCCTCGCGGTGGATGGGTTTGTGGGCGGCGCAGATGCCGTCGGGGCAGGATGCGGTCTCCACCCACGCTTTTCCGTCTTTGATAACCAGGCGGTTGAGCCCGTCCTTGCCGGTGTGGATATCCTCCACTCGGTCCACAGCCAGGGAATAGGTGGCGTACACCTCGCCGTCCACCGTAACGGTGACGGTATTCCCTTCGCCGCGGAGGAAGTACAGGCAGGCGCCGGCAATGGCGACCACCGCCAGCAGGGCGGCGATGAAAATCACGTCGTTGCGGCGCAGCCGTGTTTTATCGATGTGTTCCATATCAGTCCAGCAGGTCTTCTGCTTCCACGCCCTCGGGCAGGTTGGGGAAGAATACCTTCTTCAGGCAGCCGGTAGGACAGCACTCCACGCAGGCACCGCAGGCGGTGCACTTGTCGTAGTCGATGATCGCCAGGTTGTCCACCACGGTGATGGCCCCATTGGGGCAGGTCTTTTCGCACTTTTTGCAGCCGATGCAGGCGTTCTGGCAGGCCTTGCGGGCGTCGACACCCTTGTCTTTGTTGCTGCACATCACGGCCACTTCAGCATCCTGAGGCAGCATGTGGATGATGCCCTTGGGGCAGGCCTTGGCGCAGACGCCGCAGCCCAGGCAGCGGCTGGTGTCCACGTGGGCGATGCCGTCGATGGTGCAGATGGCGTCGGCGGGGCACACCTTGGCGCAGTCGCCGAAGCCTAAGCAGCCGTAGGTGCAGGCGCCGGGACCGCCAAAGAGCATGCCGGCGGCCTCACAGGACTGGACGCCCTCGTAGTCGGCCTTGTTGTGGGTGGCGCCGCAGTGGCCGTTGCAGGCCACAAAGGCGACCACGTCATCGAAGGGCTCAGCCTCCACGCCGATGATGGCGCCGATGGCGTCGGCCACCGACTGGGCGCCGGGGATGCAGAGGTTGGGCTTGACACCACCGCCCGCCACGGCGGCGGCGTAGTCGTCACAGCCCTTATAGCCGCAGGCACCGCAGTTGATGCCGGGCAGGCAGGCGCGCACCTGCTGCTGGGTGGGGTCTTCGGGTACGGCGAAGAAGTGAGAGATGACCGCCAGCAGAATGCCCAACAGCAGAGCGATGGCGGCAACGACTAAGAAAGCAATTAAAATATCCATATTTTCATTACCTCCTTATTTGAAGATGTTCTCAACGATACCGCCGAAGCCCATGAATGCCAGAGAGATGAAGGATGCGGCAATGAGGGTGACAGGCAGGCCGCGGAAGGGGGCGGGCACGTTGGCGTCGTGGATGCGGGTACGCAGACCGGAGAACAGCACCATCGCCAATAGGAAGCCCAAACCTACGCCCAAAGCGCTGACAATAGACTCGATGAAGGTGAAGCCGTCGTTGATGTTGTTGATGGCCACGCCCAGCACAGCGCAGTTGGTGGTGATGAGGGGCAGGTACACGCCCAGACCCTTGTGCAGGGAGGGGGAGAATTTTTTCAGTAGCAGTTCCAGCATCTGCACCAGTGCAGCGATAACCAGGATGAACACGATGTTCTGCATATAGCCCATATTCAGGGCGTTGAGCACGAAATACTGGATGGGCCAGGTAACGGCGCAGGCCAGCAGCATCACCGCGGTGACGGCGATGCCCATACCGGTGGCTTGGTCCAGCTTTTTGGACACGCCCAGGAAGGGGCAGATACCCAGGAAGCGGGACAGCACGTAGTTGTCCACAAACACGGAGGAAAGCAGGATGATGATCAAGGTCTTAAACATTACTGCTCATCTCCTTTCTCGGTGCAGGCGGTGTGGCAGGTGGCGGCATTGGGGCAGCCGGCGCAGGAGAAGGACTTCTTCAGGGGCGCCTTACCCTTGGTGATGACGTACACCAGCGCGATCAGCAGGCCGTAGACCAGCAGACCGCCGGGAGCCTTGGTGAGGAAAGAAATCTTGTAAGGCTCCAGGAAGGCGATGGAGTTTCCGGCAAAGGTGGCGTTACCCAACACCTCACGGACGATGGCCATGGCGGTCAGTGCGATGGTAAAGCCGATGCCCATACCGATGCCGTCCAGAGCGGACTTGACCACGGGGTTCTTGCTGGCGAACATCTCGGCGCGGCCGAGGATGATGCAGTTGACCGTTATCAGGTCCAGATACACGCCCAAGGTGGCGTAGAGATCGGGGAGGTAGGCCTGCACAAACAGCTTAACGATGGTGACGAAGCCGGCGATGATGACGATATAGCAGGGGATGCGCATGGTCTCGGGGATGATGTTGCGCAGCAGGGAGATGAAGACGTTGGAGCACAGAAGCACGGCCAACGCCGCCAAGCCCATACCCACGGCGCCGTCCACCGTGCCGGTGGTAGCCAGGGTGGGGCAGGTGCCGAGAATGAGCACCAACACGGGGTTTTCTTTGAGGATGCCCTTCGTCAACACATCCAGATTGCTGTCTTTTCTCATTACTCGGCACCTCCTTCCAGAATTTGTACCGCTGCGAAGCAGCGCAGGATCGCGGTCTTGTAGCCGTCGGTGGTCATGGTGGCGCCACCGATGCCCTCCACGGCGGGGATGTCCGCCTCGGTCTTGCCGTCAAAGCGGGAGGAGAAGGACTCGTCGCCGCAGACGGAGCCCAGATTGGGGGTCTCAGCCTGGGATACGGTGAGACAGTCGATGATCTTGCCATCGGCGGTCATGGATACGCGGATGACGATATACTCGCCGCTGGCGGGATGGTACTCATCGCCGCCCACGATGCCGTAGCCGGCACCCTTGACCTCCAGCACGTAGTTGCCGCCGGCGGTCTTTTTCGCCGAGGTCACGTTCTTGTGGATGCCCTCGTAGGCGGTCAGATCCACGTCGGTGAGGGTGGATTCTGTCATAGCCTTGATGGCATCCGCAATGGCGGGATAGGCGGTGGGAGCCTCTGCCTCGATACCGGCAAACTCCTCGCCGACGATGGCGACGTAGCCGGCACCGTTATCGGCGGAGTAGACGGCGTCCACGCCCTCCAGCACCTCGGTGAGGAACATCTTGGTGAATTTACCCTCGCCGGCGGGCAGGGCCGCGGCCAAGTTATCCTGGAAGATCTGCTCGGGGGTACGGACGTCCACGTTCTCGCCGCCCAGCACCTTCGCAGAGGTCAGGGCGTCTTTGATGGCGTTCTTATAGGCACCGGTGGTCATGGTGGCACCGCCGATGGTGTCGGTGGCCTCCACGGCGGCGGCATCCTTGCCGGCAAAGACCTTGCCGTACTCCTTCTCCTTGCTCAGGGTCTCGTTGGAGGACAGGCACACCGCGCCGGTGACCTTACCGTCGGCGGATACGCCGCACATAATGACCATACCCGGGCCATAGCCGGTGGTGGTCAGCTTGATGACGTAGCCCTTGCCGGAGGTCTCCTTGTAAGCTTCGGTGACGGTGGCGGGCAGGGTGTACTTGCTCATATCCACCTGTTCAAAGCCCTTGCCCTCGGGCATAACCTCCAGCAGCGCCTTATTCGCGGCGGCGGCGGAGTTTTTCTCAATGATGGGGGCGGTGATCTGGTTGGTCAGTGCCAGCAGCAGGGCGATGACCGAGCAGATGGCTACCAGCACGCCCACACTTTTTATGTTCTTCAGCATCACTTGGCACCTCCCGTTCCAAACACCTTATGGCGGGTCCAGCGATTGATGTAGGGGGTGAGAATGTTCATAAACAGGATCGCGAAGGATACACCCTCAGGATAGCTGCCGAAATAGCGGATGAGGCAGGTGAAGAGGCCGCAGCCGATACCGAAGATGACCTTACCCCAGGGGGTGGGGGGAGAGGTGGTGTAGTCGGTGGCCATGAAGATGGCGCCGATGACGACACCGCCGCACAGCACCATAGATAGCGCCTTGATGGGGTCGTAGCCCTCCATCAGGAAGGAGAAGACGAACACAGTGCCCATAAAAGCTACGGGGTTGTGCCAGGTGATGACGCGACGCACCACCAAATAGATACCGCCTACCAGCAGGGCCACGGAGCAGGTTTCACCGATGGCACCGCCGTAGTAGCCGGTGAACAGGGTCAGCAGGTCGGGCATGGTGGCACCCGGTGCCAGGGGGGTGGCGCCGGCCACCGCATCCACGGGGAAGGCCGCCTTCGCCAGGGAGCCAAAGGCCACCAGCATAAACACACGGGCAGCGATAGCGGGGTTGACCACGTTCTGGCCCAGACCGCCGAAGAGGCATTTCACTACGATGATGGCGAAGAGGGAGCCTACGACGCACTGCCACAGCGGTATGTTGGCGGGCAGATTGAGGGCCAGCAGCAGACCGGTCACGGCGGCGGAGAGATCCTTCACCGACTGGGGCTTCTTGGCGATGAGGGTAAACAGCGCCTCCAGAGCCACGCAGGAGATGACGCAGGTGAGAATCACCCACAGAGCGCTGAGGCCGAAGATGACCACGCCGGCCACGGCGGCGGGCAGCAGGGCGATGATCACATCCAGCATAATGCCGCCGGTGGACATACCGCTATGAATATGAGGGGACATAGAAAGCTTACTCATTTCTTATTTTCCCTCCTTTGCACGCAATTCTTTGAGCAATTCCTTAGCCAGTTTGTTTCTCTGTACCAGAGGACGGTTGGCAGGGCAGACGAACGAACAGCAACCGCACAGCATACAGGTTTCCACGTTCAGGGTTTTCAGTGTTTCCACGTCGCCCACCTTGTAGGCGTGGGAGATGGCCATGGGCGCCAGACCGAAGGGACAGTGGTTGGTGCAGGAGCCGCAGCGGATGCAGGCGGTGGTCTTGGGTAGCCAGGCCTCTTTCTTGGTGAGGGCCATCACCGCATTGGTGTTGGTCATCACGGGCTCGGTGGTATCGGGCACGGTTACGCCCATCATGGGGCCGCCGTAAAGGATTTTGGCAGGGTCGCAGGTCAAACCGCCGCAGGCCTCAAACAGTTCAGCGATGGCGGTGCCTACGGGGGCTAGTACGTTCTGGGGATTGGTTACGGCGCCACCGTCTACCGTCACGCACTTCTCCACCAGGGGCATACCCGTCTTGAGATAGGTGCCGATGGTGGCCAGAGTGGTACAGTTGATGACGATGCAGCCGGCGTCGATGGGCAGCTTGCCCTCGGGCACAACGCGACCCACGGTGTGGTAGATGAGTACCTTTTCTCCGCCCTGGGGATAGACGGAGGGGAGCATCTTGACGCTCACCTCGGCCTCGACAATGTCGGCAGCCATTTTGCGCATGGCCACGGCTGCGCGCTTCTTGTTGTTCTCAATGCCGACCACGACCTTGCGGATGCCCAGGATGTCGCAGAGTACACGCAGGGCATAGCCCATATCCTCGCTGCGCTCCATCATGGTGATGGTGTCACTGGTGACGTAGGGCTCGCACTCGGCGCCGTTGATGACCAGATAGTCGATGCGCTCGGGTTCCACGGCAAATTTTACGTGGGTGGGGAAGCCGGCGCCGCCCAGACCCACGATGCCGCTTTCTTTGAGGGCAGTCAGCAGTTCCTCGCGGTTGGTCACGATGGGAGGAATGACGGTCTCGGCCACGGTCTGCAGGCCGTCGGATTCGATGACGATGGCGGGGGCGGTTCTGCCGTTCGCATCCAGATAATCTTTGATTTTGCTTACCTTGCCGGACACGCCGCTGTACACCGGTACAGACACAAAGCCGCCGGCCTCCGCGATCTTTTGTCCCACTTTGACCTCGTCACCCACTTTGACGATGGGGACGGAGGGGGCACCGATGTGCATACTCATGGGGATGGTGACGACCTTGGGGATATCCATGCGCAGAACGGGCTTGTGCCGGGTCTTTTTTCTGTGGGGTACGTGAACCCCGTGGAGATAGGAAGCCATAGTTCATACACCTTTCTTTTGTAGTGGCAGAGGGGGCCTACAACGCCCTTTGCCCATAATACATCATTATAATAATAAAGGCAAGTGAAAGGTTTGTCAATGATTGTTCAAGTTTTAACAGACATTCCCTGAAATGGAAAACGGTGAGCAGAGATTCTGTCTCTGCTCACCGTTGACATTCCTTTTTTACGCGCCGAAGAAGTGGCGGTGTACGGCAGCCACCGCACGGTCGCCGTCCTTTTTATCCACCAGCACCGACACGCGGATCTCGCTGGAGGAGATCATCTGGATGTTGATGCCGGCATCCGCCAGCGCCTCAAACATACCGGCGGCCACGTTCTCGTGGGTCTCCATACCGGCACCCACGATGGAGACCTTGCACACGTCCTTCTCCACCAGCAGCTCCTGGGCACCCACCATCTCGCAGTAGTCGCGCAGGCTCTCCACGGCGGAGTCGGCGTCGCCGGCGGGCACGGTGAAGGCGATGTCCTTGGTGCCGTCGCGGCCCACGGACTGCAGGATGTTGTCCACGCAGATGTGCGCCTTGGCGACGCGGGAGAAGACCTTGAAGGCGATGCCGGGCTCATCCGGCACACCGATGACAGCAACACGGGCCACGCCGTCGTCCTTGGCAACGCCCTTAATCAGCATTTTTTCCATATTCGTAACCTCCTTGACCTTGGTGCCTGCCGCCACGGTAATGCTGGACAGGACCTCCAGTTCCACGTTGTATTTTTTCGCCATTTCCACCGAGCGGTTGTTGAGAACCTGTGCACCGGAGGTGGCCATTTCGAGCATTTCGTTGTAGGTGATCTCATCCAGCTTCACAGCGCCGGGGATCTTACGGGGGTCGGCGGTATAGACACCCTCCACGTCGGTATAGATCTGGCACAGATCGGCCCGCATGGCGGCGGCGATGGCTACCGCACTGGTGTCGGAGCCGCCGCGGCCCAGGGTGGTCATATCCTCAAAGCGGTTAAGTCCCTGGAAACCCGCCACGATGACGATACGCTTTTTGTCCAGCTCGGCGCGGATGCGCTCGGGATTCACCCGCTTGATGCGGGCGGCACCGTATTTGGTGCTGGTCTCGAAGCCGGCCTGCCAACCCAGGAGGGAGATGGCGGGATAGCCCAGCGAATCGATGGCCATCGCCAGCAGAGAGATGGAGATCTGCTCGCCGGAGGCCATCAGCATATCCATCTCGCGTTTGCTGGCGCGGGGATTGATCTCTTTGGCCTTTTCAATCAGATCGTCGGTGGTATCGCCCTGGGCGGAGACCACCACCACCACGTCGTTACCCTCTTTGTAGGTATCGGTGATGATTTTGGCGACACGCATCAGCTTGGCGGCATCCGCCACAGAGCTGCCGCCGAATTTTTTCACGACTAACATTTCACGTTACACCCCTTTGGTGAGAATAGACTTTAATGGTTGTTTGTCCACCGCAGGGTTTGGCACCCCTTTGGTGAGAATAGACTTTATGGTTGTTTGTCCACCGCAGGGTTTGGCACCCCTTTGGTGAGAATAGACTTTATGGTTGTTTGCCCACCGCAGGGCTTGGCACCCCTTTGGTGAAGAGGGACTTAAAATGAGTTCCCGACCTTATCGGATGAACCGCATTAATAAATACGCAGGCGGCGCATCAGGGTCATCCCGGTGAAGGAGGCGATCTTTTCCTCCAGCAGATACTCCGGCATACAGGGGGAGATAAAAGCCACCTCGTTGTCGGGGGCGTCGGGGATGGAGATCATTCGCACGTCGCCGAAGACTTGACCGATCTGCACCAGCGCTCCGGCATCCTCTTTGCAGGCGAAGCGGAGCAGCAGACGGGCGGGAGCCAAACGGTAATCGCGGACGTGACCCGGCTCGTTGCCCTCCCAGAATAAGTACTTGCGGGCGTTGAGGTGCTTCACCTCGTCGATGACGTCCGCCACCACCGCGCTGGCGGTGGGCAGCTTGCCGGCGCCGCGGCCCACAAAGACCACGTCGCCCACGCTGTCGCCGCGGACCATCACGGCGTTGAACACGTCGTTGACGTCCGCCAGCAGGTTGTCTTTCGGCAGGATGACGGGGGACACCAGACAGAACAGATGTCCGTCCTCGGTGCGGGTGGCGCGTCCCACCAGCTTGATGACGCCACCGCAGGCGGCGGCGTACTTCACGTCCTCCTCGGTGAGGTCGGTGATGCCCTCGGTGTGCACCTCGTGGGGATACACGTGCTTGCCGAAGGCGAGGGAAGCTAAGATGCAGATCTTACGGCAGGCGTCGTGACCCTCCACGTCGGCAGAGGGGTCCCGCTCGGCATAGCCCAGCTTTTGTGCCAGTGCCAGGGCGCCGTCAAAGCTCATACCCTCGCGGATCATCTTGGTGAGCATAAAGTTGGTGGTGCCGTTGAGGATACCCGCCACCTCGAACACCTCGTTGGCGGCCAGGCACTGATCCAGAGGGCGGAGAATGGGAATACCGCCGCCCACGCTGGCCTCGAACAGAAAGTTGAGGTTGCGCTCTTTGGCAATCGCCAGCAGCTCGTCGCCCTTGGCGGCTACCAGCTCCTTGTTGGAGGTGACCACGTTTTTGCCGGCCAGCAGGCTTGCCTTCACGTAGTCGTAGGCGGGATGCAGCCCGCCCATGGTCTCCACCACGATGCGGATCTCCTCATCCTCTAAGATGTCATTAAAATCGGTGGTGAATTTGTCGGCATAGGGCAGGTCGGGGAAGGAGCGCAGATCCAGGATCCGCTTGACCCGGATGCCGTCCCCCGCCTTGGCGGCGATGCCGCGGGCGTTGTGGTCCAGCACCTCGGCGACGCCGTTGCCCACCACACCGTGGCCTAAAATGGCAATGGAAATCATAGCATTATCGTCCTTTACTTTATGGGGTAGGAATGATATCGTCCTCGTCCCCACCCGGTGTGACGGGGACGGTGGTTTCGGTGGTGGGGAGGGTGGGCACCGCAGTGCTCTCCGTACCCTGTGTGTTCTCGGTGCCGCCGGTGCCATCGGTGGTGCCGGTGGTGGTTGTGCTGCCGGTATCGGGGGTAGAGGTGGGAGGTGTGGGGAGGGTGGGGATCACGGGATCGGGACGCTCCTCCTCCTCGGTGCCGCAGGTGCACAGATCCGGCTTAAAGCTGGTCTTGTACACACCCGTATCGGTCTTTGCGCAATGTGCGGTGGCGATGAGACCCGTCTTGGTGCAGTAGGTCAGTGTTTCCACGCCGGCAGGTGCTTCAAAGTCCTTGATCTGCAGGTCCTCGTGGAGCACCTTCATCGCCTTGTTCCACAGGATTTTGGCATAGTAGGTCTGGCGGGGGTTGGTCTTGACGGACAGCTCTTGGTTGTTGTCATAGCCAAACCAGCTGGAGGCACAGTAGTAGGCGGTGCCGCCGCAGAAATACACGTCCTTGTCATCCTCGGAGGTACCGGTCTTGCCGAACACCTGCCAATCCTTCCAGTCTTGGCCCAAATAGAGCCAACCGGTGCTGCCGCTGAGGTTGCTGGTCACGCGCTGCAGCAGGCTGACCATGACGTAGGAGGTCTGGGGATCCAAAGCGATCTCGGTGTTACAGCCGCCGTATTCCAGGCTTCCCTTGTCCAGCAGATGGGGGTCGCCGGGGTTGTCGGAGGCGCGGGTGACGTAGTAGTAGGTGTAGGGCTCGTTGTAATAGCCGCCGCTGCCGAAGATGGCATAGGCCGCCGCCATCTCGCGGGCGGTGGCGCCGTCGGTGAGGGCGCCCAGCGCCAGCGGAGCCAGATCCACGTCACTCTTGTAGGAGCCGTCCACCGTCTTGCCGTCGGTGATGGTGGTCAGATGGAATGTGTCGGTGAGGAACTCGTAGCACTCGCGGGGGGTCATCTGCTCCACCAGCCGCACGGCGGTGGTGTTGAGGGATTTCTGCAGGGCTATGCCCAGCAGTACGTCGCCGCTGTCCTTGGCTTTCGACTGACCGTAGTTCTTGGGCCATTTGCTGCCGTTGGGCAGGGTAATGGGGGCATCCCGCAGGATGGAGGAGTAGTGCACCAGATTGTTTTTGATGGCCAGGCCGTAGGCGGCCAGGGGCTTAATGGAGGAGCCGGGGGAGCGCACGGAGGCGGTGGAGCGGTTGAGCACGCGGTTGGCGGTCTTTTCTCCGCGTCCGCCCACGGTGGCGATCACCTTGCCGTTATAGTCCACGCAGAAGAAGGCGGCTTGGGGATCCTCCTCATCGTTTTTGAGGTGAGCGGGGAAATTTTCCTCGTTCTCATACACTGCCTGTACCTTAGCCTGCACCTCGGGATCCTCGGCGGAGTAGATGTTGAGGCCGCCGTAGTACACCAGATTGATGGCGTAGTTGTAGGTGTAGCCGTATTCCTTCATCAGATCGGCGGCTACGTCCTCCACCACCAGGTCTACGTAGTAGTCCTGGATCTCCTGCTTGACGGCACTGCTCTGATAAACCAGCTCCTCATTCAGGGCGTTCAGATACTCGTCCTTGGTGATGAAGCCCACCTCGTACATCTTCGCCAGCACCAGTTGCTGACGCTGACGCACGTTTTCGGGGTGAGTGTAGGGGTTGTACATGCTGGGGTTGTTGGTGATGCTGGCCAGCACCGCGCACTCGGCGATGGACAATTCCTGCAACTCCTTACCGAAATAGGAGCGGGCGCCGATGCCCACACCCACCAGATCGCCGGTGAGGGGCACGTTGTTCAGGTAGCCTTCCAGAATTTCGTCCTTGGTGTATTTGGTGGACTCCATATAGGAGGCGGCCAATATTTCGTTGATCTTACGCTTGACGCTGTGGTCGTTCTCTTGGGTGGTGACCTTGATGAGCTGCTGGGTGATGGTGGAGCCGCCGTACTCGGTGGAGCCCAGATGGAATACGCGGTTGGCCACCAGATTGATCATGGCGCCGGCGGTACGCTTCCAGTCCACGCCTTCGTGGTCACGGAAACGCTCGTCTTCGATGGCGATGACGGCGTTCTGCATATTGAGGGGAATGTCCTTGAGGTCGGTCCAGACGGAGTTGCCGCCCTCCAGATTGTGATAGGGTACCCATTGGTCGCTCTCGTCCTGCACCCAGATGACCGAGCGGTTGCCTCCGGCGGTGGCGGTCAGGTCGGGACAGTAGGCTTCGGCGTCAAAGTTGACCACCCAGAAGATGACCAGCACGCCCACCACGAAGGTGACGGTGATGACCCCTACCAGAATCAGACCCAGCAGGGCGCCGAAAAAGCGGCCTCGTCTGCGCCGCCGCCGCGCCCGCTGCTCGGGGGTGGGACGGAAGAGGGAGATGAACCAATCCAGCACGCGCCGCGGCAGGGTGGCAAACCACTCGCCTACGGACATCCGTTCTTTTTTGGTTTTTTTCGCCTTGTTTGCCATAGGAGCACTCCTTTCCAACCGTAGGGTTGAAATGTAAAAGGCAGACACTATCTACCCATTTTAAATCAAAGATATACATACTAATAGTATTGCAAAATCCGCAAAAAGTCAAACCTAAAATAAAGAAATCGGCCTATTTTTTATGTTTTTTCCGCATCGGACGGCAAAAATTCCTCTTCTCCCCATATTTTTTCACTTTCTGGACACACTGTAACAGAGCGAAAAGCCGAGAGGAGTGTGTCCTATGAGAGAAAAACGCCATCCGATATTGTGGATCTTGACTGCCTCTTTTTTCTTGGCGGCGGTGATTCTGTTTGTGATGTTTCGCTTTGTGTTGGAGACCCCTGCCGATGCCGCCCCCGTCCCCTTGTATACCATTCGGGCGTGGGAGGGGAAGGTGGCGGTGTTTGAACGGCATCAATCCTACCCCAAGCAGGTATACGATATGCCGCTGAGCGGCCTGCCCTATGAATTGCGCCAGCAGGTTTTGGAGGGGGTGCCTGTCCACAGCGAGGAGGAGCTGTCTGTGCTTCTGGAGGATTACACGGGGTAATGTAGAATGAGGAATGAGTAATGAGGAATGCCCCCACGTTCGATAGGATTTGACCAAACAAAAAAGGCGCCGACCCGATGGGGCCGGCGCCTTTCGCGCATCTTACATATTCTCCATGATGGTCAGGAAGTCCTCGGGCTTGCACTTGGCAATAACCTTCTCGTTGAAGACGATGCTCAGCTTAGCCACGGCCTCGTCCACTTCCTTGTCGAAGTCCTCGTACTTCAGCTCGTACAGGATGTTTTCGATGGAGTCCTCATACAGGCCATCCTTCTCACCGTTGCGGTCGGTGTGGATGTCCAGACGCTCGATCAGGGCCACGGTGGGGGTGGAGCCGCCGGCCTTGTAGTTGACCTTCTTACCCTTTCCAGCGCCCACGTCGACGCTGTAAATGGCCTTCTTCAGCTCCTCGTCCATGTTGGAGCTGTCGGCGTCCACGCGGTTGGGATCCTTGTCCTCTTCTTCCTCGTGGTCGTGGTCGTGATCGTGGTCGTGATCGTGGTCACCGTCGGCGGTGGTGCCGGTGGTGGTGCCTGCCGTAGTGGTCGTGGTGGTGGGGGCAGCGGTAGTGGTCGTGGTGGTGGGGGCGGCAGTGGTGGTGCCGGTGCCGGTAGCGGTACCGGTGCCGGTAGGATTCTTGGTGGTCGTGGTGGTGGACTGCTGCTTCTTAATCTCTTCCTCGTCCTTGTCGTACTGCTCCTTCACGGCGTCGAAGCCCTTTTCGGCGTACAGCTTCTCGTACTTCTCCATACGCTCCATGATCTTCTTGTATTCCTCACCCTTCTCGTCGAGAGCCTTACCGTTCTTGTCGGTCAGGGGGATGCTGATCATCTTATAGGAAACGTAATTGTCCTCAAAGTACTTTTTGATGTCCTCTTCCTTAACGGCGCGGGGGCCGTCCTTGCCGTACAGACCGTAGAAAGTGGAGCGCTCGTTGAGGTTGGCATTCTTCAGCGCATAGGCGTAGCTCTTGTTGTTGAAGCCCAGGTCGATGAAGGCATCCTCCAGCATGGTGGCCAGGCTTTCGTTGATATCCTTCTCGTCCTCGTCGATCCACTTGAGGCCGTTGTCCTTCATCATCTGCGCCAGTACGATCTGACGCTTGATGTTGTCCTGGGTGGCGCGGATGATGTAGTCGGAGAGGATCAGCTTCTCCTCGGTATCACCGTAAGGGAAGGTCTGAGCCCAGGGGTCCATACCATAGGCCGCGTACTGATACAGGCCTTGGTTGTAGTACATATTCTCGAACTCGAGGTACAGATAGGCCAGATACTCACCGGAGGTCAGTTTCTGGTTGTCGCCGTAGGTGGCGGCGGTTTCGGGGATCTTGTTGAAGGCGATCTTGGGCACGCCGCAGCCGGTCAGCATAACCGAAAGAGCGATGACGATCGCCAGCACAGAAGCGATCATGCGTTTGATGTTTTTCATAGCGTTAGTTCCTCCTTGAAGACGCACTTAATCCTTGCTATTATACTCGCAAATTTTCCGTTTGTCCAGTATTTTTCGCAAGAAATCTGATTTTCTGCAAAAGTTGTGGTTTTCCTTTCGAAAAATTCGCAAAAAACCACCCTTTTTTTCGCAAGAATTTCCGTCTATTTTTCACAAAATGTAGTGTGTGTTATTGACACATACCACTACAAGAGGTATGATTATACAGTAATCGTTTTGACACCCCTTTGATACGGAAAGGATGTTGTTTATGGCTGATTCTACCCGTCTGGTGGGTACCGTTTCCCGCGGTATTCGCTGTCCCATCATCCGACAGGGCGACGATCTGGCCGCCATGGTGGCGGAGAGTGTGCTGGCTGCTGCCGCCGGCGAGGGCTTCTCGCTGCGTGACCGCGACGTCATCTCCCTTACCGAGTCCATCGTGGCCCGTGCGCAGGGCAATTATGCCTCTGTGGACGCCATCGCCGCCGACGTGCGGGCAAAATTGGGCGGCGGCACGGTGGGCGTGATGTTCCCCATCCTGTCCCGCAATCGTTTCGCCGTCTGCCTCAAGGGCATCGCCCGCGGCGCGAAAAAGGTGGTGCTGATGCTCAGCTATCCCTCCGACGAGGTGGGCAACCATCTCATCACCCTCGACCAGATCGACGAGGCCGGCGTTAACCCCTATTCCGACGTGTTGACACTGGAGCGTTATCGTGACCTGTTCGGCGAGAACGTTCACGAGTTCACGGGCGTGGATTACGTGCAGTATTACGGCGACCTCATCCGCGCCGAGGGTACCGAGGTGGAGATCGTCTTCGCCAATCAGCCCCGCGCCATCCTGCAGTACGCCGATTGCATCCTCACCTGTGACATCCACACCCGTGCCCGCACTAAGCGCATTCTCCGTGATGCCGGTGCCAAGATCGTGTGCGGTCTGGACGACATCCTGACCTCCTCCATCGACGGCAGCGGCTACAACGAGCGCTACGGTCTGCTGGGCTCCAACAAGGCCACCGAGGACAGCATCAAGCTGTTCCCCCGCGAGTGCAAGGATCTGGTGCTGGACATCCAGAGCCGCATCCTGGCCGCCACGGGCAAGCACGTGGAGGTGATGGTCTACGGCGACGGCGCCTTCAAGGATCCTCAGGGCAAAATTTGGGAGCTGGCCGATCCCGTGGTGTCCCCCGCCTTTACCGACGGCCTGATCGGCACCCCCAATGAGCTAAAGCTGAAATATCTGGCGGATAACGACTTTAAAGACCTGTCGGGCGACGAGCTGAAGGCCGCTATTGCCGAGAGCATCCGTCACAAGGACGACAATCTGGTGGGCAATATGGCCTCTCAGGGCACCACCCCCCGTCAGCTCACCGACCTCATCGGCTCCCTGTGCGACCTGACCTCCGGTTCGGGTGACAAGGGCACCCCCGTGGTGCTGGTGCAGGGTTATTTCGATAACTATACCAATTGATAAGGGGGTCTACCGATGATGGATTACAACGCCAATGTGCGTCCCGCCGAGATGGAGCGCATCACCGATTTTGACAAGGCCAATGCTTTTATTGACGCCCAAGTGTCCGCCATCCGCGCCCAGGTGGGCGACAAAAAGGTGCTGCTGGCTCTCTCCGGCGGCGTGGACTCCTCCGTGGTGGCCGCCCTGCTGATTAAGGCTATCGGCAAGCAGCTGGTCTGCGTTCACGTCAACCACGGCCTGATGCGTAAAAACGAGTCCGAGGGTGTCATCCAAACCTTCCGCGACGGCTTGGACGCCAACCTGATTTATGTGGACGCCACCGACCGCTTCCTCGATCTACTGGCGGGCGTCTCCGACCCCGAGCACAAGCGCAAGATCATCGGCAAGGAGTTCATCGAGGTCTTTGCCGACGAGGCCCGCAAGCTGGAGGACATCACCTATCTGGCGCAGGGCACCATTTACCCCGATATTCTGGAGTCCATCAAGGCCGCCGAGGGCAAAAAGGCAGTCAAATCTCACCACAACGTGGGCGGCCTGCCGGAGGACCTGCAGTTCCAGCTCGTCGAGCCCATCAAACTCCTGTTTAAGGACGAGGTCCGCGTGGTGGGCGAGGCGCTGGGTCTGCCCCACGGTATGGTCTACCGTCAGCCTTTCCCCGGTCCCGGTCTGGGCGTGCGTTGCTTGGGTGCCATCACCCGCGACCGTCTCCACGCTTTGCGTGAGGCGGATGCCATCCTCCGCGAGGAGTTTGACAAGAACGGTCTCGCCGGTAAGGTGTGGCAGTATTTCGTGGTGATCCCCGACATCAAGTCAGTGGGCGTGAAGGACGACAGCCGCTATGAGGGCTGGCCCGCCATCATCCGCGCGGTGAACACCACCGACGCCATGACCGCCACCATTGAGGAGATCCCCTACGCCATTCTGCACCGAATCGTTGACCGCATCACCCACGAGGTGGAGGGTATCAACCGCGTCCTTATGGACCTCACCCCCAAGCCCGTCGGCACCATCGAGTGGGAATGAGCATCTTCAACACAAAAACAGCGCACCGAATGCTCGGTGCGCTGTTTTCTTTGTGTATGCGATCAGATGCCTTTTTCGGCTTTCCAAGCATTTACCTTGTCCTTGGCCAGACGCTTGATGTCCTCTTTGGGATAGATGGACTCGGCACCGCCGTTGACGTAAATGAAGAACTTGCCGTCAGCGGTCTGATACAGGCTCTCCTCGTAGCCGGCGGGATCGCCGAACTCACCATAGGTGAACTTGCCGATGAGCTGGGCAGCCTCGGTATCGTACTCCACCTTGCAGATAATCTTCTTCATGGCAGAACACTCCTTTCGTGAGAATGGATGCAAAAGGTGATTTCCTTTTGTCGCGCTCATTATAGCACGTTTTGGCCGCTTTTTCAATTGGCGGCGTGTTGTATTCGGGATGTTTACCCTCGCGTTCCTTTGTGCTTGTTGCACAAAGGAGGAGGGAGAATTTGTATTATTTTGACGGTAGCAGGCGGACGGACACACCGAGAGTCGCCCCCATCATTGTACGACGGTCTTTTTTTACTCATCGATTTTTAAAAAAGTCTTTTATCCGGCGGAAACCTGTGCTATAATACATAAGATAATGTGCTTTTGTGCGAATTTTAACGCAAAGGAGATACCACTATGTGCGGATTTTGCGGTTTTACCGGTCAGATTGTGGATCGTGAGAAGTATTTGCGGCAGATGACCGAGGTCATCACCCATCGCGGCCCCGATTCCGACGGTTACTTTATGGACGACGTGCTGTCCATGGGCTTTCGCCGCCTGAGCATCATCGATCTGGAGGGCGCCCCTCAGCCCCTTTATAATGAGGATAAGTCCTTGGTGCTGATGTTCAACGGCGAGATTTATAACTATCAGGATCTCCGCAAGGAGCTCATCGAACTGGGTCACACCTTCGCCACTGAGGGCGACGGCGAGACACTGCTCCACGGCTACGAGCAGTGGGGCGCCGATCTGCTGCCCCGCCTGCGGGGTATGTTCGGTTTTGCCGTCTGGAGTGCCGAAAAGGGCGAATTGTTCATCGCCCGTGACTATTTCGGCATCAAGCCCATGCACTATACTCTGCTGGAGGACGGACGCATCGTCTTCGGATCGGAGATCAAGTCCATTTTGGGTCACCCCGACGTGAAAAAGGAATTTAATCCCGCCGCATTGGATAAATACCTGTCCTTCCAGTATTCCGTGCCCACCGAAACCTTCTTTAAGGGCATCTCCTGCCTGCCCCCCGCCCATTACCTCATCTACAAGGGTGGCGAGGTGTCGGTCCACCGCTATTGGGAGCCCACCTTTACTCCCGATGAGGATATGACCCTCGAGCAGGCGGTGGACGCCATTGACGCGGCCTTCACCGACTCCGTGGCGGCCCACCGCGTCAGCGACGTGGAGGTGGGGTGCTTCTTGTCCAGCGGCGTGGACTCCAGTTTTGTGGCCTCTTATTTTGGCGGTCAGAAGGCATTTACCGTTGGCTTTGACAACGGCCAGCACTATAACGAGAGCAACTACGCCGCCGAATTGGCGAAAGAGGTGGGTATTCACCACTACACCCACATCATCGGCGAGGAGGAGTATTGGGAGAGCCTGCCTCAGGTGCAGTATTATCTGGACCAGCCTCTGGCGGACCCTGCCTGCGTGGCGCTTTACTTCGTGTCCAAACTGGCGGCGGAGCACGTCAAGGTGGTTTTGTCCGGCGAGGGTGCTGACGAATTGTTCGGCGGCTACCGCATCTATCACGAGCCCTATTCCCTGCGGGGGTATCAGAAGTTGCCCCGTTGGCTGCGCCGTGCCGTGGCCGCCTGCGCGTCCATCCTGCCCGATATCAAGGGCAAATCCTTCCTCATCCGCGGCTCTAAATCGCTGGAGGAGCGCTTTATCGGAAACGCCAATATGTTCTCCAAAAAGGAGAAGGCGAAACTGCTCAAGTCCATTCCCGCCACCGACCCTACGGAGTACACCAAGGAGTATTACGATCGTTGCAAGGGGCAGGACGACGTCACCCGTATGCAGTATCTGGACATCAACCGCTGGATGGTGGGGGATATTCTGCTCAAGGCGGACCGTATGAGCATGGCTCACTCGCTGGAGCTGCGTGTGCCCTTCCTGGATAAGAAAGTGTTCGAGGTGGCGGCCACCATCCCCGTCAAGCACCGCATCGGCGGCGGTACCACCAAGTACGCCATGCGTGAGGCGGCCAAGCGTCACATCCCCGCCTCCGCCGCCAGCAAGCCGAAGCTGGGCTTCCCTGTACCCATCCGCGTATGGCTGCGGCAGGATGCGTACTACAGCAAGGTCAAGGAAGCCTTCCTGTCCGAGGCTTCTCAGCAGTTCTTCAACACCGACTATCTGGTGAGCCTGCTGGATGAGCATTACCGCGGCAAGAAGGACAACAGCCGCAAGATCTGGACGGTGTATATGTTCCTCGTCTGGTACGGCGTCTTCTTCGCGGATTAACACATAGTTTTTGACATTCCTGCATATCTTTCAGTGAATTATGGGAGGGATGCAGGGATGTTTGTATGGTCGATGAAAACCACCCGCCCGCGTCTGGCGGCTTATGGAGTGGCGCTGGGTCTGTTGCTGACGGTGATGTTCGCCGCCGGCCGATCGGGTCCCCGTGTGCAGACGGCAGGTGCCGGCGGCGACGATGCCGCGCGGGTGTCCTATCTGAAAGAACAAGGGTATGAGGTGGAGCCGCAGTGGGTGGATGTACGGGAGTGGATCGTCCCCGACACCGATTCCGTACCCGCGGCCTATCGCGGCAAGCGCGTGAAGTGCTTTGCTTACCGCACCAAGAGCGGAGACACGGTTTGTCTCTATGAATACAACGGAACCATCATTACCGCCCACCCTCAAAGCGAGGGGTAGGGGAGCCGCAAGAGGACGTGTATATGGAACGATTGGATAAATTCTTATGCTCTCAGAGTAACCTGACCCGCAGTGAGGCGGGTCGGGCTATTCGTTGTGGTCGGGTGACGGTGGACGGCACCGTCTGCCGTCAGGCGGCGCAGAAAGTGGACCCCGACACCCAGTCGGTGGCGGTGGACGGCAAGGCTATCGGTTATGCAGAGTTTGTATACTGGATGCTGAATAAGCCCGCCGGCATTCTCTGTGTATCCCGTGACCCCAAGGCACCCACGGTGGTGGATCTTCTGCCCCCCGATGCCCGTCGCAAGGGACTGTTTCCTGCGGGTCGATTGGACAAGGATACCCACGGCATGGTGCTCATCACCGATGACGGCGATTTTGCCCATCGGATGCTGTCCCCCCGCCATCACATCCCCAAGACCTACCATGCCCGGCTGGACAAGCCCCTGCCCCCCGATACGGCCGCGCGTTTTGCCGCCGGCATCGAGCTGGAGGACGGCACCGCGTGCAAGCCCGCGCAGATGCGTCTGCTGGAGGAGGGGGAGACCCCCTTGGCGGAGATTGTGCTTGTGGAGGGCAAATACCATCAGATCAAGCGGATGTTTGCCGCCGTGGGCTGTCACGTGGATTGGCTCAAACGGGTCAAGATGGGCAATCTGCCGCTGGATGAAAATTTGGCGGAGGGGGAGTGCCGTCTGCTGACGCCTGAGGAGAAAGATAGCATTTTGCCTATAAATCTTTAACAATTTTGGGCAACCTCACAAGTTGATATAAATTCTCCCCAGTTTATTGCGTGAAAGTTTGTGCATTTTGAGCGTTGCTAAACGAGGAGAATAGTGGTATAGTAATCGTGTAAGATTTTGCCCGTCTATGCACAATAGATGGTATCTAATACAAAAACGGAGGTTTACGAGCTATGGCAAATCTTTCTCTGAAGCACATTTACAAGAAGTATCCCGGCGGCGTGGTCGCCGTCTCCGATTTCAACCTGGAGATCAAGGATAAAGAGTTCATCATCATGGTCGGTCCTTCCGGCTGCGGTAAGTCCACCACCCTGCGTATGATCGCCGGTCTGGAGGAGATCTCCGCCGGTGAGTTGTACATCGGTGACCGTCTGGTCAACGACGTGGCTCCCAAGGATCGCGACATCGCCATGGTGTTCCAGAACTACGCTCTGTATCCCCACATGACCGTGTTCGATAACATGGCTTTCGGTCTGAAGCTGCGCAAGACCTCCAAGGACGAGATCAAGCGCCGCGTTGAGGAGGCCGCCCGCATCCTGGATATCGAGCACCTGCTGGACCGTAAGCCCAAGGCTCTGTCCGGTGGTCAGCGTCAGCGTGTGGCTCTGGGTCGTGCCATCGTCCGTGAGCCCAAGGTCTTCCTGCTCGACGAGCCTCTGTCCAACTTGGATGCTAAGCTGCGTGCTCAGATGCGTACCGAGCTGTCCAAGCTGCACCAGAAGCTGGGTACCACCTTCATTTACGTTACCCACGACCAGACCGAGGCTATGACCATGGGCGATCGCATCGTGGTTATGAAGGACGGTCTGATCCAGCAGGTCGACACTCCCCAGCGTCTGTACGACCTGCCCTGCAATATGTTCGTTGCCGGCTTCATCGGCAGCCCCCAGATGAACTTCATCGACTCCGTCGTCGGCAAGAACGAGAAAGGTTATTATGTCGAGTTCGGCTCCGAGGATACCAAGACCCGCCGCGGTGTGAAGTATCAGATCCCCCTGCCCGCCGCTAAGGTTGAGGGCAAGGGCCTGGAGGAGTACGTGGGCAAAGAGGTGATCATGGGTATCCGTCCCGAGGACGTCCACGACGAGCCCCGTCTGCTGGAGGAGTTTGCCGACTGTAAGGTTAAGGCTAACGTCGAGGTTACCGAGTTGATGGGTGCCGAGACCTTCCTGTACGTCAATGTCGAGGGCTTTGATTTCACCTGCCGCGTGGAGCCCACCTCCACCGCTCATCCCGGCGATGAGGGCATCGAGATCGCCATCGAGAACACCAAGATCCACCTGTTCGACAAGGACACCGAGCGCACCATCTGCAACTAATCTTCGTTTCCACAACCGCCTCCCGTTTCGGGGGGCGGTTTTTTATTATGCCTCGCCGAGAGGATGGCTAAGGGTGATGGCCCTGTGTTTTGGTCAATTTTCTCCTTTTGGGCCGCCAAAAACACGGAAATTTGACAAAAGTTATAAAAAAATCTCTCTTTTTTAAGATTTTGCCTTGCAAAATGGTAAAAAATTGTATAAAATATATCTTGGTATGGTTTAGGGGTACCGAGTGTGCCCTCTGCCAACGATGAAAAAGCCGCCGCCCATCGCGGAGAGAGTATACGTCTTCTGCCCACGGGTTTTCACTCGTGCATCGATAGGTGTATCCTCTTTGCACCCGCGCGGCAGAATGATGCGTAGAAAAAGGAGTGCTTGCCATGTCAAACCGTATGTTTCAGGGTGTCATCCACCAGACCAAGGAGGCCATTGACCGCACCGTGGGCATCGTGGATGAAAATCTCACCGTGATCGCCTGCAGCGATCTGAGCCGCGTGGGGGAGACCTCCACCCTGTCCGCCGAGGCCTTTGCCACCGGCGAGAGCTTTGTGCAGGATGGCTACACCTACATCCCCTTCGGCTCCCGTCCCCACTACGAGTATCTGCTGTTCGTAGAGGGAGAGGACGAGCCCGCCTCCCGCTATGCGGCACTGCTGGCTGTCTCTCTGGGCAGCATCAAGCAGTTCCATGATGAGAAGTTTGACCGCAGCAATTTTATCAAGAATGTGATTCTGGACAACATTTTGCCCGGTGATATTTACCTCAAGGCCCGCGAATTGCGCTTCAACAACGACGTCACTCGCGTGGTGCTGCTCATCCGCGTCACCAACCGCACCGAGATCTCCGCCTTCGACGTGGTGCAGAACCTTTTCCCCGAAAAGGCGAAGGATTTTGTCATCAACATCAACGAGACCGACATCGCCTTGGTTAAGGAGGTGCGCGCAGGCATCGACTCCAAGGATCTGGAGAAGCTGGCCCGTTCCATCGTGGACACCTTGGGCGGTGAGTTCTTCACCCAGGCCGTGGTGGGCATCGGCACCACCGTAGAGGGCATCAAGGATCTGGCTTCCTCCTTCAAGGAGGCGCAGGTGGCCCTGGAGGTGGGCAAGGTGTTCGATAACGAGCGCGCCATCATCCGCTACGACCATCTGGGCGTAGCCCGCCTGATCTATCAGCTGCCCACCACCCTGTGCGAGATGTTCCTGCGCGAGGTGTTTAAGCGCGGCTCCATTGAGTCGCTGGATCAGGAGACTCTCTTCACCATTCAGAAGTTCTTTGAGAACAACCTGAACGTGTCCGAGACCTCCCGTAAGCTGTTCGTCCACCGCAACACGCTGGTGTACCGCTTGGAGAAGATCAAGCGCCTCACCGGTCTGGATCTGCGCGAGTTTGACGATGCCATCGTGTTCAAGGTTGCCCTGATGGTCAAAAAGTACCTCAGCGCCAACCCGATCAAGTACTAATACTGCGCCAGCCGCCGGCAGACTCTGTCGGCGGCTTTTAGGGTGAAGCATCCTCAATTACCAATGTTTTTCACTTGCATTGGAGGCCACTTACCCGTATACTGGGTGGGATGGGCTTTCCCTAAAAAGATTTACAGGAGGTGTGATGTATGATTGAATTTCAAGGCGTGTATAAGACCTATGGCGCGGACAGCCGTGTCAGCCATGCGCTGCAGGATGTCAATCTGCATATCGACGACGGCGAATTTGCCTTTATCGTGGGTGCGTCCGGTGCCGGTAAGAGCACCTTTCTCAAGCTGATCCGCCGTGAGGAGACCCCCACCTCCGGTGAGAT
This sequence comes from Clostridia bacterium, assembly GCA_017520705.1. Taxonomy (GTDB): domain Bacteria; phylum Bacillota; class Clostridia; order Oscillospirales; family Acutalibacteraceae; genus UBA5905. The sequence continues at coordinate 7,330 of JAFXFF010000002.1, read as the reverse complement.
CGTGGTCAACAATTTCCGCCTTTCTCGCCTCAAGAGAAAGGATATTCCCTACTATCGTCGCACCATGGGCATCGTGTTTCAGGATTTCCGCCTCATCGACAGCATGACGGTGTTTGAGAATGTGGCCTTCCCCATGCGCGTCGTGGGAAAATCCCGCCGTGAGATCCGCCACCGCGTAGAGCACGTGCTGGCACTGATGGACCTGCAGGGCAAGGGGAATCGCTTCCCCCGGGAGCTGTCCGGCGGCGAGCAGCAGCGGGTGGGTCTGGCCCGCGCTTTGGTCAACAATCCTTCGCTGATCATCGCCGACGAGCCCACCGGCAACGTGGACCCGCAGATGTCCTATGACATCGTGGAGATGCTCACTCAGATCAACAAGATCTCCAACACCACCGTGCTGATGGTAACCCACGAGCACGAACTGGTGCATCAGTTTAATCACCGCGTCATCACCTTGGAAAAGGGACATATCGTGGCGGATACCGGCCGCCCCCGTCGCGTGGGCACCGTATCGCTGGGCGCTATGGCCGCCGAGATGGGAGGTGCCGAAGAATGAAGCTTCATCAATTCTTCCACCTGATCCGCGAGAGCTTCCGCAACACGTGGCAAAACCGCCTGATGGCTTTGGCCTCGGTGGGCGTGTTGGTGTGTTGTCTGATGCTCACCGGCTTTGCTTATCTCATCTACGTCAATGTGGAGCAGGTATTCCAAAACGCCGTGGAGCAGAACAAAGTGGCGGTGTATCTGGATATCACGCTGTCCGACTATCAGGTGATGCGTGTGGGACAGAAGCTGGAGAATATCGAGAATATCGACGACATTCGCTTTTTGTCCAAGGAGGAGTTCCTCGCCCAATACAACGATGCCTTGTCCGATGAGACGATGGATAGTTTTGAGGGAGAGAATAATCCTCTGCCCGACACCTATATCATCACGATGAAAGATTTGGCCAAATTCCGTGAGACTCTCACCGAGATTGAGGCTATTTCCGGTGTGGACGAGGCATCCTACGACGCGGACACCGCCGCCGTACTGTCCCGTGTGCGCAACGTGGTGCTGGCCATCGGCAGCGGCGTCATCGGCGTGCTGTTGTTGGTGTCCCTGTTTATTATTGTGAATACCATCAAGCTGACGGTGCACAACCGCCGCTTGGAGATTTATATTATGAAGTCGGTGGGTGCCACCGACGGATACGTCCGCTTCCCCTTCGTGGTGGAAGGCTTGCTGCTGGGCATTATTGCCGGCGGTGTCGGCTACGGCCTCATCGCGCTGCTGTATCAGCTGCTGCTGGATAATCTGACCTTTGATAATCCGTTGCTCAAGCTGGTGCCGTTCTCGGATCAATGGTCCCCGCTGCTGCTCGGCTTCCTGGTCGGCGGTATGCTGGTGGGTGTGTGCGGCAGCGCCATCTCTATGAGTAAGTACCTCAAGCAGGAAGGGAGTGAGCGCCTATGATGAGCCTGCGAAATCGTGTGTTGGCTCTGCTGTGTGCGCTGGCTCTGTTGCTGTGCACCAACGGCTCCCTGCTGCCTGCCGTTCCCGTGGTGGCGGCTCCTACTTTGGACGATTTGGAGGCCCAGTTAAAGGATCTGCAGTCGCAGGAGAAGGAGATCAAAAACGAGTTGGCCTCTGCCAGTTCTGACCTATCCGCCAGCAAAAAGCGCAAGGAGCTATTGGAGTCCCAGATCGACAATGCTGAAAAGCAGATTGCGCTGTTCCAGCAGCGCATCGATGCCACCCAGGCAGAGATTGCCGCCACCGAGGCCAAGTTGGCCGCCAAGGCGGCGCAGATCGCCGCTACCGAAGAGGCGATTCTGGCGATGGAGGGCTCCATCGAATACACCCACGAGCGGTTGGGCGAACGCTTGCGCGCCATCGCTAAGACGGGCAACCTGTCTGCATTACAGCGCCTGCTCAATACCGACAATTATGAGGAATATCTGCTGAAATCCAAGGCGGCGGAATGCATCGCTAAGCGGGATCAGGAGATGATGGATCAGCTGGAGGCCGCGCTGGAGGAGATCCGTGTGACCAAGGAAAAGCTGGAGGTGCAGAAGCAGGAGCTCTCCGTGCAGAAGGCGGACCTGGAGGCCAAAAACGAAAAGTTGTTGGCGGATAAGGCCGTCTCCGATGCTAAGAAAAAGGAGCTGGACCTCCTTTGCGCCGCTGTACAGTCTGAGATTAAGAAGTTGCAATCCTCCGTATCGGGCTACAATGACGAGCTCAAAGAGGTACAGAAGAAGATCGAGGCAGCAGACGCCGCCATCGAGGAGATCATCAAAAATACCCAGTCACAGGGCACTTATGACGACGAACTGATGTGGTGGCCGGTGCCGGCGGTGCGTAACATCTCCTCCGTCTTCGGTGAGCGTTGGGGTAAGATGCACCGCGGCATCGACATCTCCAACGGTCCCGTCCCCGTCTATGGACAGAACATCTACGCCGCCGCCGACGGCGTGGTCATTGCGGTCAATTACACCAGCAGTTACGGCACCGGCTGGAGCTACGGCTACGGTTATTGCGTGCTGGTGGACCACGGCCTAGACAGCAAGGGACGCAAGGTGACCACTATGTACGCCCACGCCTCCGAGATGTTTGCCCGTGTGGGCGATGTGGTCAAGGGCGGCGAGACTGTTTTGGCTAAAGTGGGTCGTACCGGCAACGTCACCGGTCCTCACCTCCACTTTGAGGTGCGGCTGGACGGTGTGCGGGTCAACCCCTATCCTAATTACGTGCGCCCCGATCGTAATATCCCTGTGGAAAGATAACAGAGCACAATAAACCCGAAATGAGGGAATTGTATGAAGAAGAAAATCAGCCTCAGCACCACCGCCACGCTGGTGCTCTTGGCGATGGCGCTGACCATCTCTCTGACGATGCTGTTGGCCATGCGGTATTTCAATAGCCAGTTGCAGCTGGTCAGCCAGCGTCAGGCGATGTACTCCCATATCAACGACGTGGATAAGATCGTGCGCGAGTACTATCCCAACGTGGACGAGGAATTGCTCCGTCAGAGCATCGCCCAGGGCTACGTAGACGGTATCAACGACCGTTATGCCGATTACTACAACCCTCAGCAGTATGCTGCCGAGCAGCTACGGCTGTCGGGTAAGGCCAACGACGTGGGTGTGGTTCTCAGCACGGATAACGAATCTCACGTGGTGGTCAGCCGCGTGTATCCCGACTCCGCCGCCGATAAGGCAGGCGTCAAGGCGGGGGACGTGGTCACCGCCATCGACAGCGTGTCGGTGGAGGGCAAGAGCTTGGCTGCCTTGCAGGATCAGATCGCTTCCGCATCCAAGGTGCTGTTGACGGTGCGCCGCGGCGAGGGTAGCCACGCTTACGAGGTCTCTGCCTTTGAATACGCCGTGCGCACGGTACAGGATACGGTCCTTGGCACCATCGGCTATATCAAGGTCACAGCTTTTTACGACAACACTCCCGACCAGTTCAAGGCGGTGATGTCTGCCCTGCTGGAGCAGGAGATCACCGGCCTGATCTTCGATCTGCGTAATAATGTGGGCGGCAGTCCCGAGGCGGTGCAGGAGATGCTCAGCTACGTGATGCCGCTGGGAGCCTACGGCACCATGACCGATGCCAAAGGGAACGTGAACAAGCTGTCCACCAAGGCGAACAGCCAGATCAATATGCCCACCGTCACGTTGATCAACGGCGCTACCGCCGGCGAGGCGGAGTTCTTTGCCGGCGTGTTGCAGGATGCGGGCCTCACCACCGTGATGGGGCAGACCTCGGCGGGCAAGGCCAAGTATCAGGCTTATTTTGTGCTGGAGCAGGATTATTCTGCGCTGAAGCTCACCGTGGGCGAGTACGGGCGGATGAAGTCCGGCAGTTGGCAGGGTGCGGGTATTGTCCCCGATCAAGCGGTGACGCTTCCTCCCGAGCAGGAGGCGATCTGGCAGCTGCTCAGCCCCCACGAGGACGCTCAGGTGCAGGCGGCTGTGGATAAGCTGGAGGAGAGCTCCGATCTGCCCATCGGCGGCACCACTGACCCGGGTCTGAACATCCCCGGCACCACCACCGGCACCGAGACCGATGGCACTGACACCACCGGCACCGAGACCGATGGCACTGACACCACCGGCACGGCAACCACCACCACAACGAAGAAATAAGAGCAGCAGCGGCTTTGCTTTTTGCAGAGCCGCTGCTTTTTTATTCACATAACGCTTGACAAACGGGTCCGCGGTGTACTATACTATGGATAAGTGAAGGCAGATAGTTTTTATGAGCCCTTCTGTGTCCTGAGGATCCTACGACAATAATAGGAAAGAGGTAGATACTTATGAAGAAGACTTTGATTGTTTTGGCCGCTCTGTGCCTGCTGATCACCGCCGTGATGGGCGCTATGGCTGTCAGTGCCGCGAGCGTTGTTTATGGTGACGTTAATGACGACGGTAAGATCAACAACAAGGATTATGGTCGTCTCCAGCAGTATATCAACGATTGGGAAGTCACCATCAACGAGGTGGCTGCGGATGTGAATCAGGATGGCAAGGTCAACAACAAGGATCTGGGCCGTCTCCAGCAGTACATCAACGGCTGGGATGTGACCATCCAGCCCGAAGAGCCCGACGACGATAACATCTACAACGATACCGAGTTGGAATGGGACTGATATAACTCATTGCACGACAAAACGGCAACTCTGCGTTTGCGGAGTTGCCGTTTATACTTTTTAGGCCACTTTGTCGCTTTAGGGTTGACAAATGTTGCGCTTTGGTGTATCATTTTGTATAAGTAAGAGTGCGTCACTCTGCTTTGTCCAAATTTTCGAGAGAAGAAAGGTGTGTACAAATGAAGAAACTGTTAGCAATTTGTCTGTCTGTTCTTCTGATTTGCGCCGCGATGCCTTTCGCTTTCGCCACCGCTTCCGAGGAGCCCACCATCGTGGTCTCCGACGTAGAGGGTAAGGCGGGCGATACGGTTACCGTCACCGTCGATCTGAAGAACAACCCCGGCCTGGTTTCTGCTGTTATCAGAGTCGGTTATGACGCCACCGCTTTGGAGCTGGTTAGCCTCGAGGTCGGTGAGGTCTACGCCGAGGCCAGACCCGTTCTGAACACCAAGGTCAATCCTCTCGTGGTTAACTTCTGCGACGCTATCGCCGAGGAAGATTACACCGCTGAGGAGTTCGCTATCATCACTTTCAAGATTAAGGACGATGCCGCTGCCGGCGTGTATCCCTTTACTCTGACCTGTGACTATGAGGGCGATTTCTACAATATGAAATGGGATGTCATTGAGTTCGCCGAGCAGGTTGGCGCTGCCACCGTTATCGGTGATGAGCCCGCTGTCGAGCCTTCTAACGACGGCTATATCATCAACGGCGATTTCGAGACCGGCGATCTGACCGCTTGGCGCGAGGATTATCCCTCCGCCATCAGCGACGCTGTCGCTCATGGCGGTAAGTATTCCGTCTCCTCCTCTAACACTTACAAGAAGTATGATCTGCTGGCTCGTCAGGACGGCATCGCGGTTGAGCCCGGCGCCAACTACATTCTGACCTTCTGGTATTACTATGACGGTTCCAATGCGGATCCCTCTTTCTACGCTTACATCAAGAACGATGGAGGCAACGTCAAGAGTGTCACCACCCACGTCGGCGCTCCCAACACCTGGGGTAAGGTGGAGCTGGAGTTCAACGCCGGTGAGAACAGTGAGATTTACGTTCTGCTGCAGAACCGTACTGTGGATGACGGCGGCACCTACTACTTCGACGATGTTTCCATCGCCAAGCTGAAGGAGCCCTCCTTCGACGGTTATATGACCAACGGCGATTTCGAGACCGGTAACCTGAACAGCTGGACCAACCTGTGGAACGGCTGCACCTACGAGTTTGTCGAGGGTTACGAGAGCGACACCGCCATCTCCATCACCGCCGGTAGCTGGAGCCAGATCCGTCAGGACGGCATCGCTGTTGAGCCCAACACCGATTATGTTCTGTCCGCTTGGGTCAAGAACGCCAACAACTTCGGCCTGATCATTAAGGCCGGTGACGATTCCGGCGATATCAACAGCACCTACATCGAGTCCTGCGGCGATTGGACCGAGTACACCGTGAAGTTCAACTCCGGTGACCAGACCGCCATCTGCGCCCTGCTGATCGGCTGGGACGGCGGCGGCTCTGCCATCGTTGACAACGTCTCTCTGGCCGTTGACGAGGGCGGCGACGATCCCGTGGATCCTCCCGTCTACACCGAGCCTACCATCGTGCTGCCCAACATCGAAGCTTCCGCCGGTGATACCATCACCGTGCCCGTTCTGTTCAAGAACAACCCCGGTTTAGTTTCTGCCGTGGTTAAGGTTGGCTACGACTCCTCCGTTCTGGAGCTGTTGGAGGCCGTTGGCAACTTCAGCGACACCGGCTATTCCTTCGGTCCCAAGACCAAGAATCCCTTCACCATCAATTTCTGCGACGCTATCGCAGAAAGCAACTACACCGGTGAACTGTTCGCTACCCTGACCTTCAAGGTTAAGGACGATGCCGTCGCCGGCACCTATGCCCTGACTCTGACCTTCGACTGCGAGGGCGACTTCTACGGTGCCGGTATCGAGATGCCGGTCGTCAACTTTGACGGCGCCGACGGTTCTGTCTCCGTTGTGGTCTGCGCTCACGAGTACGACGGTGCCTGCGATCCCGATTGTAATCTGTGCGGTGAGATCCGTGACGTCCACACCGGTCTGATTCACTTCGACGCTGTGGAGCCCGGTTGCCACTACATTGGTAACATCGAGTACTGGTTCTGCCCCGATTGCGAGGGCTTCTGGGCTGATGAGGCTCTGACCCAGGTCACCAACTCCAAGAACGTGATCCTGCCTGCTAAGGGCGGCGATGTGGTGCACTTCGAGGCCATCGAGCCCGGTTGCCACTACAACGGCCAGATCGAGTACTGGTTCTGCCCCGATTGCGAGCAGTATTGGCAGGATGAGGCTCTGACTCAGCTGACCAACTCCAAGAATGTGGTTCTGCCTTATGTCGGCAGCGAGAACCTGCAGCACGTCGAGGCTGTGGCTCCCACCTGCCAGTCTGAGGGTAACATCGAGTACTGGTTCTGCCCCGATTGCGAGCAGTATTGGGCTGACGAGGCTCTGACCCAGATCACCAACGCCCTGAGCGTTAAGCTGGGTGTCCTGGGCCACACCATCGTCCACTTCGACGCTGTGGAGCCCGGTTGCCACTACATTGGTAACATTGAGTACTGGTTCTGCCCCGCCTGCGCGGGCTTCTGGCAGGATGAGGCTCTGACTCAGGTCACCAACTCCAAGAACGTTATCGTTCCCGCCAAGGGCGGCGACGTGGTCCACTTCG
>JAFXFF010000019.1 GCA_017520705.1 Clostridia bacterium | reverse complement strand
CTACCACTACCACTACCACCACCGTCAAACCGTCCCTGCCGGAGGGAGATTTGATCGGAAAGCGCCTGTCGGTGGGGGATCGGATGTACGATTTCACTGTGACCGATAGCGACGGCAACACCCTTACCTTGTCTCAAATGTTGCAGAAAAAGGAGATGGTGGTGCTCAATTTCTGGTATATTAACTGCCCATTTTGCGTAAAGGAATTCCCTGCCATGAACGAGGCGTATGCGGCGTATCAAGATCGGGTGGGAATGGTGGCACTGAATCCTTACGATACGGTGACCAACATCGGTCAGTTCCGCACGAACAATGCGTCCCTGACTTTCCCTATGGCTTCGTGTCCCGTCGGCTGGGTGCAGACCTTTGCCCTGCGCGGCTTTCCCACCACGATGATCATCGATCGGGAAGGGGTTATCCGCGAGATGCACGTGGGTGCTCTGCTGAAGGTCAGCGATTGGGAGGCTTTGTTCCGTCCCTATTTAGCTGATTGACCTGTCATAAAGCCATCCACCGCCCCACGTTTGTGGGGCGGTTTTTTGCGTCGTTTTACCTTTCCAATACGTGTTTCAAATAGTTGCCTGTGTAACTTTCCTCACAGGCGGCAATCTCCTCGGGGGTGCCGCAGGCCACCAACGTGCCGCCCTTGTCGCCCCCCTCGGGACCCAGGTCGATGATGTGGTCGGCGGTCTTGATGACGTCTAAGTTGTGCTCGATCACAATCACCGTGTTGCCGCCGTCCACCAAGCGGTTGAGCACCTCCAAAAGGCGGCTCACGTCGGCGGCGTGGAGACCGGTGGTGGGCTCGTCCAGGATATACACCGTCCGTCCGGTGGCACGCTTGGACAGCTCGGTGGCCAATTTTACCCGCTGTGCTTCGCCACCCGACAGGGTGGTGGCGGGCTGACCGATCTTCACGTAGCCCAGTCCCACGTCCACCAAAGTTTGTAATTTTTTGGCGATCTTAGGGATGGCGGAGAAAAATTCTAGCCCCTCATCCACCGTCATATCCAGCACGTCCGAGATGGATTTGCCCTTATACTTGACCTCCAGCGTCTCGCGGTTGTACCGCCTGCCGCCGCAGACCTCGCAGGGCACGAATACGTCGGGGAGGAAGCTCATCTCGATCTTGATGATGCCGTCGCCTTGGCAGGCCTCACACCGTCCGCCTTTCACGTTAAAAGAGAAGCGCCCCGCGGAATAGCCTCGCATTTTCGCGTCCGCCGTGGAGGCGTAGAGGTCGCGGATGTCGTTGAATACCCCTGTGTAGGTGGCGGGATTGGAGCGAGGGGTCCGCCCGATGGGGGATTGGTCGATGTCGATGACCTTGTCCAGATGTTCTAATCCCTCCAGCCCGTCGTGCTTGCCGGGGCGGGTATGGGCGCGGTTGAGATCCCGCGCCAGCCGCTTATATAAGATGGCGTTGACCAAACTGGATTTTCCGCTGCCCGACACACCCGTCACACAGTTGAAGCAACCCAGTTTAAAGTCCACGTCGATGTGCTTTAAGTTGTTTTCCGCCGCCCCTTTCAGGGTCAGCAGACAGCCGTTGCCCTCCCGCCGCTTGGTAGGTACGGGGATGCACCGCTTGCCGCTGAGATACTGTCCTGTCAGCGACTTTTCACAATCCAGCACGCCCTCGACCGGACCGGAGTAAATGATCTCGCCGCCGTGGATGCCCGCACCCGGGCCCACGTCCACGATCCAGTCGGCGGCACGCATCGTATCCTCGTCGTGCTCCACCACGATGAGGGTGTTGCCGATGTCCCGCAGATGCTTCAGCGTAGCCAGCAGGCGGTCGTTATCCCGCTGATGCAGGCCGATGCTGGGCTCGTCCAGCACGTACAGCACCCCCATCAGGCAACTGCCGATCTGGGTGGCCAGGCGAATGCGCTGGCTCTCGCCGCCCGACAGGGTAGCGGCGCCACGGCCCAGGGTGAGATACCCCAGACCCACGCTGTTGAGGAAGCCCAAACGCTCCTTGATCTCTTTGAGAATCCGAGCGCCGATAAACTGCTCCCGCTCGGTGAGTTTTAAACCGTCTATAAATGAGAGGAGTTCCTCTACGGGCTTGTCGCACAGTTCCATAATGTTCAGCCCGCCTACCGTTACCGCCAGGCTTTCGGGCTTCAGCCGTCGGCCGTGGCATTCGGGGCAATCCACCTGGCTCATATACTGCTCCAGTTCCTCCCGTGCCCACTCGCTGGCGGTCTCGTTGTAGCGGCGCTGCATGTTGTTGAGCACGCCCTCAAAGGCCACGTAGTGGGTACCGCTGCCGTATTCGCGGGTGTAGTCCATTTTCAGTTTTTCGCCACCCGTGCCGTACAGCAGCACGTCCTGCGCCACCTTGGGCAGGTCTTTGAAAGGCGTGTCCAGCGAAAACCCGTAATGCTCCGCCAGACCGTCAAAATACATCTTGGCGATGGTGCCGCCGTCCTTGTAGTTCCAGCCGCTGCCGGGGAAGCATCCCTGCCGCACCGACAAGGAGGTGTCGGGCACGATACGCTCGGGGTCCATGGACATAAAGATACCCAGACCCGTGCATTTGGGGCAGGCACCGAAGGGGTTGTTGAAGGAGAACATACGGGGGGACAGTTCCTCCACGCTGACCCCGTGGTCGGGGCAGGCATAGTTGCGGGAGAAGTTTAACTCTTCACCGCCGACTACGTCGACGGTGAGAATTCCCTCCGCTAAATTGGTGGCGGTCTCCACCGAGTCGGCCAGACGGCTGCGAATATCCTCTTTCACCACCAGACGGTCTACCACGATTTCGATGGTGTGCTTTTTGTTTTTATCCAGTTCGATCTTTTCGGTCAAGTCGTATAAAATACCGTCCACGCGGGCACGGGCATAGCCGGATTTGCGCGCGCTCTCCAACTCCTTGACGTACTGTCCCTTGCGACCCCGCACGATGGGCGCCAACAGCTGAATGCGGCTGCCCTCGGGCAGTTCCAGTATGCGGTCCACGATCTCGTCCACCGTCTGCTGACGGATCTCTCTGCCGCAGATGGGGCAGTGGGGGATACCGATGCGGGCGTACAGCAGACGGAGATAGTCGAAAATTTCCGTCACCGTGCCCACGGTGGAACGGGGGTTTTTGGAGGTGGTTTTCTGGTCGATGGAGATGGCGGGGGATAATCCCTCGATGAGGTCCACGTCCGGCTTGTCCATCTGTCCTAAGAATTGGCGGGCATAGTTGGACAGGCTTTCCACATAGCGACGCTGACCCTCGGCATAGATGGTGTCGAAGGCCAGACTGGATTTACCGCTTCCCGACAAACCCGTAAATACAATGAGTTTGTCGCGGGGCAATTCCACGCTGATATTTTTCAGGTTATGGGCCCGTGCGCCCTTGATGATGAGTTTGTCGTTTGACATACAAGTGTCCTTTCTGACAAGGTGGAATAGGGTCAAGGCTCCCTTTACACAAGGGAGGCACGCCGCCTGCGGCGGCTAAAAGGGGCGTCGAGGACGTCGCCCCCTACTTCATCTGCTGCAGTTCTTTAATTCTATCACGTAGAATCGCCGCGTGCTCGAATTCCAGCAACCTCGACGCATTCTTCATTTCCTTGGTGAGCTGGCGGATGAGTTCCTCTCGCTCGGCGCGGGTCAGGCGCATACCCTTGGCGTTTTTGTTATTCTTTCCCGCTCCTGCGGAGATCTCCAGCACGTCCCGAACGTCCTTGCGGATGGTCTGGGGCACGATGCCGTTCGCCTCGTTATAGGCGGCCTGAATCTGCCGTCTGCGGTCGGTCTCCATCAGCGCCGCCTCCATGGAGGGGGTCACGCTGTCGGCGTACATAATGACCTCGCCCGCCGCATTACGTGCCGCACGTCCGATGGTCTGGATGAGGGAGGTCTCGCTGCGCAGGAAGCCTTCCTTATCCGCGTCCAGAATCGCCACCAGCGATACTTCGGGGATGTCGAGGCCCTCGCGCAGCAGGTTGATGCCTACCAACACGTCAAATTCACCCAATCGCAGGTCGCGGATGATCTGCATACGCTCCATGGTGTCGATGTCGTGGTGCATATACCGCACCTTGACGCCGTGCCCATCTAGGTAGGTGGTCAGGTCCTCCGCCATCTTCTTGGTCAGGGTGGTGACCAGCACACGCTCCTCTCGCTGGGTGCGGATGCGAATCTCCTCCATCAGGTCGTCGATCTGCCCCTCCACGGGCCGCACCGACACCAGCGGGTCTAACAAGCCCGTGGGACGGATGACCTGCTCCACGATCTGAGCGCTCTTGCTCTTTTCCAACTCGCCGGGGGTGGCGGAAACAAACACGGCCTGGTTGATGTGACCGTAGAATTCGTCAAAATTCAGGGGACGGTTGTCGTAGGCGCTGGGCAGACGGAAGCCATAGTCCACCAAGCTCTTTTTGCGGGCGTAGTCGCCGCCGTACATACCCCGCACCTGGGGCAGGGTGACGTGGCTCTCGTCCACAAACAGCAGAAAATCGTCGGGGAAATAATCCAGCAGGGTGCAGGGGGTGCTGCCCGGCTCGCGGCCCGACAGCACACGGGAGTAGTTCTCGATACCCTTGCAGAATCCGATCTCCTGCAGCATCTCCATATCGTAGGTGGTGCGCTGGAGGATACGTTGCGCCTCCAATAACTTCCCCTCGGCGATGAAGTTTGCGTGTACGGTTTCCATCTCCTCGCGGATGCGTTCCAGTGCCGCCGCCATCTTCTCTTGGGGGATAATGTAGTGGCTGGCGGGGAAAAAGGCCACGTGGCTGATGACCGCCTTCACCTCGCCCGTCAGGGCGTGGATCTCGCTGATGCGGTCAATCTCGTCCCCGAAAAACTCGATGCGAAACACGGTGTTTTCCGAATAGGCGGGATACACCTCCACCACGTCGCCGCGGACACGGAATTTGTTACGGGTGAGGCTGATGTCGTTGCGCTCGTATTGCAGCTCCACCAGTTTGTGTAAGAGGTCGTCCCGCTTTTTCTCCATCCCCTGCCGCAGAGAAATCACCATACTGCGGTAGTCGATGGGGTCACCTAAGGTATAGATGCAGGACACGCTGGCCACGATGATCACGTCCCGCCGCTCGGAGAGGGCGGAGGTGGCGGAGTGGCGCAGACGGTCGATCTCGTCGTTGATGGCGGAGTCTTTTTCGATGTAGGTGTCGGTGGAGGGGATGTACGCCTCCGGTTGATAGTAGTCGTAATAAGAAACAAAATACTCCACCGCATTTTCGGGGAAGAACTCGCGGAACTCACTACAAAGCTGTGCGGCGAGGGTTTTGTTGTGAGCGAGAACGAGTGTCGGGCGGTTCACATTAGCAATAATATTTGCCATAGTAAAGGTCTTGCCACTACCTGTAACACCAAGCAAAACCTGCTCTTTTAAGCCGTTTTGGATGCCTGCGGTCAGCTTCTCGATCGCCTCCGGCTGATCACCCGTCGGCTGATAGGGAGAATGTAAAATAAACTTATCCGGCACGTTCTCACTCCTCTCTTTTTTGATTATTTTCTGCCATTTTCTTGTCTTAAATTCTCTAAAATTTTACTCAAAAAGTGGGCGAATAGTAAATTACACGAATTTAGGTCACAAATTTCTTTGAGATAGTCAAAGAATTACTATCAGCCAAAACACAAAATATTAAGCCAAGTATTCAGGTAGGGTTAAACCGCTATTTCAAAGGAAAAGGGATTTCTATAGAGCTTTCACCAAATGAATAGTTTCATTGGTCATAAATGTGAATTTATAGTTGTCTTTATCGGCGGAAAAAACTATTGGCTTTTCTTGGTGTGGTATTATTCCTGTTAGTAATTTTTCTTTCATTTTTTATAGCTCCAATTTTCAAAATATATGGTTTTGTATGAAGTTCACCGTTTTATTTGGATATTCTATTTACACAAAGCCAAAAGTATTGGAAAGTAAATATCACAAGCTATGCTTTCCTTTTTTCGCCAAGAAGGTACAAGTGAGGAATAGTTTTTGAAATGACGCATTTGTTCTTCACTGATATTGCTAATGAGATTTTCATCAGTAATCATTTCAGCAAGCGACTCTACCAAATACGGATTACCATCATCAAAGATTGGATAACTAATCGACGCTGTACCGAGTCCTCTCATAAACCAGGCAAAATCTATCGGATGGTCATCAAAACTGCGAATACTGATTCTCTCTTTCGGAGCATTCCAGTTGTAATTAAAAGGACCGACAAAATGACCGCAGTTAATATAAATGAACCCGTCATGATAGTCTTTCATGATTTCCTTACAGTGCCAATACGACTTCCTAACCATCTCAAGATTTTCGGGACTTCTCCAAGAAAGTGTTTTTTCTAAAATGCTGATATGGTTCGCTGCAGGGAAAGTTGATCCCTTAATGTAATAACGGCAAGGCTGCCCGCGAAAGGTTGCTTTCTTTGAAAAATCATCAGGAGTTGAATATAGCAGTGCTCCACAGAAAGCGTTTAGCGCATTAGAAATTTGCTCTTGTATCTGAGGTAAACCCTCATCCGCGCCAAGCTCAACAAGCTGTTCTGCCCAAATTGCACGGAACCCACCTCGACCGTGTTCGTCCATGGCATTGCCCGATTTATAAAAATGGTCTCGTTCATACTCCTGCCAATTTGCAAGTGCGTCTTTGGCCTTTACCATGCGAGGATCAGTAACCTCCACGCCGTTTCTCTTTAACAAATTAACTGTTGAATCGAAGCCGTCAAAGTATACACCGTGGAGAACAGAACCAAAAAACCCATTATCTCGTTGACAAGCAAAAGCTTTTTTAACCTTGGGCAAAGTTAAGATTTTAGCCTGTAATTCCAGCATTTCTGGAGAGTCTGTTGCTTCCTTTAATATTTCTTTCTTAACCCGATATTGAATGTTGGGAGAAGCATATTTAAGAAGAAACTCTATTTGCTTTTGAAACTGTATGTAGTTCATTTTTTACCTGTCTTTCTGTGACACAAATACTGTTATAAACGAAATTACACGAATTCAGGTCACAAAGTTATTTGGTTTATGCAGTGTTGCCCAGTGTTATCCTGTGTTAAAAAGCCCTTAAAAATGGCGTTTTATCACGGTTTTTAGTGTAAATCTTGTGTTAGGAGACGAAGTATTCCACCGCATTCTCGGGAAAGAATTCGCGGAACTCACTACACAGCTGCGCCGCCAGCGTCTTGTTGTGAGCGAGGACGAGGGTGGGCTTGTTCACCCGTGCGATGACGTTGGCCATGGTAAAGGTCTTACCCGAGCTGGTGACGCCCAGCAGGGTCTGCTCCTTGTCGCCCCGCTGAATACCCGCCACCAGTTTGTCGATGGCCTCCGGCTGGTCACCCGTGGGCGCATAGGGCGCTACCAATTTGAACTTGTCCACTTGTTCTCACTCCTTTCTCCGCTTTTCTTAACGGCGTTTACTGTGGCAAAACAGCAAGAGCCTGCCTGCCCAACTCGGCAAATCGGTCCTCGGTTAACGTCTTGTCATAGGCCACCAATTTTCCGACGTAGGGATCATTAAAATAATAGTTCGTGTCATCATAGCCCACCAACAACATGCAGTGTTCGTTTCCGGGCCAAGTAAAGCGGGTCCCATCGCTTAAATACCACGAGTTTTTAGGGTTGGTTTCGAGCATGTTGATGGTTGCCCACATAATGACCGGAATATCCTGATCAATGTATTGATCACATATTTCCTCCAGCGACATACCGGACAGATTGTTGACGGATGCGGAATCACCGATGCACGCAAGAAGTGCTTTTTCAATCACCGGCGCCATACAGCCGTAAGAAGCCGCGGATTTCGGATTTCCGATAAAATACTCATAGGGAGAAGGGCCGAAATTCATTCCGCTTTCTACGTAGAAATCACGGCTTTTAGGCAAAAAATCCTCCACAAACTGCTCCACGGAGATTTGGTTTCCGCCATAACGCAAAGCCATAACCGCGGCAACCGATTCGCAACCTGTGGGATACTGGGGGAATTGATGGATGGCGGGCACGTTGCTAATCAGCTTGCTGGGGGTAGTGGTCACCTCTTGGGAGGTGCTGTGTTCCGGCTCGGTATTCACGGCAATATCCCGGGACAATACGGTGAGTTCTTCGGGGGATGTGGGCTTACACAAAATGATCTTATGCCGCTTTTCCATCGGAGAACCGGTCACCGCCAACGCCGTTTGGTCATCCACGTAACAGATTTGTTCAACCGATTCGGTCGTGTCGTAATAGGAGATGGTTTTCTTGTTCAGATCGTAGAATCGCAGATGGTTTTTGTTCTGAGAAACGCAGGTGGTTGCAAAGCCGCTTTCTCCCAAACCGACCACGATTTCATCCGCAGACGATAGGGGAACGTAGGAGCATCCCTCCGCATTTTCCAACAGGAAATTATTCTCGGTTTCCCCGAGGCAATAGTGAGAGGAAAAGCGATGGATTCTTTTGTCTGCCAATACGAGGGTATAGCTTGCCTTCGTTACGTCCAGCTCAAACACCTCGCCGCCGATGCTGACCAGTTTTAGGACGTTGTCCTTAAAAGAGATCAGGTCGCGAGGGGGAGATGTCAGGTCGATGACGTTTTTGCTGTTGTCGGTCAGATGGATGACCGTTGCCTGTGCTCCCGTAGGATTCGTATAGACAAAATATTTCTCGTTTTCGCTTAAAGCACAGAAGTGCATCGGCTCACTGACGCCCGAAAAGGTAACCTCTTTCGTTATGTTACCCGATTTATCGTATATCTTCAGTTCTTTTGCCGGCATATTGACGGCATAAAACCCGTTCTCGGTTAAGCCGCTTACCCACGCGCCCTCTGCAAAGGAAACTTCGCACAGCTTTTCGCCTTTTTCAAGATCCAACAGGATGGTGTCAAAGGAAAAGGTGTCCAGCCCGGAAGCGATCGAGTCAATTTTGACGATACCGTTCAAATGAGAAACTTCAGCAAGATCTTTGTCCAGGGTGATTTCCCCGATGATATTGCTGATAGAGTCCTCTGAATCGTTTGTGCCCTCGTTTTTAGAGGACGCTTCGTTTTTTGAACAACCGAAAAGACCGGTAAAGACAAATACGATCAACAGTATAAAACAACCTAATTTTTTCATATTGATTTCCCCTTGTTACTTGGAGGCATAATACTCTGCCGCATTTTCGGGGCAGAGCTGACGGAATTCACGGCAAAGCCACGCCTCCGAATGTTTGTTCGTTAATTCATACAGTATACCATATTTATTTGTAAAATACAAGTCCTTCATACGCAGTTTTTGCATAAACCGATGTTTTTGTCAGGACGCCGTCCTGCGAGTCTCCCTCCTGCGTTTCTGGGGTGGGGGCTTGCTCCCGCCGCTTTCACGTCTGCCCGCAAATTTATTTCCCCAACCCCTTGATTTTAGCGCTTTAGTGTGCTACACTATTGGAATGATGATACTTTCTCGGAAAGGAACGAGAGAATATGCGTATTGTTGTGAAAGTGGGCACGTCAACGCTGGCGCATCCCACGGGACTTCTTAATATTCGTCGCGTTGAGCAGCTCTGCGCCGTGATGAGCGATCTAAAAAACGCGGGTCATCAACTGATTTTGGTGTCCAGCGGCGCCATCGGTATGGGGGTGGGCAAGTTGAGCCTGCCCTGCCGCCCCACCGACATCCCTACCAAGCAGGCCGCCGCCGCCGTGGGCCAGTGCGAGCTGATGTACACCTATGACAAACTCTTCACCGAGCACAATCACACCGTGGCACAGATTCTGCTGACGGGTGCGGACCTCTCCCACGATGACCGTCGGGACAATTTCCGCAACACCTTATTCCGCTTGTTGGAACTGGGCGCCCTCCCCATCGTCAATGAGAACGATACCGTCGCCACCGAAGAGATCGTCATCGGCGACAACGACACCTTGGGCGCCATCGTGGCCACCCACACCCAGGCGGATCTGCTGATCCTTCTGTCCGACATCGACGGCCTTTACACCGCCGACCCCCACACCGACCCCACCGCCACCCTGCTCACCGAGGTGTGTGAGATTACCCCTGCCATCGAAGCGATGGTGGGCGGCGCCGGCAGCAAGCTGGGCACCGGCGGCATGGCCACCAAACTGTCTGCCGCCCGCATCTCCACCGAAGCAGGGGTCACGATGGTGATTGCCAACGGCCAGGATCCGGCGGTGCTGTACGACATCGTGGAGGGCAAACCCGTGGGTACTAAATTTGTGGCAAAGGGGGATGCGTGATGACCACCCGTGACATTCTCTTGCGCGCCAAGGCGGCCACCGCCACCTTGTCCACCCTCACCACCGAACAAAAGAATAACGCCCTCGCCGCCATGGCGCAGGCGCTTTTGGACGATACCGCCCCCATCCTCGCTGCCAACGCCGCGGATATGGAGGCGGCCAAAGCCACCATATCCCCCGTGATGCTGGATCGCTTGGCGCTGACCGAGGCCCGCATCGCCGCCATGGCGGCGGGCATCCGTCAGGTGGCGGCGCTCCCCGATCCGGTGGGGCACCAACTGTCCGAAACTATCCGTGCCGACGGCCTCACCATCCGCAAGGTATCCGTCCCCATCGGTGTGGTGGCGATCATCTACGAGTCCCGCCCCAACGTCACCGCCGACGCCGCCGCTCTGGCGGTGAAATCGGGCAACGTTTGCGTCCTGCGGGTTGGCAAGGAGGCGTGGCGTTCCGCCAACGCCATCGTCACCGCTCTGCGCTGCGGCATTTCTTCCGTCGGCCTGTCGGCGGATATGATCAACCTCATTGAAGATACCACCCGTGCCTCTGCTACCGAGCTGATGAAGGCGGACGATCTGGTGGATCTGCTGATTCCCCGCGGCGGCGCAGGCCTCATCCGCGCCTGCATTGAGAACGCCACCGTCCCCTGCATTCAAACAGGCACCGGCATCTGCCACATTTATGTGGACAAGGCGGCCGACCTTGAGATGGCATTGGACATCGTAGACAACGCCAAGATGAGCCGCCCCTCGGTGTGCAACGCCTGCGAGGTGTGCCTCGTCCATAAGGACGTGGCTGCGGAATTCTTACCCCGTCTGAAAGCCCGCCTGTGCGACCCCGCCCGCGCCGTCACCGCTGAGTTGCGGCTGGACGAGAGAGCCGCCGCCATCATCGACGGCACTCTTGCCGGCGAAGCCGACTTCGACACCGAATTTCTCGATTATATCCTCGCCGTCCGCGTGGTGGAGGACGTGGAGGGGGCGATTGCCCATATCGCCGCCCATTCCACCCATCACTCGGAGGCCATCGTCACCGCCGACGCCGCCACGGCGGCGCGCTTTACCGCGGCGGTGGACTCCTCCGCGGTGTACGTCAATGCTTCCACCCGCTTCACCGACGGCGGCGAGTTCGGTCTCGGTTGCGAGATGGGCATCTCCACCCAAAAGCTCCACGCCCGCGGCCCTATGGGTCTTTCGGAGCTGACCACTTACAAGTACGTCATTACCGGCAACGGTCATACGAGGTGATGGTAAGGTGACGCGAGTAATCCAAATCTGCCTCAAAGCGGCATATTTCGGTGCTTTTCACCCAATTTCATCTCGCAAGGCGAAAGCCTTGCTTCGCTAAAATTGAGCAAAAATCCCTCGAAATCTCCTCGCTTTGAGGTCGGAGATTTTAGAAAGAGCGGATTTTTGCTCATTCAAGGCACAAAACACAGCGAATACGGAGTGGTAGTTTAGGAGAATGGAGCATCGCGACATTCTCAAGGGGTGGCAACGAACCTAACGGTCTGCACCGCCTTACAGCCACCCCGATTCGCGAGTATTTTAACGAAGGAGGAGCGGAAATCCGCCTTTCTAAAACAGGTTCGGATTATTCGCGTTACCTTATGAAAATCGGATTTATCGGCGCCGGCAATATGGGCGGCGCCCTCGCCACCGCCGCCGCCAAGGCGGTAGGCGGCGACAGCCTGTTGATTGCAGATGCCAACGCAGAAAAGTGCGCGGCGTTAGCCACAGAAATCGGCGCTACCGCCGCCGACAACGCCGCCGTGGCGGCGGGGTGCGACTATATTTTCCTCGGCGTCAAACCCCAGATGATGCAGGATATGCTGGCCGACCTCAAACCCCATTTGAGCGGCAAACCCGTCCTCATCACCATGGCGGCGGGTCTGTCCATCGCCGTCATCCGTGAGTGGGCAGGGGACTGTCCCGTCATCCGCATTATGCCCAATACTCCCGTGGCGGTGGGGGAAGGTATGATCCTGTACGCCGCCCATGAGTCGGTCACCGCCGCCCAAAAAGCCGCCTTTACGGATATGATGGCGGCGGCGGGACGGCTGGACGAGATTCCCGAGCGGCTCATTGACGCGGGCAGTTGCGTGTCGGGTTGCGGCCCCGCCTTTGCCTATCTGTTTATTGAGGCGCTGGCGGACGGCGGCGTGGAGTGCGGCCTGCCTCGTGCGCAGGCGCTGGATTACGCCGCCCAGACGGTGCTGGGCGCCGCCGAGATGGTCTTGCAGACCCGCCGCCACCCCGGCGATCTGAAGGACGCGGTGTGCTCCCCCGGCGGCACCACCATTGCGGGTGTGCACGCTCTGGAGGCGGGCGGCTTCCGCTCGCTGGCAATGGACGCCGTTACGGCAGCCTATGACCGCACGCTGGAATTGAAGAAATAAACAAAAAAGCCGAGGCATCCGCCTCGGCTTTTTTATGTTGGTGTAGAGATGTACAAAGGCCCCCTTGTGTAAAGGGGGCTGGCACGGCGTAGCCGTGACTGGGGGATTGTAGCCATCCGCAGGATGGCGTAGCGTTGTTTATACTTTGCCAATGTAACAACGAGTTATGTATGGATAATCCACTACTCCGTTGATGCTGCGCTTATCAAACACTTCTATAATTGCTTTTACATAGTCATCGTAATACGTATCTCCTGTTTTCGGAGCATAAGAAGATGACAGATTACGTGAAACAAAAGCTTCTTTATCATACACAAAATTATTTTCAAACTCTAAAAGGTCAAATTCTCCTTTAAAAAAGTCCCTGAAACCATCTTTGGAGAAATCAATACCATTGGATGAACCCTTGAAGTTAGGACAATATTTTTCATTCACCGCAAAATTGTCTTGGATAATGGGAGCGGTGGTATTTCTGTCGTTCCAAACAAGCAATACTTTGCCGATGTCGGTTAGGATTCTTTTACACTCTCTCTTAAACAAACCTCTGTCAAACCAATGGAACGCTTGGGCAACCGTAATCAAATCAACGGAGTTATGATTGAGGGTTGTGCTTTCGGCAGAACCATTTACAGACGTTATGTTGGAAAACTCACCAAAGCACAATTCAGCCTTTTCTCTCATATCTGCGTTGGGTTCGATGGCAAAAACCTGACTTACCAACGGTGCTATTTGTGCAGTGAATATGCCTGTTCCTGAACCTACATCAGCTACGACTGCATTGGGAGTAATAACCTTGTTCATAAGCAAACATTCGAACATTTTCTCAGGATAAGCAGGTCTGCCTTTTTCGTATACACTACCTTTTGCATCGAACTTTTTCTCGTTCATTTTAACCTCCCTGGTATGATCATAACTTCGATAGCCTTCCCCTCGAGGGGAAGGTGGCACGGCGTAGCCGTGACGGATGAGGTGGTCGCGGAGCGTATCACTTTATAAACTCCTCAACCAATCTCACCCCACACGCAATACACTCATTACAAGAGCACAGCATCTCACCGCCGTTCAGCCCCTTGATGACCTCGCATACACCGCTGCCGCAGTGGGAGACAAAGTCGGCGCTCATCTTGGCGCACACCTTGTAGGTGTCCATCTTGCTGGCGGGATTGGCGGCATCGGCATTCAGCATCCCCGCCGCAAACACCGCGCCGGACAGCGCACCGCAGGTCTGGGCACGTCCGCCCATGCCGGCGCCGAAGCCCTCGGTGGCGCGCTTGACCAGCGCCGCGTTCAGCCCCATTTCTTCGCAGAAAGGCATCGCCACCGCTTGCGCGCAGTTGTAGCCCTGTGCGTGGTATTCCATCGCCAAATCGAGTTTACTTGTCATACTTTGAATCTCCAAATTACAAAATCTCTTCCAATTTTGCCAAATCCTCATCGCTTGTGGCCCAAGAGGTGGCAAAGCGCACCACCGTGTGGCTCTCGTCCGCCTTCTCCCACACGCTGAAGCCCACCAGCGGCGCCAGTCGCGCCATCTGCGCATCCTCCAGCAGCACAAATTGCTGGTTGGTGGCGGTCTCCTTAAAGAAGGCGTACCCCTTGCGGCGGAACAGATCCTTCATCTTCTGAGCCATATCGATGGCGTTTTTGCTGATCTCAAAATACAGCCCATCGGTGAACAGGGCGTCAAACTGCACACCCAACAGACGGCCCTTAGCCACCATGGCGCCGTGCTGCTTGACGATGGTGGCGAACTGGGCGGGCATCACACCGGGGCGGAACACCACCGCCTCGCCGCACAGGGCCCCCACCTTGGTGCCGCCCACGTAGAATACGTCGCAAAGCTGAGCCAGCAGGGCAGGGGTCACGTCGGTATCGTTGCTCGCAAGGCCGTAGCCTAGACGGGCACCGTCCAAGAAGAGGGGCATATCGTACTCTTGACACACCGCGGACAAAGCCTTCAGCTCGTCGGCGGTGTAGAGGGTACCGTACTCGGTGGGGTGGGAGATGTATACCATCCCCGGCTTCACCATATGGGTCCAGGTCCCGTCGGCGTAGAAGGTCTCCAGATAGGCTTTCACGTCGGCAGCGTCCAGCTTGCCGTCGTGGTGGGGCAGGGCCAGCACCTTGTGGCCGGTGTGCTCCACAGCCCCCGCTTCGTGGACGTTGATGTGTCCCGTATCGGCGGAGATCACACCCTCGTAGGGCCGGATCAAACTGTCGATGATCAGGGCGTTGGTCTGGGTGCCGCCGGTGAGCAGGTACACGTCGTGGTCGGGGGCGGAGAAGGCGGCCTTGATCTTTTGGCAGGCACTCGCCCACCACATATCGGCGCCGTAGCCGGGCTGGGTGATCCGATTGGTCTCGCACAACGCCTCCAGCACCTTGGGGTGAGCCCCCTGCAAATAATCGCATTCAAATGAAAACATAATGATACTCCTTTACACCATAGCATCCACGCGATAGATCGGCAATCCCTGCTCGATAAACTTACGCTCATATTCGGTGACGATGTTGTCCTCGATCTCGTCGGCGTGCAGGTCGAGGGAAACCTCCTCCAGAGTATACCCACACTTGGAAAACTGTTCCAGGGAATACTGGAAGAACACCCGCCCGTCGGTCTTTTGGATCACGTGGGCTCCCTCCGCCAGAATCTTGCGGTACATCTCGAGGAAATGGGGGTGGGTCAGCCGGTGGGTGGCCTGCCGCTTCTTGGGGAAGGGTGTAGAAAAATTCAGATACAATTTCCCGATGGAGTGGGGCGGGAAAAAGCGGTCCAGATACTCCGCATCCCCCCACAGAAAGTGGAGGTTTTGCAGTCCTCTGTCCTGCGCCTCTTCGCAGGCAGAGACCAGCACGTTGGCGTATTTCTCCACCGCCAAGAAGTTGATTTCGGGGTGGCGTGCGGCCAATTCGCAGATGAATCCGCCCTTGCCGCAGCCGATCTCCAGCTCGACGGGGTTGTCGTTGCCGAAGATGGCGGCGTAATCCAGATACTTGGGCGCCTCGTCGGCGTCAAAGCGCACACTGTCTGCCCGCAGATTGCTCCACAGCGCCCCCACGTCCGCCAGCCGCTCGTCCAGATGCTTTTTCTTTCTCATTCGCATTGAAAAATCCGCTCCTTTTGCAAATTATACTGGTAATTTGCAGGGATATGTGTTAGAATATTGGGGATAGGGGAGCCGTTACAGCTTGATCACCAGTTCGGTGCCCGCGCGGCGCATATTGGCGTCCCCCGTCAGCACCGCCAGATTGCTGCGGTACAGCAGGGCGGGATCGGTGAGAAATTGCTCCTTGATCTGCTCCGCCTGCCAGGGGTCGCTGACTCGCAGGGTGACACTCAGCAGTGCCCGCTCCCCGTCCATGACGGTGCAGGTGACGGCATAGCCGCCCTCCTCCAGTTTGCGGATCTCCGCCTTATTATTGCGTTCTACCTCGCGGCGCTTGAGCAGCTGCAGGGCGGCCTTCACCGACCGTTCCCGCAGGGTATAGGGGATGCGCACACCCAGCGATTCGCCAATCTGGTTACCGGTGACGGTGGTCGCCAGCAGCTTGTCCTCGCTCTGCACCAGATGCTGCAGGCGGATGAGGTCCTCGATGGCGTCCTCGGTATCGAAATAGTTGGCCATACCGCCGGCGGTGATGATGTCGGTCAGGGCATCCCGCGGGATGGGCGCATTCACACTGCGCAGCATATAACACAGGAGAATGCGGATCTCCTGCACGTTGGTCAGTCCACCCGGCTCTACGCCGGCCAAAAATGCGTCTGCCATAGACGAAATCTCCTTCTCGTTTGGAATTATCATTCATTATACACCATCCGCGCGTAAAAGAAAAGAGCCCCGTGCAAGAAATTTTAATTTTCTCCGAAAGGAGCACACGAGTATGAAAAAGACGGTTCAGATACTGCCGATTCTGTTGGCGGCTATGCTGCTTCTCACCGCCTGCGGCGCGGGGGATACCACCTCTAGCGGCAACGGCACCACCTCCACCACTGAGGACACGGGCCCCAGCATCAATTATGAGGATTACATCGATCCTGTGGTGGACCGCAACGTGGCGGAGCTGATCACCGCCGAGGAACTCTCCACCCTGATGAGCGTGGAGGTGGCTCCGATCATCACCACCGATTCCGTGGTCACCTACCAGTCGGAAAACGGCTACTATATGGTGACCCTGGCGCTGGAGAATCAGACCCGCGCCGAGTTTGACGCAATCGTTGCGGACAATCCCGTTTGGACGCCGCAATCGGGCTTGGGGGAGGCGGCCTATTGGGGCGCCGAGCAGACCGAGCTGATCGCCTATCAGGACGGCTACGCCGTCAGCGTGTCGGGGTATCACGTGATTCCCGGTTGTCTGCAGTCCGTTATGCAGTGCTTGCTGAAGAATTTGCAACCATCGATGTAAATGGGGGTGACCCAATTGAATAATGCCATGGATTTTGTGTGGGAGCGCACCTGGGCCGAGGTGGACCTGGACGCCATCCGCCACAATTTTGACACCATCCGCGGCGCCTTGCCTGCGCATGTGAAGCTTTGTTGCGTGGTCAAGGCCAATGCCTACGGTCACGGCGCCAGTAAGCTGGCCCCTCTGTATCAGCAGATGGGGGCGGATTGGTTCGCCGTGTCCAATATTGAGGAGGCACTGCAGCTGCGCCGCTTCGGGGTCACCCGCCCCGTGCTGATCTTGGGCTATACCCCCGCCGCCTGCGCCGAGATTTTGGCCCGGGAGGATTTCTCTCAGTGCGTCTATTCCGCCGAGTACGGTCGCCAGCTTTCCGCGGCGGCGGTGGCGGCGGATGTCGCCGTTAAGGTGCACATCAAGCTGGATACCGGCATGGGCCGTCTGGGCTTCCGCGTCCCCGGTGAGGGAGAGGATTCCGTAGAGGGCGCCATTTCCGTCTGCCGTCTGCCGGCTTTGATCCCCGAGGGTGTGTTCACCCACTTTGCCACCGCCGACGAGGGCGAGGGCGGCGACGCTTTCTTTGTGGGTCAGGGCGACCGCTTTGCCGCGGCGCTGGATGCGTTCTCCGCGGCAGGTATCTCTTTCACCATCCGCCACGCCGCCAATTCCGCGGCGCTGTCCGACCACCCCGATTTCCGCTTGGATATGGTACGGGCGGGCATCGTGCTCTACGGCCTACAGCCTTCCGCCGACCTGCGTCAGCCTCTGGCGCTGACTCCGGCAATGAGCCTCAAATCCGTGGTCTCCCACGTCAAGACCGTGCCTGCCGGCACCACCGTCAGCTACGGTCGCACCTTTACCGCCGACCGTGAGATGTGCATCGCCACCGTCCCCATCGGCTATGCCGACGGCTTCTGGCGGCAGAACAGCCCTGCAGGCGTGCAGCTCACCCTCCGCGGTCAGCGGGCCACCATCTTGGGTCGGGTGTGTATGGACCAGCTGATGCTGGACGTGTCCCACATCGACGGGGTGCAGATCGGTGACGAGGTGACGGTGTTCGGCACCGCCCCTGCCCTCACCGCCGAGGAGGTGGCCGCCCTAAACGGCACTATCGGCTACGAGGTGGTCTGCGCCATCGGCGAGCGTGTCCCCCGTATCTACCGCGAGCATGGTGAGACCGTGGACACCCTGGATAACTTGATGAGATAAGGTGAAGCGTATGTTTGATGCTGTCAGAGTCAAAAACGAATGCGTGGCATGGATTCGTGATTTTTTCGCCGCCAACGGCCCCGATTGCAATGCCGTTCTGGGCATTTCCGGCGGTAAGGACTCCTCCGTCGCCGCCGCTTTGTGTGTGGAGGCGCTGGGCGCTGACCGCGTCATCGGCGTGCTGATGCCCTGCGGCGAGCAGGCGGACATCGACTGCTCGCTGAAACTGGTCCGCCACTTGGGCATCCGCCACTATATCGTTAATATTAAAGATGCGGTGGAGGGGCTGAAAGCCGCCGTCCCCGCCGACCTGTCCCTGTCCACCCAGAGCATCACCAATCTACCGCCCCGCATCCGTATGGCCACGGTGTACGCCGTCAGCCAGTCGGTGAATGGGCGGGTGTGCAACACCTGTAATCTGTCGGAGGATTGGGTAGGCTATTCCACCCGCTATGGCGATTCGGTGGGCGATTTCTCGCCCCTGTCCCGCCTGACGGTGGCGGAGGTCAAGGAGCTTGGCCACCTGCTGGGTCTGCCTTACGACTTAGTGGAAAAGGTGCCCATCGACGGCCTTTGCGGTAAGACGGATGAGGACAATTTAGGCTTCACCTATGCGGTGCTGGACCGCTACATCCGCACCGGCGAGATCGACGATCCTGCCACCAAGGAGCGCATCGACCGTCTTCATCGCATCAATCAGTTTAAATTGGAATTGATGCCTGTCTTCGAACCGAATTTATAATCCAAAAATGCCTGCGACCTTACGTCGCAGGCATTTTTCATTGCAAAGGAAGTGATTATTTTTCGTTGGTCAAGCCCAGAATATAATCCACAGAAGCCTCGTGGAATCGAGATAATTTAATGAGCAACTCGGTTGGAATATCTCTCTGTCCCAATTCATAATTACTATAAACCTGTTGAGAACAATGGAGAATGTCTGCCATTTGCTTTTGGGTCAAATCCTTGTCTTCTCTCAAATCCCGAATTCGCGGATACACCATATTTTTCACCTCAGGTATAGTATACGACACAACAAAATGCAGTATTTTATTTTACCGCATTTTGCAGTATTGACACTTACCGCAAAATGCGGTATGCTATATGTGAGGTGATTCTTGTGCGTCTGTCCGCTGGTTTGTTTCGCGCTATCATATTGGTCCTTTTTATTGCTTTGCTGGGCGGATGTACCCCCGCTTACACCCCGCGGCTTGTCGATGCCGACGCCATAGACGGTTCCTTTGTTTTGGTACGCGTACCGCCTCTTTCCCAGTATCCCGATTATCCTACCGGTTGCGAGTCCGTTACCGCCGTGATGGCCTTGCACCACGCGGGCATATCCGTCGGCGTGGACGATTTTGTGGATGATTATTTGCCCTGCGATGACCGTTTTTACGAAGCGGACGGACTGCTTTACGGCCCCGATCCATACGTTGTTTTCATCGGTGACCCGCGCTCTACGTGCTCCTACGGATGTATGGCGCCGGTTATTGAAACAGCCCTCCGATCCTGCATGGACAGGGAGAAGAGGGTGACAAACACCACGGGGGAAGAGTTGACCTCCCTATGCCGCAACTACGTCGACAACGGTATCCCCGTGATTCTGTGGGCCACCATGGAGATGCGGCCTGTTGGCAGCGGAAAAATGTGGTTTTTGCCGGACGGCAGGCAATTCATTTGGCCGGCAGGGGAGCATTGTCTTTTGCTGGTTGGCTATAATGAAAAGGAGTATGTATTCAACGACCCGCGCCACGGTGCCACCGTTGCCTATGACAAAAAGTCGGTAGAGGTAGCCTATGCTTCATTAGGCAAGCAATCCTTGGTTGTACAATAAAAACGCCTGCGACTTGTCGCAGGCGTTTTTGTATTAGCCGACGAAGTCGGCGCGCCTCCCTTGTGTAAAGGGAGGTGGCACGGCGCAGCCGTGACGGAGGGATTGTCAATTTTCTTATCCCATTATCGTTTCCGCATACCGCACCGTGGCCATGGCGTCGGCGGCGTATTTGTCCGCACCGATTTTGGCGGCGTACTCGGTGGTGAGCACCGCACCGCCCACCACGATCTTGCAGGTGGGGCATTTCTCGCGTAATAGGCGGATGGTGGCTTCCATAGCGGGCACGGTGGTGGTCATTAGGGCAGACAGACCCACCAGCGGCGCGTTGTGCGCCAGCACCGCATCCACCACCACGTCGGGCGCAACGTCCCGGCCCAGATCCACCACGTCATAGCCGTAGTTTTCCATCAGCAATTTGACAATATTTTTGCCGATGTCGTGGATATCGCCCTCCACCGTAGCCAGCACGAAAGTGCCCTTCTTCGGCGCAGGCTCACCTTGGGCCATGGCAGTTTTAATGCGCTCGAATGCCGCTCCTGCCGCCTCGGCGGCCATCATCAGCTGGGGCAGATACACCGTCTTTTTCTCGAATCCCTCGCCCACACGGTTGAGGGCAGGGATGATTTCCTCATTCACCACCGCCAGCGGCTCTTTCCCGCTCAGCATCTCCGCCGTCAGCGTCGCCGCTTCGTTGGCAAGCCCCTTGCAGATAGCCCTCTGCAGGGGGGAGGTGTATTCCTCGGTGTCGGTTGCCACCGTTACCGTGGTATTCACCGCCGTGGCAAAGGTGGTCGCCGCGGCGATATAGTCGCCGCAGTTTTCGTCTTTCGCCGTCAGCGCCCGGTGGGCGTGGTACACCCTCATCATGTCCCCGCTGTGGGGGTTCATGATGGCGGCGGATAAGCCCGCTTCCAGCGCCATGAGGAAGAAGGTGCTGTTCAGCACCTCGCGGCAGGGTAGCCCGAAGGACACGTTGGACACGCCCAAGGAGGTGTGACACCCCAATTCTTCCCGAATCCGCCGCAGGGCCTCCAGTGTCACATTGGCTGCGTTGGGATCGGCGCTCACCGTCATCGTCAGGGTGTCAAACACAATATCCTTTTTGTCAATACCATACCGGGCGGCGGTATCCACAATGCGGCGGGCAATGTCCACCCGCCCCTGGGCGGTGGCGGGGATGCCCTCCTCGTCCAGCGTCAGGGCAATCACAGTGCCGCCGTACTTTTTCACCAGCGGGAACACGGCCTCCATACTCTCTTGCTTACCGCTGACCGAGTTGACCAGCGCCTTGCCGTTGTAGCGGCGCAGAGCCGCCTCCATCGCCACCGCGTCGGCGGTGTCGATCTGCAGGGGCAGGTCAATGACCGCCTGCAAGCGCTCCACCGCCTCACACAGCAGGGCAGGCTCGTCAATGTCGGGCAACCCTACGTTCACATCGAGAATATGCACACCCTTCTCTTGTTGAGAAATGCCCTCATTGACAATATAGTCCATATCGTTTTCCAGCAGAGCCGCTTTGAAGCGCTTTTTACCGGTGGGATTGATGCGCTCGCCGATGAGTAAGGGAGCGTCGGCAAAGTCCACGGTGTGGGTGTAGGAGGAAACCACCGTCAATCCTTTGTCCGCCAACGGCGCGGGTGTAAGCGCTTTCATTCGATCGCTCAAGGCGCGGATATAATCGGGCGTCGTGCCGCAGCAGCCGCCCACCACACGCACACCTTTTTGCACCAGCTCGGCCACCGTCTCGGCAAATTCCTCCGCCGAAACGTCGAAAAAGGTGACCCCATCCTGTACACGAGGTAACCCTGCATTGGGCATGAACAATACAGGGATTGACGCGTTGGCCAGCAACTCCTGCACCACACCGAACAGCTGTCTTGGGCCCAGGGAGCAGTTGGCACCGATGGCGTCCACCCCCAGTCCCTCGCACAGTGCCACCATGGCGGCGGGGCTTGCCCCTGTCATCAGCTTGCCGTCGGCGCCGTAGGCGCCCGACACCAAAATCGGCAGGTCGCTGTTCTCCTTAGCGGCGAGTATCGCCGCCTTGGTCTCGTAGCAGTCGTTAAAGGTCTCGATGAGGATGGCGTCGGCGCCGTATTTGACACCCAGACGCACCACGGCGGCAAAGGCGCTCACCGCGTCCTCAAAATCCAGGTCGCCTAAGGGTCTCAGCAGCTTGCCGCTGGGGCCGATGTCCAGCGCCACGTAGGTGGGGTGGGCGATACCCTCCTGCGCCGCCCGCGCATTGGCGATGGCGGCGGCAACGATGGCCTCCAACTCCGCTTCGTCATATTTCAACGGATTTGCGCCAAAGGTGTTGGTGGACACCACGTGACTGCCCGCCTCATAATAGGCGCGGTGGATGGCGACGATGGCGTCGGGATGGGTGAGGTTCCATCTCTCGGGCGCTTCCCCCGCGCCCAGCCCCTGCTCTTGCAGCAGGGTGCCCATACCACCGTCGAGGACGACGATATTCTCATTTAAGAATTCACGAAAGGTCATAGTCGTTCCTTACTTTCCTAAAATATCCGATAGGTTTTCCATGATCTTGGCGGCGATGTCGGGCTTGTTCATGGAATAGAGGTGGATGTGGTTCACTCCGTTGGCGTACAGGTCAATAATTTGGTCGGTGGCGTAGGCGATACCCGCCTGCTTCATCGCCGCAGGGTCATCTCCGAATTTGTCCACCAGACTCTTAAACCGCTGGGGCATCAGCGACCCCGACAGGGTGATGGCACGCTCCACCTGATTGCCGTTGGTGATGGGCATAATGCCCGGCACGATGGGGACGGTGATACCTGCCTGACGGATTTTATAGAGGAAATTATACAGCAGATTGTTGTCGAAAAACATCTGGGTGGTGAGGAAGTCACACCCCGCCTCCACCTTCTCTTTGAGGTGCTGAATATCCTCCGTCTGATTGCGGCTCTCGGGGTGCACCTCGGGATAGCAGGCGCCGCCGATACACAGGTCGGGGTCCGCCGCTTTCAGCTCCCGCACCAGGTCGATGGCGTAGCGATAGTCCCAGCCGCTGCGGTCGGCGTCCTCCATCCCCTTGGGGATGTCGCCCCGCAGCGCCATCACGTTCTCGATCCCCGCCGCACGGATGTCCGCGATGCGCTCTCTCACCGTCTGACGGGTGGAGGAGACGCAGGTCAGATGGGCGAGGGTGGGCACACCGTAGCGCTCTTTGATGTTCTTGGCGATGTCCAGGGTATAGCGGCTGGTGCCGCCGCCGGCACCGTAGGTCACGCTCATATAGGAGGGACGCAGCGCGGCGATCTCCTCGGTGGCGTGCTTGACGCTGTCAAAGCCCGACTCCGTCTTGGGCGGGAACACCTCGATGGAGAGGGAGAGGCTCTCCTGCGCCAACAATTCCTTGATTTTCATACAAATCACCTTCTTAATCATCCATTATATACCACAATATTGGGATAATCAAGAGCAAAAAGCCACCGCCGAGTTGGCGGTGGCTGTTTTTCTTGCTGTTCTCGATCAGCGCGGCTTTTGCATCGTCGTGCCGGTAACAATGGGCGGCTGGGCAGGGGAGGTCATAGTGGTTCCTTGGTTGGGGTCGGTGGTGTCCCCAGGGAGGGCGATCAGCTGGTCATCCTTTTGCAGACGGCAGTTTTCCTCTACGTATTCCATAAAGGCGTCAACCTTATCTTTGCCGATGTGGAAAATCTTTTCCATGCCCATCAGGTGAATGCGGATATAGCCATCCTCTGACAAGGGGACGCCGAGATTGGTGATGCCCAACAGCGGCAGGTCAATGCGGAAGGCGACCTTGTGCGTCCAATCGATGGGTTGGTCGGCTACGTTGGGCAGGGTGGTGTCGCTCAGCAGAAGCTCCCACATTTTCTCTACCGTCAGACCGGCGTATTCTTTATCGTGAATGCGACCGTTTTCATCGTGGTAGGAATAGTATACCGTGCCGATGCGGATGTTCTCTCGCAGATTCAGGTCGTTGATTAAGTCTCCCAGAGTGGCGGGTGAGTATTTGGTGTTTACCGCAGGGAAATAATCCTTTCGCCCCGGGTATTGCAGAGCAACGGCGGCGGTATCGTTGATACCCTCAATGCGGTAGATCTTACCGATCTCGTCATAGGGAGTCTGTGTGTAGTTGTCGTAGCCGTGGAGGTTTACGTCTTGCAGATATTCACCCACTTTGGCGGCGTCAACGGTGGTTTCGTAGACGATATAGTTACCGATTTCGAATCGCTCAAAATCGGGGTATCGCTGCCACATCGGCTTCTCATCCCACTTCTGTTCATACCAAATGTCAGGGTTCCACTCAGCCGAGGTGGTGGGCGTACCACCTGTAGGCTTCGGCGGTGCTACGTGGGAAGGGTCTTGGATGGCAGGGGCGGTGTCTACGGGCGTGCCGGGGTTGACGTCGGGTGCGTCTTGCTGTACGGTGGTGGTTGTGGTGGTGTCGCCGCGGTTGCCGTCGGTTTCATCGTCTTCGGCGCGTGTGGTGGTCGTGGTGTCGGTGCCGGTCACCGGCGGCTTTTCGGTCGCCCACGGCTGAGCGACGGCCAGACCCACCGTCAGCGCCACTGCCGCCACGGCGGCGGTGACACGGGGCAGCCATACCTTGAGGGGAATCGGCTTGGCGGCGGCATCCGCCACCAGATCGTCGTCAATCTCGCCGAATAGGCGATGCAGTCTCTCTTCTTTCTTCATAGGGCAATACCCTCTTTCTCCAAAAATGTTTTCAGCTCGTCACGGGTGCGGGAGAGGGTCATCTTGACCGCGCTCTCGGTGGCGTGGCTGTCGGCGGCGATGGCGGCGATGGTGTCGCCGTACCAATAGCGGCGGATGAACGTGCGCCGTTTGTCCGCAGGCAACTGCCGCAGAAAGCGGTTTAGCGCATCCCGCACCGCCAGATCGTCGGCAGGGTCGCCGCCGCCGTCGGGCAGGGCGTCCCGCCACTCCTCCAGGATGTCGGCGGTGGTGCCGCCGCCCCGCTTATCGGCGGTGAGGGCGGCGTAGCGGTCCAGCGCCAGATGGCGGGTGATCTTGCCGAGATACACGCTTAGCCGCGAGGGGCGGTGGGGAGGGATGGCGTTCCATGCCCGCAGATAAGTGTCGCTGACGCACTCCTCCGCGTCCTGCGCGTTTTGCAGAATGTTATGCGCCACGCGGTGCAGATAGCGGCTGTATTTCTGCCGCGTTTCGGTCAGCGCCTGCTCATCCCGCTGGAAAAACAGCTCCACGATGCGTTTGTCGTCCATTTTGCCACCCCTTTCATCTCCGCTTGGAAAGGCCTTTCACCTCTATACACGGGTTTTGCCACAGAAAAGTCACATTTTTCGGAAAAAAGTTTTCTTCATTATACGATAGCACCGCACAAAATGCAAGAAACCGTCAAAAGGAGTCGGCGGAGGATATCCGCCCTTGTTGCGTGTCGTAGGGACGACCGTTGGTCGTCCGTCTTTGCGGATGGGCAATGCCCATCCCTACCATCCCACGGAAAATTTTACAAACCATTACTTGCGCCTTGTTATTTCTTACCTTTTGTGCTATAATGACGAAAAAGGAGGTGGTACGGTGAAAATCCTCAAAAACAAATGGCTGTGGCTGACCCTGGTGGCGGTCGGCCTGATTGCCGCGCTGGTGAGCGTCCTCGTTCTCGATCGTTTGCCCGCGACCCGGCCCACAGAGGGGGAGCCAACCCCCACCGCGACCACCACAACCACCTCCGCCATGACCACCAACACGACTATCACCACGACCGCAACCACTACCGAGCTGTCCACCACCACCACCACAACCACCACCTCTACCACGACCACCACCCGTCGTACTACCACCACCAAGGCACCGAAAAAGGAGCTCACCATCACCTCCCACAAAAAGACCTCGATGACCACCACCGAGCCTACCACCACCTTCACCGGTTCCTCCGACCCCGACCATCCTCTCCTGCTGGATGGGGTGGAGGTTACGCGGGATAAATACGGCTCCTTCTCGGTGGAGCGGGAGCTGACCCCCGGTAAGAACACCTTTACCTTCACCCACAAGGGCAAGACGGTCACCTATACCGTGCAGTACGACTATACCGTGATGCGTTCCCACAGCCCCGACGGTGACCGCCGTTTCGAGAGCGGCGCCTCCTTCTCGGTGGTGGTGAATGCCCGTGTGGGCAGCACCGTCACCGCCACCTTCCACGGTATGACCCTCACTTTGAAGCCCGTGACCTCTCAAGAGGAGGATGAGGGAGAAATACAAAGCGAGACCTTCATCAACTACGTGGGCAGCTTCACCCTGCCCGACGATAACACCTCGGATCAAGACATGGGAAAGGTCACTTTCCGCGCCGTCCATTCCGGCGTGGTCTCCACCGCCGCCTCCGGCACCATCGTGTGTAAGAAGGCGGTGTTGCCGGTCATCGGCGAGGTGGTCACCTTCACCGCCGAGACCTTCGACGGGGATAAGTCGGACGACGACTCCCGCCCCACCAACAATTACCTGCCCCAAGGCACGGTGGATTACGTGGTGGGTCACTCCTACTTCGGCGACAAGGAATACCTCAATCTGCGTTGCGGCAGACGGGTATACGTCAGCAAGGTCAACAGCCCCTCCTCTCAGGTGGTGCAGGTGGCCAAGGAATACGCCGGCCGCCTGCCCGACACCAATCAGCTGGCGGTGGCGGATTTCATCGTGGATCAACGCGCCACCTACCTCACCTTTAACACCGCGTGGAAGGCTCCCTTCCTGTTGGATCTGCTGCCCCAGGAATACACCGACCCCACCGTGCAGGATTACACCGTGGACGCGGTCACCTGCGAGTATGTGCAGATCACCTTCTGCTACGCCGATGCTCTCGCGGGCGTTCCGGAGTTCGGCGACAACCATCCCCTGTTCACCCACGCCACCGTGGAGACCACCGACGCAGGCTGTGTGATGCGCCTTTATCTGCGCCGAGTGGGCGGCTTCTACGGCTGGGACGCCTCTTATAATGATAAGGGCCAGCTGGTCTTTTATTTCCTCCATCCCGCCCAGGTCACCGCGGCGGATAATCCTTACGGTGCCGACCTGACAGGGGTCACCGTGATGCTGGACGTGGGCCACGGCGGCAAGTCCGAGGGCGCCTACGGCTTAGACGAGGATCACCCCGAGGCGGAGCGCAACTACAATCTGGCTCTGCTGCTCAAGGACGAGTTGGAGAGTATGGGCGCTACCGTGGTGCTCAACCGCGGTGCTGACGAGGACCTCAATGCGGACGAGCGGTGTCAGTTGCTCAAGGCGGTCAAGCCCGACCTGTGCATCGCCATTCATCACGACGCCAACAATTCCTCCCGCCCCCACGGCTTCGGTGCGTTCCATTCCACCTTGTTTTCCGCCGACGCCGCGCGGTATATCTACGAGGCCACCATGGCGGCGGAGATTTACAACGCCGCCGATGAGGGCAACCGCAATCGGCTGAAGTGGCACTATTATTTCGTGGCGCGGATGAGCGATTGCCCCGTGGTGCTGACCGAGAATGGCTTTATGACCAGCCCCATCGACCACATCGGCATCGTGGACTACGATGTAAACCTGCGCAAGGCCCGGGCCATCGCGCAGGGCACGGCGCAGTATTTTCTGTCCCTCCGCCTGCCCCGGCCCGAGCCCGATCCCGAGCCCGATCCGCCCGTCGACCCCGTGGAGCCCACTGAGCCAACCACCCCCACCGAGAGCACCACGACGGCCACGGTCATCACCACCACCCTCCCCGTTCAAAAGGAAGACGAATAATAAAACAGCCGACACCGCGATGGTGTCGGCTGTTTTTGCTTTTCCTTATTCAAAATAGGCGCGGATGTATTCCATCGTCAGATTCTCCACTCGCTGGGCGGTGGCAAAGGGCAGACCGCTGAAGCTCGCACCGATGGCGGCGGTGTTGGGGGCGGTCTCGTACAGCATGCCGTAGATCATCACCGCGCCGCAGTATCCTGCCAGTTCAGTGGAGTGGTGCGGCCCGTCATACACGACCAGGTTGGATTCGGGTATGCCTGCCGCGATGAGGTTGTCTACCGCCACCTTCCAATGGGCCAATTTCACGTTGGTGTTGCGGTAGGCCAGTTCGGTGTTGAAGGTGCCCTCGTTGTGGGCGGGGAACAGCACCAGTTCCGTGCCGGATTTTTGACACGCCTCCTCCACGACGGAGAGGGCGTCCACGTCCTTGCTGTAGTAGGCACTGCCGAGGAAGAGAATATCGTAGTTGCCGTCGCACAGCGTGTGCATGATCTGTGGGTCGGCGGCGATTTGGGACACGGTGATGTTGGGATAGCTGAATCCGTTCACGGTGGCGTTTTTGCCGTTGGCTGCCAGCATACGCTGCAACTGCGGCGCTACTTGGGAAGAGGCGATGAAGCTGTTGCCGGCGATGGCGACGCGCAGACCGTCCTTATTGCGGCAGTCCAATCGGTTGTTCCGCGCCAGCAGCTCGACGGCTTGCAAGGAGGATAGGCAGGCGGCAAAATCTTTTTGGCTGATATAATCCGCGGAAATCTCCAAGGTATAGAAAAAACTGTCGGGGGCGAAGAAAAAGCCGTAATAGGTGGTGGCGGTGTCTGCTCCGGCGGTGTAGTACAGCGTCTGCACGGTGATGCCGTCGACATCCACCGTCTCCTCTTCAAGGCTGTTGCCGCTTACTTTGTCGGGGAAGAGATAGTTGACCAGCAGCCGTCCCACTCGCTTATTGCCGTGATACAGAGCGGCGTAGGTGTGTCCGCTTTGCTGGGCGGTCTTGACCGTCAGGCTGTCGGGCAGTGGCAGGCGCACCCGCCGCTGTGCGTCGTCAAAGGAGATGGATTCCGCTGCCATCGTGGCGCTTTTGGGCGGGGTGACCGACGAAGAATCCAGAGGGAAGAACAAGTCGGCGGCGGTGTAGGAGTTGGTGGTTGCGGTGGTTGTGGGCACCGTCGTCTCCGTTGTTTTGGTGGTCGAAGCGGTAGGTACCGCCGTGGTGGGGCGTGTGGTCGTGGCGGTTGCGGTGATTTGCGTTGTCGTTGCGGAGGTCGTGGTGGTGTCGGTGGTCGTGGTGTTCCATTTGACCCACTCCACCTCTTTTTTCTCTACCGATGCGACGGCGTCGTATTCCTCTTTCGAGGCCGGCTTGCCGTTGACGTAGTAGAGGTCGGTGTCCTTCAGATTCGTACTCCACAGCTCGATCCATTCGTAGCTGTCACCGTGGAATTGAAGGCGGGCGCAACCGTAGTCGGATGCGCTGTTGTTCCAATAGCAGGATCCGTCGGTATGGATCTGATACATACTCCGAAAACCGAAGAGAAAGCCGTAGCAGGTCTCGCCATCCTTGTGGAGGACGAGGTTAAACTGCCCGCCGGAGAAATCCACCACCATTTCGATCTGCTCATCGCCGTCCATATCCACCAGAGTGTAGCGGTTGATGCCGGACTTGTAATCGGAAAGCAGGTGGGAGAGGGTCACCTTAGCGCCGTCGTAGACAAAGGCTTGTTTATCCTCCAACACAGCGGTAAAGTACTCGGAAAGGGAGGAGGATTGGTTTGTTGTAGTCGTGGTGGCTGTAGTGGTGCCGCTATTCTTCGACTTGTCGGAGGTATTGTCGCAAGCGGTCAGACCGAACAGCAACACACCAACCAATAAGACACACAACCATTTTTTCATAACATTTCCTCCTTATTTATTCACTCTTTTGCTATGCGCCCACGAAACGGCGCTAAAAATAACAGGTCCCAAGCACAACATAGGGGTAAAGTTTTGAAAACCGCTCATCACAAAAGAGATGGTTTGCACGACGGCGAACACAACAAGCAAGAATTCAAACAGATTCAAAAACCATGCGGGGCACAGCGTGTTTTTGATCTGCACCAACACCAAGGCAAACACCCCGAAGAAAACGACGATGGATACGATTGGTGTGGTGATCATCAAATTGATTTTATCCTCTGCCATTCCAAACACAATGAAAAGCAGGTATAAAACGGTGGCAATCAGGATGGGAATACCAATGGAAAGTTTTTTGTTATGAAACAACGTGTCGAGAATTTTTCTCACACCATCACCGCCTTATGTTAAAATCATAAAAACAACAGAAAAATCAAGAACAAAGAACCCCCCGCCAAGAATAGCACTGCCGCAAATAGACCCAACAAGGATTTCTTAGACTCGGTTTTGCTTTTTATGGTCCTTGGGATTCCAATCAATATAACCGCAATCACTTCAATACAGAAAAGCAGCATCGGCAATCCCCAAATTATTTTTTCATTCACTGTATTGACGGTCCAGTTTGCAGGGTTACGTCTGCCGAATGCAGCGGTGAACGGTTCGCAGGGAATGGGCGGCAAAATAACCATCAACAATAAAACGAGCACAAGGATGATAAACAAGCAAGAAAAAATCAAGCTAAACAGGGAGATCTTTTTGCGATCATTTACTTTGACATATCCTTTTTTCTTTGGAATTAAGCATTTGGCCAAGAAATCGCTTTTCAGAGAAACGTATTTTAAGTTGAATGTTTCCTGAAATGTTTCCTGAAACGGAGCTAACACTCGAATGAGCACAAGCGAGATTGAAGAAAAGACAAGCATGCTGATAAAAGAAAGTGGATGCATCCCATCACCGCCTTATGTGTTGTTGCCGACACTCGGCATTCATTCTTTGTGTCCAACAAAAGTCTACCACAGTAGACGGTCAATGTCAATAGTCTTGCGAAAATTGTTGCCGCGGGCGGATGGTATCCGCCTCGGTGTGTGCTGTAGGGCGGGGGCTTGCTCCCGCCGCTTCTTTTACGGGACGTCGAGGGCGCCGTCCCCTACTGTGTTTTTCTCATGTCGGTACATGGTTGTAGGGGCGGGCGTCCCCGACCGCCCGAAAGCCTCCCTCTTGAGGGAGGTGGCATTTGCAAAGCAAATGACGGAGGGAGTTAATAAGCAGAAACTCCCTCAGTCTCGCCGCTTTGCGGCTCGACAGCTCCCTCATGGAGGGAGCCTTTTTCTATCCACATAAAAAACAGCCTGACCGATGCGGTCAGGCTGTTTTTAATATATATCCTTATTTCAGCGCGTCCATAGACTGGGTCAGCAGGGAAAGCTTCTCCTGCATCTGGGCAGCCTGCTCGCGGGCGCCGTTGACCACGGCCTCGGGGGCCTTGTCGGTGAAGGCTTTGTTGTTCAGACGTGCCAGCACGCCGTCCAACTGCTTCTTCACGTTGTTATACTCACGCTCCAGACGAGCCAGCTCGGCGGCCTTGTCCACCAGAGCGTCCATGGGGATCTTGATGGTGGCGGCACCGGTGACGATGCTGACAGCACCGGGCACGTCAAAACTCTCGCCCACGTGCACCTCGGCGGCGGAGGCCAATCTCTGCAGGAAGGGCACACCGGCGGCGAAGGTGTCGCCAAAGGCGGTCTCGATGTACAGGTCAGCCTTCTTGGAGGGGGGCACGTTCATCTCGGCGCGGCGGTTACGGATGCCGCGGATGGCCTCCATGATGCGCTCCATCTCCTTCTCCTCGGCGGGGAAGGACAGGCTCTCGTCGTACACGGGCCACTGGGAGATCATCAGGCTGTCGCCCTCGTGGGGCAGGGTCTGCCAGATCTCCTCGGTGATGAAGGGCATAAAGGGATGTAAGAGTTTCAGCATACCGGTCATGACGTACAGCAGCACACGGCGGGCGCTGTCGGCGTCCTCGCCCTGCAGACGGGACTTGCACAGCTCAATGTACCAGTCGCAGAAGTTATCCCAAATGAAATCGTACAGCTTGCTGACCGCGATACCCAGCTCAAACTTCTCCAGATTATCGGTGACCGCCTGCACCAGCTCGTTGAAACGGGACAGGATCCACTTATCCTCCAGCTTGAGGTCGGCAGGCAGAGTCAGGGCGATGTCGTGGTCGGCAAAGTTCATCAGCAGGAAGCGGGCGGCGTTCCACAGCTTGTTGGCAAAGTTGCGGGAAGCCTCCACCTTGTCGGTCATATAGCGCATATCGTTTCCGGGGCTGTTACCCGTCGCCAGCATAAAGCGCAGGGCGTCGGCGCCGTACTTGTCGATCTCCTCCAAGGGGTCCACGCCGTTACCCAGGGACTTGGACATCTTGCGACCCTGGCTGTCACGCACCAGACCGTGGATGAGCACGGTCTTGAAAGGACTCTTGCCGGTGTAGTGCAGACCGGAGAAGATCATACGGCTCACCCAGAAGCCGATGATGTCGTAGCCGGTGACCAGCGTGTCGGTGGGATAGAAGTAATCCAGTTCCTCGGTCTGGTTGGGCCAACCCAAGGTGGAGAAGGGCCACAGGGCAGAGGAGAACCAGGTGTCCAGCGTATCGGGATCCTGGGCCAGATGCACGCCGCCGCACTTGGGGCAGACAGAGGGGGCATCCTTGGCGACCACCGTCTCGCCGCAGTCGTCGCAGTACCAGGCGGGGATGCGGTGACCCCACCACAGTTGACGGGAGATGCACCAGTCACGGGTGGCACGCATCCAGTTGAGGTAGTTTTTGGTGAAGCGCTCGGGGACAAAGGTGATGTCACCCTTTTCCACCGCCTCGATGGCGGGGCCGGCCAGAGGCTCCATCTTAACGAACCACTGCTTACTCACCATGGGCTCGATGGTCTGGTGACAGCGGTAGCAGGTGCCCACGTCGTGCTTGAGGTCCTCCACCTCTTTGAGGTAGCCGCCCTCGGTCAGGTCGGCGAGGATGGCCTTGCGGGCCTCCATGGTGGTCATACCGGCATACTTGCCGCAGTCCAGCACGGTGGGCTCATCGGCGGCCGCCTTGCCACTGGCGATGTACTCGTCGGCGGCGGCCTTGTCCGCCGCGCCGGTCATGTGACCGTCATAGGTGAAGCAACGCACCATGGGCAGGTCGTGACGGCGACCCACCTCGAAGTCGTTGGGGTCGTGGGCGGGGGTGATCTTCACCACGCCGGTACCCTTGGTCATATCCGCGTGCTCGTCGCACACGATGGGGATCTCCTTATTCAGCAGGGGCAGGATCACGTGGCAGCCGTGGAGGTGCATATAACGCTCGTCCTCGGCATTGATGGCCACGGCGGTATCGCCCAGCATGGTCTCGGGGCGGGTGGTGGCCAGCTCCAGTTTTTCACCCGTCTCTTTCACGGTGTAGAGCAAATGCCAGAAGTGGCCGTCCTTCTCCTCATATTCCACCTCCGCGTCGGAGATGGAGGTCTTGCAGGTGGGGCACCAGTTCACCATACGGTTGCCGCGGTAGATGAGACCCTGCTCGTACAAACGGACGAACACCTCTTTGACCGCCATGGAGCAACCCTCGTCCATGGTGAAGCGCTCACGCTCCCAGTCGCAGCTGGAGCCGATGGTCTTCAGCTGGCTGACGATGCGGTTGCCGTATTTCTCTTTCCAAGCCCAGGCACGCTCCAGGAAGCCGTCGCGACCCAGCATCTCCTTGGTCAGCCCCTCGGCACGCATAGCCTCCACAACCTTCGCTTCGGTTGCAATAGAGGCGTGGTCGGTGCCGGGCATCCACAGAGCCTCGTAGCCCTGCATACGACGCCAGCGGATGAGGATATCCTGCAGGGTGTTGTCCAGGGCGTGACCCATGTGCAGCTGACCGGTGATGTTGGGAGGGGGCATCATCACGGTATAGGGCTTTTTCTCGTTGCCGTTTTTATCCTTGGCGTGAGCCGTGGCGTGGAAATAGTTGCCGTCAATCCAAAACTGATAGATGCGCTTCTCCACCTCTTGGGGCTCATACACCTTTGCCAGTTCTTTTGCCATTGGTATCATCCTTTCGATGGTGCTTTCTTCAGCACCTTGGTAATCTCACCCGTATACACGCGGTGATAGTCGTTGTGATAGCAGTTTTCGATAGTGGGGTCGATAAAGTCTGCGGGGTCCATATCCTGCGCCGCCAACTTGCGGCAGATCATCACGGTCTCAGCCTCGTCAAAGTAGGGCGCCTCGGCGTCGTAGCGTAAGGTCAAACCTGCCTCGGCGATTTTGTCCCGGTCACGACCCGACACGGTGCCGCAGAGTTTTAATGCCTCGCGGTACTCCTCGCCGAAGAAGCAGAGGGAGTAATATTCCTCTCGCTCGGTGAATGCGTAGGTGTAGCGGGTGGGACGGATGAAAGCAAAGCTCACCGGCTTGTGCCACAGGATGCCGAGGCCGCCCCAGCTGGCCGTCATGGTGTTGGCCTTTTCCTCGTTGCCGGCGGTGATCAGCATCCACTGCTTGTCGATCATGTGGAAGGGGTTGCCCTCCAGCTCGTAGGGGGAAATGGTAATAAACTTGTTC
The DNA here is from genome assembly GCA_017520705.1 of Clostridia bacterium. Lineage (GTDB taxonomy): Bacteria > Bacillota > Clostridia > Oscillospirales > Acutalibacteraceae > UBA5905. The sequence continues at coordinate 12,507 of JAFXFF010000019.1, read as the reverse complement.
ATAGCATTCACCTTAGTGGATGGCACTGCCGGGAGTCATCCCGTCCACAAACAGCACCTTCACGTCCTCTTCGCCCTCGGCGGTGTGGTCGGTGGCGGCCAGGATCATACCCTGGCTCTCCACGCCGCACAGCACGGCAGGCTTCAGGTTGGCTACCAGCACCACGCGGCGGCCGATCAGGTCTTCAGGTTTGTACCACTTGGCGATGCCGGAGGCTACGGTGCGGGGCTCCTTGGTGCCGTCGTTGAGGGTGAGTTTCAAGAGCTTCTTCGCCTTTTTGATGGGCTCGCAGGCGGTGATCTCCGCCACCCGCAGGTCCACCTTGAAGAAGTCGTCGATGGTGATCTCGGGCAGGAATACAATGCCCTCTTTCTCCTCCTCGGCCTCGGCGGCTTTGGCGGCGGCCTCCTGTTCGGCGGCAATCTCCTCCAGCATCTTCACCGCGTCAATGCGAGCGAAGAGGGGAGAGGGGGTGCCCACGGCGTAGCTGTCGGCGGCGCCGTACTTGGCGGCGTCCATATCGGTGACGTTCTCCGCCACCTGCAGCTGGGCGTGGATGGCGGCGCCGGTATCCGGCATAAAGGGAGTCAGCAGGATACCCAGCACGCGGATGCAATCCAGCAGGTTGTACAGCACGCCCTCCAACTGCTCGCGGTTCTGCTCGTCCTTCGCCAGAGCCCAGGGAGCGGTCTCGTCGATGTACTTGTTGCACCGCTTGGCGAGGTTCATCACCGTCTCGGCGGCGTCGGCGTTGTGCCAGGTGTCCATCTGCTCGTAGAATTTTTTGACGGTGTCGTTGCAGGCATCCGCCAACTCCTGACCCAGCGCATCGAGGGCGGCGGGCTTCTTCACGGAGCCGCCGAAGTACTTATTGGTCATGGCGATGGAACGGTTGACCAGGTTACCCAGCGTATTCGCCAGATCCGCGTTGTACACGTTGATGACGTTCTCGTAAGTGACAACGCCATCCTGAGCGAAGGGGGTCTGAGACAGCAGATACCAACGCACGGCATCTACACCGAACCACTTAGCCATTTCATCGGCGTACAGCACGTTGCCATTGGATTTGCTCATCTTGTCCTCACCGGACAGCAGCCAGGGGTGCCCCAACACCTGCTTGGGCAAGGGCTCACCCAACGCCATCAGGATGATGGGCCAGTAGATGGTGTGGAAGCGGACGATGTCCTTGCCGATGACGTGCAGATCGGCAGGCCAGTATTTCTTGTACATCTCGCTGGGGTTGTCCAAATCAAAGCCACAGCCCGTAATATAGTTGATAAGCGCATCGACCCACACGTAGATTACGTGGCGGGTATCAAAATCTACAGGAACGCCCCAAGTGAAGGTGGAGCGGGATACGCACAGATCATTCAGACCGGGCTTTAAGAAGTTGTTGATCATCTCGTTGCGGCGGGATACCGGCGCAAAGAAATCAGGGTTATCCTCATAATACTTCATCAAGCGATCTTGATATTTGCCCAGTTTGAGGAAATAAGCCTCCTCCTTGGCGTCCACGCAGTCGCGGCCGCAGTCGGGGCACTTGCCGTCTACCAACTGGCTGGGGGTGAAGAAACTTTCACAGGGGACACAATACTTGCCCTCGTAAGTGCTCTTATAAATATCGCCCTGATCGTACAGACGGCGGAAGATTTTTTGCACTACGGCTACGTGATCGGGGTCGGTGGTGTGAATAAACCGATCATAGGTGACATGCATGGTTTGCCATACATCCTCGATAACATCCGATGCGCGTCTGGCATAAGCCTGCGGCGTGATACCCTCGGCGGCGGCCTTTTGCTCAATTTTGAGACCGTGCTCATCAGAGCCGGTGAGGAAACGCACGTCAAAACCCATCATCCGCTTGTAGCGGGCGATCATATCGGCCAATACGATGTCGTAGGTGTTGCCGATGTGGGGTTTGCTACTGGCATAGGCGATGGCGGTGGTGATGTAAAACTTGGGTTTGCTCATATGAGAGCCTCCTTTTTTTGTAGGGTGAATGGACCCTACTTTTTATTGTCTGTGACCCTATTACGCCACATTAACCGTTATATTTTAGCATATATAGAAAAAATTACAACATTTTTTTGAAAATTTTTCATACAGATGTGGAATTTTCCCGTTCGAGCAGAAAATCCTTGATTATTGGATAGAAAAGTGCTATAATACATACGCTTATGATGTAATGTGCGTAACTCTGCGCACTTTTCAAAGCGAAGGAGGTGGGTCGTGTGATGCGGCGTGTATGGCTGGTGCTGCTGGCGCTGTGTGTGCTGCTGCTGGGCGGTTGCGACGAGGTACCCGACCCCACCGACGACCTCATCGTGGGGGACGGCGATACGGTGCCCGACACCCCCGAGGAGCCGTTGGTTTTCTCCCTCCCTTACAGTCATGACGACACCCTCAACCCCTTTTCCGCCACCACCGAGGTCAACCTCCGGTTGTCCCATCTGCTGTACGACAGCCTGACGGTCATCGGCGACGGCTACGTACCCACCCTTTCCTTGGCGGCTGAGGTTACACAGACCGATGCCACCCACCTGACCGTTACCCTACGGGAGGGGGCGGTGTTCTCCGACGGCTCTGCCGTCACGGTGGAGGACGTGGTCAAGTCCTTTGAACGGGCCCGGACCTCTGCCAATTACAAAACCCTGCTTGCCAACGTGACCTCTGCCAAAGCGGATAAGAAGAAGCGGCAGGTCACCTTTACCTTAGCCTCTGCCGATATTCACGCGGATGCCTGCCTGACCTTTCCGGTGGTCAAGGCTTCCACCCTGACCGACAAGGCGGCACAGGCCCCCATCGGCGGCGGCCTGTATATGACTGAGCAGACCGACAGCGGCCTGCAGCTGGTCAAGAATCCCCACCATCCCACCGAGGTGCGGTTTGCCCAGGTGGCGTTGCGGCATCTGCCGGGTACGGCGGCGCGGTACTACGCCCTGGCATCGGGGAAATTGGCCTATTATTTCGACGACCTCAGCGAGGGGGAGACCCCCCGCATTACGGGTGCCAGCCAGCCGGTGGCGCTGAACGCCATGGTGTTTCTCGGCGTCAACAGCACCCACAAGCAGCTGGGTCTGCCTGAGGTGCGGCGGGCCTTGAGCCTGCTTCTGGACCGCACCGCCATAGCGGCGGTGTACGCCGAGCACGGTGTTGCCTCCGCCTCGCCGCTGCCTGCGGCGTGGGCGCCGATGGCGGATTGCACCGCCCCCTCGCAGGGTCAGGATGCGGATGCCGCCACCGCGCTGTTAGAGCAGGCGGGCTACCCGCTGGCGGGCAAGAAACTGCCTGAGTTGCGGCTGATCTACAATCGTGACCGCACCGACCGTGCCGCAGTGGCGGAGCACATCCGCAGTCAGGCGGCCGCCTGCGGTGTCAAGGTCACCTTGATGCCCATGAGCGTGGCGGAATACCGCACGGCGCTGGCCGACGGCGAGTACGAGTTGTATCTGGGCGAGTACCGCTTCGCGGCGGATATGAGCCTACGCTCTCTGCTGCTGGGGGGCAAGACCTCCTACGGCGTGGCGGCGGACAGCACGGCCGTGGCTGCCTATCGCAGCTATCTCGGCGGCGAAACCGCCCTCCAGTCCTTCTTGGACGTGTTCGGCACGGATGTGCCCTTTATCCCCCTTTGTTATCGTGGCGGCGTGGCCGCCTACGACCGCCGCCTGACGGCAGTCACCCCCACCGGCTACGATCCCTATCACGGCATCGCCTCGTGGAAGTAAACGTGTTTAAAATAACCTATACAAGAAAGGTGTGTTGATATGATTCGCATCGACAATCGATACGGAACCATCGAGATCTCTCAGAATTATTTCCGCCACATCATCGGTGAGGCGGTATCCTCCTGCTACGGCGTGGTAGGTATGGTGCGCAAGGGCACCCGCAAGGGTCTGCGCGCGATGCTCAGCCGTCAGGCTTTGGTGGAGGACGGCGTCCGCGTACGCAACGAGGGCGATCGTCTGGTGGTGGACATCCACATTGAGGTGGTGTTCGGTATGAACATCTCCGCCATCGCCAAGAGCATCGTGAATAAGGTGCGTTATACCGTCGAGGAGGCCACCGGCCTGACGGTCAAAAAGGTCAATGTCTTTGTGGACGGTATTCAGCCCGAATAATCCGCCCGCAAGTGAAAGGAGTGCTTACCTTTGATTAAAGGATCTGTGTTGCGGGATGCGATGATTTCCGCCTCCCATGCCCTGTCCAACGTCAAGCAGGCGGTTGACGCCTTAAATGTGTTCCCCGTGCCGGACGGCGACACCGGTACCAATATGTCTATGACCATTGCCAATGCGGCCCGTGAGCTGGCTCGCTTGCAGGATCCCACCGCCACCGAGGTGGCGGATGTGGCTTCCTCCGCCCTGTTGCGCGGTGCCCGCGGCAACTCCGGCGTCATTCTGTCGCTGCTGTTCCGTGGCTTCTCCAAGGGCCTGAAGGGCAAGGCGGAGGCCGACGGTAACGACTTGGCCGTGGCTCTGTCCTATGGCGTGGAGGCTGCGTATAAGGCGGTTATGAAGCCCACGGAGGGTACCATCCTCACCGTCTCCCGCGAGGCCGCCGAGGCGGGTAAGAAATTTGCTAAGAAGAACAAGGATCCCATCGCTGTGTGGGAGGCCATCTGCGCCGAGGCTGAGGCCTCTTTGGAGCGCACCCCCGACCTGCTTCCCCAGCTAAAGAAGGCGGGCGTGGTGGACGCCGGCGGTAAGGGCTTCTGTGTCATCATCGAGGCGATGCTGGATGTGTTCAAGGGCGGCGAGATCGTCGCCGGCGATACCCAGGCCGCACCCGTCAAGGCGGCGCAGAAGAGCACCGTGGGCAGCTATGAGCAGGATATCGAGTTTGCCTATTGCACCGAGTTTATCGTGGGCCGCGATCCCAAGTGTAAGCTGGATCCCCTGAGCCTGCGTGCTTATCTCGAGAGCATCGGCGACTGCGTTGTGGTGGTGGATGACGACGAGATCATTAAGGTTCACGTCCACACCAACCACCCCGGCAAGGCGCTGGAGGAGGCCATCAAGTACGGTCAGTTTGAGACCGTTAAGGTGGAAAATATGCGCATCCAGCACGAGAACGCCGGCTGGGTGGGCGAGGCGGATGCCGCCGCCGACGCCGCGGTACCCAAGCTGGAGCGTGTGGAGCCGGAGAACGATTACGGCTTTGTGGCGGTTGCCGCCGGCGACGGTCTGCACAGCCTGTTCCACGATGACCTGGCCTGCGATCAGGTGGTATCCGGCGGTCAGACCATGAATCCCTCCACCGACGACATTCTCTCCGCCATCGAGGCCACCCCCGCCAAGACGGTGTTTGTATTGCCCAATAACAAGAATATCATCCTCGCCGCCGAGCAGGCGGTGCCGCTGGCCGACCGTAAGGTCGTGGTTCTGCCCACCCGCACCATTCCTCAGGGCATTGCCGCCATGCTGGCCTTCAATCCGGATGAGGACGCGGACACCAACGCCATTGCCATGCAGAAGGCGGCGGATAACGTGTCCACCGGTTCGGTGACCTTTGCCGCCCGCGACAGCGACTTTGAGGGCCACAAGATTCAGGAGGGTCAGATTCTGGCGTTGGATAACGGCAAACTGTCCTTTGTGGATACCGATGTGGCGGTGGCTGCTCCCCGTCTGGCTCGTCGTCTGGTCCGTGGCCGTCTGGCATCGGATAAGGATGTCAATTTCATCACCGTTATTTACGGTGACAGCGTCAGCGAACAGGACGCCGAGGCCGTGTGCGAGAATATTCGCGGCAAGATGTCCCGTATGGGCGTTGAGGTGGACGTGTCCGCCATCCCCGGCGGTCAGCCTGTCTATTATTACTTCATTTCCGTAGAGTAAAAAACAGCGGAGCGGATTATCCGCTCCGCGTTTTTTCATAGAAAGAGGATTTTTATGAACATACTGTGTATCGGCGACGTGGTGGGTGCCATCGGCTGCCGTCATCTGCAGCAGCACCTGCCCCGCATCAAGCGGGAGCTCGCTGTGGACGTCTGCATTGTCAACGGCGAAAACAGCGCCGACGGCAACGGCATCACCCCCGTCTCCGCCAAGCATATTTTCGACGCGGGTGCGGACGTCATCACCGGCGGCAACCATACCTTTCGCCGCCACGAGTTTTACGAGATGCTGGAGGAGAATGAGTTTCTGCTCCGTCCCGCCAACCTGCCTGTCGGCACCCCCGGTCGGGGTATGACGGTGGTGGATCGCGGCCGCTATCGGGTGGCGGTGATCAATCTGCAGGGCACGGTGTATATGGAGTCGCTGGCCTCCCCCTTTGAGGTCTTGGACGACTTACTGAAAGACGCGGAAAAATTCTGCATCGTGGATTTCCACGCCGAGGCCACGGCGGAAAAACGGGCCTTAGCCGCCTATGCCGACGGGCGCATCTCGGCCCTCTTTGGCACCCACACCCACGTGGCCACCGCCGACGAGCAGGTCCTGGAGGGCGGCACCGGCTTCATCACCGACGTGGGTATGACGGGGCCCATTCACTCCTGTCTGGGTGTTCGCACCGAGCTGTCTATTGAAAAGATGCGCACCAAACTGCCGGTCCGCTTTGCCACCGCTGAGGGCCCCTGCGCCATGGACGGCGTGCTGTTCACTCTGGACGACGCCACCGGCAAATGTACGGCTGTGCGTAGAATCCGCGTGTAAGGAGAGGTAAAAATGCGTTACGACATTACCAATATCCCCGTTGCCGAGGTATTCGAGGAGGGGGACGGCTGTCCCATCTGCCGCCTGCGCAATACGCTGGAGAAGCGGGCGGTGGAGTACATCACCGGCGCTGCCATGATGGAGCCGGACATCCGCATCGAGACCAATAAAAAAGGCTTCTGCCTCCACCATTATCGCCAAACTCTGGGTCAGCGCAACCGCCTGAGCGTAGCCTTGACCATGGAGAGCCGCCTGGAGGAGCTGGAGCGCCAGATCTTCAGCGGTAATTTTATGGGCAAGGCCGCCAAAAAGCAGGCCAAGGACGCCGCCGCGGCGCTGTCCACCTGCTTTGTGTGTGAGCAGCTGGACAGCGCGATGGATAAGATGCTCGGCACCGTCTGCCGCACCTGGGAGGGGCAGCGCGATTTTCGCGACCTCTTCGAGCGGCAGGACAGCCTCTGCCTGCCCCATTTCGCCGCGCTGGTGGAGGCCTCCACGGGGGCGATGAGCAAAAAAGCCCAGCCCGATTTTGCCAAGGCCGCGTCCAAACTGGCGCAGGGCTATCTCACCACTCTGCGTGAGGATGTGCACCATTTCTGCCGTATGTACGATCACTCCAACGCCGGCAACAACGACTGGGGCAATTCCAAGGACTCCATTGAGCGCTCGGTGTGGTATCTCACCACCCGCGAGCTTTGATCGTGTAAGCAAAACCTCAAACAAAAAGGAGGATTTTTATGAAAAAGGCATGGTCTTTGTTACTGGTTCTGTGTCTCTCCCTGTGTCTGCTGTGCTCCTGCGGCGCTACCGACACCACCGGCGGCGAAACCGGTGGCGAGAACGGCGGCGAGAACGGCGGCGATGTTGCCATCGACGCCTCCGCCAAGGAGCTGTTGGGTGGCTATCGCTATCTGTCCACCGATCAAGAGGGCGATCAAACCTCCACCGAAGAGGTGATCACCTCCATCGAATGGACCGACACGGGTGCGGTGATGACCGGCTACGAGCAGGACGATGAAGGAAACCGTTCCGATATGCGTATGGAGGTCACCTTTGACGAGCAAAAGCGTCCCGCCACTCTGGTACGCACCATCACGGATACAGACGGCGAGGTGGAGGAGAGCAATATGCGTTTCGAATATCCTGCCGAGCGCACCGTCAAGATGATCAATTCCGGCTTTGGCGACGGCGAGAGCTACGTCATCTACGAGTACGATGAAAAGGGTCTCCTCATCCGCGAGGAATATCCTAATTACACCCATATCTACGCCTACGATGCCCACGGCAACTGTGTATCCAAAAAGACGGATTACGTCGATGAGCAAAGCACCGATCGAGAGCAAACCGCCGTATACACCTACGATGAGGATGGTCGCATCACCTACGAGGTGCAGACCTCCTCAAATGGTTGTGAAACCCAGACTAGGTATTTCTACTACCCCAACGGCAACGTGATGATGAAGCTGTCGGTCTCGGATACCGGCGACGCCAATTTCAATTTCCACCCCTACAACACTAAGGATGCGTTGGCGTGGAGTTATGGTATGTCCGCCAGCGGCGGTATGATGGAATACACCGCGGAGAAGGATGCCGAGGGCCGTATCGTCAAGGTGACGGCCACCGAACCGAACGGCAAAACGAGTGCCACTACTTTCTCCTACGACGCCCAGGGTCGTCTGGTGCAGGTGATCAACCGCTTTGGCGAAAAGAGCACCTGGGAGTACGACGCACAGGGCCGCTTGGTGAAATACCTGCGGAATTCTGGCTCCAGCGAGAGAGTGTACACCTACGACGATAAGGGACGTTTGATCAAAGAGGAAAACAGCGGCTCCTCCGGCTATCGCCACACCACCACCCGCGAATATAACGAGGCGGGTATGGTGTGCAAGATGGTGGAAAGCAGCTATTATCCTGCCGGTGAGTTGTACCCCGAGGGTTACACCTCCACCGATACCGTGGAGATCACCTATGTGGAGAATTCTCAGTGCCATATCGACGCCTTGTGGGCAGACCTGATTTTGAAGAGCTTTGCAAGCGGTATTTGATTAAAAAAGAGCCGACCCGTGACGGGTCGGCTCTTTTCACTCTTCTTCCGTATACTCTAAAATATCCCCCGGTTGGCATTCCAGCACGCGGCAGATGGCGTCCAGGGTGGAAAATCGCACCGCACGGGCGTGATTGTTCTTGAGGATGGACATGTTGGCGGGGGTGATGCCCACCTTGTCCGCCAGCTCGGTCAGGCCGATGCCGCGGCGCGCCATCATCGTATCCAAGTTAATACGAATACCCATACGTCACCTCAGATGGTCATATCGTTTTCTTCTTTGTACTCGATGGCCTGACGGAAGATCTCCGCCAGCACAAAGAGCAGGCATCCGCCCAGTACGAATACCACAAATAGGAACGCCATAAAGAATTTGGACATCCAGAACATGGTGGCTAGGTAAAAGGCCGCCAGCACCAGCACCTCTACCGCCGCTACCCGCAGGTGGCGCACCGTGCTGAGGGAGAAGGCCAGTCCGCGGTTGACGTTTCGGATCATGCCGCGGCCCTGCCACAGGATCAGCTCGCTCATCACGCCCGAATAGGCGAGGATGACCAGATATTTGACGTAATATGCGTCGTCGGGGGTACGCTCGGTGATCCACGTGATGCCAAAGGGCAGGCTCACCAATAGGATGGGCACCACGCACAGCAGCACGGTGAGCGCGATTTCAATATGACGGCTCAGACCGCCTTTTCCGATGAGTTTCACAGCCAACGCCCCTTTCTTATATCGAAAAACAGTATACTGGTTTTCGGTAGCCTTGTCAATAGGATGGCGGATTTTGTTGTTCACGGAATTTTTACCTTTGGCGGTTGCCATCGGCGAAAGAATGTGTTATAATCAAATTTAAGCTGTGCACGTATGTACTTTTTTAAGAAAGGTTTGACGATAGATGTCTTTGCTGACCAAACTCTTTGGCGATTACAGCCAAAAGGAAATTAAAAAGATTCGCCCCATCTGCGATAAGGTGCTGGCGCTGGAGGAGACCTACGCCGCCATGGACGAGGCCACCCTGCGGGGTCAGACCAACCTGCTCCGTGACCGCTTGGCGGCGGGGGAGACCTTGGACGACATCCTGCCCGACGCTTACGCCGTCTGCCGCGAGGCCTCTTGGCGTGTGCTGGGGATGAAGCACTTCCCCGTGCAGGTCATCGGCGGTATCATCCTGCATCAGGGCCGCATCGCCGAGATGCGCACCGGTGAGGGTAAGACCTTGGTGGCCACCCTGCCCGCCTATCTGAACGCCCTCAGCGGCAAGGGTGTGCACATCGTCACCGTCAACGACTATCTGGCCCGCCGCGATAGTGAGTGGATGGGCAAGGTGTACCGTTATCTGGGGCTGTCGGTGGGTCTGATCTGCCACGATCTGGATAAGGATCAGCGCCGCGCCGCCTACGCCGCCGACATCACCTACGGCACCAATAACGAGCTGGGCTTCGATTATCTGCGCGATAATATGGTGGTGCATCAGGAGAACAAGGTGCAGCGCGGTCATCACTTCGCCATCGTGGACGAGGTGGACTCCATCCTCATCGACGAGGCCCGTACCCCCCTGATTATTTCGGGTCAGGGCGACAAGTCCACCGAGCTGTACAACGTGGCGGACGAGTTTGCCAAGCGGCTCAAGGTCTTCCGCATCAAGGAAATGAACGAGAAAGAGGAGCAGGATACCGTCGACGGGGACTACATCGTGGACGAGAAGGCCCGCACCGCCACCCTGACCCAGTCGGGTGTGGCCAAGGCAGAGGCCTACTTCAAGGTGGAGAACCTGATGGACTCCGACAACGTCACCCTCCTGCACCACATCAATCAGGCCATCAAGGCCCGCGGCATCATGCAGCGGGACGTGGACTACGTGGTCAAAGACGGTCAGGTGCTGATCGTGGACGAGTTCACCGGCCGCATTATGTTCGGTCGCCGCTACAACGAGGGTCTGCATCAGGCCATCGAGGCCAAGGAAGGGGTCAAGGTGGAGCGGGAGAGCAAGACCCTGGCCACCATCACCTTCCAGAATTTCTTCCGTTTGTATAAGAAGCTGTCGGGTATGACCGGTACGGCTATGACCGAGGAGATGGAGTTTAATCAGATCTACCGTCTGGATGTGGTGGAGATCCCCACCAACAAGCCGGTCATCCGCGAGGACAACCCCGATGTCATTTATAAGACAGAGGCAGGTAAATTCCGCGCCATCATCGGCCAGATCGAGGAGTGCCACGCCCGCAAACAGCCCGTGCTGGTGGGCACCATTTCCATTGAGAAGTCCGAGCTGCTGTCCAAGCTCTTAAAGCGCACCGGCATCCCCCACGAGGTACTGAACGCTAAGTATCACGAGAAAGAAGCCGAGATCGTCGCCCAGGCAGGTAAACTGGGTGCCGTCACCATCGCCACCAATATGGCGGGTCGTGGTACCGATATTATGCTGGGCGGTAACTCCGAGTTTCTCGCCAAGGCGGAGATGCGTCGTATGGGCATCCCCGAGGAGCTGATTGCCGAGTCCACCGCCTACGGCGAAACGGACGATCAGGAGATCCTCGATGCCCGCAAGCTGTTCGGCGAATTAAACGCCAAATACAAGGAGCAGATCCGTCCCGAGGCGGATGCGGTCCGCGAGGCGGGCGGCTTGTTCATTCTGGGCACCGAGCGCCACGAGTCCCGCCGCATCGACAACCAGTTGCGCGGCCGTGCGGGTCGTCAGGGCGACCCCGGCGCCACCCGTTTCTATCTGTCGCTGGAGGACGATCTGATGCGTCTGTTCGGCGGCTCCCGCGTGGACGCCATGATGGAGATGCTGGGCATCGACGAGGATACCCCCATTGAGGCAAAGATGCTGTCCGGCGCGGTGGAGAGCGCCCAGCGCCGTCTGGAGGAGCGCAATTTCGGCATCCGCCGTGACGTGCTGAAATACGACGACGTGATGAATAAGCAGCGCGAGGTCATCTACGGCCAGCGCGACACCGTGCTGGCGGACGGCAACGTCCACGACAGTGTGGTGAAGATGGTGGAGCAGTCCATCGCCGACAATGTGGGTATGTACTGCGGCGACGAGGAGCACGAGAAGTGGAATCTGGACGGCCTGCGCAGCTACTACCGCGGTTGGCTGTGCACCGACGACGATTTCCGTTACGAGCCGCAGAAGCTGGAGGATATGGAGAACGCCGAGATCACCGAACTGCTCACCGAGCGCGCTATGAAGATCTACGCCGCCAAGGAGACCCAGTACGGCGACGCCTTGATGCGGGAGATCGAGCGCGTGATGCTGCTGCAGACGGTGGACCGCTATTGGATGGATCACATCGACAATATGGACGAACTCCGCCGCGGTATCCATCTGCGTGCCATCGGTCAGCACGACCCTGTGGTGGTGTACCGCAACGAGGGCTTTGAGATGTTCGAGCAGATGGTGGCCGCCATCCGTGAGGACACCGCCCGCGCGGTGCTGACGGTGCAGCTGCGCTCTCAGCAGGAACCGGAGCGTAAGCAGGTGGCTAAGGAGACCGGTACCTCCGCCGACGGCACCGACAAGAAACAGCCGGTGCGTAAGACCGCCGCACAAAAGATCGGCCGCAACGACCCCTGCCCCTGCGGCAGCGGCAAGAAGTATAAGCAGTGCTGCGGCAGATAAGCAGAGAATAAAGATAAAAACGGTCCCATCCGAATGGGACCGTTTTTTCTTGTGTAAGCGATGGTTATTTCATTTCAATGGTCTGCAGATACATCACGGGCTGGCTCTTGCCGTCCTGCTTGATGGCGGTTATGACCCAGCCGGTTGCGCCAAAGGTTAGGTCGTAGTAGCCGGTGAAGGACAGG